>NZ_JBVIJT010000001.1:0-782114 GCF_055581265.1 Streptomyces sp. NPDC031466
CCCGCGGAGCGGGTACCACATCGCTGCGCGATGTGCAAGCGAACACCCGCGCTGCGCGCGGGTGTTGCGCTCCCGCTCCGCGGGAGCGCGGAGCGGGTGGCTGCGCCACCCGCACATCCTGCTTGCTGCGCAAGCAGGATGACGGGCCGTCCGCTACGCCGGGCTTCCGCTTCGCTCCAGCCTGGCCAGCGGATCCGCTGCACTCCCCGCCTGGCGGTCCTTCCGGCTGCGCCTCCAGAACCGTTGGGGCCCGCTAGCGCGAGCCAGGCTGGCTGCGAGGGGCGGGGTCGCTCGTTCGTGTGAGTTCCAGCGTAGCGCATGCATCAGGTTGATGCGCATGTACCGTTGGCGGAAACACGGGGCACCTGCCCTTCGGTCATGGGATCGACACGCCGAGGTGGCCGAAAAGTAATTACAAGAAGGCAAACTCGCTGAGGAGGCGACATGGATTCAGGTGTAGCTGCTTTTTACGCTGCCATTATTGGGTTCGCTGCTGCTGTTATCGGCGCTGGAGTTGGCGGATGGGCCAGCTATCGCGGTTCCAGGAATCAGGTGATTGGTGGGGCGAAGAACGAACACATGCACTGGTTACGTCAAGAGCGTCGTCTAGTTTACGGTCGCCTGATCCATGCAGTCATTAGTTTTAGAATGCATGAGGTTACCTTATTCAATAAGGTGCTACGGGCGCTTGACCCTTCGAGTTCACCACTTGAGGACGGCATTCTTTCGGCCGGTTTCAGCAAAGAAACTGACCTATATTTGGAGTTAATGGCTGCAGTTGAAGAGCTCTGTCTATTTGGTCCTACCGCTGTTCAGGATCAGGGCCTCGTGGTGGGTAACTGCAGTAGCAGGCTTGCGGAGGCCCTGGCGAGTGTTGCCGGGTCATCTGATGCTATGCGCGAGGCAGAAAAGCAGGCGTATGCCGATGCTCGATCAGAGTTGAGCACCAACCTAGGCTTACTCCTGCGCCTATGTCGGGAAGAGCTGGAAAGTCCCATAACGCCTTAGATGTTATGGGATCCGTACCAGAAAGTTGCTTGGAAGAGGATCCAGAAAAGGCCGGTATATGTCTGCGGTTTTGCTCAAAAGCCATCAGGTTGATCAGAAATTAGCTTTTCGCAAGTGGGTGGGATTCCCTGCAAGGTCATCTGTGCCCCCGCAGGGTGCCCGGGGCACGATCGTGTCAGCGACCGGTTCGGGCAAGACGATCACCGCCGCCGCGTGCGCGCTGGAGAGCTTCGCGGACGGCCGGATCCTCGTGACCGTGCCGACCCTGGACCTGCTCGCGCAGACCGCCCAGGCGTGGCGCCTAGTGGGCCATCGGGCTCCAATGGTCGCGGTGTGCTCGCTGGAGAACGACGCGGTGCTGAACGAGCTGGGGGTGCGCACCACCACCAACCCGATCCAGCTCGCCTTGTGGGCCGGGCACGGGCCGGTCATCGTGTTCGCCACGTACGCCTCTCTCGTGGACCGGGAGGACATCGACGCTCCCGTGGGCCAGCGGAAGGTTCGCGGGCCGCTGGAGGCCGCTCTGGCGGGCGGAGAGCGCCTCTACGGGCAGCAGATGGACCCGTTCGACCTCGCGATCGTGGATGAGGCCCACGGAACCGCTGGTGATCTTGGGCGGCCGTGGGCGGCGATCCACGACAACCAGCGGATCCCGGCGGACTTCCGGCTCTACCTGACCGCGACCCCGCGCATCCTCGCCGCGCCCCGGCCGCAGAAGGGCGCGGACGGCCAGGAGGCGGAGATCGCGACCATGGCCGATGACCCGGACGGCACCTACGGCGCGTGGCTCGCGGAGCTCGGTCTGAGCGAGGCCATCGAGCGCGAAATCCTTGCCGGATTCGAGATCGACGTCCTGGAGATCCGCGACCCCTCCCCGGTCCTCGGGGAATCGGAGGAGGCGCAGCGGGGCCGGCGCCTGGCCCTGTTGCAGACCGCGCTCCTGGAGCACGCCGCCGCGTACAACCTCCGGACGGTCATGACGTTCCACCAGAAGGTCGAAGAGGCCCGCGCGTTCGCGGACAAGCTGCCCGAGACGGCTGCCGAGCTGTACCTGAACGACGCCTCCGACGCCGACCTGGCCGCCGCCGACAAGCTGCCGAAGTCGTCCATCGACGCGGAGTTCTACGAGCTGGAGACCGACCGCCACGTACCCCCGGACCGGGTGTGGTCGGCATGGCTGTGCGGCGACCACCTCGTGACCGAGCGGCGCGAGGTACTGCGGCAGTTCGCCAACGGCATCGACGCCGCCGGGCGCCGGGTCCACCGCGCCTTCCTCGCCAGCGTTCGCGTGCTCGGAGAAGGCGTCGACATCACCGGCGAACGGGGAGTCGAGGCCGTCTGCTTCGCCGACACCCGCGGCTCGCAGGTGGAGATCGTGCAGAACATCGGCCGCGCACTCCGGCTCAACCGCGACGGCTCCACCAAGGTCGCGCGCATCATCGTGCCCGTCTTCCTGGAGCCCGGCGAGGACCCGACCGACATGGTCGCCAGCGCCTCGTTCCGCCCCCTTGTGGCGGTCCTCCAGGGGCTCCGCAGTCATGATGAGCGCCTGGTCGAACAGCTCGCCTCCCGCGCCCTCACCAGCGGCAAGCGCAAGGTCCACGTCCGGCGTGACGAGGACGGGCGGATCGTCGGGGCCGGCGGTGACGGCGAGGACCAGGAGCAGGAGCAGGAGCAGGACGACACCGACGCCGCCGCCGAGTCGGCCCTGCTCCACTTCTCCAGCCCGCGCGACGCGTCGACCATCGCGGCCTTCCTGCGCACCCGGGTCTACCGGCCGGAGTCGCTGGTGTGGCTGGAGGGCTACCAGGCCCTGCTCCGGTGGCGGAAGGAGAACGAGATCACCGGCGTCTACGCCGTGCCCTATGACGTTGAGGTCGAGGTCGGCGTCACCAAGGACTTCCCCCTCGGACGCTGGGTCCACCAGCAGCGCAAGGCGCTGCGGGCCGGGGAGCTGGAGGAGCGACGCAAGATCCTCCTGGACGCGCCGGAGGCCGGGATGGTCTGGGAGCCGGGCGAGGAGGCATGGGAGAACAAGCTCGCCGCGCTGCGGTCGTACCGGCAGGCCACAGGCCACCTCGCCCCCCGTCAGGACGCCGTCTGGGGTGAGAGCGAAGCCGAGGGCCTCGTCCCGGTCGGCCAGCACATGGCCAACCTCCGGCGGAAGGGCGCGAAGAACGGCCTGGGCAAGGACCCGGAGCGGGCCGCCGTGCGCGCGGCGCAGCTCACCGCGATCGACCCGGACTGGGACTGCCCGTGGCCGCTGGACTGGCAGCGGCACTACCGCGTCCTCGCGGACCTGGTCGACGCTGACGGCCAGCTGCCCGACATCGCCCCAGGCGTCCTCATGGACGGCGACGACATCGGCCGGTGGCTCCAGCAGCAGAAGCAGCCAGCCACCTGGGCGCGGCTCCTGCCCGAGCAGCAAGAGCGGCTGACCGCGCTGGGCGTGGAACCCGCCCAGGCGCCGCCACCGGCCCCGGCAGCCGACCGTGCGGCGAAGGGGCCGAGCAAGGCGCAGCAGGCGTTCCAGCGGGGCCTGGCGGCCCTTGCGCAGTGGGTCGAACGGGAAGGTGCGGGCCGGCCGGTGCCGCGCGCCCACGGGGAGGAGATCGCGGTCGAGGGCGAGGTGGAGCCGGTGGTGGTGAAGCTGGGCGTGTGGGTCTCGAACACCAAGAGCCGGCGCGACAAGCTCACCGCCGACCAGCTCGCCGCCCTCACCAAGCTGGGGGTGGACTGGGCCTGACCGAGGCACGTCCGGCTGTCCGTGGTGGGCGGCTGGTGCTCACTGCCTTTCTCGGGGTGGGAAGAATCCTTGGCGTTCCGAACCGTCCACGCTGAATGCGTGGACGGTGGCACGCCCTCTGATGCTCGCTGGCGGTGTCGGGTTCTCGATCACGATGACCTGGCCCGGCGGATTCTCCAGGAGGTCGCGGTAGAAGTTCTCGGCGACGTCGGCGGTCATCAGCTCGGGACGGTCTTCGTGCGGGTCTTCGGGCCGGCGGTAGGTGAGGACCGGAGTGTCGAGCACGACGAAGCCCGGGTGGATCAGGTCGCGGGCTGTGTTCCGGCGCGCAAGTGATACGGCGAAGGCGGCGTGGAGGATGGATCGCATGCCCCTGCCGCGGCTCTTTCGCGGCTGTCCGTCAACGGAGAGCTCGGCAGTCGTTGGGTCGTAGCGGACGCGGTTGCCCCCCGGAACATGCCAGGCTTCCAAGGTCTCATGGATCATGCGCTCGAAGTCGGCGACGTCGGCGGCGGGGATGCCGTCGGGACGGGCAGTCGGCGGAGCGGGAGCCACGGTGGACAGCGATGCCTTGAGGTCTTCGAGCTGCTCGATCTGAGCGTGCAGGGCCAGCTCTTTTTCGACCCGTGAGCGGGCGTTCAGTAGTTCGGTGGCGTCCGTGTCGACAGGTTGCATCCGTTGATCGAGTGCGCGGAGCTCCGCAGCGTTGTGTGTGAGCTCTTCGTGTCGGGCAGCGCGGGCCGATTCAATGTCCGCTGCCTGCTCTTCCAAGTCCTCGATCATGAGGAGCAGGTCGCTGAGCAGATCTGTTGTCTTACGCGTCTCGGCAGATACAGACGCTGCCAGCTGGGTGCTCTCGGCGAGGTGGTGCTCCGGGTGCTGGTGTTGGGGCTCGGCGCCGCAGAAGACGCAGGTCCCGGTCTGGAAGTAGCCCAGTAGGGTTCCGGCTTCACCGACCATCTGGAGCCGGGCCAAGTCTGACTCGTACTGCTCTTTCAGCAGAGCGAATCGTGCGAGCAGCTGCTCGACCTCGTCGCCCCGCTGCTGGGCCGCAAGGTTGATTTCTTCCAGGCCCCGGCGGTCACGGAGAAGGCTGGTGCGGATTTCAGCAAGTTCGACGGCGGCGGTGGTCACCTCGCCGAGGGCCGCCTGCAGGCGGTCGAGTTGCTCCCGCAGTTGCGACTGGTTTGCCTCCATCGTGAGCTTTCCGCGGTTCTCGTCGATCAGGTGGTCGATGACCGCGATCTTCCCCTTGCCGAACTGCTTCTCCAGATTGCTTGGCGCTGCAGGGCGTTCCGGCTCTTCCTCTCCGCTGAGGAGGAGTTTGAAGACCGACTTCTCCCTGGTTTCGTTCAGGGGATTCCGGGTGCCCAGTACCGGAGAGTGCTGATCTGCCATGCGTGTGTCGTTGACGACGGCCAGGCGCGCGAGGTCCCGAAAGTTCAGCGGCAGCACGTTGCCGCGGCCGCTCTGGAGGATCCGCTGGCCGTCGATTCCCAGGACGGTCAGCAGGTAGCGGGAGATGTTTTTCTTCGACTTGGCGTTGTGCTTGAACTTGAGAGTCTCGTCCGCTGGCTCCGATGGCATCTCTCGGAGATCGTGGTTGAACACCTCGATGGTGTCGCCGCCGATCGCGCGGGACAGAGTGAGGCTGCGACCGTCGCTCACCCGTAGGCCGAGGAGAATGCGGGTGTAGCCGTCGTCCTCCGGGATCGACTTGAGTTCGCTGGCGCCCAGCATGTAGTCCACGGCCTCTTCGACGTAGGACTTGCCCGTGTCCGAGGCTCCGTAGATGACCGTCAGGCCGGGACTGAATTCCACTGCCGCCGGAGGCTTATCCATGCCGAGGAAGGTCAGGTGGACGAGCGTCAGTCTGATCACAGGACGTCCTCTCCCAGGTCGCCGGGGCTCACGTGGATACGGTCAGACCAGCGCTGGGTGATCTGCTTCATGCCCTCGCGGACGTCCGTTCCTTCATGCATGTAGGTGCTGGTGAGCCAGTCAGCCCGTTCGATGAGCTGCCCGACATAGGGAGCTTCCAGGGCGTTGAGGAAGCTCGCTGCCTCGTCTGTGGCCCCGTACATGAAGCCGTGGTCGGTGGTCGTCATGTCGGCGAGGCCGGCGCGTAGCAGGACCATGAGGCCCTGTTCGATGAGGCGTCGGCGCAGGCCGAGCTCGCCGGGGCCGGCGGGGAGGTCGGGGTGGAGACTGGCGGGGCCGTGGTCGAGGTCGCCGCTGTGGAGCATGGCGTGGTCCAGGTAGACGAGCTGGGCGACGTCCAGGCGGCGGGGGAAGGTCTCTGCCAGGAGGACCAGAGCGCGCATCCCGGCCTCCACGGGGCCGTTGAGGGGGGTCACGGGGTCTCCTCTTTGCACCAGGTCAGCCGGTCGTCGTTGGCCAGACGATGGCACATGCCCTTGAGGTCGATGACCTTCACCACGGGGGCGAGGATGTTCGCCGGGTTCGGTGTGTGGGCGACAGCCGCGTCCAGTACGGCTTCCAGCCGTGCGTAGCCGCTGCCATGGTCGCGGTCTTCGATCTCGATCACGGCGTCGTACAGGTCGGTCTCGATCGCGGTGTAGGTCGCTTCCGGGACACTCTCCTGCGCGAAACGCCACAGCGACTCGGCGTGGAAGAAGGCGGCACGCTGGCGGAAGAGATGGCCGCTGACTTTCGCATGGTCGCGGGCCTGTTGCAGCGTCTCCAAGGCGAGGCCGTGCTTCGCGTTGTAGGCGTCCAGCAGCTTGCGGACGTAGACGGCTTCGTGTGGTGCCTGGTCAGGTGGGGCCGGATCGGCGGCAGGGCGCTGCTTAAGCGGTTGTGGGAAGCGCCTAACGTGGTGGGGGGTCGCAGCGTGCAGTTCGAGAATCTCGTCGAGGTTCCGGGCCTCGAACATCGAGAAGTCCGTCGCCTGCGCCAGCGCGCCCACAGCTGTACGCATCTCCGGGGTGAGCTTGGGCTTGGTCCCGAGCTTGGAGTCCTTGTCGTCCCACGCCGCGAAGAACTCGTCCTTCAGCTGGGGCGGGTTGAGCAGGAGTCGTTCGAGTCCCGTGCCAATCTTTGGTGCGACGAAGACATAGCGCGTGGGCAGCTCGTACGTGCCGAGGATCTTCGCGACGAAGATCTTCACCATCTCTGGGAAGGCGTCTGATTGCCCGAGCGGCTTGAGGTAGTGCTTGCACTGGTAGCAGTGCCACTCGCCTGCGGTGCCTTGCTCGGAGAGACAGGCTGCGACGTCCGCTCCGCGGTCGCCGGCCCCACCCATCCGCTGAACTCGGACGTAGGGACGACCAGACCACGTACCGAACTGGTGGACCCACTCGACGGTGAAGTCCTCCCAGTCGTCAGCGTCGTAGATGTATTGCAGGTACACCTGAGGCGTGGGCAAGGGAGCGCTCTGGGTCGGCGGCGCAAGCACGACGACCTCTGGCGATTTGGGCTCCGGAAAGCCCTCGAATACCGGCCGGGCTCCATCCCTTCCCGGCTCAAGCCTCCCTGCCACAGCCCACCCCCGGCCCCTACTGCCACGCAAGATCACTCACGGTAGTGATATCACCTCGCATGGTCCGTCAGGAAGGCGCCTGGGCAGCCTCGCCCCTTGGAGTTGGTGTAGTCGATCACCCTGCGGCCGCGGCCGGGCCGCGCCGAACCCGGCAGCCACGTCCAGGCGCAGGGTCGGATACAGGTAGACCCCGCCGCGGTGTCGACGGACATGTGAGCGCTGATCTCCGCGACGAGGCCGGCTGGACGAGGGTGGTGTCGAGGACATCGCACGTGCCCAGCCCGACCGTTGGTCGGCGTTTGTGCAGGTCAGGGGTGCAACACGCTTCGGATGTTGCAGCGGATACCCAAGGGCCGGCTACCGGCGGCGCGGGATGGTCATCCGGGCCTCCGCCAAGACGACGCCGGTCACCGAGGGGCGCTCTGTGCAGCGTGCGAGATTCTCGCCCGGATAGCGCCACCTCCTGAGGATCATGGCAATGATCTCCGCCTTGGTGTGGTCGTCCATCAGAGCGTTCCTCCGCTGGAGGAGTTCATTACGGAGCTCGACTTCGGCTGCGGAAAGCGGCGTGATCGCGTTGCGGATGTACTCGGGGTCCGTGTCCGCCTCGAAGAGCATGACGCAGTGATCGTGCGGCACAGGGACGGCGATTTTGCCCGGAAACTTGGCCTGCGACTCGGCGGCATCACGTACCCAGTTGAGGGCTTCGTGGTAGCTGACGTTTGTGCCCTGCTCGCGTGCGGTGCGCTGGAGTTCGCGGGCGCGCTGCTGCTCGGTGGTGCGCTTGGTCATGGACGGGTCCTCTCGGCACCGGGTCCTCGCCCCCACACGGCAACCCCGGCTCGATGGATCCTCAAGGTGCTCGTCAAGCGGTCCGTCGATCCCGGAAGACCTTCTACCAGTGGTCCGGGCAGTGTGGGTGTCCGGATGCGGTGTGGGCGTCGGCGAAGCCCAGGGCGTCAGCCCCGCGGGCAGGATACCGGCTCGGCCGCCGGCTCCTCGCCCTCGCCGGAGATGCGGGCGACCAGGGCGGTGGCGCTGTCCGCGTACGGATCGATGGCTCATGTGCGTGCCGAAGGACAGCACCGGGACGCTGGCGACTCCGTCGTGACCCGTGCCGTCGGCTTGTCGCCGGTGCTCGTCCAAGGGCTCATATCTTGCGGCAGCCAGCGCTGTCCCGAGAATGCAAGAACGGGCAGGCAGGGGCAGGCGACGTGGGAGAACTGACACGACGGACTGCAGATGCCTGCCCTGGCGGCTGGCCGCTTCGAGAGGCGGATGTGGGACAGATCGAGCAGGGGTTGGAGCGCGCGTTACGCACCCGGCCCGTTCCTGCAAGCACCGAGGCCCGCCTGCGGTTTCTGCTGGCATCACACGGTGGTTCCACTCGGCAGGTCGCCACCGTGCTGGAGGTGTCGCAGCGCACCGTGCAGCGGTGGGTGACGAAGAAGCCAGGAGCGCGTCGTCCGCCGGGTCCGCTGCAGGTGCAGGCGATCGAGGAAGCGGTCCTGGCCCGGTGGCAGCCCCGAATACGGGCCCGTCGACGCGCCCAGGCAGAGGCGGAGGGCTTCGTCTTCCATACCAGGGCGCGATTCGGGTTCGCGGCTCCTGCAGGCTCCTCTGACGATCCGCGGGTGCGGTGGATCACCCAGGACCTGCCGGGAGAGGTAGCCCGGGAGCTGTTCGCCGCCCGGGATGCCGGCGCGGGCGAGCAGCAGCAGACGGTGATCCTCGCCCGCGCGCTGGGACACGCCTACTTCCGCGAATGGGGCCGCCGGGCCCACGGTCTGCACATCGCTTTCAGCGACGTCGAGTTCGCCGACTTCTCGATCGGTTGAGCCTGCCCCTTCGAGCGAAATGCGTCAGGGGGTTCAGCGTCGCGAGGGCCTGACGCGACTGGCCGGCATGGCTTCGTACTGCTCGGCTTCCTGCCGCTCGCGCCAGTCCCACTCCACACGGCCGGCCGGGCCTTTGCGGCGGGCCGCGGGCGGCTGGGGCGGGCGCAGCCTGGCCGTCTCCGCCACGCGCAGCAGGTGCGCACGGTCACCTGGTGCGGCAAGCAGTTCCTGGTCCTCGTGGGAGACGAGCCGGGTGAAGCAGACGGCGGCCCGCAGGAAGACGCTGGCCCAGGGCGGTATGGGGTGGGCGGCGCAGCCGTCGGTGTAGCGGGCGCGGTCGTGCAGGGCGAGCGTGGCCGCGGCGGTGTCGTAGTCGCGGGGGCGGGCGGTGGCGAGTTGTTGGAGGGAGGCGCCGGTGAACAGCGCGGCGGCGACGGCTGCGGCGAGGCGAGGATGTGCGGTCGCCGTGTGCAGGCGGTAGGCGATTCGCTGGGCGGTGGGCGCGGTGACAGGCGCGGGCGGTGGGCGGTGCCGCCAGGCGATCGGCGGTGGCATGCACGGGGCGGCGCAGGGACGGGGGCTGTCGTAGGAGACGAGGCGGTCCAGTGCGGGCAGGGTAAGCCACCGGTCAGCGGGTCCGGCGGGCTCGTCTGCAGGCGGGGGTTCGGTGACAGGCGTGCCGTAGTAGTGGCGGCGAGCAGCCTCGAAGTCGGCGGTGACGGAGTAGTCGACCGTCCGCAGGACCTGGTGCAGAGCGGCGGGAAGGTGCGGGCGGTGGCAGACCAAGGTCAGGTGGACACCGGTCAGGGCATGTAGCTGCAGCAGGCGCATCGCGCGGCCGGTGGTGAGGCGGTGGGCGCGCAGGACGGTCAACCGGGAGACGCGCAGGGCGGTCACCCAGGCCGTGGCGGCTTCCCATGCGGGCTGACGACCGGCAGGGAAACGCCCCGGGAGCAGGGGCGGTTTACCCAGGGCGACGAGAAGGTCGTGGGCAAGGCCGGTTTCGCTGGTGGTGCCCGGGCCGGGGTGCAGGGTGATCCGGCCGGACGGCAGGTGGTGGGCGGCCAGGGCGGTGTGGGTGTGGATGACGTGGTCATCGCGGTCGATGACCACGGTGACAGGCGACGGTGGCGCGGCGAGCGGCATGGCGGTGCGGTGGTCAGGCGAGGCGGCTGAAGGCCCACCGCAGCAGCTCCTGATCAACGCGGGGACGGCCAGTGCGGGCCAGTGCGGTGCTGGTGTGCGCGGTCATCTGGGCCCAGGCGCGGAAGTTGCCGTGCGCGGCGTGGCTGTCGGCGAAGGCGATGTCCTCGGGGTCGGCATCGGCCCAGATGGGGTGGAACAGCGGGATGACGTCGAGGACCTCGCTGGGGGTGAGGCGGGTGAAGTGCTGCCAGATGAAGATGCGGGAGGACAGCATCGGTTCGCGACGCAGCACGGTATGGCAGCCCTCCCCGCCGACGAAGATGATCGCGAGCTGGGTGGAAGGCTCGTCCCACAGGTAGCGGAAGTACTCGAACGCCTCCCCGTTGAGCCACTGGGCCTCGTCAACGAGGAAGGTACGGGGGCGTTCGGCCAGGGCGGTCTTCAGCAGACGGTCGAATTCACTGGGGTGGCGCGGTGGTTCACCGGCCAGGTCGAGCGCGGTGAACAGCTCGTAGCGCACCGCGCGGGCGGTGGGCCGGGCCCGGAAGGTGACCCGGCGGACGTCCTCACTGGGTTCGAGTTCCCGCAGGCACGTGTTGACGGCAAGGGTCTTGCCGAAGCCGGCGCCGCCGTGGATGCACATCATGGCCCGCGCGGCGACTGTGTCGGTGATGTTCTCCCGGGCGGCCAGCAGTGCACGGGTGGTGACCACGGAGGCGTCCGGCAGGTCGACGTACTGGTAGGTGGCCGCGGTCATCAGGCGTCTCCTGCGGGTCGGGAGTTGGGCTCCGGCGCAACGTCCGCCGATGGGTCGGCTGGGCCGGGGGCCGGCGGGGGTGGCGCTGTGCCGGCCGCCAGGGCGGGCGGGGTGCGCCAGTGCGCCGGAGGCGGGGCGGGCGGGATCAGGTCGGGCAGTGCCAGCCGTGCGACGTCGGTGTAGTCGGCGGCGGCGAGTTCACGCTCGGCCTGGGCGGCCGTGACGGATCCCAGCCGCTGGGCGGGCTCCGCGCTGGTGGTGGGGGCGAATCTCTGGCGGCGCAGGCGTTCGGCGGCCTTCGCGTCGGCGCGCAGGCGCCGGGCGCGCTCCGCGCGTGCCTCGCGCAGGGCCTGCAGTTGCTCGGGGGTGGCCGCGTCCGCGAGGTGCGCCGGGCCGAGGTGGCGGCCACGGGCGTCGCAGACCTCGATCTCGTGGTCATGGTGGGGCATGTAGCGCACGCGAACCTGGCGGCCGGCCTGGCCGGTCATCCACGCGGCGGTGTAGGTGCGGCCGCGCCAGCTCACGCCGTGGCTGGTCAGTTTCCGGGGCCGGCCGTCGTCCTCGAGGGTGAAGGCCCACAGGTCGGCGGCGGGGATGTCGGTGACAGGGGTCGGATCGGCCTGCCACGCCTCCAGCGGCGTACGGCCTGACAGGGCTTTCGGGCGGTGCGCGGTGTTCCACCAGTTCGTCCACGCCAGGACCTCCGTGGTGAAGTCCTGGAACGACAGGGCGGACACCGCCCCCGCGGTGCGTCCGCGCCGCTCCGAGCGCGGCCCGGTGGGAGCGGTGGTGTAGCCGGGCAGAGCGGCGAACAGCATCCGGTCCGCAGCCCGGTTGAGGCTCTCCACCGTGCCCTTCAGATGCGGGCTGTAGGCGGGCAGGTCCTTGACCGTCACGCCCATCGCACCGAGCGCGGTGGTGACGGCGGCCGACAGGAAGTCCTTGCCCCGGTCCATCCTCACGAGCTCCGGCACTCCCCCGGCCGGGCCGTAGGGATCGTCCCGCACCACTGCGGCGCGCAAGGCGGCCAGTACCGACGCGCGGGAGGGATGGCCCGGGGTGACAGCGGTACCGGTGATGACTTTGGTGGCGGTGTCGATGAACCAGGTGATCCACGGGCGCACCAGGTCGCCGTCGGCGTCGACCAGCAAAGGGGCCTGAACGTGATCGGTCTCCCAGGCGTGGTTGCGCCAGGACGCCGGCCGCTTGCCGAACACGTCATGGGCGCGTGCTGCCTCCGGTCCGCTGGCGAGACCGGCGCGCTCCCCCGCCGTCAGGTCGCGGCGCAGCGCGCGCAGGAACGTTGACAGGGACGGGACCGGATCCAGCAGCGGCACCTGCGACAGGGCTGCCCCGCCCGGCACAGCCACCAGGCCGGGCGGGGCGGACACGGCAGTGCCGGACGTTTGCGCTCGTGGGCCCCCGGCCTCGGCTGCGGCGCGCTCCACGAGCTGGCGGTGGACTGCGGAGGCGTTGCCGTGCCAGTACGCCAGCAGCACCCGGATCTCCGCGGTGATCTCGAACCTGCCGGTGCGGCGGGCTCCGGGATGCGCAGCCGCCGCCGGGCTCTGGGACGCCTCGGCCAGCCACCGCCACACCGTGCGCTCTGACGCCCCCAGGCACTCCCCCGCCAGCCGCACGTGCTGCCGAGAAAGACCGCCCCGGGCCCTCAGCGCCAGCAGGCGGCGCACCGCAGGCGCCCGCAGCGCAACCAGCGACTGCTTCCCGAGCACACCCGCCGGATCCCCCGGCGGCGGCAGCCACTGCCCTCCCGCGTCAACGCCGTGGCCGCCGTTGGTGTCCTGCGGTCCGCTGTCCGTCATCGCGCCGTTCCTTCTCCTCGCCAAACGGGGCGAGGTCTCTGCCGTCGGAACCGGTGTGCCCAGGGCACGTGGGAGGGGCCGTCATGAGTACGGGCCGAGCCGGGCACAGGCCTGGTCGATCGCGTCCCGCCCCACACCCGCACCGGGGTCGCGGCCCCGGGCTGCACAGACATGCGAGGTGATCTTCGCCCAGGTACGGAAGTTGCCGCGGGCGGTCTGCTCATCCGCCCGCACTAGGCCGGCCGGATCAGCGTCCTCCCACACCGGGTGGAACAGGCCCAGCGTCCGCGGCACGTCCTCCGCGTCGAGACGGCTGACCTGATGCCAGGTCAGAACCCGGGAACGCATCGCCGCTGCCCGAGCCAGCGCCCGCTCACTGCCCGCCCCGCACAAGACCAGGGCAGCCGCACAGCCCGGCGAGTCCCACAGCTGCCGCAGATAGTCCAGCACCGGCGGCGACAGACGCTGCGCGTCGTCGAGAAACAGCACACCCGGCTCGGCCAGCGCCTCCACCAGCGCCTGGTCGGCCGGCCCGGCACGGTGCGTCAGCGACCCCGACGGCAGCCCCAGCGCCTCGCACAACGCGGCCCGCACCTGCGGCAGCCCGGGCCCGACCCCCACCACCGCCCGCCACACCGGCACCCGGCCGGGCAGCAGATGCAGAGCCTGCTCGACCGCGACCGTCTTCCCCAGCCCCGTGTCCCCGTACACACAGCCGATCCCCCGCGCGGCGACCGTGTGCCCCACCGCCTCCACCACCCCGGCCACCTGCCGCGTCGACACCAGCCGCGCCCCCGGCGCGTACAGGCGCACCCCACCCGACACCCGGGGACGCGAAGCGGTCTTCACCGCGCCGGGCCGCTGTTCACCGCCCGTGCCGGACAGCTCGGTATCCGGGCCGTCCACGACCGGCGGACCGTTCGCACCATCTGCGAAGCCGAGTTCGGCCAGCGCCCGGTCGTACCGGCTCGGCTCCACCAGGCCCGACGCCGCACGCGCGACCTGAAGCACCCGGCCCGCCCGCAACTCGTCCTTCACAGCACGGTGCAGCGTCGCCAACGACGGCACAAACTCCGCCTCCCAGTGCTCCAGCCCGCCCTCGTCCTGCGCCCGGAGCATCCTGCGGCGCAGCTCGGCGACGTTCCCGCCCACCTGCGTCAGCACATCCCACAAAGCGTCACCCACCACGAACCCGCCCTGCCGTGGCCGCCCCTCCACCCGCCCCTCGCGCCCCTCGGCCAGCCACCGCCACACCGTCCGCTCCGTCACCCCCGCCAAACCGGCCGCGATCCGCACGTGCAACGACGACAGACCGCCCTCCCCCCGGTCCACTGCCAGCAGCCGCCGTACCACCACGGCCCGCTCCACCCGCCCGGCCACCGCCAGAACGGCCGAACCCGGCAACGCCGCCTCCCCCACCGGGGCCTGAGAAACCGTCACAGGGCCAACCCCACCGCCCCAGCCACCCCCTTCATACGAAGACCGGCAAACCCAACACAGCCGGACCGCGATCTGCTAGCCACACCGTGACAGCCACCCGGTCACCCCACGACAGCGACCAGTTCCACGCCCCGGCCCCGTGGACTACCGTCAGCACCCCGCTCCGCCGACATCGCCCTGTATTGACCCTGGCCCCACCTACGAAGGCACCTGCGTGCCGGCAGTGGCGGCGACTGCCATCCTGGCTCAGCGAGCCTCACGCCCGGCCGGTCAAACGGCCCCTCGACAAGAAGGCGCGCCAGCGACTCTTCCCCAGTCAGAGGTGAGGCGCCGGCAGTCAGCGACGCGCCCGGTGCAGGCGCCGGTCCAGTACTGGCCTATGACGTCCGGGTCGACTCTCCAAGATGTGCTCGCATGTCCGGGCTCCCGCCGCGAACTCGGCGCCCGTACGCGCCGTCATCGGCCAGAAGAACGCCCGACCATCCGGCGACTGACTGCTGGTCGTCCAGCGATATCCGGGACCGTCCAGAAGCGCCCTGTCGACGAGACGTGTGCCGAGACCTTGCCGCTGTACTTCCGGGGAGAGCGAGATTTTCGAAATGACGCCCCGCTCGCACTGATGACAGACCTTCCACACCAGCCGCGCATCGGATATCCCGTCACGGCCGTAGACGCGGACATCCTGAAAACCAGCAGGCCCCGTCGCGGCATGCAGCAGGAAGAACCACTCCGTCCTCGGACGGCGAAGAAGCATCCACCGCCAACGAAACTCATCCAGCCCGTCAGGTGTCCTCACCGGAGCCCCCTCGCCAGTCCACTGCCGACTCCGAGTCTCGCGGGCATCCCTACCGTTGTCCTTCAAACCACAGGAACAGCCACCCCCACGACAGCCGACCCACCCCACACCAGCCGGAAAACAGCAGCCGCTTGGTCACCTCATGACAGCGGGCCCGCCCGCAACTATCCCCATGACCAGGCACCCAGCACCCTGTCCCGCTGACACCCACCCAATGCCACCAACACCCCCACTCACAGGGGTGTGCCGGGTCCGCTGCGCTCCCCCGGCACGGGACTTCCGGCTGCGCCTTCAGTCCCTGGCCCGCTAACGCGGAACAGGCTGGCTGGCTGTGGGAGTAGGTCGGGGTGGGGTCAGGCGTTTACGTGGCCGGGGGCGATGGCCCGCCGGGGTGCGGCATGATGTGCCGGCTTGTGTCCAGCTCCCGTCTGGAGACGGTGCAGCCACACGGAGGTGGCGGCGAGCAGACCGGTGAAAACCGTCAGGAAGAGCAGGGAGACCCACATCTGGCGGCTCCCGGGATGATTCCATCCCGTCCACAGGGCGGTGGCCGCCCACAGCAGGACACCTCCTGTGTAAAAGACGCGGGTCCTGCGCAGCTGGCGTACGGCCCGCAGGGACATGAGCTGTTCAGTCTTCGGTGCCATGCCAGCCCCTGTACCCGCATTCACACTCTCCACCGGGCCACCTGGCACAAAGAATGAGAGGACTGCCCGAGCTTTGAAGAACCGGACAGGGAGCAGCATGTGCCCGGTGAGGTTGAGAGGGAGGGTGAGGCGAAGCACTGCACTGGCATGCTTCACTTTGTATGAGGGATAGACTCTGGACTCAGAGGGCAGTGCCTGAGAACCGACTGGCAGACTATGAGTTTCTATTCATCGACCGGACGGCATCCAGGAGAAAGCCCACAATATGCCGACCACAAGCCGCGCTGACCCCCGCGAGGCAGCCCAGCGAGAAGCCATCGACGCGATCGTGCACACCCTGGAACTACCCACACAGTCACCTGCGCCCAAACGAGGACTGCGGACACAGGTGACAAAAGTCGTGCCATGAGGACTACGCCCGCAGCGCCCGGTCGCAGAGGAGACCTTCCCCATACCCGCGCGCTACGAGTGCAGTGCGCTCAGCCGATCGGGGCACCCCTCAGCCCCGCCTCCCGCGTCGGGCGTCGTGGATTGGCGAGAGTGGTAGGCGTCCAGCCGCACGCCGGCTCATCCACCAGCCAAGGAACTCCCGTGCTCCGTCGTCTCGCCGTTGTCCTCGCCAGCCTCTCCGCCGCGGTCTGCCTCACGGCGGGCACCGCGACCGCCGTCCCCACCGACGGGCCCAACGATCTGACGCCCCGTGAGCAGGCGGGTCTTCAATACGCGGGCCAGCTGCTCGGCAGCCTCTTGGGCGGTGCGCCGATGCGCGGCGCGGGCCTCTGACATGGCGAGGCGGGCGCCTGCTGGCCACGTCACAGACCGAAGGCGCCGCCCAATGAGGGTGAGCAGGCCGAGGTAAGGGATGGCGGACTCGGGCAGGAAGGTGGCGCCGAACGCGGCGGCCACCGCCACGGCGAGGATCGCGACGAAGCCCAGGTACTGGCCCAGCACGATCGGGCGGGTGGAGCTGCGGTGCCCGGCTCCCTGGGCGAAGAACAGCGACAGGATCAGGATGTCGTCGATGTTGGTCACGGCGAACAGCCCGGCCGCCTGCCCGATGATGCCCAGGTTCACGAGTGGGTGCTCTCCCCCGTGGTGGGCCGTAGGTCAAGAGCCATGCGCCTTGGTCATGACGACGGGCGGCTGGGCCTCGGACTCTCCTCTTTCGTGCTCAGTCTTGCAGGAGGTTCTCGGTCACTCTGCGCACCTGCTCCACTGCCTCTCGGTCCCCGCACCGCAGCGCGGTGTTCGCGGCGAGAAGGACCGCATCGAGCTGGAAGGCCGCCAGTTCGGCGTCCGCCGCGTCGGCGTGACGGAGTTCGTCGGCCAGGAGCGTGCGCCAGCCGCGCCGGCCCGCAAAGAGCGCGTCATGGACGGGGCCGGGGCGGCTGTCGAAGGCAGCCTGGTTCGCCGCCCAGAAGCAGCCGCCCGGGAAGAGGGGGGCGGAGGCGTAGACGATCCACGCATCGACCAGCGCGCGCAGACGCGGAGCGCCGTGGGGCGCGGTGTGTGCGGGATGGACGACGGCCTCCTCGAAGATGCCACCTGCACACTCGACCGTGGCGACCTGAAGATTTTCTTTCGTCCCGAAGAGGGTCTGGACACCGCTCTTACTCATGCCGAAGCCGGTGGCAAGGACGCCGAAGCTGAGCCCGTCCAGGCCCTCGAGAGAGGCCACGTCGACGGCCTGTCGCAGGATCGCCCGCCGTGAACGCGCCCCGCGCAGCAGTCGCCGATCGGCGGTGCGCTCCGCGGCCCTCTGAAGTCCGGTGGCGTTGTCGCTCATGCCTGTATCTTGCCAGACCTCTTGCTGAAAACGTACGTACGGCCATACGTTTTGTTCATGACCCCAGAGAACGCCTTACGGGCGCTACAACTGGCGCACGCCCTCGCCGCCGCCAAGAACCGGCAGGACGTACCCGCCGCCATGCGCTGCTTCCACCCCGACATGACCCTGACTGCTCCGGCCTTCGGCACGCTGGCGCGCGGCCTCGACGCCAACGAGAAGGCACTGACCCACTTCTTCACGTCGTTCCCCGATTACGAGGTCACGCTGGAGGGCCACGCGATCGGCGACGACGTGCTGGCGTGCTGGGGAACAGTGCGGATGACCATGACCGGCGAACGGTTCGGGGTGCGACCGAACGGGCGGCGCGCCGAGCTGCCCGTCTTCATCCGCTTCGGGTTCCAGGAGGGCCTGATCGCGAGCGAGCGGTTCTGCTTCGATCTGGCGGAGCTGTGCGCGCAGTCGGCGGTCTCGACTGACGCCGTCAGGGCCACCTTGTTCACGGACGGAAGGTGAGTGGGCATGGCACTCGATCCGCGCGTGAAAGACGTCGCCGAACCCCGTACCGTCCACCTCTTCGACATGGTCGTCGACCTGGATCCGCGGCTCGACATCGGGCCTGGACCGCTGGGCCGACGGATGTTCTTCGGCTCGGCGGGTGGCACGTTCGAGGGCCCACGGATCCGGGGCGACGTGCTGGCCGTAGGGGGCGACTGGGGCCTGTTCCGGCCGGACGGCGTGCTCGCGCTCGACGTCCGGCTGCCTCTGCGCACCCACGACGGCGACCTCGTGCACATGACGTACGGCGGGCGATGGGTCACCCCGCCGGAGGCGCGGGCGGCGGTGGCGGACCCCGAGCGGCGCCACCTCGTCGACCCCGCGCGCTACTACTTCCGCACGAACCCGCTCTTCGAGACGGGCTCCGGGCGCTACGCGTGGCTCAACGACGTGGTCTGCGTGACTACGGGGTATCTGATCGAGGGCGGGATCGGGTACCGGGTCTCCCAGCTCCTGTAGGACGCACCAGCACGACGCAGGCGGCGAATGGCGGCCGGAGAGTCAGCCCACAAATCCTGGGCACGGGCCATGCGCCCACCACGGCACCTCGCCGAACCTGCGAAGGAACGGGCAGGAACCGTCCGGATCACTCGGCAACCTGCCCCAGCTCATCCGCGCGGTGCGCGGTGGCGGCAACTCTATTATCTGTGTGCTTTGTTGATCGGTTACGAGGTGGACCATGGTGGGAACGAGTCGTTCGGTACGGCGACGCTTGAGGGCCGCAGCGGTGGCCGGGGCGTTGTGCGCCGCTTTGACGGCGTGCGGGGGTAACGGTGCTGAGACATCCGGGGCAAGTGGCGGGCAGGGGGGCTCTTCTGACGGACCGGTGCACAAGCAGGCGGACTCGGCCACGGTGCTGAGCCAGAAGAAGCAGGCCGAAGATGCTCTCCCGGACCCCGGGGCCATGGGCGGTCTGCAGGGCATCGGCGCCTTCGTCACTACTGCGGACGGCCACCTCGACTGTCCCAGCGTGCAGGAGTGCAAGGGCAAGTGGTTCGGCCGCGCCAAGTACGCCCTCGGCGGCGACGACACGTACTACGTCAACTTTCACCTGACGACCTACACCACCCGGCAGGACGCCAGGGAAGGAATGAAGCGCGAAGCCGGACAGTACCCCGCGTTGTCGAAGCCCACCATCGGCAACGAGAGCATGGCCTACTCCAAGTCGGCAGGCGGCCTGCAGGGCGTGTACCTCACCATGCGGGTCGGCACCGTAGTCGCCACAACCGTCGTGGAGGGCGGTGAGGCCGAGCCAATGCTCACCCAGGGGGCGACCATGTTCGCCCAGCGCATCTCCCAGGTCGAGGCCGGACACAAGGCCACCGCGACCCTGCCCCAGTCCTGATCGGGACCCTTCGAACCCTCACGCCTCGAAGCGATCCGTCTGGACCACCTCGCCGAAACCCACCACCGCCCCACCCCCGCCGGGAAGCCGGCGCTCTTGTCGCAGCGCACCGCAGTGACTCAGCGCACCGAAGGTGCGCTGAGTCACTGACCTGCCCTTATGTGCGGTTCCTGGTGCACGTGTAGGTCAGAGCCTTGCGATCGTCATGCAGGCTGCTCGGTTTGTGGGGACGGGGGGTCAGGAAGGCTTGACCGCCGAGACCGGGGTGACGGTCACCTTGTCGTCGCACTCGGCCCACACCCCGTCGTTCAGGGCGACCTGGTGCTTCCCGGAGTGTGCCAGCCCGATGACCATCGTCGGATACGCCTTCGGGGTCTTGCCCGACTTGCAGTAGCCGTCGCCCTCGCCCTGGACCTGGACGAAGGTCAGCTTCACCCATGCCTTGCCGTGCGGCCGGACCGTCACGGTGGTCGCCCTGCCGGTGGGGGTGACCTTGAGCGGGGTGTTGTGGGAGGGGGAGCCGTTGCCGGCGCCCGCGACCGTCGGGTGGCCCTTCACGACGCACGTCCTCCCGGAGACGTTGGTGAACTGCACGACCGCCGCCCCGGTCCCGGTCCCGACGGGCGGGTGGGCGGCCTGCCAGGCGCTGACCTGAAGAGCGGAAGTGCGACAGGCGGGCGGCGGGGTGGAAGTGGTGGTGCTCGCCGCCATGGCGGTGCCGGGCAGGACGCCGGTCACCGCCGCCGCGACGGCCGTGACCGCCGTCGTCGCCAGAGCCGCCCTGCGAATGCCGTTGCTGTGACGCATGTTGTTGTCCCCCTGAGTCGTCTCGTCCGCGGGTTTCGGTCGTTGGCTGTTGCCCCGCGGTACGCGTGGTACGTGAGTGCAGATAGGGCGGGAGCGCGGCAGGGTTCCGTGCGGCGACTCTTGTGACAGAACGGTGACGACAGGCTGCACCCGTACAGATGGCCCTCAGGGGCAGACAGAAGCACCTCCAGCGCGCCACGTTCACCGTACGCCTCTGGTGCACGAACCGGGTGGAGCCGCAGATGCAGACGATCCGGACGGTCGTCCGGGACTGGAAGCGGATGACGCTGTACCGGGCCACCGACGGCCGCGGCCTTCAGTACGGCGACCCGTCCTGATCCCCGAGTATCAACCGTGACAGCGGGCCGCCCTCCTGGTCGAGGCGACATCACGGTCAGGAGGGCGGCCTACGGCGTACCCAACCCGTTGTGCCGCGAGTGAGCGGAGGGGCGAGGAGCTGGGCGAGGCTGATGCGGCCGGCGGTGGCGTTAGGCCGGGCTGCGATCTCGGCGAGGCGGCTGCTGTACCTCCGTAGCAGTGGTGCGAGTGCCCGTCCCGGCTCTGCTTCCCTCGAAGGGCGGGTGTGGGAGGAGCCGGACCGGGGTGAGGCAGGCGGTGCGGCGGTGTGGCCGGTACGGATGTTTCCGGTGGTCGGAGTGGCGATGTCGCCTGCGCCTCACACAGGTTCGGAACCGGCGTCGGCGGTCCCGACGGGGAGCGGTGTGGCGGCGGAGACGAAGTCCGGGTTCTCGGCCCCCATGGCATGGACGCCTACGCGGACTTGCTCCATGAGCAGCCGCAGCTGGTGGCACGCGAACTCGACGAGCTTCCTGCCGATGCGGACGAGCAGGCGCCAGAGTCTTGCCGAGCGTCTCGTGCCGTACGTCCGAGGTCTCCGGGTCAAGCATCCCGGGCTGCACGACCTCGCCTCGGACGCCCCGCGTGGCCGGCGGCACGCCGATCGCACCATCGGCAAAGCCATTGCCGATCTCTACAATCCGGCCCAGGTCGACGTGATGCGGCGTCTCCAAAAGCTCCTTTCTGATTCCTGATGCGAGGTTGACAGGACCGAATGTTCCTTAGCCACGTATTCGCCGTAGCCGTCGGTCGACCGGAGTAACTGAACTTGTGTCGTGCTTGCCGCTCCGGGCGAGGAAGTCGCCGGTTGGGGTGACTGGCCTAAAGAACGTCGAGGGGTGGGTTGTCACGCGGCGTCAAAGCAATTCCCTTGCTCATGCCGCCCCGACGGCCTAGGAAACAGGCGCCATCTGGATGCGCCCGAGGCCGGTCAGGAGGAACTCGGGGGCCAGCCTTCGCCCTCTCTCTGCCGGTCACGGGTCTCTGGGTCAAGCGGGTGTGATGGCGAAAGGCCCGTTGTTCGCGAAGACGAGCTTGGCGACGTTCTCGCCGATGCGACGATGTCCTTCGGGGCCGGGGCGGATCGCGTCCGGTAGGGGGAACTCGTCGTGGTCGCTCTCGCCGTAGAGGGCGAGTCCGTCGAGGTAGTGGAGGTTCGGGTCCTCGGCGGACCGCTGCTCGACGATGTCGGCCAGGACATCGCGGATGATCGTGAGCGTCAACCGCCCTGCGGCGGTCTCGACCGGATCGCCGGTGGCCTTGAACTTCAGGGTTCCGCCGGAGAGGTCCGGCATGAGAGGTCCGGGGGTGTTCTCGTAGGTCGGACACAGGACAGGGGAGACCAGGAGCAGAGGTATTGCGGGGTGGCCCTCTCGGATGGTGTCGAGGAAGCCGTGAATGGCGGGGGCGAAAGCGCGCAGGCGCATGGTGTCCCCGTTGACGACGTTGATGCTGAGCTTGAGGCTGATCAGGTCTGCGCGGGTGTCGCGCATCGCGCGGGCGGTGAAGCTGCGACGCGTCCACGCGATCCTCTTCGAGGACAACATTACTGACCGCGAAAGCAACGACGCCCGGGAGTAATCCGAGGTGCACCCCTCTCACTCATCCCCACCTGCCCGGCCAATGACACGACGGTCGAGGACGACCTCCTGGAGGCGATGTCTTGACGCTGAAATGACGCTCGTAGGGCCGGGGACGGTGGCGCCAGACGTGGCTCGCGGCTCAGGTGTCGGGGAATGAGCCGTGGATCCCCGTCGGCACGCGGCGCGGCAGTTCGACCGCGGCGACCGGTGGCCCGGTGATGTCTCGTGCGTTCAGGATGAGGAGTTCGGAGGCGTCCCGGGCGAGATCGCTGACGAGGGTCATGAGGTAGCCGTCGTCCTCGGCCGTCCCCTCGGCCGCCGGTACGAAGTACGGCTCGCCGTACATCCGCCCGGGCCCGGCGTCCGCGATCTGCCGCTGCCCGGTCAGCCCGTCGTACTTGACCAGCGCGTACCGTTCCAGACCCGCGCCGGGGAAGGCGACGGTGTACGTGTAGCGGTGCGCCGAGCCGGTCAACGCCTCGTTGATCGTGGCGAACTCTGTGACGAGGGAGTCGAGCCGCTCCTCACGGGCGGTCCCGGTGACCGGGTCCAGGACCCAGCGGTGTCGCATCGAGCCGATGTCGGGCACGGGCGGGTGACCGGGGGCGCCGGTCCACCACTTCCAGCTGCTTTCCCAGGACGACCGGTCGTAGCGGGGGCCCTCCACGACGATCCTTCCCGCCGCGTCCTCGTAGGCGTTGGTCACATGAAGCATCGCGCCGGCCTCCACCTGGTACCAGACGGGCTCGGCGGATCCACCGCGCGGCATCACGCCGATCCGCGGCCGGTACGTGTCGCTCCAGCGGTACGGGATCCCGGAGTGCTCCTCGGCGTCGAAGACGACCGGCAGGTCGAGCCAGACGGTGTGGTGTGCGGTGAGGCCGAAGTCGTGCATCAGAGTGGGGCCCGCACCGGGCACGACCCGGCTTCTGATCAACTCCCCCTGTGCGTCTGCGACGTAGTACGTCAGGTACGGCGCAAGGGGCGAGTAGCCGAAGAAGTGCAGTTCGCCGGACTCCGGGTCCTCCTTGGGGTGTGCCGTCATGGCGGTCGTGAGTCTGCCCCGGAAGTCGTACGCGCCGATCGTGTCGAGCTCGGGACTCACCTCGAAGGGCAGGTTGGCCTCTTGCAGGGCGAGGATGCGGCCCGCGTGCTCGATGACGTGGGTGCCCGCGATGCTGGCGGTGAGGTCCACGGTGCCGTCGTCGCGGACCAGCGGAGCACCCTCCAGGGCGGGGGTGCGGACCCAGCGGTTGCGGTACCACTCGGCGCGGCCCCCGCTGAGACGCACACCGTGCAACATGCCCGCACCGCGGAACCAGTGGGTGGGCTTCTGGCCGGGCCGGGGGTTGTGCCCGTTGCGGAAGTAGCGACCCGACAGCTCGGGCGGGACGGCACCTCGGACGGTCAGGCCCCATGCGGTGACCTCGTCGGGGGCGGGGGCGGAATGGCCTGTGAGGTAGGGCAGTTGGTGGTGCTCGGCGCCGGTATCGGTACTGGTCTTGGTGTCGGCTCCGGTACCGATGTCTGCGTCTGCACCTGCGGCCGTATTGGTGTCGGCCATCGCCTCGGTTCTCCTTGTGGCGTGGATGGATCCGCTGGGGGCGCGTGTTCGCCGATTGCCGCGCGTGAGGTCCGGTCGGCAGTCGGTGCCGGTCAGGGGGTGAGGATGACCTTGCCGCTGACCGTGCCGGACTCGGCGAGCCGCATGGCGTCGGCGACGCGGGCCAGGGGCAGTTCGGCGGCGACGCTCGCGGTGATCTCGCCGCGTTCGAGCGCGGCGAACACCTCGCCGAGGTCGGCGCGCAGCCTGGCCCGGAAGCGGTCCTTGCCGAAGGCGCGCCCCGCCCAGACGTTGAAGAAGTACGCGTGACGCCCGTTGGGCAGGCCGTTCCACAGCCACACCCGGCCGAGGATCTTGAGCACGGGCCACTGCTTGGACCCGGTGTCGTCGCGGGTTGCCGCGGTGCCGTACGAGACGAGCGTGCCGCCCGGAGCGAGCAGCCCCCACGAGTCGACGACGCTGCGCCCGCCCACATGGTCGAAGACCGCGTCCACACCGCCCGGGGCCAACTCCCCGACCCGGCGCGGCACATCCTCGGTCCGGTAGTCGATCGTCCGGACGCCGAGCCGCCGCAGGGCCTCGTGGTGGCGGGCGGACGCCGTGCCGATCACGCGCGCACCGGCGGCGAGGGCCAGCTGGACCAGCAGCGAGCCGACCCCGCCGTTCGCCCCGTGCACCAGCACCGTCTGGCCGGGACGGACCCGGGCCTTGCGGTGCAGCATCTGCCAGGCGGTGATGCCGTTCACCACCGCGGTCTCCGCCTCCGCGGCGCCCACTCCCCCGGGCACCTCGACGACGTCCACCGCGTCGAGCAGAACGTGGCTGGCCCAGCCGCCGGTCTTGGTCAGCGCGGCGACCCGCTTGCCGACGAGCGAGGGTGCGGCACCGGGGCCGGCCGTCAGCACCGTACCGACGAGGTCGTAGCCGGGGACGAACGGGAACGGCGGCTGGTCGTAATAGCGGCCTCGCCGCATCTGCTGCTCGGCGAAGGAGACGCCGGTCGCCTCCATCTTGACGACTACCTGTCCGGCCCCCGCGGCCGGCAGGGGACCGCGCCGCAACTCCAGGCCCTCCGGCTCGACCCGCCCCGGCAGCACAACCTCGACCAGCTCCGTAGCAACCATTTTACGACCCCTAACTCTGCGTAGCGCTTATCGCTGTTGTTAGAAGCTATAACTTCGGGAAGAGCCCGTCAAGGGCGTGAGTGATACCCTCTAACTCAAGCGTCGGGGCATCAGGGGTGCAGGCAGCAAAGCAAGGGAAGAGCAGGTGAGGCGGCATGTCCGAGACCGGCGGGACGGGCACGACAGGGAGGAAAGGCGCGGGGACGCGGACCGCGCCCGGTACCGGTTCGCCTCGCGAGCGGTACCGGGCACAGGTACGGGCCGAGATCAAAGAGCGGGCGTGGGAGCAGATCGCCGACGCGGGTGCCTCGGCGCTGTCACTGAACGCGATCGCCAAGCGGATGGGGATGAGCGGACCGGCGCTCTACCGTTACTTCGGCAGCCGTGACGAGCTGATCACCGAACTCATCCGGGACGCCTACCGCAACTTGGCCGACACCTTCCGCGCCGACGCCGACACCGTGCGTGCCGGAGCCGAGGACGGCGCCGAGGTCGGTTCCGGCGCCGACCTCGCGAGTCTCGCCCACGCCCTGCGCCGGTGGGCGCGAGCCGACCCCCACCGGTACTTCCTCGTCTACGGCACTCCCGTGCCCGGCTACCACGCCCCGGACGACGTCACCGGGATCGCCTCCGAGATCATGGCGGCACTGCTCGACGCCTGCGCGAAGCTCCCGGCCCGCACCTCGGCCGAGGCCGACGACCAGCCCTTCGACCGCCACATCGAGGCGCACGGGCAGTGGGCGGGCGAGCATCCGGCCACGCCCGCCCAGCTCCACCGCGCCCTCTCCTTCTGGACCCGACTGCACGGCGTGCTCTCGCTCGAACTGGCGGGCCACTTCACCGGGATGGGCTTCGACGCGGACGCCTTCTTCGAAGCGGAGCTGGAGGGACTGCTCGCGCCGGCTTGACCTGGAGGGCCATTCGTTTGGATCACTGGGCGGACCAGAGGAAGATGCCCGCGATGTGGAGTCCGGCCAGGTAGCCGGTGGCGGTCTTCTCGTAGCGGGTGGCGATGCCACGCCACTGCTTGAGGCGGTTGATGCACCGCTCGACGGTGTTGTGCTGCTTATGGGTCTCACGGTCGAAAGTCGGTAGCCCGCCGTCCCGGTTACCCCGACGTAGCCCGTGGGCGCTGGTCAGCTGCCAGGACCAGGTCCGGCCTGGTGCGAGGCCGTCCTCTCTGCTGGAGGGCCGATCTGTTCGTAGTCGCGTGTCGCGAGCGTGTCCGGTTCACGCGAGGACGGCCTTGCCGAGGCACTCGTACGGTTCGCTATCCGGCGGGAGCCCGGCTTCGATCAGGCCGTCGGGGTCGTACAGGACCGTGCGGGTGGCCGGCGGGACCGCTGGGGGTCCTCGCCGCCGTCGACTCCTCCGTCCGGTTCCTCGTCGTGCTGACCGAGGAACCGGGCGAAGCCCCGGTCGGCCTGGCCCAGGAGGCCGGCGTACCGTGCCACGCGGTCGCCGACCAAGGGGCGGGCCCGGACATGAGCGCGAGGCTGGGGGCGTATCCGGAAGTGTCAGGCGGTGACCTTGCCGAAGATGTGGTTGGCGGGAGCGTCGGGGTCATTGCCGTAGAAGAACTCTTCGAGTGCCTGGTGGAACTCGTCACGGTCCAGACCACCGGAACCATCGAGGTCCAGAGCGGCGAAGACGGTGGCGCAGTCCTCGCCGGGGACGGCGGCGACCGAGTCGAACATCTGCTGGAACTCGGCCTGGTCGATCTTGTCGTCTTCATTGAGGTCGACGAGATCGAAGAAGCAATTGGTGATCGGCGCAATCTGCTTCGGGTAGAGGGCGCGGTCGGTCAGGACACTCTTGAAGCCTTCGGTCATCTCCCGCACATCGACCTTCCCGTCACCGTCCTGGTCCATCGGGGCGATCACGTTCGACCAGAACTGGTCCATTCCCTCGGTGAGCCGGCGGACGGTCCCGGCATCAGGGGTGGTCTCGCGGGCGCTGATGTAGCGCTCGCTCATCTGGCGGACGTCGTGCTGGGTGATGAATCCGTCACCGTCGACATCGGCGCCCCTGAACCACTGGCCGTACTTGAGATCTTGCAGTGCAGTCATGACTGCGCACCGTATTCACACGGTTACGGACACGCAAACGTACGAGTGGAGCCTCGGCGCCGGTCGGACCTGCCGACCCGGCGTACGACGAGCGTGAACTCGGCAGACTCGCCGGTCGTCGAGCCGGCTTCGGTTCAGTGTTCGAGGTGTGGTGGTGTGAAGGCCAGTACCTCCTCGACCGGCCCGTCGTAGGCCTCGACGTCGACAAGGGCACTGTGCGCACTGGGGCCCTGGGACAGTCGTGAGCACCCGCGGTCCCCGGTGAGGGTGTTCGGGTTGCCGTGGCGGTCCAAGGTTCCGCTCCGGCCCGGCTGGGCCGGGTCCCACCATGCTCCGGTGGACAGCTGGATCACGCCGGGCATGACGGCGTCCGACAGGTTCGCGCCCGCCAGACAGCTGCCTCGGTCGTTGTAGACGCGCACGATCATGCCGTTCTCGATACCGCGTGCTGCCGCATCTCGCGGGTTGATCGTTACGGGCTCGCGGCCGTGGATCTTCGACTTGAGGCTGTGGCCGCCGTTGTCGTACTGGCTGTGCAGGCGTGAGGCGGGCTGATTCGAAATCAGGTGCAGCGGGAAGCGGTCCGCCAGGTCGGCGTGAAGCCACTCCACGGGTTCGAACCACGTCGGATGTCCGGTGCAGTCGTCGTAGCCGAACGAGTCGATCTTCTCGGAGAAGATCTCGATCCGGCCCGACGGTGTTGTCAGAGGGAAGCGCTGCGGATCGGAGCGCAGTGCTTCGAAGCTGCCAGGAAAAGGCCCGCTGAGTGCGGGCAGTTCGACACCGGAGGTGCGTTGCCAGAACTCGTCGAACTCAGGCAGGGCCGCGTCGTCGCCGAGGTTCGCCCGTGTCCGGGCGTAGAGGTGCCGGACCCATTCGATCTCGGAACGCGCCTGGGTGAACTCGCGCTCGTAGCCGAGCCGGGCAGCCAACGCGGCGAAGATCTGGTGGTCGGTGCGTGCCTCGCCGGCCGGCTCGCGGACCTTCGGCATCGCGACGAGGTGCGGGTCGGAGAAGCCCGCGGCGAAGTCGTCACGCTCCAGACTGGTCGCGACGGGAAGCACGATGTCGGCGAACTTCGCCGTGGCATTCCACCAGGCTTCATGGACCACCACCGTGTCCGGGCGCTGCCAGGCTCGGGTGAGGCGGTGGAGGTCCTGGTGGTGGTGGAAGGGGTTTCCCCCGCACCAGTAGATCAGGCGCAGGTCCGGCAGGGTCAGGCGCTGACCGTCGTAGTCGATGGTCGCGCCCGGTTCCAGCAGGGTGTCCGCGATCCGGGCGACCGGAATGAAGTCCGCGACAGGGTTCGCCACCCGCGGCATCGACGCCACGGACGGGCGGCCCGGGGCGACACCGGTCGCGTCCATCGTTGCGTAGCCCGCGCCCCAGCCGCAGCCGGGCCGGCCCAGCGAACCCGCCATGGCCGCCAGCACGAGCGACATCCAGATCGGCTGCTCACCGTGGTCCGCCCGCTGTATGGCGTAGTTGACCATGATGAGGGAGCGCTGTGTGGACAGGCGGCGGGCGAGATCGGCGATCGTGTCGCGGCTGATGCCCGTGATCCTCGCCGCCCAGTCGGCGTCCTTGACGATGCCGTCCACGTCGCCGGTCAGGTAGGGGGCGAAGCGGTCGAACCCCTCGCAGCAGCGGGTGAGGAAGTCCTCGTCGTACCACTCGTTGACCAGCATCGTGTGCGCGATGCCGAGCATCAGGGCGGTGTCGGTGTTGGGGACGACCGGCAGCCACTGGGCATCGAGGAAGTCCGCGGTGTCACTGCGGATCGGGCTGACGTTGACGAACCGCACCCCGGCTGCACGGCACTTCCGCTGCAGGTCCCGCGTCCGGTGTCGGGCCAGCCCGCCAGGGTTGATCTGGCTGTTCTTCAGAGCCAGCCCCCCGAACGCCACCACGAGCTCACAGCTCTCGGCGATCTCGTCCCACATCGGCATCCGGGACTGGTAGCTCCACGGAGCCCCGCCGATCACATGCGGAAGGATGACCTCGAGAGCGGCGGTGCTGTACGTGTTGCGCGAGTCGGTGTAGCCCCCGCCCAACGCCAGGAACCGGTGGAGCTGACCCTGCGCGTTGTGGAACCCACCCGCGCTGGCCCAGCCGTACGAGCCTCCGAAGACCGCGCTGTCCCCGTGCTGGGCGCGCACCCGGCGCAACTCCTCGCTCACCAGCGTGAGCGCGTCGTCCCAGCTGACCTCTACGAAGCTGTCCGCACCTCTGGCCGTTTCAGCGGCGCGCGGCAAGCCGTCGAGCCACCCTTTGCGCACCGCGGGACGCAGCACCCGCGCACTGTCCTCCGCAGCCGTCACCATGCCCGGGCCGATCGGCGACGGCGCGGGGTCATCACGCCGGGGCTCGATGCGTACCAGCTGACCCGAATCGACCACGGCTACGAAACTCCCCCAGTGCGTCGCCACCGGTATGCGTCGTTCCACCGCGCATCAACTCCATCCCTGAAGTCTCCCCGGATCTCGGGCAACGGCCGCTGCACCACAGGGGATCCGAGCCAGTCAGCGGTCCGCAGGACACAGGCTCCCCCTGGGGGATGCTGCCCAACCCTGACGGTGCGTACGACTGGGAAGGCACGTCTTGCGCCGCGCGGGCAGTTGCTCTGCCAGTTGAGGCAAAAGTGCTGGAACTTCTTTTGTGGTGGAGAACACGTCGAGAGATTCCCCTGCGGTTGTCCGTATTTCGATCTGCGCTAGTGAATTTATTTTGCGGATGACCGTAAATCGACGCTTGCAAGGGAGGGGCCCGGGAAATCGGTCAACAGGCACCGCGACGAGGATTCCCCATCGTTGTCCGGAAACAAGATCTGCCGAGAACTGTCCACTGCAGGATTGACTCCGTGCAGGTTTCCTCGTGGCGTCTGCGGCTCGACGGTGGTGCTCTCGAGAAAGGTCTCGACATGTTGCCTCACGACATCGTTCGGTCGACAGGAAGTGACATCCACGCCTACGCGGAATCCAGTGCTCTCTTATGTCTGGCGCAGAAAGGGGAAGTGACGCGGGAACAGGTTCGACGCCTCGTGACAGGCGAGTACCACTGCACCGGTACGGAGATCGCGACCTACG
The DNA here is from genome assembly GCF_055581265.1 of Streptomyces sp. NPDC031466. NCBI lineage: Bacteria > Bacillati > Actinomycetota > Actinomycetes > Kitasatosporales > Streptomycetaceae > Streptomyces > Streptomyces sp. NPDC031466. The sequence continues at coordinate 29,983 of NZ_JBVIJT010000001.1, forward strand.
GTGCATTGATCAATCGGTTCCGCCACGAGGTGCCCGCCGGGTTGTTCGCTCACACCGTGCACCGACTCGCGCAGGCCCGGAAGCAGCTCCTGAACGGTGCCGTGCGATCCGTGGATCTGCGACCGGAAGAACTCGCCGGCCTGCCGCTCGACCCACGCTTGGAACGCATCACCGAGTTCTTGTCCTGGCTGGGACTGCAGGCGGGGCCGGCGGAGGCTGCCGCCGTCCTCCATGCCGACTACACGCGCTGGTGGGCTGTGTGCCGACGACTGTCCAGCGCGGTCCGCGAGCAGAACGCCATTCCCGAGGCTGTCGTGGAGTACCTCGATCTCTTCGGTGAAGAGCCCCGGGAAATGATCGACGGTGCGCTGGAGACCATCGGATACGGCTTGGCTCTCGGCGAGGACGAGGAGCGGATCGTGCGAACGGCTCGGAAGGTGGAGCCCTTCATGACCAGTTACTTCCAGCTGATAACGGGCGACTGACCTCGTTAGGGGACGGCTCTGCCCGAAGACTCGTCGGCTTCCCCGTGCCACCCCACAGCCAGGGAAGCCCGGCAATCCTCGCACCCACGAAGGATCGACCTCATGGAACAAGGTCCCGAGACCTCTCCTTCCCTGCCCCGCCCGTACCGCGGCGCCGAGGCGGACGTCCTGGCGCTCCTCGAAAGCCGACTTCGCTCACGAAGTCTGGGGGGCGGCCGGACGCCGGCACTGTGGACACGCGCCGTCGACGCCGTGGAAGGCATGATCTTCCAGTACCCGGACGAGGTGCCCCAGATTGCCATGACCAGCTACGACTACCTGGGTTTGCTGGGCCACCCCGCAATCAACGAAGGCGCCAAGGCCGCTATCGACATGTACGGGACGGGAGGGCACGGCACCGCCGCGGCCGCAGCCTCCCCGACCTCGCACCTCCGTCTGGAAGAGCGCCTTGCGGGCTTCACGGGCCATCAAGGGGTCGTCTTGCTGCCGTCCGGATTCCAGACCAATGCGACGGTGATACCAGCCCTCGTCGGCGAAGGAGACTGGATCCTCTCGGACGCCCTCAACCACGCCAGCATCATCACGGGGTGTTCCATCGCCTCGGCCCACGGAGCGCACGTACGGACCTTCCGCCACAATGACCCCGCACATGTCCGCAGTCTCCTCGCCGAAGCGCCGGACGACGCGGTCAAACTGGTCGTCTGCGACGCCGTCTTCAGCGCGGACGGTGATCTGCTGGACCTGCCGGCGTTCGATCAGGCGTGCCGCGAGCACCAAGCCGTCCTGTATCTGGACGAGGCCCATAGTCTCGGTGTACTCGGTGCGACCGGAAAAGGACTGCACGAGCACTTCGGGATACCCAGGTCACCCATTGGTCTCACCATGGCGACACTGAGCAAGACCGTGCCTTCCGCCGGAGGCTTCCTGGCCGGTCCCGCCTCCCTCACCCGACTGCTGCGCCTTTCCGCTTCCGGTCATGTCTTCAGTGCGGCCCTCCCGGCGATGGCATGTGGAGCCGCCATCGCCGCACTCGATGTCATCGAGGCAGAGGGGGCCAAGCGGCGCGAGCAACTGCGCTCCAATATGCGCCACTTCGTGGAGGGGGCACGGCGGAAAGGTCTGATCACCCCCGATCAGGGTCCGTACCACACAGGTATCGTGCCGTTGTTCGTCGGCGATGACCGGCGTGCCATGCGCATCGCCGAGTACTGCCGTCAACGGGGCGTCATGGTCGTCCCCTTCATCTGGCCCGCGGTCGCCCGCAAAGCGGCACGTCTGCGTGTGAACATCACTGCCCGGCATTCCACCGCACAACTCGACCAAGCGCTCTCCACGTTCGCAGCGGCATTCCATTCTGTGTGACAGTTCCGTCGGTGCCACCATGTGCGCTCACATCGACATGTTCTCGGCCACCGCCGCTCCGAAAACATCGACGTCTCTTTCGGTGGTGTCGAATGAACACATCAGACGCACTTCCCCCCGGCTTTCGTCATTGGTGTAGATCGTGTACCGGTCCAGGAGGCGGGTAAGGACCGTCCGGGGCAGCGCGGCGAATACCGAGTTGGCCTCGACAGGCCGGGTGACCGTCACTCCGTTCAGGCCGGAGAGCAGGGAGCCGAGCCTCGCGGCCATGGCATTCGCGTGGGCCGCGTTGTGTTTCCAGAGGTCTCCTTCGAGGAGTGCTTCGAACTGCACGGACAGGAAACGCATCTTGGACGCGAGATGGGTGGAGCGCTTGCGCAGGTACGGCAGCCCTGAGACCCGGGACGGGTCGAGTAGCACTACGCATTCGCCGAACAGGAGGCCGTTCTTGGTGCCGCCGAACGACAGGATGTCGATACCCGCCTCAGTCGTGCAGGCCGACAGAGGCACGCCCAGGGACACGGCCGCGTTGGCAAGTCGCGCACCGTCCATGTGGACGGCCAGGCCGTGTGCGTGCGCGCATGCGGAAAGAGCGCGGATCTCCTCGGGGGTGTAACAGGTGCCGAGTTCCGTGGCCTGTGCCAGGGAGAGAGCTTGTGGCCGAGCGCTGTGAACGTCACTCGCCGCCTCCACCGCACGGCCGACCAGCCCGGGGCTGATTTTCCCGTCCCAAGAGGAAAGTTCGAGCAGTTTCAGCCCCGCGACGTGCTCGGGGGCTCCCCCCTCGTCCTCGGTCAGATGGGACTGTTCTGCACAGAGCACCGCTCCCCAGCGGTCGGTGACGGCCTGCAGCGCTATGAGGTTGGCTCCCGTCCCGTTGAAGACGGGAAATGCCTGGGCGGCCGGTCCGAAGTGCCGGCGGAAGGTGTCGTCCAGCCGCGTGGTGTAGTCGTCCTCGCCGTAAGCCTGTTGATGCCCCCCATTGGCGAGGACCAGTGCGGACAGGATTTCCGCGTGGGCGCCAGAGCAGTTGTCGCTGGTGAACTCTCGCCAGCCGGGGTCGTGGCGGCGAGTGGCGTCCGTGGAGGGCAGCGGCGAGGTCGGGCACGCCCTGGAGAGGGACGGCATCCGTCCCTCTCGTACGCCCTCTCTTCAACCACCGTCGACGTAGGTCCAGTACGGGTCGATGAGAGACCCCAGCTGCCGGGCGGTGTGGAGAATGCGATCCGGTTCTTCGCCCTGGGCCAGTCCGTACTCGAGTACTTCCAGGGTTCCCGCGGCGATCTCGGGGGGCGGCTTGTCTCCCCAGGAATCCAGGTAGGCGAGCACGGGCTCGGGCACGTCCGTCAGCTGCCGGGAGGCGGCGGAAATGCGGGAGAAGAGGGTGCACCAGGTCGAGAGGTCCGTGTGCAGATAGAGGGCGGCTTCGGCCGGTCCCGCCTGGGTGCCCATCCAGGTGAGGTCGCGTACCACCCGGAACAGCCCCTGGTCGACCGGGACCAGCGGAATGTCGGCGGCGCGGATGCCGACCGTCGGAGCCGCCTCGCGTAACAGGCCGCGGGCGGTCGCGATGGTGTGCAGGACGAAGGAGAACAGGGTCGCCGGTGTCTCGTGGCGGTGTCGGGACGCCAGCAGGGCATAGGTGGAGAGTTCGGCCTCCTGGCACTGGTATTCGGCGAGCAGCATCCTTTTGAAGTGGTCCCTTCGGATCTGCCCGTCCTGTGCCAGCGTGACCAGTTGATTTCCGCTGACGAACCGCTCGACGTCGGGCTTCATCGCTTCGATCATCTGCTCGGGATTCATACGGTTCTCCTTGCTGGGTCCTGAGGGTGCGGGGGGCGGCTTCCGACGAGATGCGCTTCCCGAGACCGTGTCCCGTGCCGTGGTGACCAGACGACCTCGCTGAAGCACATGCCGGACGCGGCCGGTGGCGGTGATGTCGGTGAAGGGGTCGCCTTCGACGGCGACAAGGTCCGCTGTCGAGCCGGGGGTGACGGTGCCGAGGTCAGGGCGGTCGAGGAGCTCCGCCGCGACGCACGTCGCCGCTCTCAGGGCGCGCAGGTGGGTGTAGCCGTGGGCCAACAAGGTGGGGAACTCCCGCCAGTTCTCGGTGTGCGGAAACATCCCCGCGTCGGTGCCGAAGGCGGTTTTCACGTTCGTGCGCGCCGGCCGCAGCAGGCCTTCGCGCAGCGTGTCGGCGTACTTGCGATAGTTCTGCCGGATGACCGCCATGGAGGCGTCCCAGAAGTCGTCGTCATCGAGCCGTTCCAGGAAGTAGGTCTGGGCGTAATGGGTGGGCACCAGGAAGGTGCCCGCGTCCTCCATGACCCCGTACGTGGCCGCGGTGGCGAAGCAGCCGTGTTCCACGCTGCGCACTCCCGCGGTGACGGCGCGCAGCACCGCGCGGTCGGTGAAGACGTGTGCCGCGCAGGGCAGTCCCAGGTCGTCGGCCGTCGAGACGATGGTGTGCACCTCCACACGCGAGTAGGAGGTGCTGGTGGGGCTGTCGACCGGTGAGGAGAAGCCGCCGCCGCCCGCGAACTTTATCCAGTCCGCTCCGGCACGGGACTGTTCGCGTACCGCGCGGCGCAGTTCGTCGACGCCTTCGGCCAGGGTGCCGATCTGGGTTCCGTAGCGCTGGGCCAGATCGGGTTCCTTGTCGCCGTGGCCGCCGCGGGGGGACAGGATGTTGGGCGCCGCGATGATGTGTGGCCCTTCGATCAATCCGTCCTCGACGGCTGCGCGCAGTGAGACGTTGAGGGGGAGGTGAGCGCTGCCCAGGTCCCGGACGGTGGTGAACCCGTTGTGCAGCAGGGCACGCAGGGCCGGTACCGCGGTGAGGGTCTGGTATGCGGAGGGAGCTGTTTCCGCACTCTCGTCCAGGACGTGGACGTGGCAGTCGATGAAACCGGGCAGGAGCGTGCAGCCGGGCATCTCCAGGACGTCCGTCTCCGGGTCGGGGCGGAGATCGTGGCCCATCTCTTCGATCCGGCCGTCGCGCAGGAGGACGGACACGTTGTCGACCGGTGTGTCCGCGACAGCGTCCCAGACACGGTCGGGTCGCAGAAGGAGATCTCGGTCGGGGGGTGTGTGCACGGGTACCTCCGGAGACGGCGAGGGCGAGAGGCAAGGGCGTCCGGGCGGTCGGTGCCGGCGCTCGCGGCCGGGGCGCGTGGCGTCAGGGTGTGGTGAGCGGTGTGTAGCGGGGGTCGTTCCAGACATCTCCTGGTCCGGGATTTCCTGGTTCGGGGCGGGCGCCGAGTTGGCGCAGGACTCCCCAGGCGGCGTTGAGGCCGGAGGCGAGGGCATGGTTGAGCCAGCCGGGAGACCAGGAGGTGTCGTCACCGGCCAGGTACAGCGCGTTCGGAGGTTCACCCGGCACGGCCGGCGTGCCGGTGAAGTCCTTCATGAAGTGAGCGAACAGATCCCGTTGGTAGGGGTAGTCGCCCGGACACGACCAACGGCTCAGGCCGCGGAAGTTCCTCTCGTTCTCCCATGAGATGGTCACGGCTTCACCCGTGCGGGTATGTGTACGCAGGTCGTCCGCCACCTCGGGGTGGATGTCCGCGAGGTCGCGGACGAAGAGGGCGATCCGTTCCTCCGGGGTGGAAGGGGCGATCTTCATGGCGTCCTGGGCCCAGGTGAAGCTGAGGTCCAGCACGCCGCGGCGTCCGCGAGAGCCTCGCGGGGGCCCATAGTCCATGGTGTAGACGGCACGTGGCAGGCGGTCGGTGAGGGTGACCCCATCCATGGACGTCTTCGTCCAGAACGGGTGGTCGACGACGAGTGCGGTCTTGGAGGACTGCCAGTAGTGGAGTCGGCGGACGGCCCGCCACAGCCGGGGTCCGAGCACGGGGACGCGGGCAGAGGTGGAACGCACTTCCACACCGGTTTCCAGAAGACGCAGTTGCGGGGTGAACACGGCGGCCGCGAAGCGTTCATCGCGCCCGTCCTCGCTGTGCACCACGACGCCGTGTCCGGGGTCGGGTTCGACCTCCAGCAGACGCACGGCGGGTCGCAGCGCTCCCCCGTTCATCGCCTCCACACTGCATGTCCGCCCTCGCGGGTCGGTGGTGCGGTGGGCCCAGAAACCCTCGGCGAGCCGGCTTATGCCGTCAGGCGCGTACAGGAGACTGCTGCCCTCGGTGCAGAGCAGCAGCCGCAGTATCTCCATCGTGCTGAGTTGGAAGAAGGAGTCCCAGACGGCCGGCCCCACTCCGGCGGTGCCGAGAACGCGCGCCTCATCGTGGCTGAGGCCCACAGCGTCGGGATCACGCAGGAAGCGGTAGAAGGTCCACAGGTCGAACCTGGTCAGGACGTCGCGCCAGCGGCGGCGTACCGCGTCGAGGTCGCGCGCCGCCAGTTCCCGCTGGATCTGGTGGAAGCCGATCCGGGTGAGTGCCTGCTGCCAGCGCGTGTGTGCCTCTCGGAACACTTCGTGGCGGCCGTACAGGTCCTCGATCTCTCGTGCGGCGTATTGTCCGCCGTCGACGTCGAGCACCGTCAACGGTGTCGTGGGAGCCGCGTAGTTGTCCCGGAACGCTTCCAGTCGAACCCCGAACGTTTGGGCGTAATGGCGCAGCAGCCGCGCCGTTTCCGGGAAGCGCAGGCAGCCCAGTTCCACGACCGCGCTGTCCTCCTCGCGAAGACGCCGGCTGTACATGCGACCGCCGAGGCGCCGCCCGCCCGGCCCGTCCGCGCTCTCTTCGGCCTCGTACACGACCGGGCGGCACCCCGCACGTGCCAGCTCGTACGCGGCGACCAGTCCGCTGCCGCCGGCGCCGATGACGGCGACAGGCGTTCCCTGGGCATCCTCGGGCAGGCGGCCCATGCGCCGGCCGCCGGCGACGTGGGCGGCGTAGTCGAAGGGGAAGTCCACCTGAAGGTCGGTGGCGGGCGGCGGGGTACTTGGGCTCATCACTGACTCCAGGGCAGGTCCGCAGGTAGGTTCCAGGTGTGTACCGGATCGGCGCGTTCGGCCAGTCGCGCGTACCGCACGGTCAGGTCGTGCAAGGGGGGCAGTCCTGGCTCACCCCTGCACCCCGCGTCCGGAACCGCTTCGGCGGGCTGCTCGGCCCGTGCCGTAGGCGATTCCGAGGTGGCGGTCCCGCCTCCGGGCAGCTCCTCCCACCGTCCTCCCGACGTGGCGGGCGTCCGGTCCGTCGGCAGTGCCGCGCCCTCTCCGCGCGGTGCCTCTCGTCGCCGGTTCAGCACCTCGAGAGCCCGCTGCTGCCACCACGCTCCTGTGCGGCCCGTGGCAACCCGCTCGTGCAGGAGGTTCAGCATCGTGTCCGCCTCGTCGGCGTCCACCTCCGCCATGATCAGCCCTTCCCTGGCCTGGGGCAGGAGCTTTCGCACCAGAGCGCCGGCCTCATGTTCCTGTGGAGCTGATCCCGGCGAAGGCCACCACAGAGACGCGCGCAGGCCGTCACGCGCAGCCCGATAGAAATTGGCCTTGGCGCAGGCGAAGGGCAGGCAGTGCGCCACGTCGCGCCCTCCCGCGGCCAAGAACAGGGTCAGGCCGACCAGGAAGGCCGTGTTGGCCGCCATATCCAGTGGAGTGGGTCCCGAGGGCAGCGCCCTGAATTCGATGCGCAGGTGTCCAAGCGGGTCGTAGACCGGGCGGTTCCATGACCACACCGTGCTCAGGTGCAGGCGGAGCTCTTCGAGTGACGGATACGGTGTTCCTCCCCGGTCGCCGCCGTCCTGATCCCGGTTGCGTGCCGGAAGCAGGACGTCGTGAGCGTGGACGGCTTCCTCGAATCCGGCGAGGGGACCGCCCCGCAGCCATGCCCGGCCGAAATCCACTCGGGGGCGCGGAGTCCCGGGACGAGCGTTGCCGCGATCGCCGAAGCCCTGCTCGTACAAGAGAATCCGTGCCTCCTGCACTCCCCTGCGCCCCAGGGGAAAGGGGGAGTTGCCCGCCGCGGCAAGGACGAGGGCCGTGGCGAGCTGAGCGGCGTTGAAGGTGTGCAGGAAACGGTCCCGGGTCACCGTCAGGTGGACCTGCCAGGAGCAGGCGGCCCCTTGGACCGCTACGGAGTCCGCCCGGAGCACTCCCTCCCTTCCCTCCGCCACGCGGAGGGTGAACGGGGTGGGGCGACGCCGGGCCCAGGCCCGCTCCAGGGCGTGGAAGCGCGGCGCCGGAGTCAGCGCGTCCGTCGTCACATCCGCCGAGGTCAGCGTGGGCAGCGTCCCGATCGGGACTGCCCTTGCTCCGTGGTGCGGCAGAGACTGGGCGGTGATCTGACGCAACATGTGAGCCGCCTGCTCGGCCACAGCGGTGAACGGACGTCCAGCGAGTGGAACGGGTTCCAGGTTCGCCTCGAGGTTGAAGCGCGCCACCTCCAGGGCCATGCGATCGTCCTGAAGAAGCTCGCGCACGGCCACGTTGACCGGGGCCGGACCACCCCTCTCCCCGATGAGGGATGCCTCCAGCTCCGCACCCAAAGTGGCGGGGACCGCTCCGAACTCCGGGTGGGCCACCACCTTCCTCAGCGTGGAAAGACAGTCTTCCAAGCGGGCGCGGAAGTGCGCGTGGTCCCGTTCTGTGAAAGTCACCCGTCCGACGTCGCTGCCCACGCCCGCTCCTGTGAGTTCCCCGCGTCCCGAGGTCCGGCACGACTGCCTTGCCCGTGTCCGTCAGCTGGTCGTGGCGACCGCCCGCCACCAGGCTCTGAGCATCGGCTCCATCCGTACCGCGCTGCGCGTGATCCACTGGTCAGGCTCGTGCTGCGCCCGGCCGTACTCGATGACCTGCAGCACGCCGTCCGCCACCTCCGGTGGGTTCTCCCGGTAGGCGCCGATGTACTCCACCGCGGCCTCAGGTACCTGCTCCGTCTCGCTGAGCACGTCGGCGAGGACCGCGCAGGTGTTGCACCACAGGGTGAAGTCGGTACGTGCCAGGAGAGCCGCCTCCGCCGCCCCTGCGTGAAGGGCCACCCAGGAGACGAACTCGGTGAACCGTCGCACCGGTTCCAGCCGGGGAGCCCGGCGCATCTCATCGGGTGACATGCCCAGAGACGGCGCGAGACCGGCCACCATCCGGTGACGTGCCTGCATCAGCTCATGACCGACGAAGGAGAAGAATCCGCCGGGCACTTCGTGCGGATATCGGGCCAGCAACAGGCCGTAGGCCGCGAGCTCGGCTTCCTGCGACTGGAACTCAGCGAGAGCGAACCTCCGTAAATGCTCCTCCTCGATCATTCCTTCCCGGGCCAGGGACAGGAACTCGTTGGCGCCGAGATGTTCAGGGACATTGATTCCCACGGTGTCAATGAACTCGGTCGCAGGCGGCATGGAAGTATCCTTCAGTCGGGGAACGGCACATCGCGTTTCGGTGCAAAACTCTGCGGATTCCAAGGACACAGAGCCGTCGTGCGGTGATCATAATCGCCGCAATCCTCAAGGAAATTGACTCGCGCTCGGAATACCTACCCGCGAGGTGCGACTCAAGCACACGAGCTGGGTTCCTTGCGGGCACGCCTTCTTGTCCCTGGGGCGTGTTCCGCGGCACGCCCTGACGCCGCAGCACTCCGCCGACCTGCACAGACCCACGGATGCATCTCTCCGGTACCGCTGCCTGGAGCGTATTCGCCACCGGACTGAATGTGACCAGATCAGGTGCCGAACAGGTTCACACCACGTACTTCCGCCCCATTTGACGCGCGCTTCCCCCTCCGACCTCTGGCCGGGATCCAGTTTGAGTCGATTCCGCAAACAGTGATTCCCAGTGCACTGCGGAGACCGTTTTCCCAACGAGGACAAACAACGATCGGCCATATTGGCCGGATCGGCAGGCCTCTTCAGCCTTGCCGATCCGAGGCGAGGAGGCTTCGATGCTTGCCGGCATGCGGTAGGCCGCACCCGGCTCAAGGGAAATCCGACGGGACTTCAGGCGGGCAATCTCGCATTCGACCCATGCCCTTACTGCCAGGCCGGACAGCCAATGATCGGTGGGCGCTTCAGCGCCTTCGAGCCATTCGGCCAGCAGCCTGCCTTCAGGCAGGGCGAGCCCGCCGCGGACTTCTTCGCTCTCGACCCCGCGGATTCGCCGATGTCGTCTGGCGCGACCCGGCGCGCGGAGTTGACGACTCTTCGGGCGACGGCAGGACGGGCCTGTCCAGCGGCGTCCCATCTGTCTGGTCTGGCTAGCGGCGTCTCAGAAACAGAGCCGACCCGGGGTCGACGAAGCACCCGGTCAGCTGCTCGCCGACGGCTGCGAGGGTCTGGAGTTCCGCGGGAGCAAGCACTACCTCGTCGTCAGCGGACAAGGGGAATCCCGCTCAAGGTGGGAAGTCAACCTTGCGGCAGTGGCGGTCAGGACCACCGGTCTCCGTGTTCCGTCGGTGACAGAAGTACTCGAAAAGTCAGCAGTCATGCAGGACTCGCGCTGTCAGTCCGTGGTCAACCCGGTACGCAGCTTGGTGATGATCCGGGTGAGGAGGCGGGAGACGTGCATCTGCGAGCAGCCGAGGATCTCGCCGATCTGTGCCTGCGTCCTCTCCTCGACGAAGCGCATGTGGATGACCTGGCGGTCGCGTTCGTCGAGTTCGGCGATGAGCGGTGCCAGGGTGTGGAAGTTGTCGACCAGCTCGAAGCGCTCTTCTTCCACTCCGACGAAGTCGGCCAGGGCGGTGTCGGACTCGTCGTCCTTGCCGATGGCCGCGTCCAGCGAGACGGACGTGTAGCCGTTGGAGGCCCGCTGTGCCTCGGCGACCTCGGCGGGGGTGAGCTGCATCAGCTCGGCGAGTTCCGCCGTGGAGGGCGTACGGCCCAGGCGTGTGCGCAGTTCCTCGGTCGCCTTGGACAGTTCGATGCGCGCTTCCTGCAGGCGGCGCGGCACGTGGACGGCCCAGCTCGTGTCGCGGAAGAAGCGCTTGATCTCACCGGTGATGTACGGCACGGCGAAGGAGGTGAACTCCACCTCGCGGGTCAGCTCGAACCGGTCGATCGCCTTGATCAGGCCGATCGTGCCGACCTGGACGATGTCCTCCATCTCCTGCGCACCGCGGTGCTTGAAACGCGAGGCCGCGTACTGCACCAGGGACAGGTTCATCTCGATCAGGCAGTTGCGCACGTACTGGTACTCGTGCGTGCCCTCCTCCAGCTCACCCAGCCGGTCGAAGAAACGCCGGGAAATCGCCCGCGCGTCCTTCGGCGCCACCGACGACGGGTTCACGTACGCGCGGTGTGCCGCCTTCTCCGCTCGATGCGCCTGCGTCTGCTCTCCGGCCGCCACAGTGACCATGTGTCCCGTCCCCTTTGTGCTGGCTACTACCGTGCTTCCGGGGCATCATCTGCCCGGCGTCCCACGCTTCACACAAAAAATGTACGCAGATTCTTCACTTCTGCATCGGTCTCGACTTTCGTCGGGCGCAGACCACGGCGGGCGCACGTTGGCTGTCCGTGCCATGCCTTCTTGGTGGGGCCGTCCCTGGCCCCGTTCGCTCCACCAACCCGAGGACCAGCTCTCGGGGAAGGGGCGGGTGACGCCGTCGGTCAGGACGCCAAGGTCCGGCCGGGAGCGCATCCGGACTGCGTGCCGTCCGGGGGGGAAGGTGTGGCTGCGGGCGTCCGTGCTCGCCCCTACCCCCATGACGAGGGAGCTGGAAGGCAAGAAGGGGTGGGTGTTTTCGGGGCGAGGTCGCTGACCCTGTACAGGAGGGGCCGGTATGACGGTCCGGGGCTCGTCATCGCCAGGGGAGGAAGGCGTGCACGGTCTTGCCCACTTTTTCCGGCAGGGTGATGGTCTGCTCGGCGATGGCGTTGATCAGGTGCCATCCGATGCCGCCGCGACCGGTGAGATCGGACGGACGAGGTTCCGGCTTTGCGGGGTTCGTGTCAGTCAGAGCGACCTCGATGGTGTCAGCCACTGCGCACAGGCGGAGGCTGAAGGGGCCGGGCGCATACGTGAAGGCATTGGAGGCCAGTTCGGTGACCACCAGGAGTACATCGTCGTAGGCCTCTGGTGAGGCCGGTGGCTTCACCAGCACCAGAGCGTGAAGAAAGACGGCTGCCCGCTGGCGTGCCTGGGTCACACTGCTCAGTTCTCCCGCGAATTTCCAGGTCCGTTCGATGGCCAGGGCGTTCAGTTCGGCTTCGTCTTGCAGGTGTTTGCGTTCGGCGTCCATGGCACTCCATCTCGCTCTCGGGGCTCCGAAGGGCTGTCTCTGCGGGTTTCCGATCTCCGAGCGGGCATGTCTGTCTTCTGGATATTCCTGGCCCGCCACATCCCACCGAGGTCGTCGCTGGGCCAGGTGGCTCGGGGGGTTCGATAGGGTTCCGGGGTGCTGACTGTCTGGTCGGCGCCTCCCGGGGGGGATGACGAGACGAGGAACATGCCGGAACAAGCGAGTCCGCCTGCCATATCACCGAATGCTCCTCTGGCCGTGTCGGCCGAGACGGCGCGGATGGCGGCGGTGCGCCGTTACGACATTCTTGACACCCCGCCAGACGGCGCCTACGACCGGGTCGCGGCACTGGCCGCACGGTTGTTCGAGGTGCCGGTGGCGACGGTGACGATCGTGGACGAGGACCGGATCTGGTTCAAGGCCACACACGGCTTGGAAGGCGTCACCGAGATCGGCCGCGACCCGGGCCTGTGTGCGTCGGCCGTGCTCACCGATGACACCACCGTCATCCCCGACACGCTGCTCGATCCCCTCGCCCGCTCCAATCCCCTGGTGGCCGGCCCGATGGGGGTACGGTTCTACGCCGCCGCTCCGATCATCACGGCCGACGGGTACCGGCTGGGCACGGTCAACGTCCTGGACACCAGCCCCCGCGAGCTGTCCGAGGGGGACACGGCCACGCTGGCGGACCTGGCCGCGATGGTGCGCGACCAGCTGGAGCTGCGGCTGTCGGCACTGCACGTGGTGCGCGCCGAGCAGGAGCGCCGCAAAGCAGAGGAAGACAGACGCCAGGCGGAGGCACAGGCCCGTCGGCGTGCGGAGCGGGACAAGGAGGCCATTGCCACTTTCGCCTCCACTCTGCAGCGCACCTTGGTGCCTCCTGCCCTGCCCGCGGTGCCGGGACTGGAGCTGGCCTGCCACTACAAGACCGCCTCCCCCCAGGAAGTGGGCGGTGACTTCTACGACGTCTTTCCCGTCGGTGGCGGCCGTTGGGCGTTCTTCCTGGGGGACGTCTGTGGCAAAGGCGCCGAAGCCGCCTCCGTCACCTCGCTGACCCGCTACACGCTGCGGGCCGCAGCTCTCGTCGACGCGGACCCCACAGCCGCACTCAAAGCCCTGAACACCGCGCTGCTGCTGGACGCGGCGGTCGGCACCCGCTTTTGCACCGCCGTCTTCGGTCTGCTCGATCCTGCCCAGGACGGGGGTTTCACGGTCACGCTGGCCACCGGTGGCCACCCGCCCGCCTACCATCTCAGCCCCACCGAGAGCGGCGGCGTACAGGTGGAGGCGGTCCGCGCCAAGGGCGGCATGCTGGTCGGTGCGTTCGCCGAAGCCGCCTTCGCCTCACGCACCCTCTACCTGGCACCCGGCGAGGGGCTGCTGCTGTACACCGACGGGCTGACCGAGGCCCGCACCGCAGATGGCCTCATGCTCTCCGACACGGGCCTGACCGACTTCCTGGCCCAGCGGCCGGCGCCGGTCAGCGCCGGCACCCTCATCGAGGACACCGTCGCTCTCCTGGACACCCTCCCCGACACCGAACGCGACGACGTCGCCCTGCTGGCCCTCTCCGTACCCACCGCGGGTACCGCCCCCGCGGGCATCACCACCACCGCTCACAGCGCCGCCGCCCCGATCGCCGACGTCTTTGTCGGACAGGAGACCCGACGCCCATGACCGCTACCTTCCACATTGATGTTCCGCACATCGACGGCGCCCTGGCCGTGATCGCGCTGTCAGGCGAATTCGACATCGCCGCCGCGCCCGCCGTACGGACCCGCGCCCTCGCACTCATCGCCGACGGACACCCCCACCTGATTGCCGACCTGGCAGGCGTCACCTTCTGCGACTCCTCCGGCCTAGGCGCCCTCATCGGCATCTGGCGCTGCGCCAAAGACGCCGACGGCTCCCTCACTCTGGCAGCCATCCCCGACCGATTGAGCCGCCTGCTCAACGTCACCGGCATGGACACCGTCCTGCCGGCCCACCCCAGCACCGAAGCCGCGCTCTCCGCACGTCAGGACAACCGCACCACCGCCTGACTTGCAAGTTGACCGTTGCCGCCCGCACCGCCTCGCACACCGGCCAGAACGTCAGGTGCGGAGCGCCGATCCGCTGGAGGATCTTCCTTTTCCCCGCCATCAGCCCTGCTCCCCCGTGACTCGCGACCGGGCGACGGGGCCTTCGAAGTGGGCACCCAGGGAGCCCCCTTTGGACGTGCCCGCCACGGGCCGGCCTTCCGATGTGATCGGCCCGAGCGGGGCCGCTGCCGGGCCCCAAGGTGGGTGCTCGTCATCGTCTCCTTTACTGCCTCGCGCGGACCTCGAAGACGGATCCGAAGCGCCGTTTACGGTGCCTACCGCCTTCCCGGCGAGAATCTCCGCGAAGCGCTCGGCGCTGATGTCGGGCCGTGTCCGGCCGTGCGGAGTACCGGCCGGACATGGGCTGGGCCGCCACCGGGTCAGTGCGAGTCGGCGGGGACGGGTGCGAGTCGGTAGGCGCCCTCATGGGTGACGACGCGGCCGGCGGTGGGCGGCGCGAAGTGGGTGCCCAGGACGAGGGTGTCCGTGCCGGCGAGCGAGCCGAGCAGCATGCGGCGCGAGGCCTCGGACTGCTCGGGCTCGATGTCGACGCAGGCCCCGATGGCGGGGTGGGCGAGCTGGACGGGGTGGTGGATGCAGTCGCCGGTGATCAGAGCCGTCTCTCCGCGGCTGGTCAACTCGACGGCGACGTGGCCGGGGGTGTGCCCGGGGGTGGGGATCAGGCGCAGGCCCGGGACGACTTCGATACCGTCGGCGGGGACGTCGACGAGGTCGAGCAGCCCGGCCTCCTCCACCGGGATCACGGAGTCGCGGAACATCTGCTTGCGCGCCTCCTCCATGTCGTACCCGACCCAAAACTCCCGCTCGACGCGGGAGGTGAGGTAGCGAGCGTCGGGGAAGGTGGGAACCCACTGGCCGTTCACCTCGTGGGTGTTCCAGCCGACGTGGTCCGCGTGCAGGTGGGTGAGGATCACCAGGTCGACGGAGTCCGGGCGGAACCCGGCGGCGCTGAGGCGCTGAAGGTAGTCGGTGTTCAGCTCGTGCCAGGCGGGGTTGGCCCGCTCCTTGCCGTTGCCGATGCCGGTGTCCACCAGAATGCGCAGGCCGCCGACGGTGAACGCGAAGCTGTGGCTGTCGAGGTGCAGGATGCCCTCGTCGTCGGCGAAGTCCGGGCGCAGCCAGTCCTGCCCGGCGACGACGTCCGGGGTGGCGTCGGGCAGCAGCCACGGTCCGGTGGCCGGCGGCAGCAGGATCTCGTCGATGCGGTGGACGGTGACGTCGCCCACGGTCCAGGAGGGGATGGCGGTCAGGTCGGTGGCCGGTGCGGTGCTCATGATCGGTCGTTTTCCTTGCTCTCGTTATCTCGTCACGGAAGGTCGTTGTGTGCGCTGCGGGCTGCCCTGCGTCTCGACATGGCGAGTGCTGCCAGGGCCGCGACGGCGAGCAGGGCGGCGGCGATGGCGTAGGCAAGTGCGGTGGTGCGCAGCCCGTAGTGCTGGATGGCGGCGCCCGCGGCGATGGCGGGCAGGCTCATGGACAGGTAGCTGAGGACGTAGTAGGCGGCCAGGGTCGCGGCGCGGTCCTGCTCGCCGATGGAGGCGAGCGTCATGCGCAGCGCCCCTTGGGAGACGGCGCCGAAGGCGACTCCGGCCAGGGCCGCGCCGCCGTAGACGGCGGGCAGGCCGGAGCCGTGCAGACCGAGCAGGCTCAGGGCCGCGGACGGGATGACGGCCAGGCTTCCGCCGGTGGCGGCGGCGCGCGGCGCCGTGCGCCGCAGTGTCCACACGGTGAGCGTGGCCGCGGTGGTGAGCACGAAGAAGACCATGCCGCCGGCCGCCTGTGAGGCACCTGAGGCCACGAGGTGCACGAGCGCCGGTCCGAGGGACGAGTAGAAGCCGCCCAGCGCCCAGATGGCGACGACAGCGGTGCCGACCGCCAGCAGGGCGCTGCGCGCCGACGGCGGCACGGCGAGGTGAGGGCGCAGCGACCGCAGGGCGCCGGTGTGCGGGCGGGCCGTCTCCGCGGTGAACGTGACCGCGATCGCCTGAGCGGTGAAGAGGACCGCCAGCAGGACGTACACGGTGACCGTGGGCGCGGGGGCGAAGCGGACGAGGAGGGTGGAGGCGAGGACGCCGGCGGCCATGCCCGCCACGGGCGCGATGCTGTTGGTCAGGGCGGACCGGCCCGGACGCAGGGGGTCGTGAAGGTCGAGGAGGGCCGCTCCCGCGGCGCTGGTGGCCGCGCCGGTGGCCGCTCCCTGCAGGATCCGGGCGGTGATCAGCGCTCCGGCGCCGTCCGCCGTGGCCAGCATCAGCATGGCGGCGGCCTCCAGCAGCAGGGCGCCCACCAGGACGGGGCGCCGCCCGAGGTGGTCGGAGAGCGCTCCGGTGGTGAGCAGGGCCAGCAGCAGCGTCAGGGAGTAGGCGCTGAAGACCACGGTGATGGCGAGTGCGGACAGGTCCCAGGCGTCCTGGTAGTGGGGGTAGAGGGGCGTCGGCGCACTGGATGCCGCGAGGAGGGCGGCCAGGATCGAGGCGTCCAGGACGAAGGACACCGCGTGGTGGGCGCTCTGGATGCGGGCTCCCGGGTGGCTGGATTGCGCAGGTGCGCGGGGTGTGACGGTGGGCATGGGACTCCTCGGGCTCTAAACGCAATGAGTTTGCTTTAAGTCACCGTAGGGCTCTATCGTCGACTAACGCAAACGCTTAGCTTTTGGCCTCGGGGGTTGCCCCGCCCCCTCCAGTCCTGAGGAGAGAACGCCCATGTCCTCCGCTGAACTCACGCCGTCGGAAGCGGCCCGCTGGGCCGCCCACGTCGGGCTCCCGCTGCCTGCCGACCGCCACGCCGCGGTCGCAGCCACCGCCAACCACATCCACTCCGTCGTCGCGGTCCTGCGGGAGCTGGACTTCGGGGACACCCCGCCCGCCCCCGCCTACCGCGCTGACCAGGAGAACCACGATGCAGCCGTATGAACTGCCCCTGGCCGCAGCCGCCGACGCGATCCGGGCCCGGCAGCTGTCCCCCGTCGAGCTGGCCGACTCCGTCCTGGAGCGCATCGAACAGGTGGAGCCGCACCTTCAGGCGTACGTCACCGTCACCGCGGAACACACCCGCTGGGCCGCGCGCGAAGCCGAGAACGACATTGCGGCCGGCCGCTACCGCGGTCCGCTGCACGGCATCCCGATGGGCCTCAAGGACCTGATCGACGTCGCCGGCGTGGCGACGTCGGCCAGCTCCCGCGTCCGGGCCGACCACCGCGCCCAGGCCGACAGCGCCGTCGCCGCACGCCTGTCGGCGGCCGGAGCCATCCTGCTCGGCAAGACCCACACCCACGAGTTCGCCTACGGGCTGACCACCCCGCAGACCAGCAACGCCTGGGACACCGGCCGGGTCGCCGGCGGCTCCAGCGGCGGATCCTCCGTCGCCGTCGCCGCGGGCACCGCGACCTTCACCCTGGGCACCGACACCGGCGGATCGATCCGGGTGCCCGCCGCGCTGAACGGGGTCGTGGGCCTCAAGCCGACGTACGGCCTCGTCCCCCGCCACGGCGTCACGTCCCTGTCCTGGTCACTGGACCACGTCGGCCCGATCACCCGCACCGTCGAGGACGCGGCCCTGGTCCTGGCCGCCCTGGCCGGACACGACCCGCGCGACCCCGCGTCCCTCACCACCCCCGCCGTGGACTACCGGCCGGGCGCGGGCACGGACCTGACGGGGCTGCGCGTGGGCGTGCCGCGCAACTACTACTTCGATCACGTCGATGCGGAGGTGGAGGCCGCCGTCCGGCGCGCGATCACCCAGCTTCGGGCCCTCGGCGCGCGCCTCGTCGAGGTCGAGATCCCCATGACCCGCTACATCCAGGCCACGCAGTGGGGCCTGATGGTGCCCGAGGCGACCGGCTACCACGAGAGCACCCTGCGCACCGCCCCCGAGCTCTACCAGAACGACGTCCGCATCCTCCTCGAGGCCGGCGAACTGATGCCCGCCGGGGACTACCTGCGGGCCCAGCGCGCCCGCACCCTCATGCGGCAGGAATGGGCACGCATGCTGCAGGAGGTCGACCTGATCGTCGCCCCCACCGTCCCGGCGACCGCGGTCAAGGCCGGCCAGGAGACGATCACCTGGGCCGACGGCACCGTCGAGGGCGTCTCCGACGCCTACGTACGCCTCTCGTCCCCTGCCAACATCACCGGGGTGCCGTCCCTGTCCGTCCCCGTCGGCCACGATGCGGCAGGCATGCCGATCGGCATGCAGCTGCTCGGGCGACCGCTCGGAGAGAGCGCGCTCCTGCGAGTCGGCCGGGCCTACGAGCAGACCCAGCCCGCCCGCGAGCTCGCCCGCGCAGCGTGAACCAGCGCTCGGGCCCGGCCTCACCATCCGGCCGGGCCCGAAAGCGCCGTTCGGCCCCGAACGGCCAGGTGCCGCAAGAAGAAGACCGTCGCACGGAGGTAGCGGCTCGCTAGACGCAATGACTTTGCTTTAAGGTGGGTCTCATGAGCAGGCAGATGGTGCGCCCCGGCGGGCGCAGCGCCCGGGTCCAGGCATCGGTCCACGCCGCCGTACGCGAACTCGCGTCGGAAGCGGGCCGGGACGCCCTGACCGTACCGCTGATCGCCCAGCGTGCGGGCGTGACACCGTCGACGATCTACCGCCGCTGGGGGGATCTGCAGGAGCTGCTGTCGGACGTGGCGGTCGAGCGTCTGCGGCCCGACACCGCACCCAACGACCACGGTGCCCTGTCGTCCGACCTGACGGCCTGGGCCGAGCAGTTCCTCGACGAGATGGCCTCCCCCACCGGCCGGGCCTACATCCGCGACGCCCTGCTCGGCGACCCGGACGGCAGTAACGCCGGCCGGTGCTCGGCCTACGCCGCCGAGCAGATCGACCTCGTCCTCGCCCGCGCCACCGGACGCGGGGAGAAGACGCCCGAGGTCGAGACGGTCATCGACCGTGTCGTCGCGCCCATGATGTACCGCATCCTCTTCCGCCCGGACGGACTCGACGCCGCGTACGCGCGCCGACTCGTCGCGGAGGTCCTCGGCCAGACCGGCCCATGACCAGGTGAACGCACCGGCATGCCCCGCTGGCAGCGCCTGCGATGCCCGGGCCTCGGAGGCCGGCAGGACCTCGCCGCGCCCCAGTCCTCCGGCGGATGATCCCAAGGGCGTACCCGGTGCACTTCCCCAGCACGCCGAGGCGAGTCACCAGCCGGTAACGCATTGCCAGAAAGCCTCGATCACGGGCGCGCCGCCTGTGCTCCGGGTGCCGTCGATGACGTGGCAGCCGTGGTGCTGGGCGGCGGTGCCGCGGTCGCGGAACATGGCCACCCAGCCGCCGACGGCCCAGGGCTGATCCGGTCGGCGGAGGAGGCCGACTGTGCGTCGAGGGCTCGCTGTCCTCGGTGTTCGCCGGCAGGATGCTCGAAGCAGGGGCTCACGACCGTCCGCCGGAGCCTGGGGCCGTACTCTCCCAGGCTCCGGCGGATTCCAGTGTGCCTACAGCGCGGGGTAGGCGTTCTTCATGAGCTCCTGGAACTGGGCGGAGAACCAGTGGCCGGCCACCGGTGCGTTGGGCAGCGCCCCGGACATGTGATGGTTGTTGCGCGGGTTACCGGTGTACGTGGGGTCGCACATGCGGTCGAAACCCTTGCCCTCGTCGTTGTCGATGGCCTTGCTCGAACCGTCGGACTCGCCCGGGGGCTTCATCCACACGTAGGCGTCGATGCCGGTGGCCGGGTTGGCCTGCGGCCGTTCGCCGAGGCCGGCGCCGGACTGGTTGCACCAGTTGCCGAGGTGGATGCGGCGGTCGTAGCGCCCGCCGTCCACGTACGTGTCGACGCTCGTGGTGGCCCCGGGGCCAGTGGGTCGGGCCGTGCCGCCCCAGCCGTTGCGGGACGTGTCGATCAGCATGCCGAGGTTCTGGTCGAAGCCGAGCGACACCAGCTTGGTGCGCATGGCCTGGGCGTACGACAGCTCATCGGTGTAGCGGTTCCAGTCGACCCACTTGGACTCACGCACCGACTTGCCCGCGACCGTGTCACCGATGGCGAAGTGGTCCTCCTTGAGTGCGCTGTAGTTGGCCGTGTTCACGATGAAGCCGTGGACGTCGGACAGCTTCGCGCCGTTGGCGGAGGCGGTCGCCTTGAACAGCTCGGCGGAGGGGCCGAAGTTGTCGTCCCAGCCGAGCCAGCCGTGGTGGCCCGCGTCGATGTAGTTGTAGACGTTGCCGATGTCACCGAGCTTGTCGAGGGCGTAGCCGACGCCCTTCTGGTAGTTGCCGTTGGTCTTCATCACGTCGCAGTTGGGCGTGGCCG
Organism: Streptomyces sp. NPDC031466; assembly: GCF_055581265.1. Taxonomy (NCBI): domain Bacteria; kingdom Bacillati; phylum Actinomycetota; class Actinomycetes; order Kitasatosporales; family Streptomycetaceae; genus Streptomyces; species Streptomyces sp. NPDC031466. Next base: position 50,318 of record NZ_JBVIJT010000001.1, read on the forward strand.
TGGGTCGGCCGGAGACGTTGGTGACCAGGTTGGGCAGCGAGTCGATCTCGATCGAGGTGACGATGCGCAGATCCTTGTACTTGGGGTCGGCGAGGATCGCGACGATGGGGTCGATGAAGTCCGTCTTGTACTTGTCGATCTCTGTGGGGCCCAGTTCGCCGTTGGAGGACAGGGCGGAGCAGTCGCGGCCGGGCAGGTTGTAGACGACGAGCTGGACGACTTCTTCGCCGCTGCCCTTCTGGGCGAGCGCCGCGTCGAGGTGGTCGCGCAGGCCCATGCCGCCGCCGACACCGTTGATGGCCGCGATGCGGTCGAGCCAGACACCGGTGGGCTGGTTCGCGATGCGGGCGCCGCCGGGTTCGGCCTTGGCGTGCGCGGCCCACTCCGGGTTCACGTACACCTTCGCTCCGGCGTACGGATTGTCGACGCGGCCCCCGGGTCCGGGGGGATCGGTGGGATCCGTGGGATCGGTGTCCGTGTTGCAGGTGACGCCGTTCAGCTTGAAGGTGGTGGGCAGGGCGTTGCTGCCGCTGTAGGAGGCGTTGAAGCCGAAGGAGGCGGAGGCGCCGGTGGACAGGGAGCCGTTGTAGGAGGCGTTCTTGGCGGTGACGGCGGCCCCGGCCTGGCTGATGTCGGCGTTCCAGCCGTTGGTGACCTTCTGGTTGCCCGCGTAGGACCAGGTGAGGTTCCAGCCGTTGACCGCGGCGCCGTTGTTGGTGACGGTGACGGCGGTGGTGAAGCCGCTGTCCCACTGGTTCTGCACCTTGTAGTCGACGCTGCAGGCCGGCGCCGCTGCCACGGCGTCGGGCTGCGCGACGGCGGTGCCCGCGCCGGCGGCGCCGGTGAGGGCGAGTACGGTGAGCGCGGCGGTGCCGGCTCTCGATGTGATGCGGCTCATGGTGTGCGGTGTCCCTTCAGAGATGAGGAGAGTCGTGCGGTGTGAGGTGGTCATCCGTTCACGGTGCGCAGGTGATCGCGCAGGCCGGTCCCGAACGCTGTCGGTGTGCCGTCGTAGGAGCTGATCAGGGACGGGCCGGAGGAACAGTCCCAGGTGTTCCACGTCCAGCCGAGGTAGGACTGCTCGCGGTCGTCGAACCACTTCATGACGCGGTCGATGAACCCGTGGGAGCAGGTGTTCTCGCCGATCTCCCCCGCCACCAGAGGTACTTGGTCGGCGACGGGTCCCAGCGTGGAGTCCCAGCAGCTCTCGGTGGAGCAGGTGTTGAAGTTGTAGACGTGCCAGGCCGCGGCGAGATTGCCGGCCGGGTCGGATGGCCGGTGGGCGAGCCATTGGCCGAGGTCGTTGGAGTAGGCGAGGCCGCCCGCGAGGATCACGTTCTTGGCGCCCGTGGCGCGGACGGAGTCGACGAGGTCCTGCATGCCGGCGACTTCGTAGTCGATGCCGGGGCAGGTGCCGCCGTCCTTCCAACAGGCCCACGCCTGGGCTGTGTTGGAGGTGGCGCGGTCCGGATAGGGTTCGTTGAAGAGATCGAAGACGACCGTCGGATCGTCCTTGTAGGTACTCGCGACCGACGCCCAGAAGTCGGGAGCGTATCGGGCGTCCGGCATCGGCTTCTGGCAGGTGGCGTGGACGTCGGCGCAGCCGGCCGAGTTCCCGGTGTACTGGCCGTAGGACCAGTGCATCTCCAGGATGGGCGTCATGCCGTGGGCCTTGACCTTGGCGACCAACTCCTTGATGGCGGAGCGGTAGTTGACGCCCCCGTATTCGGGTTTGATGTTGTCGAGGCCGAGCCAGCACTCCTCGTTGAGCGGGATCCGGACGGCGTTGGCCTTCCAGTCGGCGATGGCCGCGACGGATGCGTCGTCGACCGGACCGTCGAAGATTCCGTGGCCCTGTACGCACATGAACTCGGCACCGGAGCGGTTCACGCCGAGGATCCGGCGGGCGGCCCCGGAGGTGTCGACGAGTTTGTTCCCGGAGACCTTCAGGGCCGGGGCCTCCCCCTCACCGCCCGGATCGGTCGGGTCGGTGACGTCGATGTTGCAGGTCGTGCCGTTCAGCTTGAAGACTGTCGGGGCGGTGTTGGCGCCCGACCGCGACCCTATGAACCCGACCGAGACGCTGGCGCCGGAGGGAAGCGCACCGTTCCAGGACTCGTTGGTGGCGGTCACGGTCGCCTGGGACTGGGACCACTTCGCGGCCCAGCCCTGGGTGACCTTCTGCCCGTCGGCGAAGGCGAAGGAGAGGCTCCAACCGTCCTTGGCCGCACCGTTGTTGGTGACCTTCACAGCGGCCTGGAAGCCGCTGTCCCACTGGCCGGTGACGGAGTACTCCACCGAGCATGCGGGGGCGGCCGCGGACGCGGCGTCGACCATGGGGACGAGCGTGGCCGTCGAGACGACGCACGCGAGCAAGATTGCGTGTAACGCGTGACGCGGGGGGTGGCGCATGAGCGACTCCTCGCAGCTCGGGCGCGACCGGCACATGGCCGGCGCGTCGACTGATGGAACCGCTCCCACTGGTTGCTGGTGGACTGTAGAGAACGAACTGTTGTTCAGCAACAGGGAAGTCAGGAATTCCCGCTGTCGAATCAATTCGACTCTTCAAGCCTCTTGACCCCTATTTCCCGCGTCCCCATCCTTGGGAGCGCTCCCACTGGTTCACAGGTTGTATCCCCGCATCACCATGCCACCCCTCGCTCTCCGGATCCCAAGGAGGAACCAGGGCATGCCACAAAGACGGGCCCGGCGGCTGTGGACCGCCGTCGCGGCCACCCTGGCACTACCGCTCGCCACCCTCGCCGCTCTTCCCGCCACCGCCGACGCGGCGGCAGTTGGCTGCAGCGTCGACTACAAGACCAACGACTGGGGCTCCGGCTTCACCGCCGATCTGACGATCACCAATCGCGGCACCACGGCGATCGACGGCTGGACCCTCACCTACACCCACAGCGGCAACCAGAAACTGACCAACGGCTGGAATGCGACCTGGTCGCAGTCCGGTAAAGCGATCACCGCGAAAAGCCTTTCGTACAACGCGAAGATCGCGCCCGGCGCCGCTGCCACGACAGGCGCGCAATTCACCTACAGCGGCGCGAATGCGGTGCCCACCGATTTCGCGGTCAACGGCGTTACGTGCGCAGGCGCCCATCAGCCGCCGATCACGGTGCTCACCAGCCCGAAGGCCGGCGCCGTCTACTCGGTCGGCGACGCCGTCCCGCTCGCCGCCACTGCCGCGGCGGCCGACGGAGCAAGCGTCGACAAAGTCGAGTTCTACGACGACACGACCCTGCTCGGCACGGACACCACCGCACCGTACGAGCTCAGAACGGACAACCTGACGGCCGGAACGCACTCCTTGTACGCGAAGGCGTACGACAGTCAGGGCGCCGCCGGCGAATCGACACCGGTCGGCATCACCGTCGCGGCCGGCCCCGCCCTGGTCGCCACTCCTTCACAACTCGGCGTCCAGCAGGGCAAGTCGGGCTCCTTCGGTGTCAAGCTGTCGACGCAGCCGACAGCCGACGTCACGGTCACGACGGCCCGCACGGGTGGCAACTCCGGTCTGTCCGTCTCCTCGGGCGCGAGCCTGACCTTCACGCCGTCGAACTGGAACACGGCGCAAAAAGTGACCGTCGCGGCCGACGCCTCCGGCACGGGCGCGGCCACCTTCGGCGTGACGGCCCCGGGCCACACCAAGGCCACGGTCACCGTCACGCAGCTCGCCGCGTCCAAGACGTACGATGCCCGCTTCCTCGATCTCTACGGGAAGATCACCAACCCGGCGAACGGCTACTTCTCACCGGAGGGCATCCCCTACCACTCGGTCGAGACGCTGATCGTCGAGGCCCCGGACCACGGCCACGAGACGACGTCGGAGGCCTACAGCTACCTCCTGTGGCTCCAGGCGATGTACGGCAAGGTCAGCGGCGACTGGTCGAAGTTCAACGGGGCGTGGGGCCTCATGGAGAAGTACATGATCCCCACCCACGCGGACCAGCCGACGAACTCCTCCTACAACGCCTCGAAGCCCGCGACGTACGCGCCGGAGCACGACCTGCCGTCCCAGTACCCGGCGAAGCTGGACCCGTCGGTCTCCGTCGGCAGCGACCCGATCGCGGCAGAGCTGAAGAGCGCCTACGGCACGGACGACATCTACGGCATGCACTGGCTGCAGGACGTCGACAACGTCTACGGCTACGGCAACGAACCCGGTAAGTGCGAGGCGGGCCCGAGCGCCACCGGCCCGTCCTACATCAACACCTTCCAGCGCGGCGCGCAGGAGTCGGTGTGGGAGACGGTGCCGCAGCCGACCTGTGACGCCTTCAAGTACGGCGGCAAGAACGGGTACTTGGACCTGTTCACCGGTGACGCGTCCTACGCCAGGCAGTGGAAGTTCACCAACGCCCCGGACGCCGACGCCCGCGCGGTGCAGGCCGCCTACTGGGCCAACGTGTGGGCCAAGCAGCAGGGCAAGGGCTCCGACATCTCGGCGACCGTCGGCAAGGCCGCCAAGATGGGCGACTACCTGCGGTACTCGATGTACGACAAGTACTTCAAGAAGGTCGGAAACTGTGTCGGGCCCACGACTTGCCCGGCCGGCACCGGCAAGGACGCCTCGCACTACCTGATGTCCTGGTACTACGCCTGGGGCGGCGCGACGGACACCTCGGCGGGCTGGTCCTGGCGCATCGGGTCGAGCCACACGCACGGCGGCTACCAGAACCCACTCGCCGCGTACGCGCTGTCCTCCACCGCCGACCTGAAGCCCAAGTCGGCGACGGGGCAGGCGGACTGGGCCAAGTCGCTGGACCGGCAGCTCGAGTTCTACCGCTGGCTGCAGTCGGACGAGGGCGCCATCGCGGGTGGCGCGACGAACAGCTGGGGCGGCAGCTACAGCACCCCGCCGTCGGGCACGCCGACGTTCTACGGCATGTACTACGACGAGGCGCCGGTCTACCACGACCCACCGTCGAACCAGTGGTTCGGCTTCCAGGCGTGGTCGATGGAGCGGGTCGCCGAGTACTACAAGGAGTCGGGCGACGCCGACGCCAAGGCGGTCCTGGACAAGTGGGTCGACTGGGCCCTGTCCAAGACGACCGTCAACCCCGACGGCACGTTCCGGATCCCCGCCACGCTCCAGTGGTCGGGCAAGCCCGACACCTGGAACGCCTCAAGTCCCGGCGCCAACAGGGAACTGCATGTCACTGTCGCCGACTACACCGACGACGTCGGTGTCGCGGCGGCGTACGCGAAAACCCTGACGTACTACGCCGCCAAGTCCGGTGACACGCGGGCGAAGACGACCGCAAAGGCGCTGCTCGACGGCATGTGGGAGCACAACCAGGACGCGCTTGGCATCGCCGTGCCCGAGACCCGGGCCGACTACAGCCGGTTCGACGACCCGGTCTACGTGCCGAGCGGCTGGACGGGCACGATGCCCAACGGCGACAAGATCGACTCTTCGTCGACCTTCTCCTCGCTGCGCTCCTTCTACAAGGACGACCCCAACTGGTCCAAGGTCGAGGCCTACCTGGCCGGCGGGGCGGCGCCGACGTTCACGTACCACCGGTTCTGGGCCCAGGCGGACATCGCGCTCGCCATGGGTTCGTACGCGGAGCTGCTCGAGTAACGCCCCGCCGACGGCAACTCCGTGCACACCGGGCGCCGGGTGGGCCCCCTCCCGGGGGTCTGCCCGGCCCCGGTCGCTCTCTGCGCTCATTTTTGATCAGTTTTTGTGTCCGAAGTGGTGTCCGTTCACCGGCCCGGGTCGTTGGTCCGGACATGACGACTCACACTTGTTCTGCAGCCGGCTCCCACCCGGACCTCGACAGTGCACGACTCACCGAGGTTCTCCTTGCCGAGGGCACCGGGGGCGTCGACGTCCACGAGATATGGCGCAAGGCCATCTCGGCCGACCTGTTCCGTCACCGCGCCGACGCCGACACCGAAGCGCGATGGCAGCTCTCCTACGACCGGCTGCGGGCGCTGAACGACGAACTGCTCCGCCCTGAAGCCCTGGTGCAGGATCCGCGGGCACTGGCCGCTCTGCACGAGTGGACCGCGGTGGTGGACGGTGCGACGGCGACGGTGGCCGGCATCCACTACAACCTCTTCCTCGGAAGCCTGCTCGATGACCGCCTTTCACCGCCGCGTGACCTCAGCGCCTTCACCGGCCTGGCCCGCACCGGCACATTCCTGTGCACCGAGCGCGCCCATGGCAACGACGCGGCCGCACTGGAAACCTGGGCCCGCTACGACCGTCGGCGCGAGGAGTTCGTGCTGCACACCCCGAACGAGGGGGCGCAGAAGTACATGCCCAACACCAGCGGGGCCGGGGGACCCAAGAGCGCGGTGGTGGCGGCCCGGCTGTTGACCGACGGCCAGGATCGAGGCGTCTTCCTGTTCCTCGTCCCGCTGAGCGACGATCATGGAACACTGCCGGGTATCACCGTGACCGTACTGCCCGAACGCGTCGGCAGTCCGGTGGACCACTGCACCACCAGCTTCGACCAGGTGCGCCTGCCGCGCACCGCGCTTCTCCAGGGCGAGCACGGACGGCTGCTGCCGGACGGCAGCTTCACCAGCACCGTGGGCAGTGCGCGCAAGCGGTTCCTGCACGCGATCGCCCGGGTGACGGTCGGAAAGCTGTGCATGAGCGCCAGCGCGGTCGGCGGGAGCCGGGCGGCACTGGCGATCGCTGTCCGCTACGCGCACAACCGTCACATCTCCGGCCCGGTGGCGGGCCGGCGTGTCCCGCTGGCCGCGCACCGCAGTCACCACTCACGCCTGCTGGAGCGAGTGGCCACCGCCTACGCGATGACCTTCCTCCACCGCACGGTCACCGAACGCTGGATCACCCACGCGCCCGGGGAACAGGCCGACAGCGAGCGGCTCGTGGCCCTGGCCAAGGGGTGGATCACCTGGCAGGCCCGGGAGATCATGATCGAGAGCCGGGAGCGTTGCGGCGCCCGCGCCCTGTTCCCGGTGAACGGGCTGGCGGAGTACCCCGCCAACGCGGACGGAGCGATCACCGCGGAGGGAGACAACCTCGCGATCTGGTGCAAGGCCGCAGCCGAGATGATCTTCGGGCACACCCTCGCTCCCCGGCCCCCGAAGGCAACCGGTCACGAGAGCCTCGAGGACCCCGAGTTCCTGCGCCGGGGCATCACCACCGCCGAGCGCTACTGGCACACCAGCGCCCGGCACGATCTGCGACGCGGTGAGTCCGGCGACGCGCTCGCGCGCTGGAACAACGCCTCCGCCGCCGCCCTGGACCTGGCCGACGCCTACACCGTCGGCCAGGCCGCCGACGCCTTCGCCGCAGCCCTCACCCGCACGACCGACCCCCACGCCCGGGCGGCTCTGAACGATCTGTACGTCCTGTTCCTGCTCAACCAGGTGCAATCGCACAGTGGACTCCTCCTGGCCGAAGGAGCCCTCAGCGCCGAACAAGTCCGCGCACTGCCCCGGGCCCGGCACGCCCTCACCGCCCGGCTCGCTCCCTGCCTGCCGGCCCTCACAGAAGCCTTCTCCGTCCCCGAAGAACACCTCGCCACCCTGCCCATGCTGACAACCCCCTGACCACAGCCCCTGGACCACCACCGGACCGGCCCACACCGGGCAGAGTCGCCCCCGGCAAGGAACCACGGCTCTGCCCGGACGCAGGAGTCGGCCTGATCGTTGGGACCAGCCGTCCTGGCCCGAGACCTACAGGGTGTCCGGTTCAGCGGTCTAGAGGCCGCCCAGTCCGGCTGGGTCGTCCGGTCGCCAGGTCGAGGGTTCGGCTCGGCGAAGGACCCGTGCGAGGTCGAGCGGCATGCCGGGGCTGGACAGGCCGTCGGTGGCCACTGCGCGCAGAGCTGCCGCATCGCGGAGGGAGGGCAGTGTCTGCGGACCTTCGTGATCAGAAGTCCGTCCGGCCGGAGTTGCTTGCTCGGAGAGGACCCGTCGTCCCTCGTCTGTCGGTCCGGTGGGCAGCGGTTGCGCGCCGACCCGGGCCAGGGTGAGCAGAGCGGGGAGCACGGCGCCGGCCGCGACGGCCGAGGCCAGGCCCGCCTGGTCGTTGTGGCTCGTATCCCAGACCACCAGTGCGGCCATGGAGAAGAAGGCCGCCCCCGCGGCCAGGAGGATGAGGGTGCCGAGCCAGCTCTCGACTCGGGCACGCCGTGCGGGGTGAGCGATCAGTCCTTTCCGGGCGAGGCCGTCGCCGATCCTGCGGACGGCCACACTCCTCTTCGTCCGCTTCTCCACCCTCCTCGGCCGCACCGACCGGCCCCGTCGGCAAGCTGCGAGGGCGGCCTTTTCGACAGAGTCGTACACCTCCGTGGCAGTGGTGGCGGTCCCGGTCAGGACGATCCGGTCGTTCGCGACGCCGATCAGACCAGCCCGCCACAGAACCGCGATCGCGGCCTGTGCCACCCGTCGACGCCCACCGCACAAGAACGCGAGCTCGTAGAGAGGCAGCTCCACCGGCCCCGGGGACGCCGCCACCGGCAGTAGCCGCAGCCGCCTGCGAGCGCATACGACGCCAAGGACTGCCCATCCCACGAGGCACCAGGCACAAAGCGCACAGCCCACCCACATGCCATCCACCCCCGGTCCCGCATTCTCCCCCGCTCGAACACACCCCGCCAAGAGGAGCGGACCGGCAGACCGCCCTGCTGGCCACCAGATGGCCAGCGCCCTCTTGCACACGGCGAACGCCTACGTCGCCGCGGCTCTCTCCTGTTGCCATGGAGGCACGGATCACAGAGGTCCCTGCCGAGGGCGTGGAGCTCCCCGGTTTCGGTGCCGTGTTACGTGTGAAGGTTCGTCCGGGGCTGGACAAGGCCGTGCCGGCCGCCGGTGTCGCCATGCTGATGGTGGCGACCGTGGCACTGAGACTTGTCGAGAAGGGCGACTCGGGGGTGGATGACAAGCTCGGTGACCTGCTGCCGGGGGTGGTGGCGAAGGATCTGGTGACGCGGGCCGACGAGATCACGGTGCGGCAGCTGATCCGGCGCAGGCTGACCGAGGGCAGACCGCAGGCCGCGGTGTCGGCGGGCGTCATGGTGTGTCGCCGGAGTAGTGGAAGCGGCAACTGACGCCTGGCCCCGGGTGGCGGGGCTCGCCGGGGCGCGGGTCGTACAGGGCGCGGCCGCCGGGCCACCGGGAGAGCTCGGTGGTCAGGGCGACACCGGCGTCGACATCCTCGGTCCGCCAGCCGTGGATGTCCAACAGCAGGCCGTCCAGCGGACCGCCGACCAGTACGGCGTAGGTCCGGTGCGGGAGCGGGCCGGGATAGGGGTCGTCGTGCTCCGCGCCGTAGACGCGGCCGTTCAGCAGCTGCTCGTCTCCGTTCATCCGATCAGCCTCCCAGCCGCCACCGACAACCGGCCGACGTCGGCGGGCCCGCCCGGGCCGAGCCTGGGGCAGCGCGGTCAGCGCCCGTCGGCCCTTCGCCCGGGACGACGTCCACGGCACAGTCACGGTCGCCTCGATCCGGCTTCGGCTCCGCCCCCTGTTAGCCGGTCGTGCCGTCGAGTATCTCGCGCAGAATGTCCAGGTGGCCGTTGTGGCGGGCCGTCTCCTCGGTGAGGTGGAGGAGGATCCAGCGCAGGTCGACGTGGAGGCCGTTGCGGATGGTTCCCTCGGCCCGCTTGTCCAGGTCGTTCCCCGCGACCAGTTCGCGGTAGCGGGCGCTCTGTTCCGCGTACTCGTCGAGCAACTGCGTGAGGGGGAAGTCGACGGCGATACGCATCTCGCGGTCGGGGTCCTCGTCCGTCATGGGAGCCCGGTCTTCCTCGCCGAGGAAGACCACCTGGAACCAGTAGTACTCGACCCAGCGGAGATGGTTGATCACTCCGCTCATGGTCATCAGCGGTGAGCCCGGCAGGAGCGCCTTACGGGCGTTCTCCGCGGAGACCCCGGCGCACTTGGCGCGGGCGGTGTCCCGTGCGTAGTCGAGGAACGTGGTGAGCTGGGTACGCTCGTCCCATGCGGGCGGCGTGTCGTTGATTGTGGTCATCGCGCAGAGCGTCCCCGATCACCGCGCCCGCTGTCGAGGCGTTTATCGACGGACTCCACCTGCTCGCCACCCAGCGCCTTCTCCAGCGGGGAGCCACAGCGACGACGGGCCGCCCGGTTCGAGCCGCCGGACAGGCCCTAGTCTCCCCCGCCTCCATCACCGCCCCCGTCCCCGCCGTCTCCCCCGTCGCCACCGTCGGAACCCCAGCCGTCCCCGCCGCCCGGTTCGTTGTCGTCGCCACCACTGCCCAGGTTGCTGAACCAGGGACGGTCCCAGGCGTCGTCGGTGGCGACCGGCTCGCCGGAATTGGTGTGCGGGCGTCGGAGCCGGAAGCGGGCCGTGCCCGTGTTGTCGCCGAGGCCGAAGGTGACCGCGAAGGCCTGGGCCAGGACGGTGTCGAGGGGGTCCGTGCTCTCGTAGTGCACGGCGGCCAGGGGCAGCAGCACCGTGCCGGGTTCGAGGTCGGGGCGGCGCGGTGGTTGCCGTATCAGAGCGACCCGTCGCTCGTCGCGCAGCAGCCAGGAACTCTTGGAGTCCGCCCGTCGCAGCTCCCAGACCCCCTGGGGCAGCCGCGCCCGCGCATAGCTCTTGGTCTTGCGCAGCTTCTTCCGCAGGACGAGCACGGCCGATGTGTCCCCGACGTTCATCCGCAGCCCTTGCGCCTGGTCGGCGGTACTGCTCAGCAAACCGCGCGGCGCCCGTATCCGAACGCGAGGAACACCCGGCCCCCACACGTCCACGCGCACCAGTCGGCGGTCCACCGCCACGCTCACCTGGCCGGCGGGCCCATGCGCGTACCGTCGGGCCATCCACAGCGGTACGTCCTCCGCCCGCGCCTGCTCCGCCAGGGCACGCACCCGCTCGGGCCCGCCGCAGTGCTGTACCGCCAACGATCCGATTTGCCGCGCGAACTCGGCCGCCCGGCGTACTTTCACGGGCACGGCCGTACCGGTGACGCGGGTGACCGGTACGAGGCCGCCGCCGGCGGCCAACTGGTCCAGCGGACGTTCCGAGCCGCCGCCACCGAGCCAGTGGCCGCGCTGGAACGCCTCCGCCATGGCCGGCAGGTTCAGCTCGCCCAGCGGCGTGACGTTGCCGCCTCGACGTAGGGTTTCCTCCGTCAGCACAACGGTCCGCGCCAGCGGATTCCACGACTGTTCCTCATAAAGCGCCTGGCTCATGCCATCCCCCGTGTCCGTGCAGTACGGCGACCGAGCTTATCGGGCCCTGAGCCGGACCGGCCGGGGCAGCGCCCGAGGGTGGACACTTCTCCCCCGCCGGGCGTTGCCTGATTTCTGTGGGGGATGCCGCCACCGTCTTGGCACCGGGCGTGGAGCCCACTGGCCCGCCGCAGTGCATCAGGATCCGGGAGTCGGGACCCGGCTCCAGCAGGAACCCCATCACCATCATCACGCACGAAAATCCGATCGGCCGAGGACCTTCAGCTCACCGAGGACACGTTCGAGGTGGCCTGTCCAAGGGGACGACTCTCCCGAACAAGAACCCGGGCCGCCACCGCTCCAGAAGACGACGTCCTTCTACGCCCCGGCCCTGATGACCGACCCAGTCAGCTTTCCCATCCAGTGCCGGGCTTCGAAGAGGGGTGTGGTGGCGCCCCCTATGGGCTCGAACGACAACTTTCGCTTTTCCAGTTCCTCGCTCTCCTGGAAGGACAACGAAGGAGCACTCTTGGTGCAGCCCGATGGCTGCTTGCTGTCGGCGAGTTCCGCGGGCGCGGTGCGCAGCAGGGTCGGCTCCTGGGAGAACACCTGCGCCTTGTACACGCACTTCTCCCCCATTTCGCTGATGGACACAAGACGGATGTCGCGTTTCGTCGCCCCCCGCCCCATGGTGACTTCGAAGCGGTAGGTGCCGTCCTGTCCCCGGCCGTTCCACGAGCCCCGATATTTCTGCGGCAGCGCGCCCTTGGCGGGCGTTGCCTTTTCGAACGTGTCAGGTTCGTAGAGGGTGTTCCCGTCGTTGCGGTGATCGTAGTAGCCCGTGTCGTCCTCCCACTCGTAGTTCCCGTCCCATGTGGCTACGAACGCCCCCGTACCGTCCAGGACGGAGGAGCCGTAGTCCTCGGTGTTGTGCTCGCACTTGCCCGCCTCGGACTTGGGGCTTGCGCTCTTCAACCGACTCGTGCCGAGCTTGATCGAGTCGCTTTTGGAATCGGTGATGGTGCTGTCCCAGACGCACAGCCGGTCCTCGTTCAACACGGAGTACTCGGCGGTGTCCTCCGCGCCGATGACCAGTCGTGCCGTCACCCCCTCTATGGGGACACCCCGGTTGTCCTTCAGATCGAGAGCCGCCTCCCAGCTTCCCCGCAACGTTTTCGGAGCACTCAGCGATGTCCCGCTCTGCCACGGACGGAGCGCGAGCAATCCGCCGATGGCGACGAGGGCCACGGCGACTGCCGCCCCCGCGACGACGGCCGGGCGGCCTCGCCGATCCAGGGTCTGCGCCGGACCGTCGTGCGGGCGTGCTGTCTCGTCGTGTTCCCGCCCGACCGTGTGCGCGAGCGCGTCCGGCGGGGAGGCCGTGGGCGGTTGCACAGCCCGGGGTGTGGGCGCAGGCCTGGCAGGCACCGGCGGAGCGGGGCCTTGGTCCGACGCGAGGACCGTGCGCGGGCGCAGTGGGTCGAAGTCCAGCAGCTGCGCGGCGTGCCGCCCCAGCTGAGCGAGCAGCACGCCCGGTAGCCATTCAAGGGCCTCTGCCGTGGTGGTGCGGGCGGCCACCTGCTCCGGCGTGGGGCGCTGTGCCGGGTCCTTCCGCAGGCAGTCCCGCACGAGGTCGAGGAGCGCCTGCGGCAGCCCGTCCAGGTCCGGCTCTTCCTCGGCGACCCGGAACAGCTGGGCGTGCAGCCCGTTTCCGATCGACCCGAAGGGCTGGCGCCCCGTGGCGGCGTAGGCGAGGACCGAACCCAGGCAGAACACATCGGAGGCGGCGGTGACGTGGAGCCCTCGCACCTGCTCCGGCGACATGAAGCCGGGCGAGCCGATCACCATGCCCGTGCGGGTCTGCAGGCTGTCCCCACTGACGGTGTCCAACGCCCGGGCGATACCGAAGTCGATGACCCGGGGCCCGTCCACGGTGACCAGGACATTGGACGGCTTGAGGTCGCGGTGGACGAGGCCCGCCTCGTGGATGGCCCGCAGGGCGCGCGCGAGCCGGTTGGCCAGGACCCGCACCGACTGCTCGGGCAACGGCCCGTGCTGCTCCGCCACGACGGCGTGCAGATCGGGCCCGGGGACGTACTGCGTGGCGACCCAAGGTGTCTGCGCATCCGTGTCCGCGTCGAGCACCGCCGCGGTCCAGGTCCCTCCGACCCGCTTCGCCGCGGTGACCTCGCGTGCGAACCGCGAGCGGAATTCGGGGTGCTGGGCGAACTCGGTCTGCACGACCTTGACCGCGACAGTGCGCCCGCCTTCGGACCGGGCGAGGTAGACCCGGCCCATGCCGCCGGCACCCAAGCGTGCGATGAGGCGGTAAGGGCCTATGTGGGGCGGGTCTTCGGCGGTCAGCTGATCCACGAAGAGGGAGAGTAGCCCAACTCCCCGACGGCCGTGTCCGTCGTGCGCTCAGAGGTCGTTTTGACCGACATGCGGCGACCCGCCTGTGCGAAGGTGGGCAACGGCCCGGGAGCGGGTAGGTGGCACACCCCTCGGACAGGTGGACAGGTGGACATGAACGACAAGGACATCGCGGCCTTCACCGCCCTCGCGGATCCCGCCGTGTATGTGGTCACGGTGGCGGTGGACGGACAGCGAGCCGGCTGTCTGGTCGGCTTCGCGAGCCAGTGCTCGCTGAGCCCCGTGCGCTTCTCCGTGTGGCTCTCCAAGGCCAACCACACCTACCGTCTGGCCCTGGCGGCGGACACGCTCACGGTCCACCAACTGCCGAGGAACCGGCTCGACCTCGCCGAGCGCTTCGGCTCCGAATGCAGCGCCGAGACCGACAAGTTCGACGGCTTGGCGTGGTCCGAGGGGGCGGAGGGCACGGTCGTCCTGACCGACGCTCTCGCCTGGTTCACCGGGCGTATCCACGACCGGTACGACGGGGGCGACCACGTGGCCTTCGTTCTCGACCCGATCGCCGCCCACACCAAGGCGACCATGGACGACCGGGACGGCCGGGCCGTGCTCACGCTGCACGACGCGGGCCACATCACCGCAGGTCACCCGGCCTGACCCAACGCGGCGCCACCGCCCGGAAGCCCTCGACCCACAGCGCCCACCCTCGCGGGTCCCGACGCGACGCTCACCCCGCCGGGCGGCGCCACCGTCCCTCTGCCCCGGCAGAGCCGACGGCATCGCCGGCACCGTCTCGCCCGAGCCGCGCCAGACGCCGCAGCGCGGGCAGTGCCCCGGTGATCGCGCGGCGCTCCTCCGGAGTGAGCAGCGCGATCAGCGGCGTCAGCTGCTCGGCCCGTTCCCCGCGACGCGACTCGCCGACGTCCCGACCCTTTTGGGTGATGCGCACCAGAACGGCGCGGCCGTCGCGCGGGTCACGTCCGCGTTCCACGAGGCCGTCGCGTTCCAGGCGCTTGACCAGCTGGGTGAGCCCCGGCTGGCTGAGCTGTTCGCTCGCGATCAGCTCGGTCAGCCGTTTCGGGCGGTCGTCGCAGGCCAGGGCGTCAAGCACCGACAGCGTGCTGAACGCGTGGTTTCGCCGACGCGGCAGGCGGATGTAGAAACGGTTGAACTCCTCGACGACGTCGATGAACTGAGTCACATTCAGATCGTTCCAGGAGGCACGCACGCGGGGAGCCTATAGCTTGCGGAGTGGCGATGTATTGATAACTTACAGAAGTTGCTTATGGTGTTCTGGGTGGCCGCCGTTGCGGCGCGCCGCGACATGCCCGGCTGCCCTCTCTTCACCGTGGAGCCCCCAAAACCGTCGTGAGAGGAACGCATGACTGTTCGTGTAGGTATCAACGGCTTCGGCCGCATCGGGAGGAACGTCTTCCGGGCGGTCGCCGCCCGGGGTGCGGATGTGGAGATCGTCGCGGTCAACGACCTGGGCGACGTACCGACCATGGCCCACCTGTTGGCCTACGACTCGGTCCTCGGCCGCTTCCCGGAGGAGGTCACCGCCGAGCCCGGCGCGATCCGGGCCGGCGACAAGACGGTCAAGGTCCTCGCCGAGCGCGACCCGGCCCAACTGCCCTGGGGCGACCTGGGTGTGGACGTCGTCATCGAGTCCACCGGCATCTTCACCAAGGCCGAGAAGGCCCGCGCGCACCTCGACGGCGGCGCCAAGAAGGTGATCATCGCCGCGCCCGCCGACGGGGAGGACGTCACCCTCGTCCTCGGTGTCAACGACGACGCGTACGACCCGGAGCGGCACGCGATCATCTCCAACGCCTCCTGCACCACCAACTGCCTCGGCGTCCTCGCCAAGGTGCTGCACGAGAGCGTCGGCATCGAGTACGGGATGATGACCACCGTCCACGCCTACACCCAGGACCAGAACCTCCAGGACGCCCCGCACAAGGATCTGCGCCGCGCCCGCTCGGCGGCGATCAACGTGGTGCCGACGTCCAGCGGCGCGGCCAAGGCCATCGGTCTGGTCCTGCCCGAACTTAAGGGCCGGCTCGACGCGTTCGCGCTGCGCGTCCCCGTGCCCACCGGATCCGTCACCGACCTGACGGTCACCACGAGCCGCCGCACCACCGTCGAGGAGATCAACGAGGCGTACGCCAAGGCCGCCGCCGGCGCGTACAAGGGGCTGCTCTCCTACACCGAGGCCCCCATCGTCAGCTCCGACATCGTCACCGACCCGGCCTCCTGCATCTACGACGCCGGTCTCACCCGGGTCATGGGGCCGCAGGTCAAGGTCGTCGGCTGGTACGACAACGAGTGGGGCTACTCCAACCGCCTCATCGACCTGGCCCTCAAGGTCGGCACCTCGCTCTAGGGCCTGCCGACAGCCCGGGGGTCCGTCGACGGTGCGCCCGGCTCGAGCCGTCGCCGCAGCGGGGTCTTGAGCCGGGCGGTCACCACCGGGTCTGATTGCCGGAGTCCGCGCGACGGGAGAGCGCGGGGAGCGCCTCGGTCCCCCCTGGACCGCCGGTCCGCGAAGTGGTCACCCTAGAAAAACAGCGCACACTTATATAATCTCGTTGACGCATTGATGGTCGGCGCCTCGCGAGGGGTACGCGGTCCGCACCAACTTTCCGTGACGCAATGGCGCGTCTTGCTCCGACATTTCCGCGACCTCGGCGTTGCCGGCTCCGTCGACCTGTCCAGGAAATTGCCTTTGCTGTCGATCCGGGGTGCTTCCAGAAGAATGCGGGAGATCCTCGGGGAAATGAGCATGCCCGCATGAAGGAACTTCCGACGCTCCCGTTCGACAATCCGTCCGTCATGGGCATCGCGCCCCAAATGCGCGCACTGCAGCAGGAGGGGCCGATCACCAAGGTGCGGGCCGCCGGTGAGGACGCCTGGCTGGTCACCCGCTACGACGAGGTGCGCACCCTGCTCGCCGACCGCAGGCTCCGGCTCAGCAACCCCGACCGCGAGCAGTCGGCCAAGAGCGCGGCCAGAGGCTTCATGGTCGCCCTGATGGCGGGGGACGACTGCGACACCGAACTCGCCAGGCACGGACAGATGCGCGAGCTGCTCGTCCCGCTGTTCACCACGCAGCGGATGCGCCGCATGCAGACCCGGATCGAACACCATGTGGACGAGCTGCTCGACGAGTTGGCCGCCGCCGCCCCGCCGATCGACCTGCACCGCGCGCTGTCCTTCCCGCTGCCGACCATGGTGGTCTGCGATCTGCTCGGTGTGCCGCTGGCCGACCGGGAGCGGTTCGGTCAGTGGGCGAGGGGCACCTTCGACCACAGCGACGACCAGCACTCGGCGAACACCTTCAAGAAGGTCGTCGACTACATGATGGAGCTGGTGGCCCGCAAGCGGGCCGAGCCGGGCGACGACATCCTGTCCGAGCTGATCGCCGCCAAGGGCGGCACGCTGTCCGACTCGGAGATCGTCGACTTGGGCAGCGCCGTGCTGCTGTTCGGCTACGAGACCACCATCGTACGCATCGACCTGGGCACACTCCTGCTGCTGCGCAACCCCGTCCAGCGCGCGCAGCTCATTGAGGACCCCGGCCTCGCGCCGGCCGCGGTCGAGGAGATCCTGCGCCTGGGCGTCGGCGGCAAGGGGTCCAACGCGCTGATACCCCGCTACGCGCACAGCGACATCACCGTCGGCGACACGGTGATCCGGGCCGGGGACGCGGTGAAGCTCGCCATCGGCGCGGCCAACATAGACGAGCGGGCCTACCCCGCGGGCGACGTGCTGGACCTGCACCGGGACAGGCCCAAGTCACACCTGGCGTTCGGACACGGCGCCCGCCACTGCATAGGCCGCACGCTGGCCCGGATCGAGCTGACCGCCGTGTTCGAGAGGCTGTTCCAGCGGCTGCCGGACCTGCGGCTCGCGGTCCCAGAGGATTCCCTGCGATGGCAGGAGCACCGGATCACCGGCGGGTACGACGAAATCCCGGTGACATTCTGAGCGGTATCGGCAGAACCGTCGCACACCCGTCAGCGGAAACCACCGCGTGAAACGAACACCGCATACCGCAGGTGAGTTGACGACCCCTCAGGCAATTTGAGGGCTGGAAATGCATCGCCGGGCTATATAGGCTCTTGGTCGATCGTTTCGGGCCGTCGGTCCGCCCGGAGGTGTGACGCTCCTTTCCCCACGCGCCAGATATCACGAGGACAAGGAACCATGACGGACACTTTCAACGACTACGTCGACTGCACACCTCTTCTCGACGACCGTGAGGCCCTCGACCGGTTCTATGAAGAGCACGGCTATCTCTATCTCCGTGGCGCCCTGAACCGCGAACTGGTGCGGACCGCCGCCGAGCAGATGCTCCAGGGCCTGATCGCACTCGGCCACGCCGCGCCCGGCACCACCCTCGACACCCTTGCCATCGACTCCTTCGAGGCGGTCGACGAGGTGGCGATGCACGAGTACGTCAAGTACGACGAGCTGTGGAACCACCCCACGACCGTCAAGCTGTGGGAGCAGGTCTTCGGCGAGCCCGTCTTCGTCTTCAAGTCGACGACGATCCGCTACTACCCCTCCGCCGCGGGCTCCGCGGAGCCGAGCTTCCTGACACCGCTGCACCAGGACGGCTTCTACATAGGCCCCAACAAGGACTTCCGCACCGCCTGGATACCGCTGCTCCCGACGAGCCCCGACATAGGCGGCGTCGCCCTCGCCGACGGCAGCCACAAGAGGGGCCCCCGCGAGCACGTCGTCACCGAGAACTTCCGCCGCTTCGGCCACCCCGTGCGCGGCATCCCCGCCGAGGAGTTCGGCGCGGACGAGCAGTTGCTGTTCTCGCCCATGGCACCGGGCGATGTGCTCCTCTTCCACGCCTTCATGTGCCACAAGTCCATCCCGAACGTCTCCGTGGCCCCGGCCGGCATGCGGATGTCGATGGACACCCGCATCCAACCCGCCTCCTCGCACCGCGGGTTCAACTCCATGACGCCCTGGCCGGAGTCCGCCAAGGACGCCTCCAAGGGCATCCTGTCAAAGATCACCGGCACTCCGGCCACCGCCGAATGACCGAGTCACCCCCGCATCCGCCTCAACCGTCCCCCACGAAAGCCCGGGTAGGCAACGCATGACGAACCGCGAGGGCCCGCCCTCCGTCAAGGGGTCCGACGCGGCCCCGGAGCCCTTTGCCCGTAGGGAGCCGGACGCCTCGGGGCTCACCGGCATCGCCCTCGTGGTGGTGCTCACCGGCTACGCCCTGTCCATCGTGGACGCCTCCATCGTCAACGTGGCGCTGAACCCGATCAGCGACGACCTCCATGGTGGCCCCGCCGCACTGGAACTGGTGGTGTCCGGCTACGGCCTCACCTACGCCCTCGGCCTCGTGCTCGGCGGCCGGCTCGGCGACGCCTTCGGCAGGCGCCGCCTGTACGCCTACGGACTCGCCGCGTTCACCCTGACCTCGGCGCTCTGCGGGCTCGCCCCGACCATCGAGTTCCTCGTCGCCGCCCGGCTGCTCCAAGGCGCCGCCGCCGCCATGCTCGTACCGCAGGTGCTCGCGACGATCCAGGCGGCCACCCAGGGTCAGGCACGCGCCCGCGCCATCGGCATGTACGGCGCGACCGCCGCCCTCGGCATGGTCGTCGGACAGATCCTGGGCGGACTCCTCGTCTCGTTGGACGTCGGGGGAATCGGCTGGCGAGCGGTCTTCGCGATCAACGTGCCGATCGGTGTGGCCGCGCTGCTCGCCGTCCGGCGCGTCCCCGCGACCAAGGCGGACACCAAGCCCGGCTTCGACCCCAAGGGCACCGCCCTGTTCGGCCTCACCATGGTCTGCGTCCTCACCCTGGTCGTGGCGGGCCCCGACCTGGGCTGGCCGCTGTGGCTGTGGTCACTGCTCCTGGTCGCCGCGGCGAGTGCGCTGGCGCTGACCCGGGCCGAACGCGGCCTGGAGGCGCGAGGCGGCTCACCGCTGCTGTCCCCGACGGTGCTCTCACACGCGGGGATGCGCAGGGGCCTCGCGGCCATGGTGCCGTTCTCGGCCGGCTTCGGCGCCTTCCTGTTCGTCTACGCACTGGTCGCACAGGGCCACTTCGGCTTCGACGGCCTCGAATCCGGCGGCGGCCTGGCGCCGTTCGCCGTGGCGTTCTTCGCGGTGACCCTGTTCACCCCGAAGATCGCGGCGGCCCTGGGCGCCCGCATCGTCACCCTGGGCGCCTGCGTCCAGGGTGCGGGCCTGCTGCTCCTCGCGCTGGTCATCCGGTTCGGCTGGCCGCGCCCCTCCCTGACGCTCGTACTCGTCGGGATCGGCCTCTACGGCGTGGGCGCCGCGCTGACCGGGCCGACACTGTTCCGGATGATCCTCGCCGACGTACCCCCGGCCCAGGCCGGGATGGGCAGCGGTGTGCTGGTGACCAGCCAGCAGATGGCGACCGCGCTGGGCGCGACCGTGGGCGGAACCCTCTATCTCTCCATGAGCGACTGGCAGTCGACGATGCCTGCGGCCGTGGCCGTCCTCGCCCTCCTCGCAGGCTGTTCGATGATCGTCCTCGTGATCAGCCTGAAACTCCCTGACCCCAGGTGACACCGCACCCCGTGCACGACGCGTACTGACCCAGACCCTCTCGCAGGCAGCGGCGCGCCGTCCTTCGGCGTACCCGCGCACAGGAGTGGAGGCAGCCAAGTGCAGTTACGGACGGACACAGCCGTGGTGACCGGCGCCGCCAGCGGCATCGGACTCGCCCTCAGCGCCCGCTTCGCACAGGCCGGCATGGCCGTGGTCATGGCGGACGTGGCGGGCGGCGCGCTGCGCGCGCGGGCCGCCGAACTCACGGCGCGCGGCGCCCAGGTCACCGCCGTGAGCGCCGACCTGACCGACCCGGACGCCGTCGCGCACCTCGCGGACACCGCGTTCGACGTGCTCGGCGACATCGACGTGGTCTGCAACAACGCCGGGGTCCTCGGCCCCGTGGGGCAGCCCCTGTGGGAGGTGCCGCTGGAGCGGATGCGGCAGGTCTTCGAGGCCAACCACTGGGCGCACGTCCTGGTGTCCCGCGCTTTCATCCCCCCGCTCCTCGAACGCGGCAGGCCCGCCCACCTGATCCACACCGCCTCGATGTCCGCCTTCGCCGTCGGCGCGGGCAGCGCCGCCTACGCCGCCTCCAAGCACGCCGACCTCGCGGTCGCCCGCAGCCTGCGCGCCGATCTGCGGGACACCCCGATCCGGGTGTCGGTGCTGTGCCCGGGACGGGTCGACACCCCCATGGTCCAGGGTCTGACCGCGCCGCGCGGCGCGGGCGGCGACACCTCCGTGAGCGCCGAGGACGTCGCCTCACTCGTGTGGGAGGCCCTCGGCTCCGACCGCTTCTACCTCTTCAGCAACTCCGACGCCCCGCTGCGGCTGCGCGATCAGTTCGACGACGTATGGCGTCATGTCTCCCTTCCGCCCCCTTCCCCCGAGGAGGAGCTGTGGCACACGCCGAGAGCGACGACCGAAGCGATGAAACACTGACCATCGACCTGGAGGCGGTGCGGGAGAAGTACCGGCAGGAGCGCGACAAGCGCGTTGCCGGCCGCACCTACCAGTTCGCGCGCGGCGACTTCAGCGGCTACGCGCGCGACCCCTACACCGAGCGGCGGGAGCGCGAGCCCCTCACCGACGAGGTGGACGTCGCCGTCGTCGGCGCCGGCATCGGCGGCCTGCTGACCGGCGCCCACCTGCGCCAGGAGACCGGCCTCGACCGCATCCGGCTGATCGACGAGGCCGGCGACGTCGGCGGCACCTGGTACTGGAACCGCTTCCCCGGCGTCCGCTGCGACGTCGAGAGCTACATATACATGCCGCTGCTCGAAGAGACCGGCACGATACCCACGGAGAAGTACTCCACCGGACCCGAGATCTTCGCCCACCTCCAGCGGATCGCCCACCAGTACGACCTCTACCGCGACGCCCTCTTCCAGACCGCCGTCACCGAACTGCGCTGGGACGAGGCCGCCGAGAGGTGGCTGGTGAGCACCGACCGCGGGGATCTGTTCCGGGCGCGGTACGTGGCCATGTCGATCGGCCTGATGCACCGCCCCAAGCTCCCCGCCGTACCGGGCCTCGAGACGTTCGCCGGGCACTCCTTCCACACCAGCCGCTGGGACTTCGACTACACCGGCGGGGACAGCACCGGCGGCCTGACCGGTCTGAAGGACAAGACGGTCGGCGTCATCGGCACCGGCTCGACGACCATCCAGCTCGCCCCGCACCTCGCCGAGTGGGCCGAGCGGCTCGTCCTCTTCCAGCGCACCCCCGCCACCGTCGACGTGCGCGGCAACCGGCCCACCCCGCACGGCTGGGCGGACGGCCTCGAACCGGGCTGGCAGCAGCACCGGATGGAGAACTTCCACGCCCTGACCTCCGGCATCCCGCAGGACGAGGACCTGGTCCAGGACCGCTGGACCCAGACCACGGCCAAACTGGCCGCCGCGATCCTGCCGACCGGTGACACGGGCGGCGATCCGAAGGAGCGGGCGCTCGCGGCCGAGCGGGCGGACTTCCTCAAGATGGAGGAGTTGCGGGCCCGCATCGACAGCGTCGTCACCGACCCCGCGACCGCCGCCGCCCTCAAGCCGTACTACCGCGTGTACTGCAAGCGGCCCTGCTTCCACGACGGCTACCTCCACACCTTCAACCGGCCCAACGTCACCCTCGTCGACACCCAGGGGCGGGGCGTGGAACGGCTCACCGAGGCCGGGGTGGTCGCGAACGGGCGGGAGTACCCGCTCGACTGCCTGATCTTCGCCACCGGCTACGAGCACGAGTTCGCCGTCCCCTACACCGAGCGCGCCGGGTACGACATCGTCGGCCGCGACGGCGTGAAGCTGTCGCAGAAGTGGGCGGACGGGGCGCGCACCCTGCACGGACTCCAGGTGAACGGCTTCCCCAACTGCTTCATCCTCTCCAAGATCCAGGCAGGCCGGCACGTCAACATCGCCTACATGCTGGGCGAGCAGACCCGGCACCTCGCGTACATCGTCAAGAGCGTCGAGGAACGCGGGCACCGGGTCGTGGAGGCGTCGGAGGCCGCCGAGAAGGAGTGGGTCGAGGAGATCCTCCGGCTCGCCAGCAACGATCTCGACTTCCTGGAGAACTGCACCCCCGGCCTCTACAACAACGAGGGCGACCCGAGCGCGATGCCCCGGCTCAACTCCAGCTACGGCGGCGGCTCGGTGGAGTTCGTCGACATCCTCAGGCGCTGGCGCGCGGCGGGCGACCTCGCCGGCCTCGAACTGCGCTGACCACCCGACCCTTCTGCGAAAGGCGGCAACGCCCATGGACGTCACGCCGATACCCGGCGCCGCTCTCGGCGCCGTCGTGGACGGCGTCCGTGTCACCGGCGACATGGACAAGACCCGGATCGAGGAGATCCGGGCGGCGCTCGACGCGCACCTCGTCCTCGTCTTCCATGGCCACCCAAGGCCCTCCGACGAGGAGTTCCTGGCCTTCGGCCGCCACTTCGGACACATCCCGAAGACCGGCCTGACCAGCGGCGCCCACCCCGACCACAACGAGATTCTGATCGTCTCCAACCTGATGGAGGACGGCCGCAAGATCGGCGTCGGCGACGCCGCGTGGATGGACTGGCACACCGACTACTCCTTCCGTCCCCGCGTCTCCCAGGTCGGCTTCCTCGAAGCGCTGGAAGTGCCGGCCTCCGGTGGCGGACGGACCCTCTTCACCGACATGTACGCCCTGTACGAGTCGCTGTCGCTCGAAGAGCGCAGGCGCCTGCACTCCTACCGCGTCCGCCACGCCCTGCGCACCGGGTACGAGGAGACCATCGAGGAGAAGCTCCAGGGCGAGGTGTCCCTCGGCGAGAGAACCGAACCGATCCAGCCCGAGGACGGCACCTCCACCGTCCACCCGCTGATCGCCCGCAATCCGCGCACCGGCCGCCAGTCGGTCTACGTCAGCACCCTGAACACCAAACGGATCGTGGATCTCACCCCCGACGACAGCCGCGAACTGCTCGACGAGCTCCTCGCGCACGCGGGCAGACCCGAGTTCACCTACGCCCACACCTGGCGGCCGGGGGACATCGTCATGTGGGACCAGCTCGGCACCATCCACGCCAAGGAGGCGTTCGACCCGGCCGAACGGCGCGTCATGCGCCAGGTCGTCAGCATCTTCGACGACCCGACGGCCCCCTGGCGCGCGCAGGTCGCCGCATGAGCGCCCCTCCCGCTTTCCTCAGCCACAGCCGGGTCACCCTCACCCCGGCCCTGCGGGCCGCCGTCGACCGGCTCGACCGCCGCTCACGCCACCAGGCCGCCTACCACTTCGGCTGGATCACCGCCGGGGGCGCGCCCACCAGCGCCGACCCGGGAAAGGCCGTACGGCCCGCGCTCGCGCTCCTGTCGGCCGAGGCGGTCGGCGCGCCGCCGGAGGTCGCCCTGCCCGGCGCCGTCGCCGTGGAGCTGGTGCACAACTTCTCCCTCGTGCACGACGACCTGATGGACGGTGACGAGGAGCGTCGCCACCGGCGCACGGTGTGGAAGCTGTGGGGCCCCTCCAGCGCCATCCTGACCGGTGACGCCATGCTCGCGCTCGCCCAGGAGGTGCTCCTCGACAGCGGCTCGCCGACTGCGGCGCCCGCCGCCCGGCTCCTCGCGCGCACCACCCGGCACCTGATCCGCGGTCAGGTCCAGGACCTCGGCTTCGAGCAGCGCAGACACGTCACGGTCGAGGAGTGCCTCGACATGGCCGCCGGAAAGACCGGTGCGCTGCTGTCGGCGAGCGCCGCGATCGGCGCCGTGCTCGCCGGGGCAACGGAGACGACGGTGGACGCCCTCGCGCTCTACGGCGACCATCTCGGCATCGCCTTCCAGCTCGTCGACGACGTGCTCGGCATCTGGGGCGACCCGGCGGTCACCGGCAAGTCGATCCACTCCGATCTGCGTTCCCGCAAGAAGTCCCTGCCGGTGAGCCACGCCCTGAACCAGGAAGGGCCGCTCAGCGACGAACTGGCGAACTGGCTCGCCACCTCCGGCGACCCCGACGAGGAGGAGCTGCGGCGGGTGGCCGGCCTGATCGAGGGCGCGGGCGGCCGGGACTGGGCGCTGGCCGAGGCCGCCCGGCGCATGGCGCTGGCCGAGGACGCGCTGGGCGACGTCGACCTCGACGCCGGAGCGCGGGCTGAACTCGTCGCGCTCGGCCGGTTCGTCGTCGACCGGAAGGTCTGAACCCCGGCCGCCCCCCGCTCCGTCTCCGCCCTCTCCCCCGCCCCGCTCCGTACGCACACCCGACACCAGGGGCAGCGCCGCCCCGGTGCACCTCATCCCCCGAGCACCTCCGCGTGCCCTGTTCCACAGCCAGGGAGTCCCCATGCCCCAGGACGTCGACTTCTCCATACCGCTGCCCGGCCGCCGCAGCCCCGATCACGCCCGCGCCGAGGCCGAACACATCGCATGGCCCCGCTCCTTCGGCCTGATCACCAGCGAGGCCGCCGCGGAGCGCCACCGCAAGGGCGGCTACGCCGACCTCGCCTCCCGCTTCTATCCCTCGACCAGCGGCGCCGACCTCGACCTCGGCGTCGACCTGATGTCCTGGTTCTTCCTCTTCGACGACCTCTTCGACGGGCCGCGCGGCGAGGACCCGGTGCAGACCAAACAGCTGACCGACGTCGTGGCGGCCGCCCTGGACGGACCGCTGCCCGCCTCCGCGCCCCTGATCGCGCACGGCTTCGCCGATGTCTGGCGGCGCACCTGCCAGGGGATGTCGAAGGAGTGGTGCGCCCGCAGCGCCCGGCACTGGCGCAACTACTTCCAGGGCTATGTCGACGAGGCGCACGGCCGCCGCGACGCCACCCCCTGCGACTCCGCGAGCAGCTACCTCGCCATGCGCCGCCACACGATCGGTGTGCAGCCCACCGTCGATCTCGCCGAGGCCACCGGGCACTTCGAGGTGCCGCACCGGGTCTTCGACAGCGCCGTGATGTCGGCGATGCTGCGGATCGCCGTCGACGTCAACCTGCTGCTCAACGACATCGCCTCCCTGGAGAAGGAGGAGGCACGCGGCGAGCTGAACAACATGGTCCTCATCCTGATGCGCGAGCACGGCTGGCCCAAGAGCCGCAGCATCGCCCACATGCAGGACGAGGTGCGCGTACGCCTGGAGGAGTTCCTGCTCCTGGAGAGCATCCTGCCCAAGGTCTGCGACGCCTTCTCCCTCACCGCGGACGAGCGCGAGGCCGTCGAACGCTACCGCCTGGACGCGGTGCGGCCCGTCATCCGCGGCTCCTACGACTGGCACCGCTCATCGGGACGTTACGACGCCGAGTTCGCGCTTGCCGCAAGCCGCCAGGGGTTCCTCGAAGAACTCGGCAGCGTCCGCTGACAGACCACCACCCGAACCCCACCATCCCGAGGAGAACCCCCATGGCCCAGCAGACCACCCGGACCGAGCAGCAGACCTTCGTCGCGGGCACCGCACCCGGAGCCGTGCCCCTGGTCGGTCACGCCTGGCAGATGATGCGCCGTCCGCTGCAGTTCATGTCCTCGCTGTCCCGGCACGGCGACCTGGTGAAGATACGCCTGGGCCCCACCGAGGCCCACGTACCGACCCATCCCGCTCTCCTGCGCCACGTCCTGACCAGCGACAACGAGTACGACAAGGGCGGCATCTTCTACGACCGCGCCCGCGACATCGCGGGCAACGGCCTGGTGACCTGCCCCTACGCCGACCACCGGCGGCAGAGAAGGCTCATGCAGTCGGCGTTCACCCGCCCCCAGCTCAAGCGGTACGCGTCGGCGATGCACGCCGAGATCGAGGCGAGCGCGGAGCGCTGGAGCGACGGCCTGGTGGTCGACGCCTTCCCCGAGATGTACGGTATGGCCCTGCGCACCGTGGGCCGCACGCTGTACTCGACGCCGGTCAGCAAGGAACTGGCCGACAGCGTGGAGCGCGCCTTCGACGCCGTGCTCAAGGGGCTCTTCCGGCAGATGTTCCTGCCCGCGGCCGTACGCAAGCTGCCCGGTCCGGGCAACCGGCGCTACCGCGCCAACCTGGACTACCTGCACCGCACCACCCAGACGCTCATCGACGACTACCGCCGGGACGGCGTCGACCACGACGACCTGCTCTCCGCCCTCCTCGACTCCCGCGACGAGGACGGCGGCAGGCTCGGCGACCGGGAGATCCACGACCAGGTCATCACCGTGATGGCGGCCGGTACCGAGACGGTGGCGGCCACCCTCACCTGGATCTTCTACCTGCTCTCGAAGTACCCCCGGATCGAGCGGGAGCTGTACGCGGAGATCGACGAGGTCCTCGCGGGCAGGGCACCGGAGTTCGACGACGTCGCCCGGCTCCAGCTCACCGACCGCATCATCACCGAGACCCTGCGGCTGTACCCGCCCGCCTGGCTCTTCACCCGGCTGACCACCACGGAACTCGACGTCGCGGGGCTGCGGCTGCCGGCCCAGAGCACGGTGGTCTTCAGTCCGGCCGCGGTCGCGCTCGACGCGCCCTCCTTCCCCAAGGAGCGCCGGTTCGACCCCGACCGCTGGCTGCCCGAGCGGGTGACGCCGCAGGCCCGCCAGTCGTTCATGGCGTTCGGCACCGGCGCCCGCAAGTGCATCGGCGACCTGTACGCCCGCACCGAGGCGACCCTCGCGCTCGCCACCATCCTCAGCAAGTGGCGGGTCACCTGCGAACCGGGTGTCGACGTGCGCCCCGTCCCGCTCGCCACCGTGTACCAGCCGCGCCGCCTGCGCCTGCGGCTGACCGCCCGCACCCCGTGAGCGCGGTGACGCGCACGGCGGTGCGGGTCGCGGACGTCCGGAGCGGCTGAGCCCGTCGGCCCAGCCGCCCTCGTACCGCCTACCGCGCGCCGCCCGGGCGGCGCGCGGCGGCCCGCTGGGCCCTGCGGGAGACACGGCCCTCGGAGGCGGCGGCGGGGGCCGCGGCCGCCGCGTCCGGGGCGATGCCCAGTTCGCCGCTGAGGTCGGCGACGAAGGAGCGCACCGTCGGGTACTCGACGAACGCCGACGAGCGCACCGGATGGGCCAGTTCCTCGCTGAGCTTGGCGATGACCTCGATCAGGATCAGCGAGTCCAGGCCCATGTCGAACAGATTGGTGTCGAGGTCCACGGTCCGCGGGTCGGGCGTGCCCAGGACCGCGGCGATCTCCTGCCGGATGAACCCGGTGAGCAGCGCGCTCTTCTGCGCGTCCGTGGCCCCCTCGAAGCGGTCCCGCAGCGTCCGCGCGGTGGGCTCGGCGGCCGGTGCCGCGCCGCCGTGCGGCTCGATCCAGTGCCGTACGCGCTCGAAGGGATAGGTGGGCAGCGGCACCCGGCGTATCCGCTCGCCCTCGTGGAACGCCGCCCAGTCGACGTCCTCGCCCGCCGTCCACAGCCGCCCGACGAGCGCGAGCAGGAACTCGGTACCTACGGGCGCCGGCCCCTGCGGCAGCAGGGCGATGGCGGGCCGCCCGGCACCGGCGGCGTGCTGCGCGCCGATCTCTTCGAGGAGGCGCAGTGCCGCGTCGGGCAGCGCGGTGCGGTCGGCGGCGACCACGGGGGCGGTGATCCCCCAGCCGGCCAGGGTCCGGGCCGTGGCGTACTGGACGGCGAAGTCCGCCTCCGGGCTCTGCGCGCCCAGCAGTTCGTCGGCGGATGTCCCCAGCTCGGCGGCGCAGCGGTCGAAGTGGTCGCGGAAGGCCGCGGTCCGCGTGTAGAGGGCCGAGGCGTGTCCGGGCGTGCCGTCGCCGGGGGCCAGGTCCAGGACGGGCCGCTCGTCGGCGGGATCGGCGGTCAGGATCCGGTCGGCGTCGCCCAGGGCCAGGGCGAGCGCGGCGTCCCGTACGTCGCCGGCGACCAGTGCGCGCCGGTAGGGGTGCGTGCGGCGGCCGAGCGCCAGGGTCTGGGAGACGGCGGACAGGGCCAGGTCGCGGTCCTTGCGGAGCCGGCGGGCCAGCTCGGCGGCGGCCGTGTCGAGGGCGGCCGGGGTGTTGGCGGAGAGCACCAGGAGGCGGGGCCCGGCGTCCTCGGCGTCGGGGGTGGGGGTGAGGGCGGGCGGCTCCTCCACGATGACGTGGGCGTTGGTGCCGCCGATGCCGAAGGAACTCACGCCGGCCCGGCGCGGTGTGGCTCCCTCGGGCCACTGCCGGGTCTCGGTGACGACGTGGAAGGGTCCCGCCGCGAAGTCGATCTCCGGGTTGGGGGACTCGAAGTGGAGGCTGGGGACCAGCGTGCGGTGCCGCAGCATCAGGACCGTCTTGATGAGGCCCGCCATGCCCGCGGCCGTGTCGAGGTGGCCGACGTTGGTCTTGACCGAGCCGATCGCGCAGGAACGCGGGGCGAGGGTGCCGCCCTCGCGGCCGAAGGCCTGGTTGAGCGCGGCGATCTCGACCGGGTCGCCGAGCGGGGTCGCCGTGCCGTGGGCCTCCACGTACGAGATGGTCTCGGGGTCGACGTCGGCGATCTGCTGGGCCTCGGCGATGACGGCGGCCTGCCCCTGGACGCTCGGCGCGGTGTAACCGGTCTTGTCCGAGCCGTCGTTGTTGACCGCGGTGCCCTTGATGACGGCGTGCACGGTGTCGCCGTCGGCCAGCGCGTCGGTCAGCCGCTTGAGGACCACGGCGCCCACGCCGTTGCCGATGACGGTGCCCTGCGCCTTGGCGTCGAAGGCCCTGCAGTGGCCGTCCGGCGAGAAGATCATCCCCTCGTGGTGGAGGTAGCCCTCGCCCTGGTCGGCCTGGATGTGGGCGGCGCCCGCGACGGCCATCGCGCAGTCTCCCGAGAGGAGGCTGAGGCAGGCCAGGTGGACGGCCACCAGCGAGGTCGAGCACGCCGTGTTGGTGCTGACGCTCGGGCCGCGCAGGTTCAGCTTGTAGGAGGTGCGGGTGGCGACGAAGTCCTTGTCGTTGGTGATCATCATGCGGTAGCGGTCCACGGAGGACGCGGTCCGGTAGCGCTCGCCGAGGTTGTGCAGCAGGTAGGTGTTGAGGCCCACTCCGGCGTAGACGCCGATCTGCTGCTCGCCGCGGCGCGGGTCGTAGCCCGCTGTCTCCAGGGCCTCGTGCGCGCACTGCAGGAACTGGCGCTGCTGCGGGTCGATCAGCTCCGCCTCGTCCCGGGTGATGCCGAAGAAGCCGGCGTCGAACGTGTCGGCGTCCGCGAGCACCTGCCCGGCCTTGACGTACCGGTCGTCGGTCAGCAGGTGTTCGCCGACCCCCGCCGCGCGCAGCTCCTCGTCGGTGAAGTAGGTGAGGGTCTCCCTGCCCTCGCTCAGCACCTGCCAGAACGCGTCGGGGGTGTCGGCGCCGGGGAACCGACAGGCGAGCCCGATGACGGCGATGTCGGAGTCCCGGGCCTCGAATTCCTGCTGCTCTGTCCGCTGGTCGTCCATGTCTTCTCCTCAACCCACCTTGATACCGAGGTCCGCCGCGACCGCGCGCATGTCCAGGAACGTCTCCGCGATGAACCGCGCGCCGTCGTCGGTGGTGTCCATCTGCTTGAACAGCTCCACCAGCGCGGCGCGATGCTGCTCGCGGTCCCCCTCGCCCGCGGCTATCTCCAAAACCACCTTCTTCAGCTTCTCCTCGACCTCGGGCAGGTTCAGGGAGCGCGGGAACTTGATGCTGAAGGTGGAACGGTCGTAGTCCTTGTTGCGGCTCACCGCGCGCGTGTAGCTGGACGCGTTGAGCTTGTAGAACATGCAGTCCCAGTTCTTGAACGAGTAGTAGTTCAGGAGGGGGAACAGCGTGCAGTGCGTCTCCATCGGCGAAGAGGCGTACAGCCCCTTCTCCTTCAGCTCCGCCACCATGCGGTCGGGGTCGTAGTCGTGCCGCATGGCGATGAACGGAAAGACGATCTTGGGAAGTTCGTCGTCCTCGGCGAAGAGGATCTCCTCGATCGCGCCGTCGAAGAGTTCGCTCGCCAGCTCGGGCCCGAAGGACTTGTAGAAGCCGCGCACCACTTCCCTGACGTTCGACTCCATAGTGAGGATCTGCTGCGGATCGGCGCACAGGGCGATGTACGGGATGCGCTCGCGGAAGGCGTACAGGATGGCGCGGATCACGAAGAACGTGCGGCAGGAGACGCAGGGCAGTTTCTCGTCGAGGTACTGACCCGGTTTCTTCGGGCGCGGCCGGTTGAAGACGTCCCGCATCATCTTCTTGATGTTGTCGTCGTCCGCGTCCACCACGAACGTCGCCGGCAGCTTCTCCTGCGCCAGCTTGATGTTCTGCGCGGCGTGCGTGCTCTCGAAGGGCACGTCGAAGGTGTAGGCGAGCGTGCGCTTGCCGTATTCGTTGACGAACTTGTCCAGCATGTACGTGCTGTCCTTGCCGCCGCTGTACATGAAGAGGCAGTCGAACTCGCCGCGCGGATTGGGCGGCGCCGCCTGGAACTGGGCGAACACCTCGTTGGTGTACTTGTAGTTGACGATCAGGTCACCCGCGAAATCGAGGTTGCAGAGATTGCACACCTGCTGGTCGTCGAGGACGACCCCCGGGTGCCCGTCCTTGAGCGAGCAGATCTTGCAGCGGACGATGGTGGGTTCCACGGTGCCTCCTGGTGAGTGGTGTCGGCCCTGCGGCCTGCGGCGGGCTCAGCGTTCGGCGCCGGACCTGCGACGGCGCGCTCCGAGCAGCGATCTGTCCCGGCCGCCCTTGTGCCGCCCGCCCTCCGGCGGCCGGGGCGGGGCGCCGTCCTCGGCGAGGTGACGGGCCATCGCACGGATCGTCGGGTGACGGAACATGTCGAGCCGGCTCAGTGAGGGGCGCAGTTCCGCCCTGAGCCGCGCCACCACATGGGTCAGCCGCAGCGAGTCGCCTCCCGCGTCGAAGAAGTTGACGTCGGCGCCGACGTCCGCGAGGCCGAGCGCGCTCCGCCAGATCGCGGAGATCTGCTGCTCCAGCGCGCCGCGCGGCGCGGCGTCGGCCGAGTGCCCGTCGAGGGCGGCCGCGCCGTGCGGGGCGGGCAGGGCCCTGCGGTCCAGCTTGCCGTTGGGCGTCAGGGGTAGCGCGGGCAGCGGGACGACGGCCGACGGCACCATGTACGCGGGCAGCCGCGCCCGTACGTGGGCGCGCAGCTCGGCGGCGTCCGGGACCCGCGCATCCCCCTCGGCCACGGTGTAGGCGACGAGCCTGTCGCCGCCCGGCTCGTCGTCGCGCACCACCACCGCGGCCTGGGCGATGGCTGGGTGGTCGCGCAGGACGGTCTCGATCTCGCCGGGCTCGACGCGGTAGCCGTGCAGTTTGACCTGGCTGTCCACCCGGCGCAGATACTCCAGGCGGCCGTCGGGCAGGTGCCGCACCAGGTCGCCCGTGCGGTAGACGCGGCCGGGCGCGAAGGGGTCGTCGAGGAACCTGGCCGCGGTGAGGTCCGGCCGGCCGTGGTAGCCGTCGGCCACCCCGTCACCGCCGATGTACAGCTCCCCCGGGCTGCCGGGCGGCACGGGCCGCAGCCGCTCGTCGAACACGTACATCCGCGTGTTGGCGAGCGGCCGGCCGATCGTGACCGGCCGGCCCGCCTCGACGCGGTCGAGGGAGGACCAGATGGTGGTCTCGGTCGGCCCGTACATGTTCCAGACCCGGTCCGCCCGCCGCACCAGTTCGGCGGCCAGGTCGCCGGGCAGCGCCTCGCCCCCGCACAGGACGCTCAGCCCGGCGCCGCCCTGCCAGCCCGCGCCGATCAACATGCGCCAGGTGACGGGCGTCGCCTGCATGACGGTCGGCCGGTAGGCCTCGACCAGAGCGCGCAGCGCGAATCCGTCGGCGGCCGTCTCGGCGGGCGCCACCCGCACCTCGCCGCCCGTGACCAGCGGCAGGTACAGCTCGAGTCCCGCGATGTCGAAGCAGGCCGTGGTCACCGCGAGCAGGGAGTCCCGCGGGCCGAATCCCGGCTCCTTCGCCATGGAGCACAGGAAGTTGGTCAGGGCGCGGTGGCCGACCCTGACGCCCTTGGGCAGGCCGGTGGAGCCGGAGGTGTAGATGACGTAGGCGAGGTCCTTGGCGGAGGCGCGGTCGGGGAAGTCGTCCTCGACGTCCGCCTCTTGTGCCTCGTGCAGCTCCTCGCCAGGGCGGATCTCCACCGGCTGTGCCGGGCAGTCGGCGGGCAGCGCGGAGGAGAGCGCGGGCTCGGTGAGCACCAGGGCGGCGCCGGAGTCGTCGAGCATGTGCCGGATGCGCTCGGGCGGGTAGACCGGGTCGAGCGGCACGTACGCGGCGCCCGTCCGCAACACCGCGAGCAGCCCCGTGATCAGGTCGGCCGAACGGTCGAGGAACACCCCGACGAGGGTGCCGGGACCGGCGCCGAGGTGGGCGAGGCGGCGGGCGAGCCGGTTGACCCTGCGGTCGAGGCCGCCGTAGGTGAGGACGGTGTCGCCGAACCGGACGGCGGGTTGCTGCGGCCGCCGGGCCGCCCACTCGGCGAACAGCTGGTGCACGCACCGGTCGGCGGGGTAGTCGGCGGCCGTGTCGTTCCAGGCGTCGAGCACCAGGCGGCTCTCGTCGCCGGACAGCAGCGGAAGGAGCCCGGCGTCTTCGTCGGGCCGCTCGGCGGCCGAGTGCAGGAACCGCTCGAAGCGTGCCGCCAGTTGGTGGGTGGCGGCCGCCCTGCTCTCGTCCGCCGGGATGAAGGCGACGGCGCGGGGCATGTCACCGGGCCCGCCGATCCGTACGGTCAGGGCGGCCCCGGCCGGGCGGTGCGCGGTGCCGTGGCCGTCGCTCAGGTCCACGGTGACCGGCAGCGCGCTCGCCGCGAGCGCCGCTCGTCCGCCGGGGCCGGGCAGGCGCAGGTGCGCTCCGCGCAGCGGGGCGCCCCGCCCGGCCTGCTCGGCGAGTCGCCGGGAGACCGCTTCCGCGAAAGCCGCCAGGGAACGGCCCTGTTCGGCCTCGGGGGCACGGAAGGGCACGTCGGACATGAGGGGCCCGGTCGCTTCCGCGGTGAGGCGCAGCGCCACGTCGAAGCCGCCCTCGTCCTCCCCCGCCATCCGGCCGAGGAACCGCAGGAGTACGGCGAGCAGCCAGGCCCTGGCCTCGTCGGGGTCCCCGGCCGGGATGTCCGGCGGGACCGCGGCGCGGGCGAGGGTGCGGGTGCCGGACGGCTCCGCGGCCTCCGGGGCGGCCGGCCAGGGGACTTCGAGGGGCGCCCGGTCGGCGAGCAGGGGCAGCCAGTGCCTCTCGTGGCGCCGCGCGGCGCGGGCGGTGGTCGCCCACCGCTGCCGGGCCGCGTCGTCCCCTTGCGTGAACCGGTCGCCCGGACGCAGCCCCGCCACGGCCGACGGGTCGCCGTCCAGGTCGGCCAGGTCCCTCAGCCGTACGTCGAAGTCGGTGGTGGCGACGGTCACGACCGGGCCGTCGACGGCGACCACGGTGCCGGGCGGGCTCGTCGAGGGGCGGTCGGTGACCTCCGCGTTCCGTACGGCGAACAGGCGCTCGTCGAGGGCGAGGAGCGCGAGGCCGAACGCGTTGCGGTGCGGTCCGAGG
Organism: Streptomyces sp. NPDC031466; assembly: GCF_055581265.1. Classification (NCBI taxonomy): domain Bacteria; kingdom Bacillati; phylum Actinomycetota; class Actinomycetes; order Kitasatosporales; family Streptomycetaceae; genus Streptomyces; species Streptomyces sp. NPDC031466. Next base: position 84,289 of record NZ_JBVIJT010000001.1, read on the forward strand.
TCGGTGGCGCGCACCAGGGCGCCGAGGCCGGCGGCGGTCCCGCGCCAGGAGAACAGGCCGCCGTCGGGCGGGCCGTCGTGGAGTCCGTGGTAGGTGCGCAGGGTGAGGTCCTGCGGGGTGCGGGTCTCGGTGCCCGCGGCCAGTTCCTCCACGAGCTCGCCGAAGCTGGCCGCCGCGGCCTCGTAGCAGGCGAGGTTGAGGGTGTACGCGGTGTCCTCGGGGCCGACCGGCACCGCCCGCTGCTTGAGCACGTCGCCCGTGTCGGCCTCGCGCTCCATGACGTGCCAGGTGACACCGTGCTCGGTGGCGCCTTCCAGGATGGCCCAGCTGGTGGCGTGCAGGCCGGCGTGCCGGGGCAGCGGCGCGTCGTGGAAGTTGACGGGCACCCGCTCGGGCAGTGCGAGGACCTCGTCGGACAGCATCCGCAGGTTGGTGATGCTGAACAGGTAGGCGAACCGCAGCGGACGCAGCCGCTGCGCGAGGCCCCGGCCCGGATCGACGACGCTGAGCCCGTGCTCGGCGGCCCAGCGGCGCAGCCCCGGGTCCTCGGCGACCACGGCGGCCACGTGGTGGCCCCGCGTCAGCAGGTGCTCGCCGCATTCGGCGAGCAGGGGCTCCTCGCCGATCAGGACGGCGCTGAAGGGTGTGGTCATCGCTGTTCCTCCTGGTCCTCGAGGACGCTGCTCAGCTGGCGCAGCAGGCGGTCCACCTCCGCGTCCGAGAGGCTGTCGACGATCTGCTCGATGCCGGGTTCTGGCCCGGCCGCGGTCTCGGTCCCGCCGGGCTGTGGCCCCGCACTCGTCCCGGGCCGCGGCTCGGGAGCGGGTTGCGGTGCGGGTGTCTTCGCGGCTCCGAGGGTGGCCAGGTGGCGGGCGAGGCGTTCGATGGTGATGTGCTCGAAGAGCAGGGTGGACGGCAGCGGCCCGTACTCCCGCTCCAGTTCCTTGGTGAGGCTGAGGACCACGAGGGAGTCGACGCCGTAGTTCTCGAAGGTGGCCCGGGGGTCGAGAAGGTCCTCGGGCATTTCGAGCACGCGGGCGAAGACCTCCCTGACCCGGCGTTCCGCTCCACCGACCGCGTCGGCGCCGGCGGGCCGCGCGGCGGGGTCCTCGTCGGCGGCCCGGGAGGTCGGCGCCGCTTGGGCGGGCGTGGCCGGGGCGGACACGGGCACGAAGCCGTCGCTCTCGGCGACCAGGACGCACTGATGGGTGCCGCCGTCCGGGCGCGGTCCCTCGGTGACGCGGCGGAAGCCGTTGTGGGCGAGGACGTCGCGCCAGGCCGTGGTGGAGAGGAGCGGGGAGCCGGGCAGCCGGTACTCCGCGTCCTCGAACAGCCACCAGCCGGTGGCCAGGCCGAAGATCAGGGACATCTGGTCGCGCAGTTCCACACCCTCGTTGAGCACCAGGACGCCGTTGGTGGCGAGGAGCCGCTTCGTGTGGGCCAGGGTGCGGTCGATGCTGGCGGTGGCGTGGAAGACGTTGGTGGCGAGCACCAGGTCGTGGGCGCCGGTCTCGACGCCCTGTTCCCCGGGGTCGCGTTCGATGTCCAGCGCCCTGAAGTCGGCGAAGGGGTGGTCGGCGGCGAAGCGCTTGCGGCCGTGCCGCACGAATCCGTCGGACACGTCGGTGTAGAGGTAGGCGACGTGGTCGCCGAGTCCGGCCGCCGCGAGGGCGCGCAGGACGCGGGCGCTGGTGCCGCCGGTGCCCGCGCCGACCTCGAGTACGCGGATCCGGTCACCGGGCCGCTCGCGCAGGCGCTCTTGTACGTAGCGCAGCACCGTGTCGGCGACCTGCTCGTTGCACCGGTCGGTGACGGGGTCGCCCGCGTAGACGGCCTCGACCAGGTCGAGTGAGCCGCCGGGGAAGAGCACGTCCATGTGTCCGCGCCGTCCGGTCAGTACGTCGGGCAGCGCGTCGACGCACCGCAGCAGCAGGGTCGTCACGGCTTCCGTCTCGGGATGACGTGCCGTCAGCTCGGCCACGGCCTCCTTCGGGTGGGCGACGCAGCGGCGCAGCTCCGGATCGTCGAGCGCGGCGGTGGTGACCAGCCCGGCGCCTTCGGCGCGGAGGTGGCCGCCGCGCAGCAGGACGTCGATCAGGAGGCCGAGGAGCCGTTCCTGCCCGGTGGCGACGCCGAGGCGGACGCGGAGCCCGTCGCGGGTGTGCCGTTCGCCGGGATCGCGCAGGACGCCCATGGTCCGCAGGGCGCCGACGAGGAGCCGCCGGGCGAAGGTCTCGACGTCCGCGGCCGCGGCGGTGCCGTGGCTGACCGCGCCCGTCACCGCGCGGCCGGGGGTCATCGGGGCGGATGGGGCGGGCCGGTGCGGCTGCGCCCTCAGCACGGTGTCCGGGTCGACGCCGAGGCCGGCGAGGATCTTCGAGTCGGCCTTGACGACGAGCGTCTGCGGCAGCGGACCCGACAGTGCCCGTTCGACGGCCGCCATACCCTCCGCCGCGCTGATGGGCCGGATGCCCGCGGCGGCGAAGCGGTCGAGGACGCGCTCCCGGTGGGCGTCGCCGGCGGCGTGCCAGTAGCCCCAGTTGACGGTGCGCACGGGGTAGGGCGCGGTGCGGGCCGCGGCGAGCGCCCACGCGTCGGCGACGTGGCAGCCCGCCGCGTATCCGGCCTGGCCGTGGTTGCCCTCCAGGGTGACCGCGGAGGAGTACAGCAGCACGAAGTCGGGCCGCTCGCCGCGCAGGGCGCGGAACATGCTCCACACGGTGTCCGCCTTGGTGTCGAGGGCGGTGCGCAGCTCGGCTTCGGACAGCTCCCTGATGGGCTTGTCGACGAGCACCATCGCGGAGTGGACGACGCCGTGGAGCGCGCCGAAGCGCTCCTTGGTCTCGTCGATCACTTGGCGCAGGGCCGCCGGGTCACCAGCGTCACACGGTACGTAGGAGACGTCGGCGCCCAGCTCCTCCAGTGCCGTGAGGTCGGCGCGGCGCCGTTCGTCCAGCGCCGCGCGGCCGACGAGGACCAGGCGGGCGCGGTGGGCGCGGGCCAGGTACCGGGCGGTGTCGCGCCCGAGCACTCCGAGGCCGCCGATGACGAGGTACACCCCGCGCTCGCGGAAGCGGGTCGGGGCGGCAGCCGGTTCGACCGCTTCGAGCGCGCGGACGCGCCGTACGCCGCCGCGCAGCGACACGGCACGGACCTTGGCCCGCGCCGGCTCGTGGACCAGCGCGGCCGCCGCCGCGTCGAGTTCACCGCCACGCACGTCGAGGCAGGCCGCGGTGAGCTGCGGGAACTCCTTGGCCGCGACCTCGCAGTAGCCGACGAGCCCGGCGGCCGCCGGGCGCAGCGCGTCGTCGTCCCCGAGCGGCAGGCCGTCGGCGGTGAGGACCTTCAGGGCCAGGGGCCGGTCGAGCAGGCCGGCCCGGTCGAGGCCGCGGACCAGCCGGTGCAGCGAGACGGTGCCGCGCTCCTGCTCCGCGTGCAGCCCGGCCCTGTCGTCCACCGGTTCGCGCGGTCCGCCGACGCCCAGGAAGTACACCAGGTCCAGGTGCGGGGCGCGGGCCAGGAGGTCGTCCGTGGCGCGCTCGTCCAGGCCGCCGTCGCCGACGGTCAGCCGCAGGTGCTCGGCGTCCGGGTGGGCGGCGCGCAGGGTGTCCACCAGCGCCGCGCAGCCCTCCCCTGCCACGGTCAGGACCGCCCGGGGCGCTGCCGTGTCCGCGACGGCGAGCGGCGCGACCGCCCAGCGGGGCCGGTAGTCGATGGACGGCTCCGGCTTCGGTTCCCGCAGGGCCAGGCCGAGGACGCGTACGCATACCCGGCCGGCCGTGTCGGTGACGGTGACGTCGAACCGCCGCGAGCCCAGGTCGCGGACGTGGGACCAGCCTTCGTCGGGCAGGGCCGCGTGCAGCTCCACCCGGTCCGCGGCGTACGGCAGCAGCGGCCGGCCCGGCGCACCGCCGTCGGCGAGCAGCAGGGCCAGGGGGTGCAGCGCCGCGTCGAGGGTGCCGGGGTCCAGCGGCCGGCCGGCCGCGCCGGAGTGCTCCCGCGGCCGGCGCAGCCGGGCGAGGGCGGTGCGCTCACCGGTCCAGGCCTGGGTGACGCGGCGGAAGTGGGGGCCGTAGGGCAGGCCTTGGCGGCGCAGGCCCTCGTACAGCTCCTCGTGGCTCACCGGGTGCGGGCAGTCCGCCTTGAGCAGGTCGATGGGCAGGGGTTCGGGGCGTTCGGGCGCGGTGGCGAGGACCTGGCCCAGCGAGTACACGGGGGCGTCGCCGGTGGACGGCGCGGTCAGGCGGTAGTCGAGCGCCGGGGCGGTGTCGGACTCTGTCGTGGCGAGGGTGACGTCGGTGCCGGTGTCGGCCACCACGAGCGGGGCGAGCCAGCGCACGTCGCTGAAGACCCGCGCCGCGTCCGCGCCCAGGGCGTCGGCCACCAGGTCCAGGTGGCCGACACCGGGCAGCACCGCACGGCCGCCGACCACGTGGTCGCGTACGACCGGGTCGGTGGGCGCGAGGGTCAAGGTGGTGTCCGCTGCTCGGGGCGGCGTCGGCCGATCCGCCGTCCGGCGGGGCGGCACAGGAGCCTCGGTCGGTTCCCTGCGGGTGACGGGCAGCCAGTGACGCGGGCGCTCGAACGGGTAACTCGGCAGCGGGAGCGTGCGGCAGCCGCCCGCCGCGAACTCCTCCAGTGCCGTCCAGTCGGCGAAGGCGCCGGAGACCCAGAGCCGGGCGAGCCGGGTGTGGTCCCCCGCTGCGGCGAGCGTCCGCAGGAAATCCGGGCCCGCACCGTCGGTGAACACCTCGGCCAGCGCCGTGTGCTGGTCGGCATTGCCGGTGATCGCCGAGGCGACGCTCGCCCCGTCGGCGAAGGCGGCGAACTTGTCGGCGGCGTCGTCGATGTCGGAGGCCGGGAAGGCGAGGCGTTCGGGCAGCGCCTCGCGGCCGACGCGCAGGGTGTGGCCGGTGTCGGCGAGGGCCGGGCGCTCCCGGCGCAGATGGGCCGCCATCTCGGCGGCGTAGGCGCGCAGCCGCTCCGGGTTGCGAGCGGAGAGCACGAGCAGTTCGGGACCGGGCGACGGGGCGGCGGGCCGCTCCTCGGGGGCGCGGTACTCCTCCAGGATCACGTGCGCGTTGGTGCCGCCCGCGCCGAACGAGCTGACGCTCGCCCTGCGCGGCTGCTCGATCCTGACCCCGTCCGTCTCGATGACGGGCCGCGCCCAGTCGGTGAGCGTGTGCTGCACGCGCAGCGGTGACCGGTCGAAGTCGATGATCGGGTTGGTCTCCTCGGAGTGCAGCGAAGGCACCAGTTGGCCGTGGGAGAGCTGGAGCACGGCCTTGGTGACGCCCGCGATGCCCGCGGCGCCCTCCAGGTGGCCGATGTTGGACTTCACCGAGCCGAGGGCGATGGTGCCCGGTCGGCGGGTGGCGTCGGCGAAGGCCTGGTGCAGGGCCGTGTGCTCGATGGGGTCGCCGAGCGCGGTGCCGGTGCCGTGCGCCTCGACGTAGCCGATGGTGCGCGGGTCGATGCCCGCGCGGTCCAGGGCCTCTTCGATGAGGGCCTGCTGCGCCTGGGGGTTGGGCACGGTGTAGCCGCCGGTGCGGCCGCCGTGGTTGACCGCGGTCGCCTTGATCACCGCGTGGATGTGGTCGCCGTCGGCGACGGCCTCCGAGAGCCGCTTGAGCAGCACCGCGCCGACGCCCTCGCCCGGCACGTAGCCGTCGCCGCCCGCGCCGAAGGAACGGCAGCGGCCGTCGGTGGAGAGCATCCGCATCCGGCTCAGGTGCGCGTACTTCGAGGGGTGCGCGGAGACGTTGACGCCGCCCGCGACGGCGTAGCGGCACTCTCCCCTGCGGACGCTCTCGCAGGCCTGGTGCAGGGCGACGAGCGAGGCCGAGCAGGCGGTGTCCACGACGACGCTCGGGCCGCGGAAGTCCCCGAAGTAGGAGACCTGGTTGGCGATGGCCGAGCGGTTGGCGAGGACCGTGTGGTGGTTGCCCCGCGCGGCCTCCTCGGCGGCGAGCTGGGCGTAGTCGCCCCACATCACGCCCGCGAAGACGCCCACGTCGCGGCCCTGTCCCCCGAAGCGGGGGCGCGGCAGGCGCGAGGGCGGGTAGCCGGCGTTCTCCAGCGCCGACCAGGCGGCCTCCAGGAACAGGCGCTCCTGGGGGTCCATCAGCTTGGCCTGGGAGGGCGGGATGCGGAAGAACAGCGAGTCGAAGGCGTCGACGTCCGCCAGGAAGCCGCCCCACTTGCCGTAGCTGGTGCCGGGGGCCGCGTGGTCGGCGGCGAAGTGCGCGTCGGCGTCCCAGCGGTCGCGGGGTACCTCGGTGACCGCGTCGTGGCCGCGGCGCAGGTTCTCCCAGAACTCGGTGAGGTCGCGGGCGTCCGGGTAGCGGCCGCCGATGCCGATGATGGCGATGTCGTCGTCGCCCGCGGGCTGCCGCGGGGGCGCGGCGGGGGCTGCGGGGCGCGCCTCGGCGGCGGCCACGGGACGTGCCTCGGCGGCGACCGGCGGCTTCGGGGGCGGGGCCTCCGTGGGGAACAGCCGCCGGGCGGCGTCGGGGTGTTCGTCCAGCAGGTGGGCGGCGAGGTCGTGCACGGTGCGGTACTCGAAGAGCAGGGTGCCTCGGGCGCCGGGGAAGTCCCGGTCCAGGTGCTGGTTGGTCTCCATGACCAGGACGGAGTCGAGACCGTAGGCGTCCAGGGCGGTGTGGTCGTCGATGCGCTCCGCCGAGAGGCCGAGCACGTGGCCGAGCAGGGCGCGCACGTGGTCCCGCATGCGGTCCAGCAGGGCGGGAGCGGGGGTGGCCGGGGCAGTGGCGGGACGCGCGGCGTCGGCGGTGTTGTCACCGTGTGTCGTCGCGAGCGGTCCCGTGGTGTGCGGCGGGCGCGCGGGCACTCCGGCCGGGCCCGCCGCGCGCGGCGACAGCGCCGCGTCCACGGCCTCCGGGTCACCGACCGCGGGGACGAGCCGGGTCCGCCCCGTGCGCCAGGCCAGTTCGAGGGCCCGCAGCCCCTCCTCCCCGGTGAACTCCCGCATGCCCGTGCGGTGGCGGTAGCCGGCCCGCTCCTCCTCCCCCATCAGGGCGTCCACGCCGCCGATCCGCCAGAGCGGCCAGGCCAGGGAGAGGGTGCGGCCCGCCGCGCGGCCCTCGCGGACCCGGCGGTCGCGCAGGTCCGCGTAGGAGTCGAGGAACCGGTTCGCCGCCGCGTAGGCGCAGGCGCCGAAGTCGCCGACGACCGAGGCGATGGAGGAGAAGACCACGAACAGGTCGAGCGGTTCGTCGGCGGTGAGCGCGTCGAGCAGCCGGACCCCGTGCGCCTTCACCGACAGCAGCTCGGCGAAGCGGGCGGCGTCCGCCTCCAGGAGGGAGCACTGGTCGGCGGCGCCCGCGAGGTGGAAGACGCCGTCGAGATGCCCGAAGCGCTCCTTGGCCCGCGCCACCGCGACCCGCATGCCCGCCGCGTCCGCGGTGTCGGCCGCCGCGAGCAGCACCTCGCCGCCGAGCGCGACGAGTTCGTCCGCGGCCTCGCGCGCCGCGGGCCGGTCGGCGGAGCGGCTGACCAGCACGAGCCGCGCCCGGTAGGTGGACGCGAGGTGGCGGGCCAGTTCGCGTCCGATGCCGCCCGTGCCGCCGGTGACGAGGTAGGTGCCGCCCCGCTTCAGCGGGACGGCGGCTCCGGGGTCCGGCACGTCGGCCCTGCGCAGGACGCGGACCTGGCGGCCCGCCGCCGAGTGGCGGACCTCCGCCCCGCCGGGACGGCCGCCCTGCGCCAGCTCGGCGTCCAGCAGGGCCGGCAGGCCCGGCCGGCCGGCGCCGGTCACGGTGAACAGTTCGAAGCGCGGCAGCACCCCGGCGAGGGAGAGCGCGAAGCCCGCCACGGCCTCCTGGTCGGGGCAGGGACCCTCCTGCGTGTCGGCGAGTACGTAGGCGCAGCGCACCCGGCCGGGGAGGCGGACGGCGTCCAGGGCGAGGGCGAGGGAGCGCAGGGAGTGCAGTCCGCGCGCGAAGGCGCCGTCGAGCGCGGCCTGTGCCTCGGCGGAATCCCCCTCGCGCCCGTAGTCGACGGGCTCGGCCGTCAGGCCCCACAGGTGTACGACGTCGAGCGAGCGGACGCCGTCGTGTGCCAGGTCCGCGAGGAGCCGTTCGAAGTCGCCGGGCCGCGCGGGGTCGACGGCGTACCGGTCGGGGCCTGTCCTCGCGAACTGCGGCGCCACGCGTACGTCGATGACGCGCCGCCCGCCGGTCGTCCCCGCCAGGCCACGGGCCACCTCGTCGTCGTCCCCGAGGACGAGCACGGCGTCGGCGCGGGGAGCGGCGCCCGCCTCGAGGGCCTGGTCCTGCCAGACCTGCTCGTAGAAGAAGGGGGCGTCCTGCTGGGCGAGGTGACGGCCGCCGAAGTTGTCGATACGGACCAGTTCGGCCCCCGAGTCGTCGAGTACGCGCAGGTCGAACTGCCGCCCGCCGGCGGCTGCGGGCCGCCGGGCGGGCACGGCGTGCGCATGGCACCTGCGCGGCAGCGGCCCCGGCGTCCGGATCTCCAGCGCGCCGAGGTGGAAGGGCACCGCGAGGCTCCCGCTCTCCTGCGGCGACGGCGAAGCCGCCCAGTGGCAGGCCCGCAGCGCGCCGTCGAGCAGGGCGGGTGGCAGCGGCGAGGCGCCGTCCTGCTCGGGCAGCGTGAGGGTGAGGAGCGCGCCGCCGTCGCCGAACCTGGCCTCCTCGATGACGTCGAAGGCCGGGCCGTAGGCGAAGCGGGCGCCCTGGTAGGCGGCCTGGACCGCCGCGCGGTCCCTGACCTCGGGGCAGCTCGCGCGAAGGGCGGCGAGGTCGGTGGGGGCCGCGGCGGGAGCGGTGGGGTTCGCGTACACCGTGCCGCGCACGTGGACCGTGCGCCCGGTTCCCTGTCCCCGTGCCGTCCAGACGGTGAAGGCCAGTGCGCCGTCCGTGTGCTCCGGCCCGTCGCCCGTGCGGGTCAGGCCGACGTGCACGTCGACGCTCTGCCCGTCCTCGATCACCACCGGCCGGCCCCACAGCACGTCCCGCAGGCCGAGCGCGTCGTCGAGACCGGCGAGACGGGCCGCCGCGCGGGCCATCTCCAGGCAGACCGCCCCGGCGAGCAGGGCCCGCCCCTCGATGACGTGGTCGCGTACGAGCGGTTCACCGGCCCGGAAGGTACGGCGGAAGCGGATCTCGTCGAGGGTGGACTCGTTGGCGTCGAGCAGCGGGTGGAGGCGGGAGGGCGCGCCGGCGGTGCTCCGGTCGGCGGCGGGCACCCAGTGGCGCTCACGGGCGAAGGGGTAGGGCGGCGCGGGGACGCGGCGGGGTTTCGGCCCCGCGGGGGCGATCCCGCTCCAGTCGGCCGACCCCTCACGTGTCCAGCGCGCGGCGGCGCCGAAGGCGGGGTCGTGCCCGCCCGGCTGCTCGGGCCCGGTGTCCGTGCCGGTCACGAGCCCGGGGCACGGGGCGCCCTGCTGGAAGGCTCGGAGCGCCCTGACGAGGGCCGCGCCGTCGTCGGCGACCACCGCGAGGCGTTCCGCCATGGTCTGGCGGCCGTGTTGCAGTGTGTGGGCGAGGTCTTCGGCGCGTACCTGCTCGCGTTCGGCGAAGTCGGCGAGGCGCCCCGCGTAGACGGCGAGCCGTTCCGTGTCCCGGGCGGAGAGCGGGAAGACCAGCGGTCGCGGGAAACGCTGGGCGGCGACGGGCCGCTCGGGGCGCTCCGGGCCCCGGTGGTACTCCTCGATGACCAGATGGGCGTTGGAGCCGCCCGCGCCGAACGAGCTGAGTCCGGCGCGGCGCGGCACCGGGCCGTGCTCACCGGCCGGTGCGGGCCAGTCGGCGGCCTCGCGCTGCACCAGGAAGGGGGAGCGCCCGAAGTCGATGTTCGGGTTCAGCTCCTCGGCGTGCAGCGAGGGTGCGAGGCGCCGGTGCTTGAACTGGAGCAGCACCTTGGTGAGTCCGGCGATGCCGGCCGCCGATTCGAGGTGGCCGATGTTGGACTTCACCGAGCCGATGGGCCACCGCCGGTCGTCCGCCTTCGTCGCCCCGAAGGCCTTGGCGAGCCCGGCGATCTCGATCGGGTCGCCCAGGGACGTGCCGGTGCCGTGGGCCTCGACGTAGCCGATGTCGGCGGGTTCGAGACCCGCCCCGCGCAGCGCGCGGCGCACGGAGTCGGCCTGGGCGTGCGGGCTCGGCACGGTGTACCCGTTGGTCCTGCCGCCGTGGTTGACGGCGTGGCCCCTGATCACCCCGTAGACGTGGTCGCCGTCGCGCTCGGCCGCGGCCAGCGGCTTCAGCAGCACCGCGCCGACCCCCTCGCCCGGCACGTACCCCGTGCCCCCGGCGCCGAAGGCACGGCACCTGCCGTCGGCGGAGACGAAGCGGCCCTGGCTGAGGAAGACGTATTTGTAGGGGTGCAGCGAGAGGTTCACCCCGCCCGCGACGGCCATCTCGCTCTCCCCGCCGCGCAGGCTCTCGCAGGCCAGGTGGATCGCGGTGAGCGAGGACGAGCACATGGTGTCGAGCGCGATGCTCGGCCCGTTCAGACCAAGGGTGTACGAGACGCGGTTGGCGATGGAGGCGAACGACGAACCGGTGACCCTGATGCCGCCGCGCTCGGCGTCCGCCGCGCCGTAGAGCTGGTACTCGCCGTACATCACGCCGACGAAGACCCCGACCGGGCGGCCGGACAGCTCGTCCCCGCGGTAACCGGCGTCCTCGAACACGTGCCAGGCGTTCTGCAGGAACAGGCGTTCTTGGGGGTCCATCAGCTCCGCCTCGCGCGGCGAGATGCCGAAGAACAGCGGGTCGAAGCGGTCCACGTCGCGCAGGAAGCCGCCCCACTTGGAGAAGGCGCGGCCGGCGGCCGACGGGTCGGGGTCGAAGTAGCGGCCGTGGTCCCAGCGGTCGGCGGGGATCTCGGTGACGCAGTCCCGGCCCTCGGCGAGGTTGTCCCAGAACTCGTCGAGGTCGTCGGCCATGGGGTAGCGGCCGGCGAGGCCGATGATGGCCACGGCGTCGTCGGCGTCGGCGGGACCGGGCCGGTGCGGGGCGGGTTCCGTGGTCCGGGCGGTGAGCGCCGGCCCGCTCTCCGCGCGGTCGGCCGAGGTGCTCGCGGGCGGTGCGGACCCGCCCGCCGGGCCGTTGGACGCTGCCGCCAGTTGCCCGAGCCGCCCGGCGTACTCCGCGACGAAGTACTCCGCCAGTTCCTCCAACGTGGCGTACTCGAAGAACAGTGTCTTCGGCAGGTCGTCGAAGTGCTTCTCCAGTTCGGCGTTGAGCTGGGTGATGACCAGCGAGTCGATGCCGTAGCGGTCGAACGGCACGCGCGGGTCGATCTCCCCGGCGTCGAGCTTCGTGCGCTCGGCGAGCAGTTGCTTGAGGAAGGTGGCGGCCCACGCGGCCAGATCGGTGCCGGACGGTTCGGCTTCCCCCGCTCCCCCGGTCGCGCGGGGGCGGCGTACGGGGACGGGTTCGAGCGCCGCAGCGACGCGGGCCAGGTCGCCGTGGCCGACGAGCAGCGCTCCGCCGTCGTGCCGCAGCGCCTGGTCGAAGGCGGCGAGAGCGGTGTCCGTGGGCATCGGGGACAACCCCGTACGCTGCCGCAGCGCCCGGACGGCGTCCTCGTCCTGGCGCATGCCGCCCGCGAGCCAGAGCGGCCAGCCGAGGGAGAGCGTGCGGCCGAAGCGGCTGCCGTCGGCCACCTGGGCCCGGCGGCGCTCGGCGAAGGCGTCGAGGTGGGCGTTGGCGTACGCGTAGTCGCTCTGGCCCGCGTTGCCGAACGCCGCGGCGATGGAGGAGAAGCAGACGAAGAAGTCCAGCGGGTCCTCGGCGGTGAGCCGGTCGAGGAGCCGCGCGCCGAGGGCCTTGGGGCGGACGACCTCGGTGAACTCCTCCCAGCTCTTGTGCAGCAGGTAGGCGTCGTCCAGCGTGCCCGCCGCGTGCACGACCCCGCGTATCGCCCCGTGCTCGGCGCGGACGGACTCGACGGCCGCGCGCAGGGCCGCCTCGTCGGTGACGTCCGCCCGGTGGAAGGTGACGGCGTGTCCAGCCGCGCGCAGGGCCTCGACGCGCTGGGTGGCCGCCGGGGCGGGCGCGGACCTGCCGAGCAGGGCGAGCGGGGCCCCGGTGCGCGCGGCGAGGTGCTCGGCCAGGGCCAGGCCGAGGCTGCCCGTGCCGCCGGTGATCAGACAGGCACCGTCCTGGAGCGGCGGGGCGGCGGTCTCGGTCGGGGGTTCGGTGCGGGCCAGGCGGCGGTGGCGCCGCACGTGTCGGACGCCGCCGCTGTGCCGGGTCTCGCTCTCGCCGTCGTCCAGGCGGGCCAGTTCGTCGACGAGCGCGGGAAGCAGTGTCGCGTCGGCGTCCAGGCCGACCAGGCGGTGGGTGAGGCGCGGGTTCTCCAGCGTGACGGTGCGCCCGAAGGCCGCGAGGGCGGCCACGGTGGGGTCCGCGCCGTGGGCGTCGGTGCGGTGGGCGACCAGCAGCGCGGTGCGGTCGCCGCCACGGCGTGCGAGGAGCGCCTTGGTCAGGGCGAAGACCGAGCGCGGGCCGTCGAGGTCGTGGCCGCCCTCGGCCGCCCACCAGGTGTGCAGCACCGTGGCGGGGGTGCGGCCGGTTCCGGCGAGCCGGTCGAGGAGCGCGGCGAAGTCCGCCTCGCGGTCCGGGTGCACGGTGTAGTGGTCGTCGTCGACCCGCGTGAACTCCTCACCGGGAGTGGCGAGGACCACCGCGGGGTCCGCGTCACCGGCGCCCCTGAGCGCTTCGAGCAGCGCGGTGCGCTGGGCGGGGTCGTGGGCGAGGAGGAGCCGCGCTCCGGCGGGCGGGGCCGCCGGGGTCTCGGGGGCCGCGGGCTGCCAGACGCCGGCGAAGAGGGCGGTCCCGGGCTCTTCACGGACGTCCCTGAGGGTGCGCACGGACAGGTCGCGCAGGCGGGCGAGCAGGTGTCCTTCGGTGTCGAGGAGGTCGACGTCCGCTTTGGTCTGCTTCTCCCCTCCGCCGTGGGCGGGCAGCGTGACGTGGGCGAGGCAGTGCCGGGGCAGCGGCGCGAACACGTCGAGGCCGCCGAGCGCGAGTGGCAGGTACGTGGTGCCGTCGTCCTCCCGGGCGGCGAGCAGGCCGACCACCGCGTGCAGCGCGGCGTCCAGCAGCGACGGGTGCAGGACGAAGTCGTCCGTGGCCCGCTCCCCCACCGGGAAGGCGTCGGCGGGCAGTTCGAGTACGCCCACTGCCTCGGCGTCGCCGCGGCGCAGCTCACGCAGGGAGCGCATGGCCGGGCCGTAGTCGAGGCCGCGGGCCCGCAGCAGGCCGTAGAGGTCCGCCGCGGCGAGCAGGTCGGGGCAGCGCGCCGTGAGGGCGGCCGGGTCCACCGGCGGCGGGGCGTCGGCGGGGGCCGTGCCGGACAGCTCGCCGCGGGCGTAGACCTCGGGCTCGCCCGCCGCCGTCCCGGCCGGGTCGGTGATCGCGAACCGTGCTCCGTCCCCGTGCGGGGTCAGCTCGACGTGCACGGTACGCGGTCCGTGCGGGAAGGGCAGCGGCCGTTCGAAGGAGACCCTGGCGAGGGAGCGCGCCCCGGTGGGCAGGGACAGCGCCCCCGCGGCGCGCGCCATCTCCAGGTAGCCGACGGCGGGCATGATGGCCCGGCCGTCGACGCGGTGGTCCGCGACGAAGAACTCGTCGCCGGTCAGGGTGGTGGCGTAGCGGTGCTCGGCCAGGGTCGAGACGTTGGCGCCGATGAGCGGATGCGGGCCCTGCACTACGTCCGCGCCCGTGCTGTTCGACGGCGGTTCGAGCCACACCCTGCGGCCCTCGAAGGGGTAGGTGGGCAGCGGGACACGGCGGCGCCGCTCACCCGCGTAGAACTCCTCCCAGTCCACCTCGGCGCCCTCGACCCAGGCGGTGCGCACGGCGTCCAGCAGGGCGCGGCCCGAGAGCTCCGGGCCCGGTGTGAACAGCCGCTGCTCGGCACCGTCTTCGGCCTGACCGGTCGCGCAGCCGGGCTCGGCGCGCGCACGCAGGGCGCGCACCGCCTCGGCGGAATCGGCGCAGATCACGGCGCGGCGGTGGCGGTGGGCCCGGCGGCCCAGCGCGAGGGTGTACGCGGCGTCGGCGAGGTCGGTGTCGGGGGCGGCCTCGAAGTGGTCGGCGAGGGCGTCGGTGAGGGCGTCGAGGGCGGTGGGGGTCCTGGCGGAGAGCACCAGGAGCTGCTCCTCACGCGCGGAGGGGTCGCCGGGGCCCTGCTGGGGGGCTTCCTGGAGGATCGCGTGCGCGTTGGTCCCGCCGATGCCGAACGAGCTGACCCCGGCCCGCAGCGGTCCCTCGGCCGTCCAGGGTTTCGTCTCGGTGCTGACGTAGAACGGGGTGGCGGCGAAGTCGATGGCCGGGTTGGGCCGTTGGTAGTTGAGGGTGGGCACGAGGGAGCGGTGGCGCAGCATGAGCGCCGTCTTGATCACTCCGGCGACGCCCGCGGCGGCGTCCAGGTGGCCGACGTTGGACTTGAGGGAGCCGATGGCGCAAAAGCCCGTGTCGGGCGTGCCGCGGCGGAACGCGTCGGTGAGCGCGGACACCTCCACGGGGTCGCCGAGCCGCGTCGCGGTGCCGTGCGCCTCTACGTAGGAGATGCTTTCCGGTTCCGTGCCGGAGACCGCGTGCGCCTCGGCGATGACGGCCGCCTGGCCCTCCTTGCCGGGGGCGGCGTAACTGACCTTCAGGGAACCGTCGTTGTTGGTGGCGGTGCCCTTGATCACGGCGTGGATCGTGTCGCCCGCGTCGAGTGCGTCCTCCAGGAGCTTGAGGACGACGATGCCCACGCCGTTGCCGAGGACGGTGCCGCCGGCCTGGGCGTCGAAGGTGCGGACCCGCCCGTCCGGGGAGAGGATCGCGCCCTCCTCGTACAGGTAGCCGCGTGTCTGGGGCAGCTTGACCGTCACGCCGCCCGCCAGCGCCATGTCGCACTCGCCGTTGATGAGCCCCTGGCAGGCGAGGTGGATGGCCACGAGCGAGGTGGAGCAGGCCGTCTGGACGCTGTAGCTCGGTCCGCGCAGGTCGAGCTTGTAGCTGACGCGGGTGGCGAGGAAGTCCTTGTCGTTGCCGACCATGACCTTGAAGTGGTCGGAGGTGGCGGTCTGGTCGATGCTCGGCAGGACGTGCTGCTGGAGGTAGGTGTTGATGGCGGCGCCGCCGTAGACGCTGATCAGCCCGTCGTAGCGGCGCGGGTCGTAGCCGGCGTCCTCCAGCGCGGTGTGGCAGCTCTCCAGGAAGAGGCGCTGCTGGGGGTCGATGACCTCGGCCTCCGCCGGGGTGAACTCGAAGAAGCCGGTGTCGAAGAGGTCGACGTCGGGCAGGATGCCGTGGGCTCGTACGTACGCCGGGTCGGCGCGCAGCGCGGCGGGTACGCCGGCGTCGGCCAGCTCCTCGTCGCTGAACCGGGTGATGCCCTCGCGGCCCGCGCGCAGCAGCTCCCAGAATTCCCCCACGCTGTCGGCGCCGGGGAAGCGCCCGGCCATGCCGACGATGGCGATGTCGTTCCCGGACACCTCGGTGGCGTCGTGCGAACTCACGGTCGTTCCCTCTTCCCTTGCTGCTCGGCCCTGTTCGGCTCGGAGTGCGGCTGCGGCCCGGTGTGCGGCCGGTTCGGCGGGTGTCCGGTTCGGCTCAGAGCGCGGCGAACGCGGCCGCGCGTTCGCGCAGAAGTGCCGCCGTCTCGGTCATCAGCTGCTCGGCGATCGCATCCACGTGCCGCGACTGCCAGGACTCCAGGACGGTGCCGCGCGCCCAGGAGTTGAAAGCGCCCATCGCGGGCCCGCAGTAGATCAGGTAGTCGACGGTCCTGCCGGGTTCGCCGCGGCGCGCCAGCTCGAAGCCGCGGTCGAGGTAGCTCCTGAAGGCGTCGGCCATCCGCCGCTTGGGGTCGCCGGACTGGGAGGCGGACGCGAGCGGGCCGCGCAGGAACTTCTCCTCGATCTGCCGGCGGGTCGGCGCGTCGAGGGCGTCGAGCGAGTCGTGGCGGCGCCACAGGTCGTGCAGCTTCGCGGCGCGCGCCGGCAGGAACACCCCGCGCTTGACGACCTGCGCGCGTACGCCGAGTTCGAACATCTCGGCGGCGGGCGCGAGGGCCACGTCGTGGACGTCCAGGGACTGGAGCAGGTCCTTGACCGCCGTACTGGTGTCCGCCTCGGGCGTGCACTGGTTGATGGACCCGGTGAGCACGAAGTCCGCGCCGAGGAGGAACGCGGCGGCGGCCGCCTCCGGGCTGCCGATGCCGCCGGCGGCGCCGACGTGCACCCGCGGCCCCGGTCCGGCCGCGGCGTCGCGCAGCCGGAGCACGGCGGGCAGCAGCGTGGTCAGGCTGCCGACGGCGTCGTACCAGCCCGAGCCGGTCTCCACGCACAGGTCGTCGGCCAGCGGCAGGTCCGCGTACCGCGCGGCGTCGTCCTCGCGGACCTGCCCCGCGTCGACCAGTTCGCGGACGAGCGCGGGCGGGGCGGGCGCGAGGAAGGCGGCGGCCATGTCGGTGCTCGACACCTTGGCGAGCAGCCGCCCGCCGCTGAGCCGGTACCTGACCAGGGCCGGGGTGATCCGCAGGAAACCGGAGGCCTCGACGGTGCGCACGCCTTTGCGCAGGAAGAGGTCGACCAGGGCCGACTCCCGGTCGGGGTCGGTGTGCTGGTGCAGCAGGTTGGCGCCGTAGGGCCCGTCGGCGCCGAGGCCTGCGCGCACCGCGTCCAGGCCCTTCCCGACCTCGTCGAGGGGGAGCCCGGCGGTGCCGAAGAAGCCCATGCCGCCCGCCTTCGCGAGCCGCACCAGGAGGTCGGCGCCGGACACGCCGCCGTACATGGCTCCCGCGAGGTAGGCGTAGCGCAGGCCGTAGCGCTCCCGGAACGCGGCGGCGCCGAGGGCCGCGGGGCCGCCGCCGTCCCGGACGCCTACGGGCTCGGCCCCCACGACCGGGGGCTCCACCATCCGGGGCTCGGCCCCCATGACCAGGGGCTCGGCCTCCGCCACCGCGGGCTCCACCTCCACCACCACGGGCTCGGCCCGCACGACCGGAGACTCGGCTTCCACCACCGCGGGCTCGGCCCGCACGACCGGGGACTCGGCCTCCGCCACGGCGGGCTCGGCCCCCGCAGTCGCAGGCCCCGCCTCCGCCACCGCGGAACCCGACTCCGCCACCGCGGACTCCGCCTCCACCACCAGGGGCTCCGCCTCCGCCCTGATCTTCGTGACGAGTTTGTCGAGGACCCGTCCCGGTCCCAGTTCCACGAACGTGAAGTCGCCCTTGCCCATGAGGTAGCGGATCGTGTCGGTCCAGAGCACGGGCGAGGCGATCTGGCGGGCGAGCTGCCGCGCCACCTCGCCGGGGCGGTAGGGCCGGGCGTCCACGTTGGCGATGACGGGCACGGCGGGATCGCGCAGGGTGAAGCCCGCGAGGAAGCGGCCGAACTCCTCGGCCGTCTCCCGCAGGTAGCGGGAGTGGAAGGGGGCGCTGACGTTGAGCTGGACGTAGTGCGCGCCGAGTCGCTCGAACACCGGCTTGGCCGCGGTGATCTGCTCGGTGGGCCCGGCCAGCACGAACTGGCCCGGGGCGTTGTGGTTGGCGATGTCCAGAGCGGTCAGGCCGTGCTCGGTCAGGGCCCGCTCGACGGTTTCGAGGTCGCACTTGAGGACGGCCGCCATCCGTCCGCCGTCGGCGCGGCTCATCAGTTCGCCGCGGCGGGCGACCAGGCGGAGCCCGGTCTCGAAGTCGAAGGCTCCGGCGGCGAACAGCGCCACGTACTCGCCGAGGCTGTGCCCGACGAAGTAATCGGGCGGCGCCGGGTTCCGGCGCTGCTCGCGCAGCCAGGCGAGGGCGCTGACGACGTAGAGGGCGGGCTGGGTGAACCGGGTGAGCTTCAGCTCGCGGCGGGGGTCCTCGAGGCACAGTTCGCGGATCGAGTAGCCGAGCACCGAGTCGGCGAGCGCGGTCTGCTCGGGGAACTCGTCGAAGAGGTCCTTGCCCATGCCCTTGGCCTGGCTGCCCTGGCCCGGGAATCCGTACACCTTCATGACGCCGTCCTTGGATACGGGGGGTGCGGGGAGTGCGGGGAGTGCGGACAGTGTCCGGCGCCGGGTGGCCGGCACGGCGGCGCGCACGGCGGCGAGGGAGCGGATGTCGTCGCCCAGCGGGCTCAGCAGCGGCAGCGACCGGGAGCGCGAGGACGCGGGCAGGCCGTTGCGGGTGAAGTTGTGCAGGGTGCCCGAGGGGCCGAGGTCCACGTACTGGAAGGGGCCGCGCCGTTCCAGCGCGGCCAGCGTTCCCGCGTACTCGATGGGCAGCCGGGTCGCCCGCCACAGGTGGTCCACCGTGACGCGGTCCACCTCGCCGCCGGTGGCGCAGGAGACGACGGGCAGCCGCGGTGCCTTCAGCTCGGCCCCCGCCATGACGGAGCGGAACAGCGGCTCGCCGGGGTCCATCCGGCGCGAGTGGAAGGCGTACGGGACGGGGACGCGGTGGCACACCACCTTGCGGGCCCGCAGCTCCTCCTCGGCGGCCACCAGGTCCTCGTGCGCGCCGGAGAGGACGAAGTGCCCCGGGTAGTTGCGGGCGGCGACCTCGGTGCGCTCCCGCAGCAGCGGCACGCGTGCGTGCAGTGCCACGTCGTCCAGTACGGCGAGCATGCCGCCGCCCGGCGCGGCGCGCAGCGCGGCGGCCTGGCGGACGAGCAGCCGCAGGCACTCCTCGGCGTCCAGGACGCCCGCGAGGACGGACGCGGTGAACTCGCCGAGGCTCGCGCCGAGCAGCAGGTCGGGCTCGATGCCGTCCGCGATGAGGGTCTCGGCGGCGGCGAGTTCGACCATGACGATCGCCGGGTGGGTGAAGGCGATGTCGTCGAACGGTTCGGTGCGGCCCCGGCCGGGCGCGTACAGGGCCGCGAGCACGGACTCGCCGAGCTCGTCCGCCGCCGCCGCGTCGAGGCGGTCCATGACGCGGCGGAACACCGGTTCCCGCTCGTACAGGGCCGCTCCCATCCCGCTGTACTGCGAGCCCTGTCCGGAGAACTGGAAGACGACGGGGCGGTTCAAGCGCGTTCACCGCCCTGCTGTTCGCGTATGTCCGCGACGCGGAACTCGCCCTCGTGGAAGACGCCGAGGCCGGGCGGTGCGGCGCGCTCCCGAAGGACGGCGTCGGCGAGTTCCCCCACGGTTCCCCCGAGTCCGTCGAGCATGGCTTCGAGCACGTTGTGCAGACCGAGCAGGAGCCGGGTGGCGGCGGCGTCGGTGACCTGGTCGCGGTGGTAGGACAGGTGCACGGTGACGACGTTGGTGGGGAAGACGTCGAGGCGCAGCGGGAAGCCCATCTTGGAGACGAAGAACGCGGTGCCCGAGCGCTCCATGGTGTCCACGCCGACGTTCTGGAACACGATGTAGCTCTCGCAGGGCAGCGTGCCGTGCGGCAGGTCGCTCCAGCCGAGGACGGTGTCCAGGGGCGTCGTCTCGTGGCCGCCCATCTCCACGAGGGCGCCGAGGACGTCCTTGAGGAAGGACCCCGCGTCGCACTCGCGGTCGAGGCGGGTGCGCAGCGGCAGGATGTTGAAGGCGGGGCCCACCATGGTGGAGAGCGCGTCGGGGTCGGCGACCGGTGAGGAGCGCCCCGCGAGGAGCACGCCGTGCGTGACGTCGTCGGAGGCGGTGTACGCGGCGTTGACCAGCGCCCAGGCGCCCTGGAACAGGGCGTTGAGCGGGAGGTGGGCGCGCTGGGAGAGGCGGCGCAGGCCGAGGGTGGTGTCCCGGTCGAGGGTGATGATCTGCCGGGCGCAGCCCTGCTCGGCGGGCTGTGCGGGCAGCAGGGCGCGGACGCCTTCGGACAGGGCGGTCGGCCGGGTCAGGCCGGCGAGGGCGCGCCGCCAGTACTCCTCGGCGGGCCGCGCGGGCAGATCTCGTACGCCTTGGACGAACTCCTTGAACGGCAGGCGTTCGGGGGCGGGCGCCGGGGTGCGGCCGGTGGTTGCCGCGTCGAGCAGTTCCTGGAGCCGGTCGGTGACGATCTCGAAGCTCCAGCCGTCCAGGCAGAAGTAGTTCAGGCTCACCACGACGAGCGCGGTCTCCGCGTCGAGCAGGGCGACCAGGTAGCGCAGCCCGGATGCGGTGCCGAGGTCGACGCCGCGGTCCCGGTCGGCGGCGAGGTAGGTCTCCAGGCGGGCGTCCTGCTCGGGTCCCGCGAGGCCGCGCCAGTCGGCGAAGGTCGTTTCCGGGGCGGCGTCCTCGTGCACCACCTGCACCGGCTCGGCGAGGCCGTCCCAGGCGAAGGTGGTGCGCAGCAGCGGGTGCTCGGAGATGAGCCGGCGGAAGCAGTCGACGAAGACGTCCTCGCTGAACGCGGAGACCTGGAGCAACTGCATGCGGTGTACCAGGAAGAGGCCGGGCTCGGGGCGCTCGCGCCACTCGCCGAGTGCCCACTGCTGGAAGGGCGAGAGCGGGTAGACGTCGACCACTCCGGGTGCTTCGGACAGCTCGCGCAGCGCCGCGTCGGCGTCCTGCCCGGGGGCGGTCCGCTGCTCGGGGGCGGTGGTGTCGGCGGTGGCCCGTTCGTCGAGGGCGGCGGCCAGGGCGGCGATCGTGCCGTGCCGGAAGACGAGCTGCGGGGCGAACTCCAGGCCGCGCTGCCTGGCCTTGGCGACGACGTGGATGGTGTGGATGGAGTCGCCGCCCAGCTCGAAGAAGTTGGTGTGCACGCCCACGTCGTCCACGCCGAGCACCTCCGCCCACAGTTCGGCGAGGACGTGTTCGGTGGGGGTGGTGGGCTCGGCGGCGGTGCCGTCGGTGTCGCCCTGTTCCGGCACCGGGGGCAGCGCGTCGCGGTCGAGTTTGCCGTTGACGCCGACCGGCAGGGTGCGCAGCGGCAGGAACGCGGCGGGCACCATGTAGTCCGGGACACTGTCCTTGAGGAAGCGGCGCAGGTCGCGGACCAGTTCGGCGCCCGCGCGGTCGAAGGCGGGGTCGTTCGTCAGGGGACCGGCCTGCCGGGGGTCGGGCAGGTCCAGGCGGTGGGTGCCGGTGCGGCTGAACAGGACCGCGTAGCTGCCGTCGGTGGCGTCGGGCATCCAGGAGACCGTGACGGCGAGGCCGGTGTCGGCGCCGAGGCGCCACCACTCCTCGGGGTCCACGTGGCCCGTGGTGTCGGTCGGGGTGTCGCGGACGAGTTCGCCGACGATCTCCTCGGCGTCCTTGTCGCGCAGCAGGGCTTGCCGGGTGTTGACGGCGGCGAGGCGGGCGTTGGGCACGCCGCGTACGACGAGCGCGTCGGGCCGCTCCTGTTCGAGGCGCCGGCGCACCTTGTCGAGGCCGACAGCGTCGGCCCAGTCGAGTGTGCGGATGTCCGTCTCGGGGGCGGGGTCCCGCGCCGTGACGCGCAGGACGGCGTCGTAGCGGTAGCGGGTCAGTTCGTTGTCGTGGCGGCCCCGGCGGAGCTGTAGGTCGATGCCGCCGATGGCGGGCCGCTCCTCGCGCAGGGCGGTGAAGAAGGCGGGGTGGACGAGGAGTTCCTGCTCCTGGCGGGTCCGGCGGGCGATGCGTCCGCGGAGGCGGCCGACGGGGAGCTTCGCCGTGGCGCGGCTCAGTTCGACGTCGGTGTGGAAGGTGTCGAGCAGGGCGAGGTTGCGCAGGTCGCCCACGAAGACGGCGCCGTCCCCGGTGAGGCTGTCCAGGGCCTGGCCGAGGACCTTGCGCAGGTAGGCGCCGTCGGGGAAGTACTGCGCGACGGAGTTGAGGATCACCACGTCGTACGGCTCCTCGTCGAGCCCCGCGCTCTCGTCGGCGGCGCGGTGCGAGAGGGTGACGCCCGCGAGGTCGGGGCGCTCGGCGAGCAGCCGGGTGCGCACGAAGTCCAGGGCGGCCGACGAGATGTCGGTGCCGTGGTAGCTCTCGCAGTGCGGGGCGATGCGCGAGAGCAGCAGGCCGGTGCCGCAGCCGATCTCCAGGACCCGTCGGGGTTCGAGGGCCAGGATGCGTTCGACGGTGCCGTCGACCCACTCCCGCATCTCCTCGGCGGGCAGCGGCTCACCGGTGTAGCTGCTGTTCCAGCTGACGATGTTGAAGTCCGCCTCGCGCGCTCCCGTGCCCCGCGCGTAGGCCTGGTCGAAGACCTCCGCCCACTCGGCGACGCGCTCGGCCATCGGGTCCTCGTCGTCGCCGGGGGCGGGCGCGGCGGGCGCGGTGTCGGGCACGACGTAGGCGACGAGCTGCTTGTGCCCCGCCTCGCGCGGGTCCTCGCGGGTGACGACGGCCGCGTCCAGGACGCCGGGGTGCCGGGTCAGGGCGGCCTCGACCTCGCCGGGTTCGATCCGGATGCCGCGCACCTTCACCTGGAAGTCGGCGCGTCCCCGGTACTCGATCGCCCCGTCGGGCAGCAGCCTGGCCAGGTC
Source organism: Streptomyces sp. NPDC031466 (assembly GCF_055581265.1). Lineage (NCBI taxonomy): Bacteria > Bacillati > Actinomycetota > Actinomycetes > Kitasatosporales > Streptomycetaceae > Streptomyces > Streptomyces sp. NPDC031466. The sequence continues at coordinate 106,634 of NZ_JBVIJT010000001.1, forward strand.
GCCGGTCTTGTACAGCCGCTCGCCGGGCGCGCCGAACGGGTCGGGGACGAAGCGCTCCTCGGTCAGCTCGGGCCGGTTGTGGTAGCCGCGGGCCACCTGGACGCCGCCGATGTGCACTTCGCCGACGACGCCGACCGGCACGGGGTTGAGCCGTTCGTCCAGGACGAGGACGCGGGTGTTGGCGATGGGGCGGCCGATGGGCACGACGCCGCGCTCGTCGCCGGGCACGCACTGCCAGGCGGTGACGTCGACGGCCGCCTCGGTGGGTCCGTAGAGGTTGTGCAGTTCGGTTCCCGGCAGCTTGGCGAAGAACCGCTCCTGGAGGGCGAACGGCAGCGCCTCGCCGCTGCACACCACGCGCCGCAGGTCCGCGCAGCGTCCGGCGAGGCCCTCGGCGCCCTCCTCCTGGCCGAGGAAGACCTGGAGCATCGAGGGCACGAAGTGGGCGGTGGTGATCCGCTCGGTGCCGATGACCTCGGCGAGCCTGGCGGGGTCCTTGTGCTCGTCGGGGCCGGCGACGACGAGGGTGGCGCCGGCCAGCAGCGGCCAGAAGAACTCCCACACCGAGACGTCGAAGCTGAACGGTGTCTTCTGCAGCACCCGGTCGGTGGCGTCCAGGCGGTAGCGGTCCTGCATCCACAGCAGCCGGTTGACGATGCCGCGGTGGGTGTTGAGGACGCCCTTGGGCTCGCCGGTGGACCCCGAGGTGTAGATCATGTAGGCGAGCGTGTCGGGGCCCGCCCCGTGCGCGACCGGTCCTTCCGGCTCCTCGGCGATCTGGGCCCAGTCGGCGTCGAGGGCGAACACCTCCGCCTTGGTGGGCGGCAGTCCGGCCCGCAGGTGCTCCTGGGTGAGCACGAGCATCGGGGCGGCGTCGTCGAGCATGAAGGCGCGGCGCCGGGCGGGGTGGTCGGGGTCGACCGGGACGTACGCGGCGCCCGACTTGAGCACGCCGAGCAGCGCGACGACCAGCTCGATCGAGCGTTCGGCGCAGACGGCGACGGTGCGCTCGGGGCCCGCGCCGCGGCCGCGCAGCCAGTGGGCGAGGCGGTTGGCGCGGCGGTCCAGTTCCGCGTAGCTCACCTCTTGGCCGCCGAAGACGACCGCGGGGGCGTCGGGGGTGCGGGCGGCCTGGTCGGCGATCAGGTCGTGCAGGCAGCGCTCCGCGCCCTCGAAGACCTGCGCGGTGTCGTTCCACTCCTCGACGATCCTGCGGCGGTCGGCGTCGGGCAGCACGGGCAGCCGGGAGACGGCGACGTCGGGCCGGGCCGCCGCGGCCTCCACCACGACACGGAAGGCGTCCATGAGGCGGCGCACGGTGGCGGGTTCGAAGACGTCGCGGTTGTACTCCACCTCCACCAGGAGCTCGTCGGCGCAGTCGACGACGCTGATCCACAGGTCGAACTTGGAGGTGGCGATCCGTACGCCCTCGATGGCCTCGATGACCAGTTCGTCGCCCGGCTTCAGTTCCCTGGCGGGCAGGAAGTTGAAGCAGACCTGGAACAGCGGGTTCTGCGACAGGTACCGCTCGGGCCGCAGGGCGTCGACCAGGACCTCGAAGGGCACTTCCTGGTGCTGCTGGGCGCCGTTGACGACTTCCTGGACCCGCCGCAGCACCTCGCGGAAGTCGGGGTCCCCCGCCATGTCCGTGCGGTAGACGAGGGTGTTCACGAACATGCCGATCAGCGGCTCGATGTCGACGTGGGTGCGGTTGGTCACCGGGGAGCCGACGGGGATGCCGCTCTGGCCCGTGTAGCGGTGCAGCAGGACGTTCAGCGCGCCGAGCAGCACGACGAACAGGCTGACGCCCTCGCGCCGGCACAGGGCCTGCAGCTCGTCGCGCAGGGCGGCCGGGTAGACGTCCCTGAGGTCACCGCCCTCGAAGGTCTGGACGGGCGGCCGGGGCCGGTCCAGGGGCAGCTCCAGGTTCTCCGTGCCCTCGCCCAGTTGGCGCCGCCAGTACGCGAGCTGGTTCTCCAGGCGGTCGCCGGAGAGGTACTCGCGCTGCCAGACGGCGAAGTCCGCGTACTGCACGGCCAGTTCGGGCAGCGGGGAGGGCCGGCCCGCGGCGAACGCCTCGTACAGCGTGAAGAGTTCCTGCCAGAACAGGCCGAGCGACCAGCCGTCGACGACCACGTGGTGGGCGTTGAGCAGGACCACGTGCAGGTCGGGGGCGAGCCGGTAGAGGGTGACGCGCAGGAGCGGGCCCGTGGCGAGGTCGAAGGGTCGGCGGCCCGCCTCGAAGACCAGCGCGTCGAGCCGCGCCGGATCGTCGGTGAGGTCGACGAGCTCGACGGGGACCTTGACGTCGTCCACGATCTCCTGCCACGGCTCGCCGTTCTCGCTGGGCAGGCGGGTGCGCAGCGACTCGTGCCGGCGCACCACCTCCTCGGCGGCCCGCTCCAGGACCTCGCGGCGCAGCGGCCCGCGGACGCGGAAGCTCATCGGGACGTTGTACGCGGGGCTGTCGGGCACCATCTGGTCCAGGAACCACAGGCGGCGCTGGGCGTAGGAGAGCGGCGGGCGGTCGTCGGCGGGGCGGCGCGGGATGCGGGTGGTCCCGGACGTGCGGGCCGCGCCGCTGAGCTTCTCCAGCAGGGCCCGCTTCTGCGGGGACAGCCGCGCCTTGCGCGAGGTGGCGAGATCTTCGCGGGACATTGCGGGGGAACTCCTTGGTGGTCTCGGCGGTGTCCTGGCTCTCGCCGTTTCACGCGAGCGGCGGGCATACGGTCCGGTTCACGCGAGCAGGGTGGTCACACTCTCCTCGGGCAGCTCGTCGATGCGCTCGATCAGCTCGGCCTCCAGCATCTGGACCATGTCGGCCAGGGTGCGGGCCTGGAACAGCTCGCCGAGGTCGAGTTCGATGGGGAAGCCGCTCTTGAGCCGGGAGATGATCTGGGTCGCCAGGATCGAGTCCCCGCCCACTTCCTGGAAGTCGTCCTCGGGGCGGACCGAGGTGACACCGAGCACGTCGCGCCACGCGTCGGCCACCAACTCCTGGAGCGGGCCGCCGGACGGCTCACCCGCCGCCGCTCCCGCCGCGACGGCCGCACCGGCTTCGGCGGCCTCGGCGGGCGGTTGCGCCACGGGGCGCGCGGCGCTCGGGGCCGGGGCGTCGGGCAGCGCCCGCACGGGCTCCCCCGCCTCACGCGCGCCTGCCAGTTCCGCGAGGACGACGGCCTGGTACGCCTGGTCCTCGCGCACAGGGGCCGGCGTGAGGGCACGGACCGCGCGGAAGCCGCCGCGCTCCAGGGCCTGGCGCCACAGGGAGACGCTGAGCAGCGGGGAGCCCGGGATGCGGCAGTCGTCCTCATACGCCCACCAGCCGCCCATCAGCCCGAAGGTGAGGGTGAAGAAGTCCTGCGCCCGCGTGGTCTCCAGGAGGATCAGCACGCCGCCGGGGCGCAGGAGCTGCCGGGCGTGGGCCAGGGTGTCGTCGACGCTGCGGGTGGCGTGCAGCACGTTGCAGGCGAGGACGAGGTCCTGGCCGCCCGCTTCGAAGCCCTGCCCGACGGGCGCCGACTCGATGTCCAGCGGCGCGAAGGTGACGTAGGGGTGGTCCTTGCCGTACTGGTTGCGCCCGTACTGGGTGAAGCCGCGCGAGATGTCGGTGTAGACGTAGCTGAGCCGCCCGTCCGAGGCGTCGAGCGCGGGCAGCACCTTGGCGGTGGTGCCGCCGGTGCCTGCGCCGATCTCCAGGACGGAGAGGGTGGCCCCGGGGTCGCGTTCGCGCCGCGCCCGGACGTAGCGGGCGACGAGCCCGGCCACCAGGCCGTTGGTGTCCCCGTCGCTGTGGTAGACGGCTTCCACGGCGTCGAAGGAGCCGCCGGGGAAGAGCACCTCGTGCGCCTTCTTGCGGCCGGTGAGGACGTCGGGCATCTCTTCGAGGCAGAGCGTCAGGAGGTGGAAGTAGCCGTCCATCTCGGCGTACTCGGCGGTCACCTCGCGCTTGAGGCGGGCCAGTTCGCTCTCGTCCCAGGTCAGCCGGCCGGGCTCGGCGACGAGGTCGGTGGTGAGCAGGTCCTCCCCCTCGGCGCGCAGGTAGCCGCCTTCGGTGAGGACGCCGAGCAGTCCGTGGAAGAGCGCCGCGTGCTCGTCCACGACGCCGAGCCGGCTCACCAGTTCCGCCTCGGTGTACCGCTCGCCCGCCGCCGCGAAGACGTCCATGCGGCGCAGCGAGGCGAAGAGCATCCTGCGGCAGACGCCGGTCAGTTCGCGCACCATCACGTCGGAGCGCAGCGCGGCTTCCAGGTCCCCGGCGGCCGGGTCGGACCGCAGGTGCTCGGCTGCGGCGGCGTCGAGGTCGGCGAGGACGGAGGGCACGGCGTTCGCCGCACAGGCCGTACGGGCGCCGCCGCGGTCCGCCGGGCCCGGGGCGGTGCCATCGGCCCAGGCGTGCGGGAAGACCTCGCGCGCGAAGGGGTGTCCCGGCAGGGCGACGCGGCGCGGTGCGGTGCCGGTGTGCAGGCGGGGCCAGTCCACCGGGGCTCCGGTGACCCAGGCCGCCGCGTACTCGTCGACGTCGCGGCCGGCGGGACGGGTCGCGGGGCGGCGTTCGGCGGCCCGGCCGCTGTAGGTGCCGGGCACCGCGGCGGCGCCGTCGGCGAACGCGTCGAGGCGGCCGAGCAGTTCGTCCGTCGACGTGGCGGTGACGGCCAGGCGCTCGGCGAAGGCCTCGCGTCCCACCTGCAGGGTGTACGCCACGTCCCCGAGCGCGAGCCGGCCCGGCTCGGCCGCGCGCAGGTGGGCGGCCAGCGCGGCGGCCTTCTCGCGGAGCTGGTCCCCGCTCTTGGCGGAGAGCGGTACGACCATCCGGCGCTCGGGCGTGGGCAGGGCCGCGGGGCGGGCGTCCAGGTGCTCCTCGATGACGACGTGCGCGTTGGTGCCGCTGTAGCCGAAGGAGCTGACGCCGGCGACGCGGGGCTGATCGGCCTCGCGGTCCCAGTCGGTGAGTTCGCGGCTGACGTAGACGGGGCTCTCGTCGAAGTCGGCGTGCTTGTTCTCGGTACGGAAGTTCGCCGCGGGGGGCAGTTTGCCGTGCCGCATGCACAGCAGCACCTTGATGGCGCCGAGGACACCGGCGGCGCCCATGGTGTGCCCGATGTTGGCCTTCACCGAGCCGACGGCGCAGAACTGCCTGCGGTCGGTGAACTCCGCGAACGCCTCGGTGAGGCCGTGCACCTCGATCGGGTCGCCGAGGCTGGTGCCGGTGCCGTGCGCCTCCACGTAGCGCAGGCGGGCCATGTCGACGCCGCTGCGGCGGTAGACGTCGCGCAGCAGCGCGCTCTGGGCGGCGGAGCTGGGCGAGGTGATGCCGGAGGTGCGGCCGTCCTGGTTGGTGGCGCTGCCCCGGATGACGCCGAGGATCCGGTCGTTGTCGCGCACCGCGTCGGACAGGCGCTTGAGCACGAGGGTGCCGACGCCCTCACCGACGAGCATGCCGTCCGCCTCGGCGTCGAAGGGGCGGCAGGCCCGGCCCGGCGAGACGGTGCCGAGGGCCTCCATGGTGACGAAGGTCCCGGGGTGGTTGGCCACGTACACCCCCGCGGCGAGCGCGAGGTCCGACTCGCCGTCGAGGAGCAGCCTGCGGGCGATGTCGACGGCGACGAGCGAGGACGAGCAGGCGGTGTCGACCGTCATCGCGGGGCCGCTGAGGTCGAGCTGGTAGGCGAGGCGGGCCGCCATGATGCTGGTGTCGGCGCCCATCAGGGCGTGCGCGGAGTACTCCGCCTGGGGCGCGAGACCGGTGCTGCCGACGATGGTGGCGACCGCGCGGCCGCGCAGCGCGGAGGCGTCCTGGGCGGCGTCCTCCAGTGCGTGGTAGCAGGATTCCAGCAGCACGCGCTGGGCGGCGTCCATCGCGGCGGCCTCGCGCGGGGCGATGCGGAAGAACGCCGGGTCGAAGCGGTCGCTGTCGGCCATCCGTCCGTAGCGCGGCGCGGCGACGTCCGGGAAGTGTTCCTCGAGCAGGGCGAGCGCCACCGGGTCGTCGACCTCGGTGGTGCGGTCCTCGCCCGAGGCGATCACCTGCCAGAGCTCGTCGGGGTTGTTCGCGCCCGCGGTGCGGCAGTGCATGCCGATCACCGCGACGGCCTCCGGCGGGGTGGAGCGGTCGAGCCGGTCCGACACGCGTACGGCGAGCCCGTCGAGGTCACCGGCTTCGCTGACCGCGCTGGTCGGGAGCGTGGTGCCGAACCGGGAGTTGATCTCCTCGGTGAGCGCCACGGCCGCGGCGAGGTCGAGGCCCAGCTGATCGAAGGGCGTGCCGGAGACCCGCTCGGGGGTGACATCGAGGACACGGGCCGCGAGTTCCGACAGCGCCTGCTTGACGTGGGGCGACATTGACTTCGTATCTCCTTCAGCTCCGCGGGGCGCGCGGCGGCGCGGTGGTCTCGGCCAGGTGTGCCCGGTTGGTCCGCAGACGGTCCTCCGTGCTGCCGGAGGCCGCCTTGCGCAGGTGGAAGAGGCGGCGTGCGATCCAGCCGCGCCGCAGCGGCTCCGCCAGGTCGGGGTCGGGGGTGTTCGCCGCGGAGTCGTCGGGGTGCGTCTCCTCGACCACGAAGCGGTTGTGCGCGAAGACCTCGGCCCAGGTGGCGGCGGTGGGGACGCTGATCCCGGCGCCGGGGTCGACCAGGTCACCGCTGAGCGTGCACAGGTAGTCGGCCAGGAGGAGTCGGCCGCCGTCCACGACGGCCGCGTCGAGCCGGGCGAGGAGCGCCTGCTTGTCCTGCACGCGGTAGCCGGCGTCGATGCCGTACGCCAGGTCGTACTGGCCGAGGAAGGGGTCCAGCGGCCCGCTCCGGTGGAACAGCCCGACCCGGCCGTCGAGACCGCGCCGGCCGATGTCCCGCTGGGCCCGGTCGGCGAGCTCCTTGTCGCACGTCGCGCCGTGCACGATGAGCGCGGGGTGCTCGACGGCGAGCCCGACGAGCGAGGCGGCGTCCCGGCAGCCGAAGTCGAGCACGGCGCCGAGGTCTTCCAGACCGGCGGAGGCGAGGAGGGGGTGGTCGGTGAGGGGGGTCGGGGCGGGGGCGGGGGGCGTCGCCGCAGGGTCCGGCCCGGGGGCGGGGGCCTGGGCGGGGGTGGAGTCAGGGGCCGGGGCCGTCGCCGCGGGCTCCGGTTCGTGGACGGAGATCGGGGCTGGGGTCGTCGCCGCAGGCTCGGCCGATGGCGGCGCGGGTGCGAAGGCGGGGGCGAAGGCCGGTGCGGAGGCGGAGGCGGGTGCCGACGCGGGTGCGGGTGCCGAGGTGGGTGTTGGTGCCGAGGTGGGTGCCGGCTCGGCCACCGCCTGTGCCTGGGCCGTCGCTTCGGCCGTCACCCCGGCCACGGCCTCAGCCGTCACCCCGGCCACGGCCCCGGCCGTCGCCCCGGTCGCGGCCTCACCCGTCGGCTTGGGCCGGTTGCCGCCCTTACTCCCGGCCGTCAGGCGACGGCGCAGATACGCCGCCAGGGGTCCCGGTGCCGGGTGGTCGAAGACGAGGGTCACGGGCAGGCGCAGGCCCGTCACGCGGTTGAGGCGGTTGCGCAGTTCCACCGCGGTCAGGGAGTCCAGGCCCAGTTCGACGAAGCCGGTGTCGGGGCCGATGGTGGCCGGGTCGGTCACCAGGACCGAGCCGACCATCTCGCACACCAGCTGGAGGAGCAGCGTGAGCTGTTCGTCGGGGGCGAGACCGGCGAGCCCGTCGACGCCCCTGTCCGGCCGGTCGGCGGTGACCGCGGCCGTCCGCGGCGCGTCCCGCAGCAGGGCGCGGTGGAGCGGGTGGCCCTCCCCTGACTCCGCCTGCGCGCGCAGCGCCGCGAGGTCGAGCCGCATGGGGACCTGGAGGGGTTCGTCCGCGCCCCGGGCCAGGTCGAACAGGGCGAGACCATCCGCGGAGGGCAGGGGCAGCAGCCCGCCGCGGGCCATCCTGCCCGTGTCACCCTCGCTCAGGTGCTTCGTGAGGCCCGTGGCCTGCTCCCAGTACCCCCAGGCCAGTGAGGTGCCCGGCAGCCCCGTCGCCCTGCGGTGCTGGGCGAGGGCGTCCAGGAACGAGCTGGCGGCCGCGTAGTTGGACTGCCCGGGGTTGCCGAGGACGCCGGCCGCGCCGGAGAACATCACGAACTCGGCGAGGTCGCTCTCCCGGGTCAGCTCGTGGAGGTTCAGGGCACCTTCGGCCTTGGGCCGCAGGACCCGGGTGAGCCGCTGGGGGGTCAGCGCGTCGAAGACCCCGTCGTCGAGGTCCCCCGCGGTGTGCACGACGGTGCCGAGCGGATGCTCGGCGGGGATGGCGGCGAGCACCTCCGCGAGCCGCTGCCGGTCGGCGACGTCGCAGGCCACGACGGACACCTGCGCGCCCTCGGCCCGGAGTTCGGCGGCCAGCTCGGCCGCTCCGGGCGCGTCGGGGCCGCGCCGGCCGAGCAGCAGCAGGTGCCGGGCGCCGCGCTCGGTCACCAGGTGCCGGGCGAGCATGCCGCCCAGGGTGCCCGTACCGCCGGTGATCAGGACGGTGCGGGCGGGGTCCGGGCGGCGCGGCACGGTCAGCACGATCTTGCCGACGTGCCGGGCCTGACTCATGAACCGGAAGGCCTCGGGCGCCCGCCGCAGATCCCAGGCGCGCCGGGGCAGGTGGGTCAGGACGCCCCGTTCGAAGAGGCCGACGATCTCGGCGAGGATCTCCCCGATGCGGCGCGGCCCGGCGTCGACGATGTCGAACGCCCGGTAGCGCACGGCGAAGTGCTCGGTCGCGACCTGTGCCGCGTCCCGGATGTCGGTCTTGCCCATCTCCACGAACCGCCCGCCGCGCGGCAGCAGCCGCAGTGAGGCGTCGACGAACTCGCGGGCGAGCGAGTCGAGTACGACGTCCACGCCCCGCCCTCCGGTGACGGTGCGGAAGTGTTCCTCGAAGCCGAGGTCGCGCGAGGAGGCGAGGTGGTCCTCGGGTACGCCGAGGGCGCGTACGGCGTCCCACTTGCCCTCGCTCGCGGTGGCGAAGACCTCCGCGCCCAGATGGCGGGCGAGCTGCACGGCGGCCATGCCGACGCCGCCCGCGGCGGCGTGCACGAGCACCGACTCGCCGGAGCTGAGGCCCCCCATGTCGACCAGGCCGTAGTAGGCGGTGGCGAACGCCACGGGGACGGCCGCGGCCTGTTCGTAGGACCAGCCGTCGGGCATCGTCACGACCGTGTGCGCGTCGGCCACGCAGACCGGGCCGAGGCCGCTGGGGAAGAGACCCATCACGCGGTCGCCGACGGCGAGGTGACGCACGTCGGCGCCCACGTCGAGGACGATTCCGGCGCCCTCCGCGCCGAGCGTCAGCTCGCCGGGGTACATGCCGAGCGCGCCGAGCACGTCACGGAAGTTGAGGCCGGCCGCGCGCACCTCGATCCGCACCTGGCCGGGGCCGAGCGGGGCGTCGGCCGCGGGCCAGGGCAGCAGGGCGAGGTTCTCCAACGTGCCGGCGCCGCTGGTGTCCAGGCGCCACGCGGTGCCGTCGCCCGGCGGTACGAGCGTGCCGTCCGAGCCGAGCGGGACGAGGCGGGGCACCAGGGCCCGGCCCGCGCGCAGGGCGAGCTGGGACTCACCGGCGGCGACGGCCGACGCGACCGCGGCGGGCAGCGCGGCGGCGGACGTCTCGTCACCGTCCACGTCGACCAGGAGCAGCCGCTCGGGGTTCTCCGCCTGGGCGGCCCGCAGCAGGCCCCACACCGGGGCGTGTGCCAGGTCCTCGACGTCCTCGCCGACGTGGGTGGAGACGGCACGCCGGGTCGCGACGACGAGGCGTCCCGTGGCCCGGCTCTCGTCGTTCAGCCAGGTCCGCACGAGGTCGAGGGCGCGCGCGGTGGCGGCCGTCATCCCGGCCGCGAGGTCGGCCGCCGGTCCGGCGCCCAGGGAGAGCAGCGAGTTCTCCGCCTCGTCCGCCACGTCGACGCCCGCGTCCCGCAGGGCCTCGCGGAGCCCGAGGTCGTCCGGTCCCGCCACGGCCAAGGCGCCGTCGGCGGCGTCGGCCGGCGTGAGCGGCGTCCACTCTAGGCGGAGCAGTTCGTCGGGCAGGGCGGCGGCTCGTACGGGCTGGGGCTCGGGAGAGGCACCGTTGAACGGGCGCAGCACCAGCGAGTCCAGTACGGCGAGCGGCCTGCCCGCGGTGTCGGCGACCGCGGCCGAGACCGCGTCGGTACCGGCGCCGGTGAGCCGCACCCGTACCGAGGCCGCGCCGCCCGCGAACAACCGCATGCCGGTCCAGGAGAAGGGCAGCAGGCCGCCGCCGTCCCGGACGAAGCCGCCGAAGCCCATGGCGTGCAGGGCGGAGTCGAGCAGCGCGGGGTGCAGGCCGTAGCGGGCCGCGTCGGGGGCGTCGTCGAGCGTGGCTTCGGCGAAGACCTCGTCGCCGCGCCGCCAGACCGCGCGCAGCCCGCGGAACGCGGGCCCGTAGGCGTACCCGGCGTCGGCCATCACCTGGTAGTAGTCGTCCACCGGCATCGGCTCGGCGCCGGCCGGCGGCCACGCCTGACCCGCGAATCCCGCCTCGGTGTCGTCCGAGGTTCCGGCCTCGGTGTCGTCCGCGGCGAGCAGTCCGGCGGCGTGCCGCGTCCATGGCTGCTGCTGTGCCGCCCCGTCGTCGGTGCGAGGCCGCGAGTGCACCTCCACGTGCCGGCCGCCCGTGGCGTCGGGCGCCCCCACCACGAGCTGGAGACGGACGCCGCCCGGTTCCTGTTCCGTGAGGGTGAGCGGGGCCTCGAGGGTGAGTTCCTCAAGGCGCCCGCAGTCCAGCGTCCGGCCGGCGTGCAGCGCCATCTCGACGAAGCCGGTACCGGGGAAGAGCACCGTGCCGGAGACCGCGTGGTCCGCGATCCACGGGTGCGTGGTGAGCGACACCTCTCCGCTGAACACGGTGCTGCCGTCGGCCAGTTGGACGCGGGAGGTGACGAAGGGGTGTTCGGCGTCGGCGGCGGGGGCGGGGGTGTGCTCCTGGGCGGCGGGGGCGGGCTCGTCGACCCAGCAGATCCTGTGCTCGAACGGATACGTCGGCAGCCCCGGCACCCGTACGGGCTTGCCGCCCCCGTTTGCGGCCGCGTCGCCGTCCGTGTCCGCGCCTGCGTCCGCGTGGAGTGCGGCCCAGTCGACGACCGCGCCGCGCACCCACAGGTCCGCCACCCGGGCGAGGTCCCGTTCGCGCAGGGCGGCGTCGAGCCCGGACGCGTCCACCCGGGCGGCCGTGGCCGAGAACACCGCATCGCCGGGGCGGCCCCGGCGCCACCGGGTCAGGTGCCCGCGCAGTTCCTCGGCGCCGGAGGCGATGACGGCGACACGATGGGTCAGGTCCGTGCGGCCGACCTGGAGGGTGTACGCGATGTCGGCCAGGGCGGCCGCTGGCCGCTGCCCGAGGAAGTCGAGCCAGAGGTCGGCGTAGGCGTCGAGGCGTTCCCGCGTGTGTGCCGAGAGGACGAACAGGACGGGACCGCGCCCGGCGGGCCGGGGGCGGCGGGCCGGTTCGGGAGCCTCTTCCAGGACGACGTGCGCGTTGGTGCCGCCCCCGCCGAGGCCGGTGATCCCGGCGCGGCGCGGTACGGGGACCCCGTCGACCGTGACCTGCTCCCAGGGCACGGGGGTGCCGGACAGTTCGAAGGGGAGCCGGTCGATGTCGATGGCCGGGTTGTACTCGTCGGGCAGCCGGGTCGGCGGCAGCGTGCGGTGCCGCAGCGCGAGGACGACCTTGAAGAGCTGCGCCATGCCGGCGGACGCCTCACCGTGGCCGATGTTGGGCTTCAGCGAGCCGATGCGGTACGGCCCGCGCGCGTCCTGCCGGTCCTCGAAGACCTGGGTGAGGGAGGTCATCTCGACGGCGTCGCCGATCTCGGAGCCGTTCGCCGTGGCCTCCACGTAGGCGACGGTGCGCGGGTCCACGCGGGCGTCGCGCAGCGCCGCACGGATCACCTCGGCCTGCCGCTGGGAGCTGGGGCTGGTGAAACCGATGGTGCGGCCGTTGTGGTTGACGGCGCTGCCGCGGATGACCGCGTGCACCGGGTCGCCGTCGCGCAGCGCCTGGCGGAGCGGCTTGAGCAGCACCACGCCGACGCCCTCGCCGGGGACGATCCCGGCGGCCTGGGCGCCGAAGGACGCGCAGTCGTCCCGGTCGGACAGCAGCCCCACCGTGGCGAGTTCGACGTACGTGGACGGGTGCAGGTAGAGGTTCACCGCCCCGGCGAGCGCCAGGTCGCAGCGGCCGGAGCGGAGGCTCTCGACCGCCTCGTGCAGGGCCACGTGGGCCGAGGAGCAGGCGGTGTCCACGGCCTTGCTGGGGCCGCCGAGGTCGAACTGGAACGAGACCCTGTTGACCATGTCGCCGAACGACGTGCGGGGCATCTCCAGGCGCCCCTCGGCGCCGAGCTGCGTGAAGCCGTGCTTGGCGCCGCCCGCGAAGACGCCGATGCGGCCACGGACGTCGGCGGGGAGTTTCGACGGGGCATGGCCCGCGTCCTCCAGGGCCTTCCAGCACTCCTGGAGGAAGAGGCGCACCTGTGGGTCGGTGTTGCGGGCCTCCTGCTCGGTGAAGCCGAACAGAGCGGGGTCGAACGCGTCGAACCCGTCGAGGAAGGCGCCCCACTTGGAGTGGCTCTTGCGCACCACGTCGGCGCCCTCAGGCCGCGGGTCGTAGTGCTCGCGCCAGTCCCAGCGGCGCCCGGGTATCTCGGTGACGGCGCTCCTGCCCTCCATGAGCAGCTGCCAGAAGCTGTCCCGGTCGGGGGCGTCGGGGAAGGTGCCGCTCATGCCGATCACGGCGATGGCACCGTCGAAGTCGTCGAGGCCGAGATCGACGGCCGTCGCGGCGTCGGTGCCGGTGTCGGTGTCGGTGTCGGTGTCGGTGTCGGTGTCGGTGTCGGTGTCGGTGTCGGTGTCGGTGTCGGCGGCAGCGTCGGCGTGGGCGTCGGCGTCCTCCGCCGGGGCAGCGGCGGTGACCTCCTCGCACTCGACCGGCGCGGGCGCGGGCGCGTCGGCTTCGCCCGAGCCGGAAGCCGATACGGGCCCGGTCCCGCTCGCCGCTTCCGCGGGCGCCGACTCCCCGCTCCACCCCAGGAACGCCCTGCAAGCGTCCGGGAACCGCTCGACGAGGTGCCCGGCAACGCCCTCGACCTTGGCGAACTCGAAGAACAGGGTGCGGGAGGCGGCCGGGAACGCCTCGCTCAGGAGCTGGTTCAGGCGGGTGCGGGTGACGGAGTCGATGCCGTAGCGGTCGAGCTGCTCGCCCGGGTCGATCTCGCCGTCGCCCTCCGTGCCGCCCAGCAACTCCGTGGCCATCAGGGCGATCCGCTGCTCCACCGCCTCCGCCAGCCGCTCGGGACGCCACTCCGTCCGCCCGGCGGGCACCGGCTCCTCCACCGGCGCCGCCGCGACAGCCACCGGAGCGGCCACGGACACGGCAGCGGGCGCAGGAGCGGGACGGGGAGCGGGAACCACCGGGGTCACGGGAATGCCGTGGCGGGTCTCGGCGAAGGGGTAACCGGGCAGGGAGATCCTCGTCGGCGTGCCGTTCCGATGCAGTACGGCCCAGTCCACGGCGCCGCCGCGCACCCACAGTTCGGCGGCGCGGGTCAGCTTGCCGCGTTCGAGCCACTTGCCCACGGCCTCGCGCAGCTCGTCGTCGGCGAACAACCGGGCGACGTCGGAACGCCCGTCGCCCTCGCCCAGCCAGCAGTTGTCGGGCAGTTCGGCGCCCTCGGCCAGCGCGCGCAGGGCGGTGACGAGTTCGTCCAGGTCCCGTACGACGAGCGCCGCCCGCGACGCCAGTTCCGCGCGTCCGAGCTGCAAGGTGCGCGCCACATCGGCCAGTGAGGGCGGCGTGCCCTCGGGGCGGTCGTCCCGGGCGGTGTGCCGGCCCGTGTCGACCAGGCGCGCCAGTTCGGCCGCCGTGCTGCCCTCGTGCAGGGCGTCGCCGTCGATGTGGCCGCCGAACGCGGCGTCCAGTGCCTCGCCGATGCGGCCGAACTGCTCGGGCCGCACCCCGTAGGAGTCGAGGGGCTCTTCCGGGTCGATCTCCTCGGCGGCCACGCCCAGGACGTCGGCCACCACGGCGCACACCCGCGCCGGCTCCACCGCACGCGGGGCGGACGGACCGGCGACGGCAACGGCGGAGGTGGTGGCGTCCGCAAGGTACTCGGCGAGGTTCTCCGCGTACGCGCGCAGCCGCTCGGGTGTACGCGCCGACAACGGCACGACCTGCGGCGACATGTCCTCGCCAGGCCCCTGCCCCGCGACGGGCGCGGGCACGTACTGCTCGACGACGACATGCGCGTTGGTCCCGCTGTGGCCGAAGGAGTTCACCGCGGCCATCAGCGGGAGGCCGCCGGGGCGCTGCCACGGGCCGGCCGCCGCGTCGGCGACGAACGCGGAGTCCGCGAGGTCGATCAGCGGGTTGAGGTCACGCAGCGTCGGCATGCCGACCAGTCGCCCGTACCGCATCGAGAGCAGGACCTTGATCATGCCGACGACCCCGGCGGGGGCGCCCGTGTGGCCGATGTGCGCCTTGGCGCTGCCGAGGGCGGCGAACCCGCGCTCACCGGTGAGCCGCCGGAACGCCCGTACCAGCGCGTTGGCCTCCACCGGATCGCCGAGCGCGGTGCCGGTGCCGTGCGCCTCGACGTATCCGACGCGCTCCGCGGGGATGCCGAAGCGGCGGTACACGTCGAGGACCAGTTCCTCCTGGGCGGCGCCGTTCGGGGCCGTGATGCCGTTGCTCGCGCCGTCCTGGTTCATGCCGGTGGCCCGGATGACCCCGTGGACGTGGTCGCCGTCGGCCACCGCGTCGGAGAGCCGCTTCAGTACGAGGACGGCCACCGCCTCGGAGTAGACGGTGCCGTTGGCGTCGGCGTCGAAGGTGCGGCACTCGCCGCTCGGTGACATCGCGCCGCTCTCGACGAGCAGGTCGAGGCCGCGCGCGTCCAGACCCGCGTTCACGCCGCCGGCCAGCGCCAGGGACGACTCGCCCGACCGCAGGCTCTGGCAGGCCAGGTGCACGGCGGCCAGGGAGGAGGAGCAGGCCGTGTTGACCACGAGGGCGGCGCCGCGCAGGTCGAGGAAGTACGAGAGTCGGGAGGCCACCAGGGCGTCGGAGGCGCCGGTGAACGACTCGTGCGGGTAGCCGGTCGGCTCGGCGCCGATGAACAGGCCCGTACGGGAGCCGGCGAGGGACGTCGGGTCGATCGCGGCGTCCTCCAGAGCGTGCCAGCTCTCCTGGAGCAGCAGCCGCTGGTTGTGGCTCATCAGATCGGCCTCGTGCGCCCGGATGCCGAAGAACTCCGCGTCGAAGTGGTCGCGTTCGGCGAGGGCGCCGCCCCAGCGGTAGCCCGCCGGGTCGTCGGGGGCGAGGTAGTGGTCGGGCAGCTCGCCGTAGCCGACGCGGCCCTCGGTGAGGTTGCGCCAGAACGCGCGTACGTCCGACGCTCCCGGGAACTGCCCGGCCATGCCGACCACGGCGATGTCCAGCATCCGCGAACGGTCGGGGCGGTCGGTCGCGTCGGCCGTGGCCTCCGGCGCCCGGCCCCGCTCCTGGTGCCGGTCCCGGTCCCGGTCCTGGGCCTCGCCCTGGTCCTGGCGGCGCGCGTCGAGGAGACCGCGTGCCTGCTCCGCGCCGACCGCGCCCTTGACGTATCCGTCGAGGATGTCGCGGAAGTTAGCGCTGCTCATCGTTGCTCCCTCGTGGCCAGCTCTGCGTCGAGCAGGTCGAGCACTTCCGCGGCGGACAGCTCTCCTGCCGCGAACCGTGCCTCCAACTTCACGATCAGGTCGTCCGGCGCGGTCGCCGGCGGTTCCGGTGTCGCTGATGGTGCCGGTGGTTCCTGGGGCGCCGGTGGTTCCTGGGGTGCCGGGGCCAGCAGGTCGTTCAGGTGGTCGGCCAGCCGCTCCACGGAGGAGAACTCGTACAGGGCTGCCGCGTTGATCTCGATGCCCAGTTCCTCGGCGATGGCCGCGACGAAGGTGGATCCGGTGATCGAGTCGACCCCGAGGTCGGCGAAGGCCGTCGAGGGCGACAGGTCCTCCTTCGGCACCCGCAGCGTCCTCGCGAGGCGTGCCACGAGCAGGCCCCGCAGCTCCGGGCGCCGGTCGCGGGCGGCGGGAGCGCTCGGTCGCCGCCCGACGGCGGCCCCGCTTCGCTCCGCACCCCGAGCCGCGGCCGGCGCCGGGGCCCGCATCCCGATGACCTGCCGGTGGCGGCCCGCCCGCAGCAGCCGCACCGCCGTGTCGAAGCAGGCGGCCCCCTCGTCGTCGTCCAGGAAGCCGAGCGTCGGATAGTCCCGCGCGGCCTCGCCGAACGAGGCGCGCCAGGCTCCCCAGTTGACGATGCCGACCGGGAAGCCGGCGCCCGGGGCGACGGCCCTGGCGAAGGCGTCGGCCGAGGTGATGCCGGCCGCGTAGGCGGCGTGAGTGCCCGCGCCGCCGAAGGAGAAGGCCTGGGCCGAGGAGAAGTAGCAGAGGAAGTCGAGCGGTTCGTCCGCCACGGCCTCGTACACGTTCCGCGCGCCCGCCGCCTTGATCTCGTAGTGGGCGCGGAACTCCGCCTCGCCGAGGTCCGCGAGGGCGCCCGGCGCCCCGGTGATGCGGGTGGCGCCCGCGAACAGCACGCCGTGGATCTCGCCGAGCAGCCCCTTGGCCTCGGTGATCGCCCGTCGTGCCTGGCGCGGGTCGGTGACGTCGCCCTGCACGTAGCCGACGCGGTCGCCGTAGAGCGCCTCGCGCACCGCGGGGTCGCTCTGCGGGCGGCGTCCGACGCAGACCACCTTGGCGTCGTAGCGGTCGATGAGGTGGCGGCTGACGACGCGTCCGACGAAGCCGCTGCCGCCGACCACCACGTAGGTGCCGCCGGGCCGGATGCCGGGCAGTCCCGGTGCGGCGGCCTCGGCCGGGGGCACCGGCCCGGTCTGCTGCCGGTGGCGCCGCCCGCCGCGCAGTGCCACCAGGTCGGCGGCGGGGGAGGCGGGTTCGCCGGCCACCAGGGTGGCCACCGCGGCACGGCCCTCGGGCGTGCGCAGGTCGGCGCCGGCCACGTCGAGGTTGCGTACGGCGAAGCGGCCGGAGTCACGCGCCACGAAGTAGGCGAGACCGGCCAGGCCCGCGCCGTGCGCGGCGCTCGGCTCACCGGCGACCGACTGGGTGTCCTGGGTGACGACGCAGAGGTCCGTGCGTGCGCCGTCGAGCCGCTGGACGGCCTTGACCAGCCGCAGCAGGGCGAGTTCGGGCCCGGCCGAGGGGCCGCCGGCGCCCTGGCCGGGGCCGCTGACGAGGAGGACCCGGTCTGGTGCCGTCCCCGTCAGGGCGAAGGGGTCGTCGAGCGGCTGCTCGGTCACCTCGATGGCGCCGCCGCGCCGGTAGTGCGCGGCCAGTGCCCCCGCGAGCCCGGTCCCAGGATCGTCGGCGGCGATCAGGACCCTGCGGGGCGCGGGCCCCGCGGCGGGAGCGACGGGCGCCTCCGTCCAGCGCACCACGCTCAGCAGCCCGTTCGGCGGCACGACGGGCGCCTCGACGGGTGCCTCCACGGTCCGGGCGTCGGCGGCGGCCCCGCCCGTCGGAACCCAGTGCCACTCCCCCGCGAACGGATACGTCGGCAGCGCCACCCGGCGCGGCCGGTCCTCGCCGTAGCGGGCGTTCCAGTCCACCGTGGCACCGTCCGCCCACCGTCGCGCGACCTCGTGCGGTTCACCGTCGCCGAGCACCGGACGCACCCCGTGATTTGCGAATTCGCCGAGCTGGCGGGCCAGTTCGTCCGTGGAACGCACCACGAAGACGGCGCGCACGGGCCACTCGGCCCGGCCGACCTGGAGGGTGTACGCGATGTCGCGCAGCGGGTGACCGGCCGGGTCACCGGTGAGCGCGTCCCGCAGCCGCGCGGCGAGCTGCCGCAACTGCTCCTCGGTGCGTGCCGACAGCGGTACGGGGACGGGTCCTTCGGGGGTGCGGGACGGCACGGCGTCGGCGAGGGACACGTACTCCTCGAGGACGATGTGCGCACCCGCTCCGGTGGCCCCGAAGGAGCTGAGGCCCGCGCGGCGCGGCCCTTCGGGCGGCGCGGGCCACGCCTCGGTGGCGCGCTGGAGCCTGAAGGGTGTCTCGTCGAGGCCGAGCAACGGGTTCACGGTGTCCGCGTGCAGGGAGGGCACCAGGGTGCGGTGGTGCAGCTGCAGCACTGCCTTGGTGAGGCCCGCGACACCGGCGGCGGACTCCGCGTGCCCGATGTTGGACTTGACCGAGCCGAGGGCGCAGAAACCGCGGTCCTGGGTGTGCCGGCCGAAGGCGGTGGTCAGGCCGCGGATCTCGATGGGGTCGCCCAGGGAGGTGCCGGTGCCGTGCGCCTCCAGGTAGCCGATGGAGCGGGCGTCGACGCCCGCCGCGTCGAACGCCGCGGAGATGACGGCGGCCTGCCCGACGGGGCTCGGCACGCTGAACCCGCTCACGGAGCCGACGTGGTTGACGGCGGTCCCGGCGATGACGGCGTAGATGTGGTCGCCGTCGGCCTCGGCGGCGGCGAGCGGTTTGATGACGACCGCGCCGACGCCCTCGGCGGACACGTAGCCGTCCCCGCCCTCGCCGAAGGAGCGGCAGCGGCCGTCGGAGGAGTGCATGCCGACGGCGCCGTAGGTGCGGTACTTGCCGGGGTGCAGGGAGAGGTTGACGCCGCCCGCGAGGGCGACCTCGCATTCGCCGCGACGCAGTGACTCCACGGCGAGGTGCACCGCGGTGAGGGAGGACGAGCACAGGGTGTCCACCGTCATGCTCGGGCCGTGGAAGTCGCAGACGAAGGAGACGCGGTTGGCGATCTGCCCCTGGTTGAGGCTGAGCGGCACGGGTGCGTCCGCCTCGGCGGCGACCAGCGTGTAGTCCTTGTGCATGGCGCCGGCGAACACGCCGACCGCGCGCCGCCGGTCGGGGCCCTTGGGCTCGGCGAGTCCGGCGGGGGTGTAACCGGAGTCCTCGATCGCCTCCCAGCAGGTGCGCAGGAACCAGCGTTCCTGCGGGTCGGTGATCTCCGCCTCGGGGCGGGAGATCCTGAAGAAGTCGGCGTCGAAGCGGCCTACGTCGTCGAGGAAGCCGCCCCAGCGCGAGCCGTCCCCCTCCCCCGGCGTCCAGCGCCGCGCGGGCACCTCGCGGACGCTGTCCCTGCCGTCCTTGAGGTTCGTCCAGAACGCGGCGAGGTCTTCCGCGCCGGGGTAGTGCCCGGCCATGCCGATGATCGCGAAGCGCTCGGGGCCGGCGGCAGGCAGGCGGCGCCGCCTGAGGCGGGGGCGCTCCAGCGGCTCGCGGCGCCCGGTCCCCGTCGCCTCCCGGCCGGCCAGGACGGCGTGGGCGTTGGTGCCGCCGTCGGCGAAGCTGGAGACGGCGGCGACGAGCGGGGCGTCGGGCCAGGGGACGAGCGTGCGCTCGAAGCGCAGGGGCGTCGCGGCGAGGTCGAAGTGCTCCAGGGGCTGCTGCCCGCTGAGGAAGGGCACGATGGCGCGGTTGCGGAGCATCAGGACGGTCTTGATGACCCCGGCGATGCCCTCCGCGCACTGCGGGTGGCCGATGTTGGGCTTGACCGAGCCGAGCGAGCAGGGCGTGTCGGAACCGTCGCGGTAGACGGCCGCGATGGCCTTCAGCTCGATCAGGTCCGGGATCTGGGAGCCCGCCGCGTTGGTCTCGATGTACGTGACGTCGTCGGCGGCGACCCCGGACTTCGCGAGGGCGCGGGCCATGACGCCGCGCTGGGCGCCCGGGTTGGGGGTGGCGGGGCCCGCGGTCCTGCCGTCGTTGTTGACGGCCACCGCCTTGAGCACCGCGTGCACGCGGTCGCCGGCCGCCTCGGCCGCGGCGAGCGGCTTGAGCAGGAGGACGCCGACGCCCTCGGCGGGCGTGAAGCCGTGGGCCCGCCGGTCGAAGACGTGGAACTCCGTGCCGGTGTTGAGCAGCCCCCGCCGGTCGAACAGCCGGTGGCCGCCGGCGTCGGGCAGCAGCGTGATGCCGGCGACCACGGCGGCCTCGATGTCGCCGGAGCGCAGCGCCTGGGCGGCGTGGTGCAGGGCCACGAGCGCGGAGGAGCAGGCGGTGTCCACCACCGTGCTGGGGCCGCGCAGGTCGAAGTGGTGCGACAGGTTGGCGGCCAGGTAGTTCTGGCCGACGGCGACCACGGGGTTGCGGCTGCGGGCGAGGGTGGCCTCGTCCGGGGCGTGCCGGGTGCGCCCGCCCACGTACACGCCGATGTCGCGGCCCTTCAGCTCGTCGGGGGCGTAGCCCGCGTCGCAGAGCGCGAACAGCGTCTCTTCGAGGAGTAGCAGCGCCTGCGGGTCCATGGCGGCGGCATCGGCGTCGGAGAGGTGGAAGTGGCCGGGGTCGAACCCGTCGAGGTCGAGCAGGCCCGCGGTGTACCCGGTCGCGCTCCCCCAGCGCCCCGCGGGCACGGGGGCGATCGCCGAACGGCCCTCGCTGAGCAGCCGCCAGTAGGCGTCGAGGTCGGGGGCGCCGGGGAAGCGGCCGGACATGCCGACCACGGCGATGTCGTACGGGGTGTCGGCGGACGCCCGGTGGTTCTCCGCGGGCACGGTGACGGTGACCGGGGAGCGGTCCTGGGCGGCCGCGGGTGTCGTGCCGCCGAAGGCCGCGGGTGCCGGGTCGACGGCGGCCTCGGGTTCCGTGTCGCCGAAGGTCGCGGCGAGGGCCTGCCCGTGGTGGGCGGTGAGCCAGCCGACGAAGGACTCCACGGTGGGGTGGTCCACGAGGACCGAGGGGTCGAGGTCGACGTCCAGTTCGGCGCCGACCTTGCGCAGGATCTGGACCATCATGATCGAGTCGGTGCCGTAGTCGGAGATCGGCACGTCGGCGGCGAGGCGGGCCCGGTCGAAGCCGAGTTCGTCGGCCAGCAGGCCGATCAGCCACGCCTCGGCCTGCTCGGCGGCGGCGTCCGTACCACCGGCCGTGTGCGCCGTGCCGTGCGCGATGGACACGGCCGCGGGGGCCGGTGTCTTGGCCGCGCGGACCCGCAGTTCCCGCGGCGTCCACTCCGGGGCGACGATCGCGGGCAGGACGACGGGGCCGGCCCCGGTGGACAGCACGTGGTCGAGCAGCCGCAGCCCCTGCGCCTCGGAGAGTTCGCCGAGACCGGTGGCCCGGTAGCCGGGTCCGGGGCGTTCACCGCCCATGCCGACGCCCCGCCAGCTCGGCCAGGCCACGCTCACCACGGGCAGCCCGTGGGGCGCGCGGCGGGCGACGGCGTCCAGGTGGGCGTTGGCCATCGCGTAGTCGCTCTGTCCCACGGCCGCGGCGGGGACCATCGAGGCGACCGAGGAGAACAGCACGCAGAACCGCAGCGGGTCACCGGCCAGCGCGTCGAGAAGGGCGTCGACTCCGGCCGTCTTGGGGGCGAGCACCGCGCGCACGGCCTCGACCGGCTTGCGTACGAAGGCGAGGTTGTCCCGGTCCACGAGTCCGGCGGCGTGCAGCACCCCGCCGATCGGTCCGAACTCCGCGCGGATCTCGTCCAAGGCGGTGCGGACGGCGTTCGCGTCCTCGCCCAGCGGCAGCGAGAGGACCTTCAGGCGGACCCCGTCGCGCTCCAGGGCGCGCAGCCCGTCGAGCTTGCGGCCGAGCGCGGTGTCCGTGCCGTGCCGTTCCCACTCCGCTCGCGGCGGCAGCTGCTCGCGCCCGGCGAGGACGAGGGTCCTCGCGCCCCACTCCGCGACCGCGTGCCCGGCGAGGGCGAGGCCGATGCCGCGGGTGCCGCCGGTGATGAGCAGTGGCTCGTGCGCGGGGAAGCCGACCGGGGCGCCCATGGCGGCGGGCAGCGCTTCGAGGACGGCCCGCTGCCGGGTTCCCCGGCGGTAGGTGACCTCGGTGTCGTCGCCGCCTTCGGCCAGTTCGCGCGCCACGAGGTCCGCCAGGTCCGCGTCCGCGGGGTCGGCCTCCAGGTAGCGGGAGCGGACGCGCCCGTACTCGCTCTGCAGCATCCGGTACAGCCCGGCGCGGGCGTCGCCCCGGCCGACGCCGAGCAGCAGCGCCTCGCGTCCGGCCATGCGCTGGAGCACCGGCAGCCAGTCGTCGAGGCCGAGCCCGCCGAGGTCGACCAGCGCGTCGAAGCGGTCGTGCACGTCGGCCGCGGAGGCGATCAGGCGGGCGCCGGGCAGGGCGTCGGCGAGCCGGGCGGCGTGCGGCCCCGCCCCGAGGACGGCCACGGCGGTCGGCGTGCGGCCCGCGAGGGCCGGAGCGGGCTCCCACCGCCGTACGAGCAGCCGCGTGCCCTCGGGCGGTGCCACCTCGCCCCGGCCGCGCTGGGCGACGAAGACCTCGCCGAAGGCGTCCGGTTCGGCGACCGGCCGCCACACCTCGCCGTAGCCGGTGTCGCGCAGCACCTCCTGCCAGCGGGGTGCGGAGAGGAGCGGTGCGCCGGGGAGCCGTACGTCCTCGTCGTCGTAGAGCCACCAGCCGTCGAGGAGGCCGAAGGTGAGGGTGAGGACGGCGGACTTGCGGGTGACCTCGTTGACGACGAGGACGCCGCCGGGGCGCAGGGCCGCCGCGAGGTTGCGCAGGACGGCGCGGATGTCGCGGGTGGCGTGGAGCACGTTGGTCGCCACGATGACGTCGCAGTCGCCGCCGGTGAGCCGTTCGCCGGCGCCGGGCGCGGTGACGTCCCAACGGCCGTAGCGCAGATGGTCCCTGCCGGGTCCGAAGCGGCGTTCGGCCTGGTCGAGGAAGGCCGGGGAGAGGTCGGTGTACCAGTACTCCACGTGGTCGGCGTACGGGTCGAGGCGGGGCAGGACGGCGGCGGTGGTGCCTCCGGTGCCCGCGCCGACCTCGGCGACGCGGACGGTGGCCGAGGGGTCCCGCGCGAGGCGTTCGCGCACCGCCGTGGCGGTGACCTCGGCCACCACGTCGTTGAGCCGGTCGGCGACGGCGTTGCCCTGGTAGACCGCGGTGAGCCTGGCCATGGAGCCGCCGGGGAAGAGCACGTCGGTCGCGGGCAGCGCGCCGGACAGGATCTCGGGGAGGCGTTCCACGCACTCCTGGACGAGGGAGAGCTGTGCGTCCCAGTAGGGGTCGGTCGCGAAGCGCTCGCGCACGGCCGTCCACGCGGTGTCGTGTGCCGGGGGCCGTTCCTCGGCGAGTTCCAGGACGTCGCCGTGCCGTCGCGTCAGACCGGTGGCGGTCAGCAGCCGGGCGGCCTCGTCGAGCCAGCGCCGGTACTTGTCGACGACGCCGAGGTGCCGCGCGATCCCGTCCACGGACTCGGTGCGGGCGTCGGTGAAGAGCCCGGTCGCGCACAGGCGGAGCAGCACCTGGCGGGCGATCAGGCGGTCGAGTTCCTGGGCCGGGAGGGCGGCGGGCGCGGGTGCGGGCGGGATGACGGCGTCCTGCCGGACCCGGGCGAGGCCGGTGCCGGTGCCGGTCTCGGGGCTTGTGCCGGTCTCTGGGCCTGTACCGGCCTCCGCGCCTGTGCCGGGTCCGGTGTCGGCGGCCGTGCTCCGGGCGGCGGGTCCGACGGGGTTCCCGGCGGCGTCCCCGAAGGCGTCGGGGAAGCGTGCCGCGAGGTGGGCGGCCAGGTCGCGCACGGTGGTGTACTCGAAGAGCAGCGTGGGTTCCAGATCCTGCCCCACCACCTCCCGCACGGCCTCGACCAGGCCGAGCACCTGCGCGGACTCCAGCCCGAGTTCGTAGTAGCCGGCGGTCACGGGCACCGACCGCGCGTCCGTGCCGAGGCGTTCGGCGAGCAGCCGCCGCAGGAAGTCCTCGACGTGGCCCGCGCCGGGCGCGGCGGCCGGGGCGGGAGCGGCGGGCCGGGCCGGGGTGGACGCCCCTGACACGGCCTTGCTGGACAGCTCGGTCAACTCCGCCACCTGTCGCCCCTGGGGGTCGAAGAAGTCCACGGAGAACCGGGCGACCTCGCCCCTGCGGCTCACCGAGGCACGCCGCACCCGCGCCGTGCAGGCCCCGGTCAGCGGCCCCGCCGTGCGGAAGGAGCCGATGTGCAGCGGCAGGAACGCCTGGCCGTCGGTGTCGAGCAGCGATCCGGCCGCGACCGCGCCGGCCAGCAGCAGGGCGGGGTGGATCAGGAAGTCGCCGCCGGGAGCCCGCAGTTCCGCGGTCAACCGCTCCTGATCGGCGCGGACGGTGCCCTCGGCGCGCGCGGCACCGCTGTAGTGCTGGCCGTTGCCGCTGTCCCTGTCGTAGGTCTCGGCGAGCGGGGTCGGTGTGCCGAGCGGATGGCCGTCGAGCCGGTCGCGGAAGGCGGGGGCGTCGGTGAGGACCACCTCGGCGGTGGCGTAGGGCTCGCCGTCGGCCACCGTGACCTGCCAGCGGCCCTCGCCGGCCGGGGCGCAGCGGATCTCGGCCGTCACGGGCCCGTCGGTCACGTCGAGCGGGCGCAGCGCGGTGAGGTCGCGCACCGTCAGCCGTTCCACGGCGTACCCGTGGTCGCGGAGGACCTTGGCGATGAGGTCGGGGTAGGCGAGGGCGGGCAGCAGCGCGCGGCTCTGGACGCGGTGTCCGGCGATGACCGGCGTCTCGGTGGAGAGGACCACCTCGCCGCGGGGTTCGGCGACCGGCGGCCGGCGCACGGCGTCGGCGGCGGGCAGCCAGCAGCGCTCCCGGGCGAAGGGGTAGCCGGGCAGGGAGACGCGGGGTCCGCCGCCGGGCCAGTCGACGTGGGCGCCGCGCACCCAGGCCGCGGCGAGCTCGGGCGCGCTGTGGCCGGTGGCCGGTGCGGCCGAGCGGCTCGCGGTGCCGGTCATGACGCGCGGTGAGTCCGCCCCCGCGAGGTGTCCCTCCAGGGCGTCCGCGAGGTCGTCCACGCCGTCGAAGACCACGGCGAGGCGGTGCGCCATCGGCTCTCGGGTGCGCAGCGTCGCGGCGATCGCGGCCGGGTGGGTGTCCCGCCCCTCGCCGCGCAGGAACTCGGCCGTGCGCGTGATGTGTTCGCCGAGCCGCTCGGCGTCCCGCGCGGAGAGCACACACACGTACGGCGGCTCCTGCGCGGGCGGCTGCGTCGGGGACACGTACTCCTCCAGGATCACGTGGGCGTTGCCGCCGCCCGCGCCGAACGCGCTGATGCCGGCGGTACGGGGCAGGGGGCGGCCCGCGGCGTCGACGCGCGGCGTCCAGGGCGCCCGCTCGCGCTGGAGGCGGAAGGGGGTGGCGTCCAGGTCGAGGTGCGGGTTGAGGCGTTCGGCGTGCAGGGAGGGGACGAGTTCCTGGTGGCGCAGTTGCAGCAGCACCTTGGTGAGCGCGGCCATGCCCGCGGCCGACTCGGCGTGCCCGATGTTGGACTTCACCGAGCCGATGGGGATGCGTACGCCCGTCAGGTCGTGCCCCTGGAAGGCGCGGACCAGGCCGGTGATCTCCACCGGGTCGCCGAGCGAGGTGCCGGTGCCGTGCGCCTCCAGGTAGTCGAGCTCCGCCGGGGTGCGGCCCGCCCGGTCGAGTGCCTCGCCGATCAGCACGCCCTGCGCCTTGGGGTTGGGCACGCTGAAGCCCTTGCCCGCCCCGCCGTGGTTGACGGCCGTCGACCTGACCACGGCGAGGACGCGGTCGCCGTCGGCCTCGGCCGCCGAGCGGCGCTTGAGCAGCACGGCTCCCGAGCCCTCGGCGGGCACATAGCCGTCGCCGCCCTCGCCGAAGCTGCGGCAGCGGCCGTCGGTGGAGAGGAACCCGCCCTTGGCGAGCTGGAGGTATTTGAGCGGGTGGCTGGAGACGTTGACCCCGCCCGCCACGGCGACGTCGCAGTCGCCGTCCCTGATCGCCCGGCAGGCGAGGTGCAGGGCGGTGAGCGAGGACGAGCACATGGTGTCCAGGGCGATGCTCGGGCCGTCGAAGTCGAAGAAGTACGAGACGCGGTTGGCCACCGACGCGTACGAGGACGAGGTGGCCGCCCCGGTGCCGCGCAGCGCCTCGTCGACGCCGTAGAGCTGGTAGTGGCCGTACATCAGGCCGACGAAGACGCCGGTGCGGACCTTCGAGAGGGCGGCGCGCGAGGTGCCCGCGTCCTCCAGGAGGTGCCACACCGTCTGGAGGAAGATCCGCTCCTGCGGGTCGATGTGTTCCGCCTCCACCTGGGACATGCGGAAGAACATCGGGTCGAAGGAGGCGACGTCGGAGAGCCAGCCGCCCCACTTGGCGTACGTCTTGCCGGGAGTGGCGCGGTCGGGGTCGTAGAACCGGTCGTGGTCCCACCGGTCCGCGGGGACCTCCGCCACGCAGTCCCTGCCCTCCCGCAGGTTGCGCCAGAACTGCCCGAGGTCGTCGGCCCCGGGGTAACGGCCCGCCACACCGACGATCACGATGTCGTCGTCGTCCCCTGGGGGCAGCGGCGCGGGCGGGGCGGCGTGCGGGGCCGGCGCGGGGGTGAGGGCCGTTTCCGAGGCGCCGTCCCCGGCGGGCGCGGCGCCGTTGGCGGCGGGCGCGAGGAAGGCGCGCGCCTCGGCCGGGTGGTGGGCGACCAGGAAGTCGGCCAGTTCACCGATGGTCAGGTACTCGAAGAACAGCGTCTTGGAGAGCGGCCCGAAACGTTCCTCCAGTGACCGCGTGAGACTCAGGACGAGGAGCGAGTCGACCCCGTAGTGGTCGAAGGCCTCGTCCTCGGCGACATCCTCCAGGGCCATCTTCAGCTCTTCGGCGAGGAGTTCGCGGAGGTAGGTGACCATGGGCGCGCGCAGGTCGCCGCTGTCCGTGTCCTCGGCCCGGGGGCGCTCGGCCGCCGTCCGCCGCGGCCGCGCGGTGCCGCGCAGCGCCTCGCCGATCCGCGCGCGGTCGCCCGCGGTCAGCAGGAGGCGGGAGGCGCCGCCGCGCAGGGCGGCCTCCAGGGCGTCCAGCGATGCCTGCGCAGGCAGCGGCTCCATGCCGAACTCGCGGCGCATGGCCTCGCGCGCGTCGGCGCCGAGGGACATGCCGCCGTCGCGCCACAGCGACCAGTCGACGGTGAGGCCGCCGCCGGGGCGCCGCTCCAGGTAGTGGTCGAGGAAGCTGTTGGCGTACGCGTAATCGGTCTGGCCGACGTTGCCGAAGACCGCGGCCGTCGAGCCGAACGCCACGAAGTAGTCGGGGGCGTCCGCGCGAGTCGCCTCGTCGAGGTGGACCAGGCCGCGCACCTTGGGCGCGAGCACCGCGTCGGCGTCCGCACGGCTCTTGTGGAGGACGAGCCCGTCACGGAGCGCACCGGCCGCGTGCACCACGCCGGCGATCCGGCCGAACCGGCGCCTGGCCTCGGCCACCGCCCGCTCGACGTCCTCGCGCACACTCACGTCGGCCCGGACGTGCAGCCAGCCCTCGGGCAGCGGCTCGGCCGGGTCGGACCGGCCGATGAGGACGACTCCGGCGCCCGGGTGCCGGGCGATCCGCTCCGCGACCAGCATGCCGAGCTTTCCCGTGCCGCCCGTGACGAGGTGCGCCCCGTTCGCCGCCAGGGGTGAGGCCGCGTCGCCCGTCTCGGGGAGCGTGCTCTCGCGCCAGGCGCGCACGAGCCTGCGGTGCCCGTCGTGGCGTACCTCCGGCGCGTCGTCCGGGAGTTCGGCGAGCACCAGCTCGGCGAGCTCGCGGGCGGAGGGCGCGCCGGTGTGTGTGAGCACGCTCATCCGGATGTCCGGGTGTTCCTGGCCGATGCAGCGGGCAACCCCGTCAAGCGCGGCGTGCGCGGCGTGCGCCGCCCCTGCGGCCCCGGCCCGGTCCTCGTGGACGAACAGGTAGCGCAGCGGCCCTTCGTGCTCCGCGATCCGGGTCCGGCACACGTCGAGGGCGGTGTGGAAACCGGCGCGCAGCGCGTCGTCGAGGCCGCCGCCGGACCCGCCTGCGGTGAGGTGCACGAGGTGCGAGGCGCCCGAGCGGGCGCCGATCACGACGTCCAGCCGCGGTGCGAGCACGGCGAGTTCGTCGCGCAGCGCCTCGGCGCGGCCGTCGCCGGCGTCGATGACGGCCAGCGGCCCGGCCGGCTCGGCCTGCGCGGTGGTGGCCGGTGCTTCCTGCCAGTACGGCTCGAAGGCGAGTACGCCGCGCCCGGCGGCCCCGGGCAGGTCGCGCCCGGCGTCCGGCACGGCCCGCAGGGTGAACCGCTCGACCCGCGCGACGACCGTGCCGTCGGGCGCGGTCAGGCTGATGTCGAAGACCTGGGCGTCGGTCCTGCCCTCCACCGCGACGACATGGGCGAGGCAGTCGGCGGGCAGCTCGCCGAAGAGGCGTACGGAACCGATCGAGTACGGCAGGTGTGCCGTCGTGCCCCGCACCAGGTGGCCCGCGGCCTGCAGGGACCCGTCGAGCAGCGAGGGGTGGAAGCGGTGGTCACCGACCTCGGGACGGCGCAGCCGTGCCAGGGCCTCGCCGTCGCCGAGGGCCAGTTCCTCGATGACCTGGAAGGCGGGACCGTACCGGAAGCCGAGGTCCGCGAAGTAGGCGTAGCAGTCCTGGCGGGTCCTGCGCTCGCCGCACCGGGCGCGTACGGCGGCCGGATCGATCGGCGCGGGCGCCGCGTCCTGCCCGGTGCCGTCCTGGCCGAACACCAGGCGGCCTCTCGCGTGCGGACGCTCGCCCGTGATCTCGAAGGCGCCGGAGGGCGCGACCGCCACCCGGATGTCACGCGAGCGGCCGGGCGGGAGCGCGACGGGCGCGGCCCAGACGATCTCGTCGACGCGCCGCACGGGGGCGGTGCCGTGGGCGCGCTCGCCGGCGAGCCGCGCCATCTCCAGGTAGACCACGCCGGGGAGCACGAGTTCGTCGCCGACCCGGTGGTCGGCCAGGTAGAACTCCGCGCCGGTGAGGTGTTTGGCGAAGGCGGTCCCGCCGAAGGTCGAGACGTTCTCGTCGAGCAGCGCCGACGACGCGGGGCGTGCGGTGGCCGTGGCCGGGGCGCCGGGGACGGCGTCGACCCAGTGCCGGGTCGGCTCGAACGGATACGTCGGCAGCTCGATGCGGTGCCCTCGCGGCAGCCAGGACCAGTCCACGTCGGCGCCGTCGATCCAGAGCCGGGCCAGCGACTCGAGGTCGCCCTCGGCGGACAGCGCCCGGACGAACTCCCGCCAGGCGTTGCCGCGCGTGGCGGCGGCGCGGCGCTGCGCCGCGCCGACCCGGGCGCGCAGCGCGCCCTCGGGGTCGCGGCCCTCGGCGGAGGCGTCGAGGCAGGCGAGGAGTTCGGCGCGGCCGCGGGCCACGAAGGCCAGCCGCTCGTCCATGGCCTCGCGGCCGACGCGCAGGGTGTGGGCGACGTCGGCGGGCGCGGGCCGCGCGGCGCGTATGTGCGCGGCGAGCCGCCCGGCCTGCGACCGCAGGGCCCGCTCGGTCCTCGCCGACAGGATGAACAGCTCCGCGTCCGTGCTGTCGTCGGCGGGCGCGGCGTCCGCTCCCGCCGGGGCCTCCTCGATCACCACGTGGGCGTTGGCGCCGCCGAAGCCGAAGGAGCTGACGCCCGCGCGGCGGAGCGGCGCCGCGCCGTCCGCGGCGGGCGGCGCCGGCCACGGCCGGGTGGTGTCCACGATCTCGAAGGGGCCGCCGTCCAGGTCGAGGTACGGGTTGCGCTCGCGGAAGTGCAGGCTGGCCGGGATGGTCCGGTGGCGCAGCGCGAGGACCACCTTGAGCAGTCCGGCGATGCCCGCGGCGGCCTCCAGGTGGCCGATGTTGGTCTTCACCGAGCCGATGCCGCAGCGCACGCCCTCGGCTCCGGTCGCCGCGCCGTCCCCGGCGAGCCGTGCGAAGGCCTCGGTCAGGCCGCTGATCTCGATGGGGTCGCCGAGGGCCGTGCCGGTGCCGTGCGCCTCGATGTAGCCGACCGTGCGGGGATCGACGCCGGCCGCGCGGTAGGCCTCGACCAGCAGCTCCGCCTGCGCGTGCGGGCTGGGCGAGGTGAGGGAGGTGGTGCGGCCGCCGTGGTTGACGACGACGGCCTTGATCACCGCGGCCACGCGGTCGCCGTCGCGGCGGGCCCGCGCGTGGTCCTTGAGCACGACGACGCCCACGCCCTCGCCCCGCACATAGCCGTTGGCGGAGGCGTCGAAGGCCTTGCAGCGGCCGTCCTCGCTGAGCATCTCGTTGCGGCTCAGGGCGTCGTAGAGCCGGGGGTCGAGGATGAGGCTCACGCCGCCCGCGACGGCGAGGTCGCAGGTGCCCTCGTGCAGCGCGCCGACGGCCTGCTGGACGGCGGTGAGCGAGCTGGAGCAGGCGGTGTCGACCGCGACGCTCGGTCCGCGCAGGTCGAGGAGGTAGGAGACACGGTTGGGGATGACCGACAGCGCGGCGCCGGTGAGCGTGTGCGCCTCGGCGGACCTGCCGCCGGCGCGCTGCACTTCGGCGTAGTCGGAGTTGGTGGTGCCGATGAAGACGCCGACGCGTTTGCCCGCGAGGTCGCTCGGGCGGTACCCGGCGTCCTCGACCGCCGCCCACACCACTTCCAGGAGCAGCCGCTGCTGGGGGTCCATCAGCTCGGCCTCGCGCGGCGAGATGCCGAAGAAGGCGGCGTCGAAGCGGTCCACGCCGGGGAGGAAGCCGCCCCAGCGCGAACGGGACGTACCGGTGTGCGCCCGCCAGTCCCAGCGGTCGCCGGGGATCTCGGTGACGAGGTCCCTGCCCTGCTCCAGGTGGTCCCAGAACTCCGCGAGGTCGGCGGAGCCGGGGAACCGCCCGGCCATGCCGACGATGGCCACGTCGCCGCCGCGGGGGACGGGACGGCCGGCGTCGGGCACGGCCTCGGCCGGTTCGGTTGCGGCGGGGGTCTCCTCGGCGGGGGATCCGGCGGCACCGACGGCGTCCCCGAGGACCTCGCTCAGGTGCGCGGCGACCGCGACGACGGTCGGATGGCGGTAGAACAGCGTGGGCAGGACCTCGATCCCGTACCGCTCGCTGACGCGCGTGCTCAGGACGGTGAAGCTGATCGAGTTCATGCCGAGCCGACCGAGCGGTACGTCGGCGGGGATTTGCCCGGGGTCCGTGTCGAGGATGTCGGCGATGAGACCGGTCAGCTCGGGAATGCGGGCGGCGGCGGCGCGGACGGCGGCATCGGTTCCGCGCGCGGCCGCACTGCCCGTGTGTCCTCGCTCGGCCGTCGGCGCCCCGTCGCGCAGCTCCGGCAGAGTCACCTCGCCGTGCAGCTCCGCCAGCGGTGCCCGGCCCAGTCTGCCGCGGTCCACCTTTCCGTTGAGCGTGCGGGGCAGGGCGTCCAGCTCCACCAGGACGTCGGGGACCATGTGGGCGGGCAGCCGCTCGGCGAGCGCGTCGCGGGGCGGGGCGGTGGCTCCCGCGTCGAGGACGAGGAAGGCGTGCAGGACGTTCTCGCCGCCGACCGGCCGGGCGACCACGGCGGCCTCGCGGACGCCGTCCTGCGCGCGCAGCGCGGCCTCGACCTCGCCGGGCTCGATCCGGAAGCCGCGCACCTTCACCTGGGCGTCGAGCCTGCCCAGGTACTCGATGCGGCCGTCGGGCAGTTCGCGCACCAGGTCGCCGGTGCGGTACCGGCGCTCGCCGTCGAGGGTGACGAACCGTTCGGCGGTCAGTTCGGGGCGGCCCAGGTAGCCCGTGGCGAGGCCCGCGCCGCCGATGTACAGCTCGCCGGGCATCCCGGGCGGTACCGCCCTGCCCCGCGCGTCGAGGACGTACAGGCCGGTGTTGGCGATGGGGTGGCCGATGGTGACGCGCTCGCCGGGGGCGAGCCGGCACACGGCCGACCAGATGGTGGTCTCGGTGGGTCCGAACATGTTCCAGACCTGGCCCGCGCGGGCGAGCAACAGCTCCGCGGTGTCCTGGTCCAGCGCCTCTCCCCCGCACAGCACCTTCAGCCCCGGTGCTCCCGTCCAGCCGGCCGCGAGCAGCATCTTCCAGGTGGCGGGGGTCGCCTGGACGACGGTGGCGGGGCTGGACTCCAGAAGTTTGCGCAGGAGGACGCCGTCCCGCGCGATCTCCGCGGGCACGATCTCCACCCGGCCGCCGGTGATCAGCGGTAGGAACAGTTCGAGGGCGGCGATGTCGAAGCAGACGGTGGTGAGCGCGAGCAGATGGTCCTTGTCCGTCAGTCCCGGCTCCTCGGCCATGGACAGGAGCAGGTTGGCCAGCGCCCGGTGCGGCACCTGGACGCCCTTGGGGCGGCCGGTGGAGCCCGAGGTGTAGATCACGTACGCGGTGTCGTCCGGGCCGGGCGCGGGGAGTTCACCCGTCTCGGGGCCGCCCGTGGGCTCGTCCTCGGCCTCGATGACCAGGACCGGCGCGCCGAGGTCGACGCGGGCCCCCGGGCCGGTGATCAGCAGGTGCAGCCCGGCGTCCTCGGCCATGTACCGCAGCCGGTCGGCCGGGTAGCCGGGGTCGAGCGGCACGTAGGCGCCGCCCGCGGCGAGGACGCCGAGCAGGGCGACGAGCATGTCGGCGGACCGCTCGACGAGCACCCCGACGTTGCGTCCCGGTGCCACTCCTCGGCCCCGCAGGCGGGCCGCCAACGTGGTGACGCGCATGCTCAGTTCGCGGTAGGTCAGCGTCGTGCCGCGGTCGGCCACCGCCACGGCGTCGGGGGTGCGCAGGGCCTGTTCGGCGAGGAGGGTGGGCAGCACGCGGTCGGCGGGGAAGTCGCGGCGCGTGAGCCGCTGCCGCTCCTGGGCGCGGGCGGTGTCGGCGGGGCTGCGCAGGGACAGGGCGCCCAGCTCGCGGTCGGGGGTGGCGAGGGCGGAGTCGAGCAGCAGGCAGAAGTGCTCGCCGAGCCCGCGCACGGTGTCCTCGTCGAAGAGGTCCGGGTCGTACTTGAGGCAGTAGCGGGCGCCCTCGCGCTCCTCCACGACCTCCAGGGTGAGGTCGAACTCGCCCTCTTGATGGACACCGTGGAACACGCCGGCGACCGGGCGGACGTCGGTGTCGTCCTCGACCCAGTTCTGGAAGTAGAAGGCGGTGTCGAACAGGCGCGAGGCGCGCAGCTCCTCGGCGAGGCTCAGCAGCGGGTAGTCGCTGTGCTCCAGGGCCTCCAGGGTGGTGTCCCGCACCTGGCGCAGCAGGCCGCGGAAGTCCTGGCCGTCCGCGATGTCGTGCTTGAGGACGACCATGTTCATGAAGTAGCCGAGGACGTCGGTGTAGCGGGCGGAGGGCCGGCCGGCCACCGGGGTGCCGATGAGGACGCGGTCCTGCTGCGAGTAGCGGTGCAGGAGTGTCGTGTAGACGGTGAGGAGCACCGCGAAGAGGGAGGTCCGCTCGTCGCCCGCGAGGTCCCGTGCCGCCCGGACGCGGGCCGCGTCCAGGTGCCCTTCGACGGAGGCTCCCCGGTGGCCGGGCACCGCCGGGCGGGGCCGGTCGAAGGGGAGTTGCAGCGTGGGCAGGTCGCCGGAGAGCCGGCGCAGCCAGTACGAGCGCAGCTGCTCGCCGCGTGGTGAGCCGAGCAGGTCCCGCTGCCAGTCGACGAAGTCGGCGAAGGTGGCGGGCGGCTCGTCGGCGGGCGGCTGTCCCCGGTAGTACGCGGACAGCTCGCGCAGGAAGACGGCGATGGACAGGCCGTCGAAGACGATGTGGTGGAAGGTGAGCAGCAGCACCTGCCGGGCGTCGGCGAGGGTGAACAGCGTGACCCGCAGCAGGGGCCCGCGCCCCAGGTCGAAGGGCTCGCGGACGCACTCCCTGGCCGCCTCGCGCACGAGGTCCGCGGACGGGGTGTCCAACCGCCTCTCGGTGAAGGCCAGTTGCTGTCGCTCCTCCACGATCTGGTGGTCGCCGTCCAGGCGGGCGCGGAGCTGGGGATGGCGGTCCACCATGGTCTGTAGCGCCTCGCGGAGGGCGGTCGGGTCGGTCCCCGGTTCCAGCCAGAACGCGAGCGGCAGGTTGTAGGCGTACGTGCCGGGCGCTGTCTGCTCGATGACGCTCAGGGCGCGCTGGCCGGCCGACAGGGGGAAGCGGAGCGGCGGCGCCGGGGCGGCGCTGTCGGGCACCGCGCCGGTCAGCTCGCCGATGTGGTCGCTCAGCTCGCGCAGGGTGGCGTGCTCCAGGAGGTCGCTCAGCCGCAGCCGGACGCCCAGGTCCTCCTCGATGACGGCGGCGATCTTCATGCCGCTCAGTGAGTCGAAGCCGTAGTCCGCGAGGAGCCGGTCGGGGTCGACGGGCTCGTCCAGTTTGAGGGTGGCCGTGACGATGCGGCGGAGCGTGTCCAGCGGGCCGCGGCCGGAGGGGTTGGCCGTGGCGGGCGGCGCGGCCTCGCGGGGGGCGGTCACCGGTGCGCGGTGGCCGGCGCCCGCGTTCACACCGATGATCACGTGCTGGCCGAGGTGGGCGCCCCGGTCCAGGACCAGGGCGTCGGCGAAGCCCTCCTCCAGGAGGAGCCGTTGCCAGGTCTGCGCGGTGGCCAGGGGCGCGTCCTTGATGCGGAGTGCCTCGTCGGTGAAGGCCCACCAGCCGTCGAGGACCCCGCCGGTGACGGTGATGCTGCTGCGGATCGCGGTCAGTTCGTTGAGCACGAGCCTGCCGCCGGGACGCAGCAGCTCCCGGGCCTTGCGCAGGGTGGCACGCAGGTCGCCGGTGGCGTGCACGACGTTGGTGGCCACGACGATGTCGGCGCTGCCGGGGGTGTGGCCCTGTTCCGCCAGGTCGCGTTCGAGGTTGAGCGTACGGAACCGGGTGAACGGATGGCGTGTGCCGAACCGCTGCTCGGCGCTCTCCAGGAACTGCGGCGAGATGTCGGTGAAGACGTACTCCGCCCGGTCGGCCCAGCCGGCGAGGGCGGGCAGCACGCGCTCGGTGGTCGCTCCGGTGCCGGCGCCGAACTCGACGACGCGCAGCCGCTCGCCCGCGCCCAGCTCCTCGACGCGCTGCCGGGCGTGGTCGGTGACCGCTTCGGCGACGAGTTCGTTGAGGGAGTCGGTGAGCGGATTGCCCCGGTAGAAGTCCTGGACGAGGTCCATCGACGCGTTCGGGAACATGATCTCGGTCGCACCGGTCTCGCCGCGCAGCACCTGCGGATAGTGGCGCAGGAACAGCCGGGTCAGCTCCACCGTGGCCCGGATGTCCGGATGGTCGGCGGCGATCCGGTCCAGCTCGCGCTCGGCGTACTCGACGCTCGTGCCCGCGCCGTCGGCGCCGTCCGGGTCCGCGTCCGCCGCGAGGACCTCCACGGCGTCGCCGTGCACGGTCAGGTGCCCGGCGTCGGCGAGGATGTTGAGCAGGGCCGCGTGCAGCCGACGGTACTTGGGCACGATGCCCAGCCGGTCCGCGAGCGCCGTGACGCTGTCCCGCTCGCCCTGCCGCAGGAAGGCGCCCATCCGCCGGTAGACGCCGAGCAGCGCCGCTTCGCAGAGCGTGGAGAGGCGGTCGTAACCCTCGATGACGGCGTCGGCGCCGGGCCCGGCCGGTGCGGGCGCGGTGAACCGCTCGCCGAGCGGCGACGCGCGGTGGCCGAGGGCCGCGAGGGCCCGCGCGTCGGCGCGGATCGGCATGACCTGGACGGGGCCTTCGGCCAGCACCCGCTCCAGGCAGTCGAGGCCTTCGCGCACGGTGAACTCGGCGACGCCCGTCCTGCGGAACACCTCCTGGAGCCCTGGCTGCGCCCCGGAGCCGACCCGCCCCCAGTAGCCCCAGTTCACCACCCGTACGGGATACGGGAGCCGGGTCGAGAGGTGGCGTCCGTAGGAGTCGAGGAAGGAACTGGCCGCCACGTAGGCGGCGTTGCCCGCCGCGCTGACGAAGGAGCCGACCGAGCTGAAGAGGGCGAGGAAGTCCAGGGGCTCGTCGCCCAGCGCCGCCACGAGCGCGAGGGCTCCGTCGACCTTGGCGGCGAGGGCCGCGCGCAGCTCCGGTTCGGTCAGCTCGGCGATGGTGCTGGCGTTGAACGTCATGGCCGCGTGGAAGACGCCGTGCGGGGCGCCGAACCGCCCTCTGGCCTCGGCGACGGCGTCGCTCAGCGCCGCGGGGTCGGACGCGTCCGCCCGCAGGTGCAGCAGCCGCCCCCCGGCCTCGCGCACGCGGTCGGCGGTGGCGCGCTGTTCGGCGTCGAGTTCGCCTCGGCTGATCCACACGATGCGGGCCCGGTAGCGGTGCGCGAGCTCTTCGGACAGGGCCCGGCCGATGCCTCCGCTGCCGCCGACCATGAGGTAGGTGCCGCCGGGGCGGTAGGGCGGGCGCCTGGGCGCGGGTACGGGGGTGCGCACGAGTTGCCGTACGTGGCGGCGGCCGGCCCGCAGCAGGACGGCGCGGCCCGCCGGGTGCGGGGGTTCGGCCAGGAGCGCGGGCAGGGCGTCCGCCGTGTCGGTGCCCTCGATGTCGACGCAGGTGATGTCGAGGTGGGGGCATTCGGCGGCGAGGACCTGGGCGTATCCGAGGATGCCCGCCGCGTGGGGGTTGTCGTCGTGGGCGCCGGCCGTGACGACGGTGATCCGGGGGCCTGCGCCATGGCTGCGGAAGAGGGCGAGCACCCCGTCGCGCAGCGCGGCTTCGAGGCTGTCGGGGCGGTGCAGTCCGCCGAGGTGGTACAGGTGCCGCACGGGCCGGGCGAGCAGTGTGGCCGGGTCCTCGCGGTCGAGCCGCAGGAGGCGGGCTCCGGGGTGGTGGCGGAGTAACGCCTCGGCGAGCGGGCCGGGTTCACCGGCGGTGAGGACGGCCACCTCGTGGCCCTCGTAGGCAGCGGTTTCGGCGCTGGTGGTGCGGTGCGCGGGCCCGGGACGTTCCTGCGGGCACCAGACCGGCTGGTAGAAACCCAGCTCCGGGGCGTCCTCGCGCGCCTTCGACGCGGTCGGCGCGGCGTCGTCCGCCCCGGTGAGCCCCCGCACGGAGGCGCGTACGGCGTCGGCGGCCACCGGATCGGCGGGTATGAGATCGCCGGGTACGGCGTCGGCACGTATCTCCTGGCGCACCGTTGGCGCGGACGCGTCACGTAGGGGCTGCGCCGTCCGTGGGGGCTCGGGTATCCAGTAACGCTTGCGCGCGAAGGGGTACGTGGGCAGGCCGATGCGGCGGGCGCCGCTGTCCGGCCACCGGGCCTCGATGCCCTGGGTCCACAGCCGGGCGGCCTCGCTCAGGTCGCCGTCGGTCAGGGCGCGCGTCAGCCGGTCGGCAGCGTCGGTGGGGAGCGAGCGGCGGCCGCGAGCCGCGTCGTGCAGCGCGATGCCGCTCTCCACGCCGTCCGCGACATCCCGCAACACGGCCTGGACATCGGCCAGTTCACGCGCGGGGAAGGCGAGGCGCACGTCGAGCTGCTCCCTGCCGACTCGCAGCGTGTGGGCGAAGTCGGCGAGGGACGGCGCGGGGTCGGACCCGGCACGGGCCAGCTCTCGCAGGGTGGTCCTGTCGGAGACGGTCGTCGCGAGGCCGAGGCGTTCGCTGAGCACGGCCAGTTCGGCCGCGCCGAGCCCGTACTCGGCGAGTTCGAGATCGGCGTCGAGGTCCTGCGGCTGGACTCGCAAGATGTCGGCGGCCACCCGGACGCACTCGTCGAGCGGCTGCCCCGTGCCCGGCCGCCGGTCGAGGAAGTCGGCGAGCTCGCGCGCGTAGGCCCGCAGCCGCTCCTCGCTCAGCGCGGAC
This sequence comes from Streptomyces sp. NPDC031466, assembly GCF_055581265.1. Taxonomy (NCBI): domain Bacteria; kingdom Bacillati; phylum Actinomycetota; class Actinomycetes; order Kitasatosporales; family Streptomycetaceae; genus Streptomyces; species Streptomyces sp. NPDC031466. The sequence continues at coordinate 144,057 of NZ_JBVIJT010000001.1, forward strand.
AGGACGATCAGTTCCTCCGGCGAACCGCCGGGCGCGGACGCGCGGGGCCCGGCCGGCGGTGCCAGGTACTCCTCGACGATCAAGTGGGCGTTGGCCCCACCGCCGCCGAACGAGCTGATGCCGGCCCGGCGCGGCCCTTGTGTCTTTCGCCCGTCCTGGTCGCGCAGCACGGGACGGTGCCAGGGCGCGGCCTCCTGCTGTACGTGGAAGGGGGTGCCGGTCAGGTCGATGTCGGGGTTCAGCTCCGCCGAGTGCAGGGACGGCGGCAGGACACCGTGCTTGAACTGCATCAGCACCTTGGTCAGGCCCGCGATGCCCGCCGCCGACTCCAGGTGCCCGATGTTGGACTTGAGGGAGCCGATGGCGCAGCCGCCCGGGACGGCGTCGGCGCCGGCGCGAAAGGCCTCACGCAGTCCGGCGATCTCGATGGGGTCGCCGAGGGGTGTACCGGTGCCGTGTGCCTCGACGTAGCCGACGGTGTCCGGCGCGACGTCCGCCCGGCGCAGGGCCGCGGTGATCACCTCGGCCTGGGCGGTGGGGTTCGGCACGGTGTAACCGCTGGTCTTGCCACCGGCGTTGATCGCCGATCCCTTGAGCACCGCGTAGACGCGGTCGCCGTCGGCCTCGGCCGCCCGCAGCGGCTTGAGCAGGACGGCGCCGACCCCTTCGCCGTCGACGAAGCCGTCCGCGTGGGCGCCGAAGCTGCGGCACTCGTCACCGCGGGAGATCATCTGACGGTCGGCCAGCATCCGCAGGTGCATGGGGTGCAGGATGAGGTTGACCCCGCCGGCGAGCGCCATGGCGCACTCGCCGCGGCGCAGGCTCTCGCAGGCCAGGTGGATGGCGGTCAGCGACGCGGAGCAGGCGGTGTCGACGGTCAGGCTCGGCCCGCGCAGGTCGAGGACGTAGGAGACCCGGTTGGCGATCGACCAGTGGGCGGAGCGCGCGTGCGTGTGCTCGCCGAAGGCGCTGCTGTGCCCGGCGAGCCATTCGTAGTCGTTGTTCATCACCCCGGCGAACACACCCACCGCGCCGTGCTCGCCCAGCCCGCGCGGGCGGTACCCGGCGTCCTCGATGCCGGCCCAGGCGGTCTCCAGGAAGAGACGTTCCTGCGGGTCCATCTCCTCCGCGTCGGAGGGAGAGATCTGGAAGAGCAGCGGGTCGAACTTGTCGACGTCGTCGAGCCAGCCGCCCCACTTGCTGTAGGCGCGCCCGTCCTTGGCGTCCGGGTGGTAGTGCGCGTCCACGTCCCAGCGGTCCGTGGGCACCTCGCTGACGCAGTTGCGGCCCTCGACGACGTTGCGCCACAGCTCGTCCGGTGTCCGCGCACGGGGATAGCGCCCCGCGAGGCCGATGACCGCGATGTCCTCGGTGGGGCGTCGCGACGCGGTGGTGGGAGCAGCCTGTTGCCGCACGGATGCCAGCAGCTTCAGGAGAAGAGCACGCTTGTCGTCCATAGACCTTCGTCTCATCCGGGTGCCTTGCGGCTCGAATTAGGGCGGCCCACAGCACCGCGCCACAATGCGGCGCGGTCCAAGGTGAACAATTCGTCAATGAGGGCTGAAGATATTCAGCACCGATCAAGAGTGTCGGCTCGCGGTCGGCCTACATGAGACGGAACTCACGTGCGCGTGGAAAAGGTGCCTGCCGGTGCGGCGAGGCATCAGTCGAGGGATTGTCCGGACCAACTGTCACGAGACTGACCGGGCGAAGCGAAGAGCGACGGCCGTCAACTCCACTTGCGTCACTGTCCGTAGGCATGCTCAGCGGTCGACCCCCCGTCAGCTTCATCGGTCAACTGAAATCTAACACTTGATATCCAGAAGCGGCAACCATGTGATCATTTACGCGTCCACACCTGATCAGATATTCAACTAAACTGCGCCGAACCCTCGTTGGCCAGCCAAAACCACTTCTCCGGGGGCTTCCGTTCCGTCGCGTCGGGAGGCCTTCCGGGCGACGGTTTCCGGACAGGAACCCCCGCGGGGTCCGGCAGACCCGCGGTAACCCGGTCCGGTCGGTACGCCCACCCTCCGTAGTGCGCACCCGCCCGCCGATCCGTCCGATTGTGCCCAAGTGCGGGAGCTTGGACCGCTTTTGCCGCAGCCCCCTGCCGCTTGCTCCCCTTCCCCTCACGCGCGTCGACAGACGGACGGTCCGCACCGCCGCGAGGCGTGCGGACCGAACCGGGAAACCTATTCCCCACCTGCCCCCGACATATGCACCGAAGAATGAAGAAGCCGCAAAAAAGAGAGAAGCCGCAGGCCGTCCGGCATTCACGGCGGAGTCCTGGGGATTCAGGGGCCATTGGCCCCTGGCGCCACCGGGGAACAATCATGCTACGGTCGTCCGGCGTCGGATCGAGGGGAAGGAACGCGGCGTCGCATTGCGACCCTTCGAGCGTCTCGCCGACCGGTATCCGAGTTTCCGGAATGAAGAATTCCGCCGTGGTGGCGCCACACGACGATATCTTCGCGCGTTCTTCGCGTGCCGGGCGGACGTCCATACCCGCTTCCCGAGTGAACCATTCATGTATGTCAACCGCCTGGCATGGGGAGGTACGCGGTGACAGAGGAAGATCCCACCCCGCGGCTGGCCGTTCTCGGCGCCGGCGTCATGGGGGTCAGCATCACCACACTCGCCCTCGAACACGGTGTTCCGGTGGTTCTGGTGGAAACCGATCCGGCGAAGCGGGCGGACGCCCCGGCCAGGATCGAGCGCGAACTGCGCACCGCACAGCTCATGGGCGTCCGCTCCGGGAAGCCCCGCGCCGAACTGGTCACGGGTGCCTCTGCGGCCGACTGCGCGGATGCGGACGTGGTGATCGAGGCGATCACCGAAGAGGCCGGCCTGAAGATCGCGGCACTGACCGAAGTGAGCGGCACGGTCGGTGAGGACACCGCGCTGATCACCAACACCTCCTCCATCCCGGTGGACGAACTGGCCGCGAAGCTCCCGCGCCCCGAGGCCCTTCTCGGCGTCCACTTCATGAACCCCTCGTATCTGATCCGCACCGTCGAGGTGATCCGCGGCTCGCGCACCTCGCCCCGGGCCGCGGAGTCGGTCGGGCGACTTCTCACCGCGCTCGGCCGGCGAGGTGTGTTCGTCGGCGACGGCCCCGGCTTTGTGACCAGCCGCGTACTGCACCGCATGATCAACGACGCGGCCCGCGTCGTGCAGGAGGGCAGGGCGAGCGCCGAGGACGTCGACACCCTGATGCAGGACTGCCTCGGCCACCGCACCGGACCGCTGCGCACCGCCGACCTGATCGGCATCGACAACCTCGTGGACTCCCTGCGGGTACTGCACGAGCGCACCGGCGACGAAGGCTGCCGCCCGTGCGAGCTGCTGCTGCGGAAGGTCGCCGCGGGCGAGCACGGCCGCAAGAGCGGCAAGGGCTTCTACACCTATACGGGAGTGCTTTCCTGATGGCCGGTCAGCTCGCCGTCGACGAGACGCTTCTCGACTACGTACGGCAGATGTCGCTGCGCGACGACGACGTGCTGCGCGAGCTGCGCGCCGAGACCGCGGGCATGCCCATGCTCCAGGCGATGCTGGTCCTGCCGGAGGAGGCCCAGCTCCTCGCCCTCCTGGTACGGGTCACCGGGGCGCGCCGCGTCCTGGAGGTGGGCACCTTCACCGGCTACAGCAGCCTGTGCATGGCGCGCGCCCTGCCGCCCGGCGGCAAGGTCGTCACCTGCGACATCAGCGAACGCTGGACCGCCGTCGCCCGGCGCTACTGGGAGCGGGCCGGGGTCGGGGAACTGATCGACCTGCGGCTCGGCGACGCCGCGCGGACACTCGACGACTTGCGTGCGCAGCACGGCCCCGGCGGCTTCGACCTGGCCTTCCTCGACGCCGACAAGGCCAACTACGTCCGCTACTACGAGCAGGCGCTCACCCTGGTGCGCCCCGGCGGGCTGCTCGTCCTGGACAACACCCTCTTCTTCGGCAAGGTCGTCGACCCCGCCGCACAGGACCCGGACACCCTGGCCATCCGTGAACTCAACGCCCTGCTGCGGGACGACGAGCGCGTGGACATCTCCATGCTCGCCGTCGCCGACGGCCTGACCCTCGTCCACAAGAAGCCCTGAGAGGAAGCACGGAGATGAGCGAGCCCACCACCACCCCTCCCCTGTCGGCGGAGCACGTCAGGACCGAGCTGCGGCGGTTCCTGGAGGAGCGCACCAAGACCGACTGGGCGGTGGACACCGACCTCTTCGCGACCGGCGGGGTCTCCTCCCTGTTCGCCATGGAGCTGGTGGTCCACGTCGAGAAGACCTTCGGCATCGCCGTCGAGGGCCCCGACCTGCGCATCGACAACTTCCGTACGGTCAACGCCATGACGGACCTGGTGCTCCGGCTCGCCGAAGCGGGCTCCGGTGAGTGACGAACTCGCGGCCCTGATCGGTGCGGAGATCGCCGACCGGGCCGCGGAGTGGGACCTGGCGGGAGCGATCCCCCCGGAGGTGCTGCGCGGGCTCGGCGCCAAGGGCGCGCTGTGCGCCGAGGTGCCCGCCGAGTACGGCGGGCGCGGTCTGACGGGCCGGGCCAACGGTGAACTGACGGCACACGCGGGGGCGTTGTGCAGTTCGCTGCGGTCGGTGATGACCTCCCAGGGCATGGCCGCCTGGACCATCCAGCGCTTCGGCACCCGCCGCCAGCGCTCGGCGGAGCTCACCCGGCTCACCTCGGGCTCACTGGCCGCCGTGGCGTTCAGCGAACCGCAGGCCGGCAGCGACCTCTCCGCGATCGCCACCACGATCGCGGACGACGGCGACGAGGTGGTCCTGAACGGGCACAAGGTGTGGTCGACCGCCGCCGCCTACGCCGACGTCGTCGTCGTCTTCGGCCGCTACCAGGACGGCGCGGCGGCCGTCGTCGTCCCCACCGACACCCCCGGTGTCACGGTGAACCCCGTCGCCCAGCCCCTCGGCTGCCGCGCCGCGGGCCACGCGGACGTGGTCCTCGACGACGTACGCCTGCCCGCGACCCGCGTGCTCTCGGGCACGAGCCAGTCGCTCGGCCTGCTGACCACCATCGCCCTCACCTACGGCCGCCTCTCGGTGGCGTGGGGGTGCGTCGGCATCATCCGCGGCTGCCTGCGGGCCGCCGCCTCCCACGCCCGCCGCCGCGAGCAGTTCGGCAAGCCGCTGGCCGAGCACCAGCTCGTCGCCCGGCACCTGTCGGAGCTGCTCGTCGCCGAGCAGACCGCCACCCGGGTATGCGAGCACGCCTCCGACCGCTGGGACAGCGGCTCCCCCGAGCTGTCGGGCGAGGCGGTGCTCGCCAAGCACGTCGCCGCGGGCCACGCGGCACACGCCGCCGCCACCGCGGTGCAGGTACTCGCCTCGGCGGGGTCGGTGGACGGTGAACCGGTGGCCCGCGCCTACCGGGACGCCAAGCTGATGCAGATCATCGAGGGCAGCGACGAGATCTGCCAGCTGATCCTCGCCGAGCGCGCGCTGGAGGGTGTGGCATGACGACGGCCGGCGAAGACATAGGAATAGGCGCGATCCACTGCCTGCTGCCCGAGGAACGTGTGGCCGTCGAGGACCTGCCCGAACTGGCCAGGCTCACCGAAGAGGAACTGAGGTTCGCCGGACAGGCCGGCATCAAGTCGGTCGGCGTCTTCCCCGACACCGAACCGACCGAACTCGCCGCGCGGGCCTGCCGGGAACTGCTCGCCGCACATCCCGGCGACCCCGACCTGATGCTGCACATCGGTTCCCGCGCACCGGACGTACTGATCGGCTCGGACGCGGGCAAGATCGCCCATCTCGCGGGGCTCACCGGCATCTTCCCCTTCACCGTCGACGGCCTGGGCTGCGCCGGCTCGTCGGCGGCTTGGGCGCTCGGCAGGGACCTGCTCAACGGCGACCCGTCCCGGCAAAGCGTCCTGCTCACCTACGGCAGCCGGCCCACCGCCGCCGACCGGGTGCGCCGCCCCGTCACGGTGATCGGCGACGGCGCGTTCGCCATGACGCTGGTGCGCGGCGGCCGGCCGCTGCTCAAGGCGCACCGCATGGAGGCGGACAGCTCCTTCCACGACCTGTTCAAGGTCGAGTACAAGAACAACCCCTGGTCGCAGTGGCGCGAGGTGTGCGACGACAACGACCGCTACTCCTTCGAGCTGGCCATGCACAGCCGCACCAGGCTCGGCAGACTCGTCGACCAAGTGCTCGCGGACGCGGGGATCGGCAAGGACGACGTGGCCGCCACCCTGATGCAGAACGTCACCTCCAGCGCCTTCGACTTCTACAAGGCCACGCTGGGCCTCCAGATCCACCCCGTCTGCGCCACCCACCTGGCGGAGCTGGGCCACCTCGGCCCGATGGACGTGGTCCTGAACCTGGACCGCCTCCTCGCCTCCGGTGAGGTCGGCCCCGGGGGGCACGTCCTCGTCCTGAGCAACAGTCCGGTCGCCGCGTGGACGGTGACGTTGTGGGAGGTGTGAAGCCGGTGACGACCGAAGCGCGGCAGCCGAACGAGGCGCGGCCGACGATCAAATGCCTGGTCTGGGACCTGGACAACACTCTGTGGCGCGGCACGCTCGTGGAGGACGGCGAGGTCGTGCTCCACGAAGGCCTGCGCGAGGTGATCACCGAACTGGACTCGCGCGGCATCCTCCAGGCCGTCGCGAGCCGCAACGACCACGACCACGCCTGGGCCCGCCTGGAGAAGCTGGGCATCGCGGAGTACTTCGTGCTGCCGCACATCAACTGGGGCGCCAAGTCGGCTTCCGTACGGGCCATCGCCGAAGAGCTGAACTTCGCGCTGTCGACGATCGCCTTCATCGACGACCAGCCCGCCGAGCGCGCCGAGGTCGAGTTCCACCTGCCCGAGGTGCGCTGCTATCCGGCGGAGGATGCCCTCGGCCTGCCCGGCCGCCCCGAGTTCACCCCGGCCGTCGTCACCGGCGACGCCCGCAGGCGGCGGCAGATGTACCAGGCCGGTGTCCGACGGGAGGCCGAGCGGACCGAGCACACGGGCAATGACGAGGAGTTCCTGCGCTCGCTCGGCCTGGAGCTGCGCATCGAGCGGGCCGGCGACGAGGCGATCTCCCGGGTCGAGGAGCTGACCCTGCGCACCAGCCAGATGAACGCGACGGGCGTGCACTACTCCGATGAGGCCCTGCGCGCCCTGGTGGCCGACGAGGAGCACGAGGTGCTCGTCGCCTCGCTCGTCGACCGCTTCGGCCCGCACGGCGCGATCGGGGTGATCCTGCTGGAGCGGCGCCCTGCTTCCTGGCACATCAAGCTGCTCGCGACCTCCTGCCGTGTGGTGTCCTTCGGCGTGGGGGCGGCGCTGCTGCGCTGGCTCTCCGACGAGGCCGCCCGTGCCGGGGTCCTGCTGACCGCCGGGTTCCGGCGCACCGAACGCAACCGCATGATGGAGGTCGCCTACCGTTTCGCGGGCTTCCGCGAGCACACCGACGACGCCGTTGCGGCGGAGCAGGACGGCGTACAGACTCTCGCCCTCGAACCGGCCAGGCAGGACGCCCCCGCGCATCTGACCGTACGGGCACCACGTCTGTTCGGTGACTCGCCCGACCTGGTCCCGTGGGCGCACGCGGAATGACGTCGGGGGCCCGCGCGCCGGCCCGGCGGCCGTCCGGACCGGCGGGCCGGGCGCCTCACGCGGGGACGCCGAGCGGCGGGTGGTCGAGTACGCGGGGCCTGTACTCGACCAGTTGGATGCGGCCGTCGAAGGTGCGGTGCTCGGTCATCTCGAGGGCGACGTCCGGATAGCCGTCGTAGATGCGTTCTTCACCCGTCGCACCGGTGATCACCGGGAACATCACGACCCGGAAGCGGTCGACGAGTCCGGCCCGCAGCAGGGACCGGCACAGACTGAGGCTGCCGATGGTGCTGAGGAGCCCCGGACCGCTCGACTTCATCGCGCGGACCGCCTCGACGGCGTCGTCGCGGACGAGCGTGGAGTTGGCCCACGTCAGTGGCTCCGCGAGCGAGGAGGAGAACACCACTTTGGACGCTTGCGTGAGTTCGTCGACGGACGCCTCTTCTTCGGGCCTGAACTCGTCTTGGCCGTTCGGGACCCCGCCTGCGGCGAAGCCCGACATCAGGCGGTAGGTGTTCGATCCCATCAGGTAGGTGGCCTCGGGCTGCTCGCCGAGCCATGCGAGGTACTCCGGGCCTTCAAAACCCCAGAACCCGGGCCACCCCTCTCCCGACGCGTGGCCGTCGAGGGAGGTGATGAAGTCGACGAGAAGTTCAGACATGACGGTGTCCTTTCCTGGGCTGTCACATGCTTGGACCGGTCGGGAACCACAAACTCATCGGTCGCGCCGGATGCGGCCGCCGTGACCGCGTAGTCCTCCGCCGGCCGCCCTCGACTGTGTCGGGCGGTGACGGGCCGGGCATGCTGCAAGCGAGAGAGCTGTGATCAGAGGGGGGCCGATGACGAAGCTCGGGGCAGGGGCACTGTTCCTCTTCTGCTACATCGACGTTGTCACGTGTCTCGCCATCGGGGACTGGATGACCGATGTGGGTCCTCCTTTGCTCTATGGCAGCCCGGTCGCCTTCGTCGCCGGGATCGTCACCTCTGCAACGCAAGACATCTATCGACGGAAGGCGGAGCGCGAGGCACGCCAGTAGGGACAGCCCGGGAGAGGTCAGCCCTCTGCCTGGAGGGCGTCGAGCCCGACCTGCCACGGGTAGGCCTCGACGTTGCCCTGCTCGGGCTTGTGGGCCCGCCGTCGTCCCTTCGCGACGGTGTTGTGGGCGAGCGGGGCGACAACGGGGCCCACGCCGAGGGAGCCACCACGCAAGGCACCGGCGCGGCCAACGGCTGCCTCGGAGGGGGCGCACCCACACCAGTCACCCAGCCGGCTTCGCTGGCCGCGCTCCGTGTCATCATGCGGACGCGTCCCCGATGAGTGGGCCGCGGTCTACGCATGGTCAGAGGGATAGGGGATGGGCGCGGGTACGGAGCCGGACGGCTCGTCGAGGTCCGACGAGGAGTGGGAGCGGTTCCTGCGTGAGTCGGTGGCGGGTGTGGCCGACGCGCCCAAGGAGCCGTCGTCGCGGGCCCGCGACGTGGCAAAGCGGCTGCGCGCTGAGCCCAGCCGCGACCTGAAGGGCTGGCGCACCCATGCGCCCGCTCGGCCCAAGCGGCGCACTGGCTGGTACGTGGCCGGGCTACTGGGGTCGCTGGTGGTGGTGCTGGTGGTGGCGCTCGCGCCGGGGCGGACAGTGGACCTGTTCGCCGGCGCCGACTCCCCGCAGGTGGAGGCCGAGACCGCCCGTCCGACCGAGGCACCTCCGGCCGAGGCGGCCCAACGCCCCACCGTGCGGGAGCCGTTCCGCGGTTCACCGGCGGCGCGCTGGGCGAGTGGAGCGGCGGGGATCAGCGTGCCGAAGGCCGAGGCGGTCGGCTGGATGAGCGCGGCCGAGGTCGAGCGGGCCCTCGCCCGCAGCCGGGCCTTCCTCGTCGCGTCGGGCCTGGACCGCGGGGTGTTGCGGGGCGAGCGCCCCGAGAAGGCCATCTCACTGATCAACCCGCACCAAGAAGACGTGCAGCGCCTGCTGAGAACCGCTTTCCGAACCCCGAGCGAGAAGGGCGACCCTCTCTTCCTGTTCAGCCGCTTCCAGCCCTCCCGCACCCGGCTGGTCGGTGACGTCGTGAAGACCCGGGGCCGACTCACTTACCGGGAGGGCGAGCGCGGCGCGCTCCAGGTGACCGCCGACGTCACCTTCGTCTACCCGGTGATGCGCGCGGAGGCGGGTGGCGACGACGAGATCGTACGCACGATCGTCCGGCGCGAGCTGGTCCTGAGCTGGGACGACCCTGACAAGGTCAGCACCGAGCCCGGCACGTTCTCGATCGTCTCGTACAAGTACGACATGACCAACGGCGGCTGCGGTGCCCCCACGGGCTACTTGGTCCCGCCCTTCGGCAAGGACCGCCGGGCGGACGAGTCCGGTGCGGAGGTCGACCCGTACGACCGCAGCGCGCCGGTCGGGCGGGTCCAGCCCTCCGGGGACGCGTGCGCGAGAGCGACGCGGTCGTAGCCGGCGCTACTCGGCGGTGGGCCCCGGCCCAGAAGTGATGAGCATCCGGCCGCCGATCCGCTCCGTGTTCCGGCAGACCAGCGGTGCAGTTGGCAGCACCACACTCCAGGCCTGCCCAAGCCATGCCATGCTCCACCTCCCCCGAACCGGCTCTCCCTCCCCCTTCGCGCCGGGGCTACCAAGGGCGGCTCGAAGAAGCAGATGCACCCGCCGCGTGTATCGACGCGCGGGGGCGGCAAGCCGCGAGTGATTACATCGAGGCCGCCCTGACGACGGCCGCAGGTGTATGCGCCGTCGCGGGCCTGGCAGGAAGCGGCGACGGGGAGGGGCCGGTCCGCCGCAGGGTCGCGGAGCGTCAGGCGGACCTGTTGTGGGCGAGGCGGGCCTCCAGCCCGTCGAGGGCGCACTGGAGTCCGTAGGCGAAGGTCTCGTCGCGCACCTTCGCGGGGTCCTTGTCCCGCTGGGCCGCGTGGCCTTCCGCCAGGCGCGGGTGTTCGCGGGTGGCTTCTTCGAGGGCCGGGCGCAGGCTCTCCACCCACTCCCGCTCGGTGCTGCCGCTGCGGGCGATCATCGACAGGTACGCGGCCTCGGAGGTGGCCATGCCGATGACGTAGGAGACGAGGGTGCTCATGGCCCGGTCGGTCTCGCGCGAGGGGAAGCCGGCGGTCTCGAAGAGGGCGAGCAGCTGGTCCGCCATCCGCATCGCGTTGGGGCCGAGGTGGGACAGGCCGACCTGACCGAGTACGGAGGCGACCCAGGGGTGACGCAGCGCCATGGCCCGCAGGCTGTGGGCGGCGTCCACGGCGGCGTCCCGCCACTCGGTCTCGTCCCTGGCCGCCGGGATGCGCAGTTCGCCGTAGACCTCGTCGACGACCAGCTCGATCAGCTCGTCGCGGTTGGCCACGTGGCGGTAGAGCGAGGTGGCCCCGGCGTTCAGCCGGTTGCCGAGGCCGCGCATGCTGAGCGCTTCGATTCCTTCGGCGTCCAGCAGCTGCACGGCTTCTGCCACGATGCGCTCGCGGGTCAGCGGTTCCCGCCGACGGCGCGGGCGGGTCCATACGGAGGGGATCGGCTGCTGGCCGGCCTGCTGCATGCGGGTCCACGCCCTTCTTCTCGTTTTCCCGTCACCCTAGCTCATGACGTACGCAAAGGGGTACGCCGTACGCACTGCGCGTAACGCTGCACCGCGCGGGTCGGCGCGCACTCCGGAAGCCCACGCATACAACCCCCACCATTGTGAACGCTGCGCCCTTATGCGTACAGTGTTCGCAACGGGAGAACGTCATTCGCATACCGAGGGAGCAGTCATGCCGAAGAGCCTGAGCTGGGACGCGCAGGGAACCTGGTCGGCCAAGGGCGACTGGGGGACCCGGGACTCCGAGGGCCACAAGCTGTACCTGGGTCACTGGCAGGCACGGCTCGACCAGCTCCGCATCGCCCACCACGTTCCGGGTGCCACGCTGGCCGTCCTCGTCGACGGGGAGGTCCAGGAACTGGCGAGCGGCGTCCTGCACCGCGGCACCGGAGTGGACGCGACCCCCGACTCGGTGTTCCAGCTCGGTTCCCTCGCCAAGATCTACACCGCCACCCTGATCATGCAGCTCGTGGACTCGGGCGCGCTCGACCTCGACGCCCCGGTACGAGACGTGCTGCCGGACTTCGTCGTCGCCGACGAGGAGGCCACCCGCACCATCACCACGCGGCAACTGCTCTCCCACACCAGCGGACTCACCTGCGACTTCACCTACGACTCGGGCCGGGGCGACGACTGCCTGGCCCGCTATGTGGAGGCCGCCAGGGACGTGGGCCTCGACTGCCCGCCCGGCACCGCCGTCTCCTACAGCAGCCTCGGCTACAACGTGCTCGGCCGTATCGTCGAGGTCCTCACGGGCCGGACCTGGGACCAGGCGCTCAAGGAACGGCTCCTGGCCCCGCTCGGCCTCACGCACACCATGACGCTCCCCGAGGAGGCGCTCGCCCACCGCACCGCGATGGGTCACCTGGGGGAGCTGGGCGAGGAACCCACCCCCGCCCCCACGTGGGACCTCATGCCGCGCTCCGCCGGCCCCTACGGCCGGGTGCTCGCCACCGCCGGTGACGTGGCCCGGCTGGCCAGGATGCACCTGGAGAACGGCAAGAGCCCCGAAGGCGTCCGGGTACTGAGCCCGCACAGTGTCGCCGCGATGCGGCGGCGCGAGGTGGGCGTCCCCGACAAGTGGACGGTCAGCGCCGACGGCTGGGGCCTCGGGTGGACGCTGTACGACTGGTCGGGCATCCCGGGCTTCGGGCACGACGGCGCCTCCATCGGCCAGTACGGCTTCCTGCGCGTGGTGCCCTCGGCGGGCGTGGCGCTCGTCCTGCTCACCAACGGCGGCGACGCCCGCCAGCTCTACGCGGACCTCTTCGACGAGTTGCTCGGTGAGCTCGCCGGGGTGCGCATGCCCGCCCCCTTCGCGCCGCCCGCCGAGCCGCCCGTGGTGGACCTCGCCCCGCTGTGCGGCACGTACAAGCGCGAGGGCGTCGAGATCACCGTCACCGAACAGGGCGGCACGGCCCACCTGGTGTACACGTTCGTCGACGGCATGAAGGACTTCTCGCCGCCGCTGGAGATGGACCTCGCCCCGGTCTCCCCGACGGTCTTCGCCGGGCCCGGCAGCGGCGCCTACAGCGCCGACTGGATGCCGGTCGTCTTCTCCACCCTGGCCGACGGCACGGCGTGCGTGTACATCGGGATGAGGGCGGCCCCGAAGGTCGCCTGACGACCGCGCGCCGCGTGGCGGTGCAGGTCAGGTGCCGCCAGGGTCACAGCTCGATGTCGAGCTGCTCCACGTCGCTGAACTCCACTCCGAGCCCGTGGGCCCGGGAGTCGTTCGCGCGGAAGTACATCTGCGCGAGGCCGTCGGCGGCGATCTGCTGGAGCTGCCGTTCGCTCGCGCCCTGCTCGCGGGCGGTGAAAAGACGGTCGGCCCACTGCGGCGGCAGGGCCTGGGTGATGTCGCGGATCCGGGCGTCGTCGGTCGTGCCCGCGGCGGCCTCGAAGCCGAAGCGGGCCCGGGTGGAGAGCACCAGGCCGTCCGTGGTCGCCGCCTTCTTCCTGGCCCTCGCGCGGATCTGCGGCTGCCAGCGCTTCTTGACCTCGTGTTCCAGGCGGGCGCGCAGCTCCTGGCGGGGCCGTTTGAACTGGCCCGCGACGTACCGCTCGACCGTGCGCTGGGAGATCCCGAGCGTCTGGGCGGCGGCCTTGGTGCCCTTGAGCTGCTTGACGAGGTACTTCATCTGCGCCTGGGCGCTCTGGGGGACGCGGCGGGTGAACGCCGACTCCAGCGCGCGGTCCAGACTGTCCCCGACGGAGTCGGCCATGACCTGCTACTCCCCTTCTCCGGCGCTCTGGTCGGTCTTGATGAGGTTGGCGATGTTGAACACCCCGCCGTGTTCCTCGAACTGCTGCTCCGCCCACAGGACGGTCTGGGTGCCCTGGTGCTTGACCATCCCGGGCGAGACCCCGAGCCGGAACGTGCCCGGTACGGGCTTGCCCTCCGGGGTGAGCGGCAGGATGTCCAGCGGCCACGGACCGGGCGAGGGGTAGACGATCGCGTCGGTGCCGATCGCCACCGGGTACAGGTCGGCGGCGGCCGCCGTCTTCATCAGCTTGCGGTGCAGGCCCACCCGCTGGTTCGCGAGCACGGCGGCCCGGATGTCGGGCCGCCACGTCTCCCGCTTGAGCGCCGGGTACTCCTCGTAGTACGGCACCTGACCCCGGCTGCGCTGCCGGAGCTTGCCGATGCCACCCTTCGCCGTCGCCTTGATCGCGGTCTCCAGCAACGCCATCGTCGGATCGACCTGCTTGCGCCGCGCCATCGCCGCCAGGAACTCCTCGCCCCCCAGGCCGCCGGTGACGCCCATGTCCGCCATGGTCTCGAGGTAGGCGTCACGCAGCCGCTTGTACCAGGCGTCCAGATAGCGGCCCGTCCGCGTACGGACGTACGCCTCGATCGGCGCGACGTCGAAACCCAGCTCCACCGCGTAGGCGACGCTCGGGGTGGCGTACCAGGCCGGCCCCTGGGGCCGGTCGCCCTTGGGCGTGAAGGGGCTGGGGAGGCGGTCTCCGTCGACGGTACGTCCGTTCACGGAGACGCGGGACAGGTCGACGTGGGAGAGGTCGACCAGCCACGAGCCGGGCAGCGAGGCGTCGAACGCCGGGTCGTTCTTCAGGTGGGTCGGCCCGTTGAGCCCGACGGTGAGCCCGTTCGCGGCGGCGGCGAACGACATGTTGATGTCGATGGCGACCAGGAACTGGTTCGCGCACTCCTCATCGGTCAGTGGCCGGCACCAGTCGTAGGGCTCCTCCATCAGCATCTCCGCCGGAGTGCGCAGGTGGTGCCGGGCGAACCTGCCCCTGAGCACGGGGTGTTCGTCGGGGACCTCGCACTCCACCACGTCGTACCGGGCGGTGAGGGCGTCGTCGTTGAAGGCCCGCTTGAACTCACCGGTGGCCGGGTCCTTCTCCGCCCGGGTCGGCGGGCGCAGCGCGACCATCAGCTCCAGGCCGGTCGTCGCGGTGCTGCCGCGCGGTGTCATCACCCGCGCCGCGTACAGGCCGAGGTAGCGGGCGAGGTCGGCCGGGTGCATCGTCAGCAGCAGCTGCGGGTCGTCCTTCCTGCCCCACTCCCGGGTGTCCAGCGCGTTCCACGGCAGGACGCACAGCTGGACGCAGCGCCGCTGTGCCCCCTCGGGTTCGCGGAAGACGCGGGCCCACGGCCCGAGCCCGCGCTGCGTGAGCCGGAGACCGGCCCTGGCGATCTGCTTGACCACCTTGTGGCCGTCCGCGAGCCGTCCGTGGCGGCGCTCCTGCTCCGACAGCTCCGCGGGCAGGCCGTAGCGCTCCAGCGCGGACGCGGTCAGGACGAGGATCGGGTCGGCGTCACGGCCGTTGCGGTGCAGCCGGGCCTGCCCGAGCCGCGCCTCGGCCAGCGTCCAGTCGACCAGTGCCGGGAGGGACTTCGCGGGCACGTCCAGGACCAGGCCACCGACGCAGTACGCCGACACCTGCCCGTCCTCGCAGTCGATCACGGCGAGCGGCCCGTTCTCGAAGCGGGGATCGGCGGGGGCGCCCGCCGTGGTCTTCTTCGCCACCGCCGACTGTGCACCCGGGCGCCGCGACGACGCGGTCGGCGGCTTGGCGGAGCGGCCAGGTGCCGGGCGCGCCGCCGCCCCGTCGGCGCGCGCCGGGCCCGGCTCTGGTCCGACTCCCGTAGCGGTGAACGCCTCCGGGACCGCCGGGACAGGGTGCGGCGAGGCCGCGTCCGTCGACGCCCCGGCCCCGGCGGGCGCGTCGTCATCCGGAGCGGGGAAGCGCTGGGCGAGGCCCTCCAGGAGCCGGGCGTATGCGGCTCGCTTCGGCGGCCGGGGCTCGGTGACCCCCGCTTCCCAGTTCCCGACGGTCTCCCGCCGGCTCTTCAGGGCCTTCGCGATCTGTTCCTGGCTTATCCCGGCGGCCTCGCGCAGACGCTTGCGCTCTTCCGGCGAGGGAAGGTCGTCCTGGGCGACCTCCTCCAGCAGCGCGTCCACGGCGCTGAACAGCTCGTCCTCGGTAGGCACAGAGCTCACCTCCACCCCGCACCCTATCCCCATCACACATTGAAACCAGCATTGGATTTAACGTGGATTGCTCACAAGGCGGGGGCGGGAGCGGTCTGCGGGGGCGTTCGCCTCGCACCGGATTCAACTCTCTTGCCTCCCACGCGGAACGGCACCAACGGGACGGAGGGGCTCCCGGCGGCCCGGGTCAAGCGGCTGGTGTGGGGACGAGACAAGGCCCCATCCCTGTACCGCACGCACGGGGGGGGTGTCCGCCGCGTGACCGACACGATCAATTCCGGCCACGTTCTGGGCGAGCAGAGGGCAATAACGGCATGAAGTCGAAGCTGAACAGCGGCTTTTGTAGGGCTATTACCGCTGACAGAAGCGGCCGGTTCCCTCCCGTGTAGTACGTGTGTTCGCGGGAAGTGAGGGGCCGGTTGTGGGGGGCCTGTGAAAGGTTGTGGGCCTCTCGTGACCACTGGGGTTGGCGAGACGTGTTTTCCCGTGGGGGGAAATCCTTGACGCAACGCACCATGGGTGCGCGTGTTTCGCGTGCCCGGAAGAGAACCAGCCTCACCACCGCCGCCGTGTTGGCCACCGGCGCCCTGACGCTGTCCCTGCTGCCGGCCGCGGGCGCCGCCGCGGCCGATGAGCCGGGTTCGGCGTGGGGCAAGGACGCCCCGTCGTTCTCGATGCCCGCGGTGAAGGCCGGTTCGAACAAGCCTGTCGCGCCGAAAGCCGAGCGCGCGCCCTCGCGCACGGTGGCCGCCTGGCGGGCCCAGCAGAAGGAGCGCGCCGAGGGCAAGGCGGCGCGCTCCCTTCAGGCGACCCCCGCCCATGTGCCCGAGGGCCAGGGCGACGTGCCGTGGCACAAGATCAGCGACTTCGCCGTCACGGACGCGTTGACGGCCCGGATCAACTTCTCCACCGGCAACCTGATGCTGGCGGCCACCGACTTCTCCGTCGCGGGTGTCGGCCAGCAGTTGACCCTGGCCCGCACCTACAACTCGCTGGAGGCGCCGTGGGGGAAGGTCTCCCAGCGCTGGTGGCAGCAGTACGAGCGCTACCTCCAGGTCCTCAGTGACGAGGTGGTCCTCTACGACTCCTCGGGCGGCGCCCTGCGCTTCAAGAAGGCGACGGACGGCTCCTTCACCACGCCCAAGGGCCACTCGAAGGAACTGAGGAAGAACACCGACGGCACCTACACGCTCACCAGTTGGAAGTCCGGCTCGAAGGACACCTACGACGAGCACGGCACGCTGACCAAGGTCACCGACAAGAACAAGGGCGCCATCACCGTCACCCAGCACGACGAGGGCGAGGAGCACAAGGGCTTCAAGCTGACCGAGACCCGCTCGGGCCGCTGGATCGACCTGCTCAAGACCGACGCCTCCCAGTGGCAGGCCAAGGACAACTCCGGCCGCACCGCCGTCTTCGACCTCGACCCCGACGGCAACCTGCACAAGACCACCGACGCCGAGGGCAAGACCACCACCTTCGGCTACGACACCTCCGACCGCCTCACCAAAATCACCACCGCCGAAGGCCGGGTCACCGTCTTCACCTACGACGACGCCAACCGGGTCACCTCCATGCTGCGCGCCACCGAGCTCAACGGCTCCGGCCACACGGGCCCCACCTGGACCTACACCTACGACACCACCTCGCCGACGGCGGCCGGCACGACCACGGTCACCGACCCGGAGAAGCACGCGACGAAGTACAAGCACGACGGCGACGGCCAGGTCACCGACGTCACCGACGCCCTCACCCGTAGCCGTTCCACCAAGTTCGACGCGAACCACAACATCGACACGGCCACCGACGCCATGGGCACCGGCACCGCCCTCGGCAACGTGAGGGACTACGGGTTCAACACGCGCAACAACCTGGAGAGCGTGCAGTCCCCGACCGGCGGCAAGGCGGTCGCGAGCTGGCAGACGATCGCCGGCGGGGATGTGCCGAAGGACTCCACCAACGCCGACGGCGAGAAGACGTCCTTCACCTACGACACGGCGGGCAACACCAAGTCGGTCGCGCAGACGGGCACGGGCGGCGGCAGCGTCTCCTACACCTACAACCCGGCCACCCCCACCTGCGGCGGCTTCGAGGGCCAGCGGTGTGCGGCGGAGACGAAGATGTCGTCGACGAAGACGGTCAAGACGTCCTTCACCTACGACGCCAAGGGCAACCTCATCAAGGTCACGCCCCCCAAGCCGCTGGGCGAGACCACTTTCACGTACGACGGTCTCGGGCGGACCGAGACCCTGACCGACGGCCGGGGCATCAAGAAGGTCTTCGTCTACGACAACCTCGACCGGGTCAAGACCGTCTCGACCACCAACGACACCGTCCGCTACTTCTACGACGGTGACGGCAACCTCGCCCAGCGCACCGACTCCACCGGCACCATCAAGTACGCCTTCGACCCGCTCCAGCGCGAAACCGTCCGCACCCTCCAGGACGGCTCACAGACCCTGCTCGCCTACACCCCCGCGGGCAACGTCGACTTCTACCAGGACCCGGCCGGCAAGGTCGACTACACCTGGAACGAGGTCAACAAACTGGAGAAGCTGACCGACGCCTCGGGCAAGGTCACCTCCTACAAGTACAACCGCAACGACGTCCGCACCGAGACCGCCTACCCCGGCGGCACCGTGCAGACCGTCGATGTGGACAACTCCAGCCGCCCCAAGAAGATCACGGCAAAATCCGCCAAGGGCATCCTGGTCGACCTGGCCTACACCTACGGCTACGGCACCGACGCCAAGACTGACGGCGACAAGATCCGCACCAAGACCGACACCATCGCGGGCACGCAGACCTCCTACACCTATGACGGTGCCGGCCGCTTCTCCTACGCCGCCGAGAACAAGGGCACCACCCTCAACGCGTCCTGGCAGTACTGCTATGACCTCGCCGGCAACCTCACCAGCGAGGGCACTGACAAGGGCTGCCCGCGCGGTACGACGTACAGCATCAACGACGCCCAGCAGATCACGGAAAAGAACGGCTCGTCGACGAACTGGTCCTACGATCTCGAAGGCAACGAGACCGCCGGCGCCTCCACCCCGGAAGGGACCCGGACCGGCGAGAAGTGGTCGGATCACAGCCAGCTCACCTCGCTGACCGTCGCCGGCAAGACATACGCGGGCCAGTACGGCTCCACCGACCAGAGCGAGCGCGTCAAGCTCGGCGACACCTACTTCCACAACGGCCCGCTCAGCCTCTCCGCCACCTCCACCGGCGGCGTGGACACCGGCTTCAACCGCGAACCCGGGGGCACACTCAACTCCATGACCCGGGACGGGAAGACCTACTTTTACCTCACCGACGCGCTCGGCTCCGTCGTCGCAGTCGCCGACGAGTCCGGTACGAAGGTCAACACATACTCGTACAGCCCCCGAGGCGTTGCCCAATCAACGAGCGAAAAGGTCACCCAGCCCTACCGGTTCACCGCCGGCTATCAGGACCCCACCGGCCTCTACCACTTCCAGGCGCGCTACTACGACCCCAACATCGGCCGCTTCAACAGCCCCGACCCCTCGGGTCAGGAGGAGAACCCCTACCTCTACGCCGAGGGCGACCCCGTCAACCGCATCGACCCCGAAGGCCTCAAGTCGATTGGGGACTACGGGAAGACTTGCGCCCAAGGCGCGGTGCAAGGGGTCGTGGTCGGCGCCTACACGGGCGTGTCGGAGACGGGAGTGGGCGCTCTTGGAGCCGCCGCTTCGGGGTGCGCCACTGATGTGGGCATCGAGCTCGTCACGGACTACGTGAGCGAAGGTCTCGGCGAGAAACTCGATCAGGGGAGCAAGCTGAAGGACGCCTACGACGTAGGAAAGGGACTCGTCAAGGGTCTTCTGTAGGACATCACCTGACATCGGGCGGCGGGGAGACTGCTTCACGAGCCTCTCCCCGCCGCACTCGGAGGGGAAAACGGTTGTGAGCACTCCAGCTCAGGCAATTCTGGTCGTCGTTGTCGTCGCCGTGGTGATCCTCGGCGGCTGGATGCAGTCGGCGAGCTTCCGGGACTACCTGCGCCGTCGCAGAGGCCAGTGACAAGCGAGGAGCCACCCATGACTTCGACCTCGGAATCGTTGCTCTTGGCAGGGCCGAAAGGCGAGCCCTGGCACATGTGGCTTGCGGCTGCAGCCGCAATCTTCTTCATCGCCGTACTCACCGCGTACGTCCGTCGGGACCGCCGACGACATGGTAAGTAGGCCCGTCGACGAATCCTCCGGACGGTCCCCCGATGCCGGGGCGGCTTCGCTCCCGGCATCCGCCGTCTGTCATGGGCGAGTCGCCTCCTGCTGACGGGAGTTGTGGCGTGTCCGGTGGTCACCGGTTCGGCGCTCTGGTCATGGGCCCACACCGGCTGACCCTGAACGGCTCGGGACGGCGTACTTGTCCGCGGTTGATTCCCAGCGGGAGACACGCGGCGGGAGACACGCGCGGTGAGCCGGATCGCGCGGCGCGCGTCTTCACCCGAACCGCTCGACCGCGTCGAGAACCTCCTGCGCGCCGTCCTCCTCGGCGATGGACTCGGCCAGGCGGCGGGCGCGGCCGCGCGGCGCGGGGTCGTGGACGGCGCTGGTGATCGCGTCGGACAACCGCCGTGCGGTCAGGTGCTGGTAGCGCAGCGGGCGCGGGGAGACGCCGAGGGCGTGGAGGCGCGCGGCCCAGAAGTGCTGATCCAGTTGTACCGGGACGGGCACGGCGGGTACCCCGGCCCGGATGCCCGCCGCGGTGGTGCCGGCGCCGGCGTGGTGGACGACGGCGGCGGTCCGGGGGAAGAGCCAGGCGTGCGGGACTTCCCCCACGGTGATCAGGTCATCGCTTTCGGCGTGCAGACCGCTCCAGCCCGCCTGGAGGACCCCGCGCACCTTGGCCCGGCGCATCGCCTGGGCGACCAGGGCGCTCAGCCGTTCGGCGTCCGCGGTGACGAAGCTGCCGAAGCCCGCGAAGACGGGCGGCGGGCCCGCGGAGAGGAAGTCCAGCAGCCGGGGCTCGGGCTGCCAGCCGGGCGGGGTCTCGGGCCACCAGTACCCGCAGACCCGGTGTCCTTCGGGCCAGTCCCCCGGGCGTGGGACGACCTGAGGACTGAAGCCGTGCAGGACACCGCGCCCGCGGGGCAGGCCCAGCGGCCCGGCGAACCTGCCGGGCGGCAGCCCGAGTTCGCGCCGCAGGTCAGGGACGGCCGGGGCGAACATCCGATCGGTGGCCGCCCAGAGGGCATGGGCGCTCAGGCGGTTGCCGTACGAACCGAACGAGCGGGCCCCGACGACCAGGGGCGTGAAGGCCGCCGTGGGCTGGATCGGCTGCAGGTAGGCGCTCAGGTTCGGCAGCCGCAGCGCCTCGCCCAGCACCGCGCAGATCGGGTCGGTGACCGTGGAACTCACCAGCACGTCGGCGCCCTGCCGCACGGCGTCGTGCACGCCCGCCGCGAGCCTCGGCATGAACGCCCTCGCCATCCGCATCAGCCGCGCGATCGCCACGGGCGCGCTGATCGCCCTGGCCAGGCCCTGCCCGCCCGCGGAGGCCAGTTCCGCCCGCGGGTCCACGGGCAGGGGCCGGAACCCGAGCCCATGGGCCCGCACCCCTGGCCGGAACCGTTCATGGGTGGCGAGCACCACGTCATGACCCGCGGCCCGCAGCCGCACCCCCAAGCCAGTGTACGGAGCGACGTCGCCCCAACTCCCCGCCGTGACGATCAGTACGCGCATGACAGCACTATGTCAGCCCGAAAGAGCCGCGGCCGATGCCCCGCCGCTACTTCTCGGCGTTGCGGGAGAGCAGGTGCACGGCGCGCAGGGCGGCCTCCAGGGCGAAGCGGTGGTCGGGGTCGGTGAGGCGCTCGCCCAGCAGGACGTCCAGGTTCCGGAGGCGGTAGCGGACGGTCTGGGCGTGCACGCCCAGCATCTCGCCGACCTGCTCCGCCGGCGCACGCGTGGAGACGTGCACGCGCAGGGTCTCCACGAGCCGGTCACGGCGACTGGCCGGCACATGCTCGAGCGGGGCCAGCTCCGCGGCCGCCAGATGGGTCACGAGGGCCGGGTCCGACAGCAGCCACAGCGTCACCAGATGGTCGTCGCAGCGGACCAGGGGGGCATCGGCCACGACGCCTTCGTCGATCAGGTGCAGCATGCGGCGGGCCCAGCGGATGGAGTCGGCGGCCTGGGCCGGCGGCACGGTCGGCCCGACCACGGCGTGTGCGCCTTCCAGGGTCGCGTCGAGCATCGCCCGGCGCTCCGGGGTGAGGGGGCCGGGCACCAGCAGGTGTGGCTGCGGGACGTCCAGGTCGAAGAGGATGTCGTCGGCCAGCCCCGCCTCCAGGTGTACGGGGACCGGTGGGCGCAGGGCGACCATGGTGACGTCGGCGGGCAGGTGCCAGGCAGCGCTCTCGCAGAGCCCGGGGAGCGCCTGGGGCAGCGGAGGGGCGGCGAGGATGAGGTGGAGCAGCCGTCGGCGCCGTGCCGGCACCTCGGAGAAGGCCCGGGACTGCACCTCGGCGTAGCCCTCGCGGGATATCTGCTCCAGTTCGTCGACGTAGGCGAACAGGGCGTCGGCGAAGGTGAGGATGAGGGAAGGGGAGAGCCGGTACTGCCGGCCCAGCGCCTTGGCGCGGCGCAGTGCGATGCGGGCCCCGAGCCGGTACGCCCCCTGCAGGGTCTCCAGCGCGCGCCCCTCGTAGGCTTCCACCCGGCCGAACTTGCGCAGCAGCTGGTCGCGGAGCACGGCGTTCTTGCCGGGGTCGGCGACGCGGTCCACGAACGCGTACAGGGCCTGTTCCAGGCCCTGTCGGATGGGTTCGGCGTTGGGGCCGTTGAGGAGCCGGCCGTACACGGGGTAGGCCCGGGTGACCTCGGCGCCGATCTCCTTCATGAGGCCGGGTAACTCCGGTCTCATGAAGGCCGCGAATTCCTTGGGGAGGGGTTCCAGCGGCTCACCGACTTCGGGTGGTCGCGTGGTTGAAGGCATGAGTGCCGTCCCTTGCTCTTCGGTGCCCACGGTGCACCGGTCGTGTGCTCCGATCCTTCGCAGGAGGGGCACGCGACCGGACTTGAGGAGACGTGTGTCTGGGCTGTTGAAGCTAAATCAAGTTCGGTGGGACGTACACAGTTCGTGCACACATCGGTGCGGTGGGGCGGGACATGGTTGCCGGGACGACTGAGAATCGCCGTCACGCGGCCATTAGTCGACGGCGGAATGCCAGTTCTTCGCGAGGCGCTTGCCGGCGTCGGGGGCGAAGGTGCCGGGGGCGTTCAGGCCGGCGAGGTGGGTCTGGGTGTTGTTGAGCGTCACGCTGTTCTTTCCGGCGGCGGAGGGCAGGCCGGTCTTGGCGTTGACCGCCGCGTCGACCAGCCCGAGCAGGCCGAGACCGCAGCCGTCGGCGCCTGGCACGGCGAAGGTGCTGTCGTTCTGCTGGGCCCCGGTGAGGTTGACGCGGCTCATCTCGCCGTCCTCGGCGACGGTGCCGTCACCGTGGAAGAACGACATGCCGAACTCGGGGAACTGGAGGTTCTTTGGACGCAGGACGATGGGCTTGGCGGCGGTGCCGATGTAGCACTTGCTGCCGAGGAAGGGGTTTTCCAGGTGGATGCGGACCGGGAGGGCGACGATCGGCTTGTCGGTGACGATGCCGGCGGTCTGGTCGAAGTCGTAGGGGGCGCCGACGGACTCCACCGTTGCCGTGATCTTGTTCAGGGAGCTGTTGTCGAGCTGCACGCAGATGGCCGTGATCACGGGGACGTCGCTCGGGCACATCAGTCCCAGCAGCCCTCCGGGGACGGTGGCCGGGTCGGCGACGAGGGCGCCGCCGGGCGGGGCCACCACGGTGCTGGTGCCGTCGGAGTTCTGGACGACACCCATCTGGAGGTTGGTCTTGCCCGTGGGCACGGTGGTCCTGCCCAGTTTGATGGAGCCGTTGGGCGAGGTGGAGACCACGCACTGCGGGGTGCGGTCCAGGCCGTCGGCGGCGAGCATCGCCGGGGCGTCCACGGGGCAGCGGGTGAAGGGCGCCCACTCACCGTTCGGCACGGCGGCGGCCGCGGTGGCGGTGCCCATGGAGGAGAAGACGCCGAGCGCGGTGCCGAGTGCCGTGGCGGTGGTGGCGACTCTGGCGCCGAGGGATGTCCGCATCATGTGGCCTTTCGGGTCGGGGGTGGAGGGGGCGGGGAGCACGCAGGCAGGGGTATGGGGGGGAATCACCGTTCGGCTACGGGGATCTTGCGGGGTTGCGCGTCGTCGGTGCACTCGTCGGGGTTGAGCACATCGGCCGAGACGAAGCAGGTCTGTCCCTGGATCTGCTTGACGTAGTTGGCCGGACCGGAGACCGCGGCCGTGAGCAGACGGTCGAGGTTCTCACCGTCGGCGGTGCCGCAGCCCGTGAAGGCGGGGATGGTGACCTTGCCGGTCAGCGGGCCGCCGGACAGCAGCAGATAGCCGGTCGCGGGTTGGCCGGTGATCTGTTCGCCCCGGCCGTGCAGGACCAGGTGGTCGCCGGGGAACTTCGCCGGTTCCGGGTCCGGGGAGGCGAGGGAGGCCTTGGTCCGGCACTTCTTTCCCACGTCCAGCGGGGTGCCGTTGACCTTCAACGACGTCACCCGCAGCACGAGCGGCGCCCGGACGTAGGTGTCCGTGCTGGTGAACACGAAGTCGGTGGTGCCGTGCGAGTCGATGGTCATCGGGCCTGTCTGCTCCAGCACCATCGTGGCCGTCGTGGGGGTGAAGTCGAAGGTCAGGAAGGTCGCCTCGAAGGGCTGGGTCTGCTTGCGCTGCTGGTGGTAGAGGTCGGCGGTGGAGTGCTGGGTGATGGTGGCGCCGCTGTAGTCGGGGAAGAACACGAACTGCGGCTCGCCTTGGGTGATGAGTGTGCAGAACGGCGGGATCAGCGCGGCGCCGTCGAGCTTGTTCACGTTGGAGTAGCCGGTGATGTAGGCGTTCAACGACATCGGTCCGGCCGGGTACTTCTCGTCGTACTTGCAGGTGGGCGCGGGGCGGTCGGCGGCGGCTCCGCGTCGGCCCGGCTCGCTGACCTTCGGGGCGTGCTCGCCCGGCCGGTCCGTCGGCTCCTCGCCCGGCTGCCCGGGTGTGCCGGAGGCGGACGGTGTGCCCGAGGGAGAGCCGGACGGCGATCCGCTCGGCGTGCCCGGGTCACCCGACTCGTCCGTGCCGACCTGCACGTCGGCTAGTTCCCCCCCGTCCGGGGCGTCCCCGGCGAGCGTGCAGTCGACGGTCACCGAGGCGGGGTCGGGGGCGCCGCCGTCCGCGGTGGTCAGGGTGAGGTCCAGCGCGAAGTCGCGGGCGGTCATGGTTAGTTCGCCGGTGCTCTGTCCGGTCACCGTGGGGACGTCGCCCGTCGCGGTCAGCGTCAGCGGCCCGGTCGCGGGCAGGGCCGTGGGTTCCGTGCTGCCGCGCCAGGTCGCCTCGGCGGTGGCCTCGCCCTGGGTGACACCGACCGTGAGCCCGGTCGCCGCCCGTACACCGGCCGCGTGCAGCGCCGAAAGGTCCGCCACCGCGGGCTCCGGCAGGACGACGGTCGTGGTCACGTCCGCGGGTTCGATCGGCTCCCCGGCAGCCACCCGCTCGGGCAGGACCGCCGAGATCCGTACCGTCGCGGAATGCTTGCCGGAGGGGAACAGGCATACGTAGGGCAGTGCGGCGTCGATCTGCTGGGTCCCGGACGCCCCGGCCGCCGCGGGCACGGTGGCGGCCAGCACGACGAACG
The DNA here is from genome assembly GCF_055581265.1 of Streptomyces sp. NPDC031466. Classification (NCBI taxonomy): domain Bacteria; kingdom Bacillati; phylum Actinomycetota; class Actinomycetes; order Kitasatosporales; family Streptomycetaceae; genus Streptomyces; species Streptomyces sp. NPDC031466. The sequence continues at coordinate 169,401 of NZ_JBVIJT010000001.1, forward strand.
CGGCGATCGCCGCGCCGCGGGCGCGACCGCGGGCCGTCCGTCGGACGGCGGTCGGTGGGCCTGTCATGTGTCACTCCGCTCGGGTCGTCCCACGGTCCGAAACGGCCGACGGCGGCCCGCACGCCCGGCCGAGGTCACCGGCCGGGCGGCGGCGAGCCATGCGTCGGCTACGGGTTGGAGCCGACGATCTTCGGGATGGTCGTCGTGCCGGCGACCTTGACCGCGTAGTTGCCCTTGAAGGTGGGCTTGGTGGCGGTGGTGACCACGGTGCCGCAGCCGGAGGCCGAGGTGACGGCCAGGTCGCCGCTGACGCTGGCGACCGCGAGGATGCCGGTGGAGTTGGTGTAGGTGGCGGTGGCCTTGCCCTGCACGTTGAACACGCAGGCACCGGCGGTCACTTTGGCCTTGACGTTGCCGATGTAGCCCTTGGTCACGCCGGTCGACGCGGTGTAGTCCTGGGCGACGACGGTCCAGGGAGTGGTCGCGGTGGTCGTGACGTTGCCCAGCACGCTGGTGCAGGGCGAGCCGCTGGTGCCGAAGTTGATGGCGTTGATGCTGGCCACGGTCGCCGGGTTGCCGGTGGCGCTGGCCATGGTGCCCGAGGCGCTGGAGGTCGTACACGTCATCGGGATGTTCGCGGTCAGGACGATGTTCCCGCTGTTGGCCGCGGCGAAGTTGGACGGCGAGGGGGTGACGGTCCAGACCGTGGAGGGCACGGCCGAGGCGGGGGCGACGGCCATGACGAACGCGGCGGTGCCCGCGCCCGCCGCGACGGCGATTCTTGCCAGGGGTTTGTTCATGACTGGGGACTCCCTTGTGGATTGACCGGCAGAGGGGGACCGCGCCCATGCTGGTGAAGCGGAGGAAGAGGCGGTCCGCGGCTCGGAAATCCTCGACCGCGAGCCATGACGTTACTTGCGGGAAACTTAGCCGAACAATGCTGTTGACCATGATTCTTTCGAGAAGGGGAAATGCCTGTTCCCCAGGTGAGCAGTCCGGACCCCCGCTTAGTCATCCGCTGCTAAGAAAGGCACGGTGGCCGGAATCAGCGGACGCACCCGGGGAGCAGTTGATGTTGCTCCCCCTCCCCCACCGGAGCCGCTACTGCTCACCGAGTGACAAGAAGGGGCCGGGTCTTTGTCGCCGCGCTGACAAAGACCGCGGTGGGTCGACTCAAACCTCGGGGAATTCGGATCCCTCTCTTGCCCGCTCAGGTTACTCAGCCGTAGCGTGCCGGGTCAGGCGCTGATCTCCAGGCCGTGCGGTGCTCCACCCCCAGCGAGCCGCGCACGGCCCCTGTCCCGCACCCCGCGCCTCCGCTCACGAGCTTCGCCGCCGTCCGCCGCTTTGGAGGTGATATGGGAATCGAAGTGGTGGTCGAAGGCCTCACCAAATCCTTCGGCACGCAGAAGATCTGGCAGGACGTGAGCCTTACGCTGCCGGCCGGAGAGGTCAGTGTCATGCTCGGCCCTTCCGGTACGGGAAAGACGGTGTTCCTCAAGTCGCTCATCGGGCTGCTGAAGCCGGAGCACGGCCGCGTCCTCATCGATGGTGTCGACATGGTGAACAGCCCGGAACGGGATATCTATGAGACCCGGAAAAAGTTCGGCCTCATGTTCCAGGACGGCGCTCTTTTCGGTTCCATGTCCCTCTTCGACAACATCGCCTTTCCGTTGCGCGAGCACACCAGGAAGAAGGAATCGGAGATCCGCCGCATCGTCATGGAGCGGATCGACGTGGTGGGACTGCTGGGCGCCGAGGGCAAACTGCCGGGTGAGATCAGTGGCGGCATGCGCAAGCGGGCCGGGCTCGCCCGCGCGCTCGTGCTCGACCCGCAGATCATCCTGTGCGACGAACCCGACTCCGGGCTCGACCCCGTCCGCACCGCCTACCTCTCCCAGTTGCTGATCGACCTGAACGCGCAGATCGACGCGACGATGCTGATCGTCACCCACAACCTCGACATCGCCGCCACGGTCCCCGACAACATGGGCATGCTCTTCCGGCGCGAACTGGTCACCTTCGGCCCGCGCGAAGTCCTGCTCACCAGCGAGGAGCCGGTCGTGGCGCAGTTCTTGTCCGGCCGCCGCGAAGGCCCGATCGGGATGTCCGAGGAGAAGGACGCCGCGACCCTCGCGGCCGAGGCCGCCGGAACGCGGGGCACGGGCGGTCCCCGGAAGATCGTCCCCCAGTTGGAGCCCTCCCCCGGCCTTCCGCCACGCAGCGCCGTCACCCGCCGCCGGGAGCGGGTCCTCGGCATGCTCGACCGGCTGCCGCCCGCCGCCCGCACCGCCATCGAGCGCACGTACGCCGCCTCCCCCACGGGTGGTGCGACCGGCACCCAGGCCTCCCCCACCGGTGGTGTGCCCGACACCCACGGCTCCCCCGCCCCGACACTGCCCATGCCCGCCGCCGGGAGCGGCGCATGATCACCGGCGCCCTGCGGCAGACCGGCCGGCTCTTCGCACTCGCCGCGGAAGTGGCCCGGGCCATCTTCCGACGGCCGTTCCAGTTCCGCGAGTTCGTGGAGCAGTTCTGGTTCATCGCCGGCGTGACCATCCTGCCCGCCGCCCTGGTCTCGATCCCGTTCGGCGCCGTGATCGCCCTCCAGGTCGGCTCGCTCACCCAGCAGCTCGGCGCCCAGTCCTTCACCGGCGGCGCCAGCGTGCTGGCCGTCGTACAGCAGGCCAGCCCGCTGATCGTCGCCCTGCTGATCGCGGGCGCGGCCGGCTCCGCCATCTGCGCCGACCTCGGCTCGCGCACCATCCGCGAGGAGCTGGACGCCATGGAGGTCATGGGCGTCTCACCCGTGCAGCGCCTGGTGGTGCCCCGCGTCCTCGCGACCATGGGGGTCGCGGTCCTGCTCAACGGCCTGGTGTCCGTGGTCGGCGTCCTCGGTGGCTACGCCTTCAACGTCTACCTCCAGGACGGCACCCCCGGCGCCTACCTCTCCAGCTTCTCCGCCCTCGCCCAGCTGTCCGACCTCTACATCAGCGAACTCAAGGCGCTGGTCTTCGGGTTCATCGCGGGCGTCGTCGCCGCCTACCGGGGCCTCAACCCGCGCGGCGGCCCCAAGGGCGTCGGTGACGCCGTCAACCAGTCCGTGGTCATCACCTTCCTGCTCCTCTTCTTCGTGAACATGGTGATGACCGGCGTCTACCTCCAGCTCGTACCGCCGAAGGGAGGTTGAGGACCGTGGCCTCCCCGTTCGTCTGGCTGGACCGTTCCGGCGACCAACTCCTGTTCTACGTGCGCTCCCTGCTCTGGATCCCGCGCACCCTGCGCCGCTACCTCAAGGAGGTGCAGCGCCTCCTCGCCGAGGTCGCCTTCGGCACCGGCGGCCTCGGCGTCATCGGCGGCACCATCGGCGTGATGATCGCGATGACCCTGTTCACCGGGACCGTCGTGGGACTCCAGGGGTACGCGGCGCTTGACCAGATCGGCACCGCGGCCTTCACCGGGTTCGTCTCCGCGTACTTCAACACCCGCGAGATCGCCCCTCTGGTCGCGGGTCTCGCCCTCTCCGCGACCGTCGGCGCCGGCTTCACCGCCCAGCTCGGCGCCATGCGCATCAACGAGGAGGTCGACGCCCTCGAAGGCATGGGCATCCGCTCCCTGCCGTACCTGGTCACCACCCGCATCATCGCCGGTGTCGTCGCCATCATCCCCCTCTACGCGATCGGGCTGCTCTCCTCCTACCTGGCCTCCCGCTACGTGACGGTCCTCTTCAACGGCCAGTCCCGGGGGACGTACGACCACTACTTCAACCTCTTCCTCTCCCCCACGGACGTGCTGCTCTCCGTCCTGAAGGTGCTGATCTTCAGCGTGATGGTGATCCTCGCCCACTGCTACTACGGCTACCGCGCCTCCGGCGGCCCGGCCGGGGTCGGTGTCGCCGTCGGGCGGTCGGTGCGCAATGCCATCGTGCTGATCAGCGTCACCGACTTCTTCCTGTCGCTGGCCCTGTGGGGCGCCACCACGACCGTGAAGGTGGCGGGCTGACATGAGCGCAGCGCGAGGCGCGACGGCGCGCCGCCGGCTCGCCGGAGTGGTCTTCCTGGTGGTCCCGGCCCTGCTGGTGTGGCTCTCGGTCGCCGTCTACGACAAGCGGTTCACCGACTCCGACCCGGTGGTCGTGGAGACGGGCGGTGTCGGCAACGAGATGCACCTGGGCGCCGAGGTGAAGCTGCGCGGCGTCGTCGTCGGCGAGGTCCGCGAGATCGACGCCACCGACGACGGTGCCCGGCTCACCCTCGCCCTGCGCCCGGGGGCCCGCACCCGGATCCCGGCCGACGTGCGCGCCCAGATGCTGCCCACCACCCTGTTCGGCGAGCGCTTCGTCGCCCTCGTCCCGCCCGCCTCGCCCGCCGCGCGGCCGCTGGCCACCGGCGCCGTCATCCCGCAGGACCGCTCCACGAGCGCCGTGGAACTCCAGCAGGTCCTCGACGACGTGCTGCCCATGCTCACCGCCGTCCAGCCGCAGAAGCTCTCCGCCACCCTCTCCGCCGTCTCCCGCGCCCTGGAGGGGCGCGGCGGCCGGCTGGGCGACACCCTCACCCTCCTCGACTCCCACCTGCGCGAGTTCAACCCCCAACTGCCGACCCTCAACCGCGACTTGAAGCACCTGGTGAAGGTCAGCCACGTCTACGCCGATACCGCACCGGACATCCTCACGGCCCTGACCGACTTCACCACCACCACCGGCACCCTGGCCGAGAAGGAGAGCGAGCTGTCCGCCACCCTGGGCGCCACCACCAGGACGGCCGAGGACCTGACCGCCTTCCTGCGGCAGAACGAGGACAACATCATCCGGCTCTCCGCCTCCTCCCGGCCCACCCTGGAACTGCTCGCCGAGTACTCCTCGGCCTTCCCCTGCACCCTGCGCACCCTCGCCGACTTCGTCCCGGCCATGGACAAGGCCCTCGGCAAGGGCACCGACCGGCCCGGCCTGCGCGTCGACGTCACCACCGTGCCCTCCCGCGGCGCCTACCGCCCCGGCCGCGACACCCCCTCGTACGACGCGGACGGCGGCCCCCGCTGCTACCCCGTGCCCTACCTCGGCCTCGCCGGGAAGCCGACCGTGCAGGTCCCCGCGGCGGCCGGGCAGGACCTCGGGCCCGCCAACTCCCCGCAGGAGAACGACCTCGTCAACGAACTCCTCGCACCGGCCGCCGGCAAGGCCCCCACCGAGCTGCCCGAGTGGAGCAGTCTGCTGGCAGGTCCCGCCCTGCGCGGCACGGAGGTGACCCTGCGATGACGTCCCCCACCCGGCGCCGTCCGCTGACCGGCCCGGTCCTGAAGTCCCTGGCCTTCCTGGTGGTCACCGCGCTGGCCACGGCCGTCCTCGGGCTGAGCGTCGCCGGCAGCGGAGTCGGTGACGACAGCCTCACCTACAAGGCGCTGTTCACCGACGCCACCGGGGTCACCGACGGCGACAGCGTCCGCATCTCCGGGGTCGAGGTCGGCGAGGTCACCGACGTCCGCGTCGTCGACCGGCGCACCGCGCAGGTCACCTTCACCGTGCGCGACGACCGCACCCTGCCCGCGTCGGCCACCGCCGCCGTGAAGTACCTCAACATGGTCGGACAGCGCTACATCGCCCTGGAGCGGGGCAGCGGCGACCTCACCGGCGCGCTCGACGCCGGCGACACCATCCCGCTGGACAGGACCACCCCCGCGCTCGACCTGACCCTGCTCTTCAACGGCTTCAAGCCGCTCTTCGAGGGACTGTCCCCGAAGGACGTCAACGAACTCGCCGGCTCCATCGTGCAGGTGCTCCAGGGCGAGGGCGGCACCGTCGACAGCCTCATCCGGCACGTCGGCTCCCTCAGTACGACGCTCGCCGCCAAGGACCAGGTCGTCGGCAAGGTGGTGAAGAACCTCAACACCGTCCTGACCACCCTCAACGACCGGGAGAGCGACTTCGACGACCTCGTCGACACCCTCCGCAAGCTCGTCACCGGTTTCAACGACGACCGCAAGCCCCTGGGCAAGGCCGTCACCGCCATGGGCGACCTGACCACCGTGACCGCCGACCTCCTCCACGAGGGACGCGCCCCGCTGAAGAAGGACCTCCGCGAACTGGGCCGGCTCTCGGACAACCTCGGCGACGCCACCCCGCAGATCGAGGACTTCCTCGACCGCACCCCCGCCAAGCTGACCGCGCTGGGCCGGCTGTCCTCCTACGGCTCCTGGTTCAACCTCTATCTCTGCGAGGCCCGCGTGGACGGCGTCACCACCTCCACCGGCGCGAAGCCGCCGACCGGTGTCGCCGTCACCGAGGCCAGGTGCGGCGCATGACCCTGCTGCTGCGGCCCGGACGCCGCGACACCCCCGCTTCCGCGCCCCGCCGCTCCCGCCCGCCGCGCCTCAAGCCGGTCAAGGACCGCGACCCCGTCGCCGTGGCCGTCGTCGGCCTGCTCCTGCTGGCGCTGCTCACCGTCTTCGCCTACAACGCCGACCGGCTCTCCCTCACCGGCGGCGGCACCGCCTACAGCGCCGACTTCACCGAGGCGGCGGGCCTGGACGAGGGCGACGAGGTGCGGATCGCGGGCGTCAAGGTCGGCGAGGTCACCGGCGTGGCCCTCGACGGCGACCGGGTGCAGGTCACCTTCGAGGTCGAGGACGCCTGGCTCGGCGACCGCACCACCGCCGCCATCGCCATCAAGACACTGCTGGGCGACAAGTACCTGGCCCTGGATCCGCTCGGCGGCGCGGCACAGGACCCCGGCAGCCGCATCCCGCGGGCCCGGACCACCTCTCCGTACGACGTCACCCAGGCGTTCCAGGACCTCGGCTCCACCGCCGACGCCCTCGACACCCGGCAGCTCGCCAAGAGCTTCGAGACCATCTCGCAGACCTTCGAGAAGTCGCCGCCCCACGTCCGCAAGGCCGCGACCGGTCTGTCCGACCTGTCGCGTTCCGTCTCCAAGCGCGACCGCGAACTCGCCGAACTCCTCAAGGGCAGCGCCAAGTTCAGCAAGACGCTGAAGGACAACAAGTCCAGCTTCGAGACCCTCATCGAGGACGCCGGGCCCCTGCTCGGCGAACTCCGGGACCGGCGCAAGGCCATCACCGCCCTGCTCAAGGGCAGCCGCGCCCTCGGCACCGAACTGTCCGGCCTCGTGGACGACAACGACAAGCAGCTCGGCCCCACCCTGAAGGCGCTGGGCCGGGTCACCACCGTCCTGGAGAAGAACAGCAGCCGGCTGGACGAGACGCTCGCCCTGGTCGGCCCCTACTACCGGCTCGTCGGCAACACCCTCGGCAACGGCCGCTGGTTCGACAGCTACCTGTGCGGGGTGGTGCCGCGCGACTACCTGCCCGCGCGGTCCCGGCCCAAGACGTCGTGCATGCCGCCCGAGCAGTCGGCGGCGGCCCGGAGGAGCGGTGAGCGATGAGCAGACACGGAACACTCCTCGCCGCGCGCGGCGAACTCCTCGCGGCGCGCCGGAAACTCCTTGCGGCCGTGGTCGCCCTCGCCGTGGTCGCCGCCGGCCTCGTCGCGGTGCGCGCCCTCGACTCCGCCGGCACCCGCATCACCGCCTACTTCGACCGTGCCGTCGGCATCTACGCCGGTTCCGACCTGCGCATCCTCGGCGTCCGGGTCGGTGAGGTGGAGTCGGTCCACCCTCAGGGCACCCGGGTGCGGGTCGAGCTCGCGATGGACGACGGCGTACGCGTGCCGAAGTCGGCGCGCGCCCTGGTGGTCGCGCCCAGCGTGGTCGCCGACCGCTACGTCCAGCTCACCCCCGCCTACCGCGCCGGCCCCGCCCTCGCGGACGGCGCCGTACTGCCCGCCTCCCGCAACCGCACCCCCGTCGAGATCGACCAGCTCTACGCGTCGATCACCGACCTCAGCAAGGCACTCGGGCCAAACGGGGCCAACTCCGCGGGCGCCCTGTCGGGCCTGCTGAGGACCGGCGCCGCCAACCTCGACGGCAACGGCGCGGCCATCGGCAAGAGCATCGAGGAGTTCGGCAAGGCCACCAAGACGCTCGACGGCTCCAGCGACGACCTGTTCGCCACCCTCCGCAACCTCCAGACGTTCACCACCATGCTGAAGGGCAAGGACACCGACGTACGCACGGCACAGAAGCGGCTGGACACCGTCGTCGGCTACTTCGCCGACAACAAGGACGACCTCGCGGGCGCCCTGAAGGAACTCGGCACCGCCCTGCGCCGGGTGAAGACCTTCATCAAGGACAACCGGGGAGAGCTGAAGGAGAACGTCGAGCGGCTCGTGCCGATCACCCGGGCCCTGGTCCGCCGGCGCGCCTCGCTGGCCGAGGCCCTGGACGTCGCGCCGCTTGCCGCAGGCAACCTCGTCGGCGCCTACGACACCGACACCGGCAGGATCGACGGCCGGGCCGACCTCAACGAGATCAGCATGGGCGGCCCCCTGCTGCCCCTGCCGGCGACCGGCGGCTCCTCGAAGCCGCCCTCGCCCTCGGCCTCTGTCTCGGCTTCGGCGTCTGCTTCGGCCTCGGGGGAGGGAGAGCGGTGAAGCGCGTCGTACGGCGCCGGGGACGGGCGTCGGGACCGGTGGACGCCGCCGGCGCGGACCAGGTGGAGACCGCCGAGGCGGACCGCGTCGAGCCCCCGCACCGCACGGCAGGGCGCCGGGTGCTGACCGGCGGGGCCGCCGCCGGCGCGGGACTCGGCGGCCTCCTCGCCCTCGGCCTCGGCTTCGCGCTCGCCCTCGGCGCGTTCACCGTCACCGCTCCACGCTTCGACGGCATCGAGGACCTGCCTCTGCCGGGCGGCGCCGACCTCGGCTCGCACCCCTACACGGTCACCGCCGAACTGGCCGACGCCCTCAGCCTGGTGCCGCACGCCGCGGTCAAGGTCAACGACGTCGCCGTCGGCCGGGTCACCGCCATCCGCCTCGACGACGACCGCTGGTCGGCCCGCGTCACCATGGAGATCAACGGCGACGTCCGGCTGCCGCGCGACGCGGGCGCCCGCCTGGAACAGTCCAGTCTGCTCGGCGAGGAGTACGTCAGTCTCGTCGCGCCGGCCAAGTCGTCCGCCGGGGGAAACCTCGGCGACGGCGGTGTCATCCCCCTCTCCCGCACCGGCCGCAACACCGAGGTCGAGGAGGTGTTCGGCGCCCTGTCCCTGCTGCTCAACGGCGGTGGCGTCAACCAGCTCAAGACCATCACGCGGGAGCTCAACAAGGCCCTCGGCGGACGCGAACCCGAGGTCCGCTCCATGCTGAAGCGGGTCGACGAGCTCGTGGGAAACCTCGACGACCACCGCGGTGACATCACCGACGCCCTCGACGGCGTCAACCGGCTCGCCACCACCCTCGCCGGCCGCAAGGACGACGTGAGCACCGTCCTGACCGACCTCTCCCCCGGCCTGAAGACCCTGCACGAACAGCGCGGCTCACTGCTGACCATGCTGCGCTCCCTGGACCGGCTGTCCGGCGTCGCCGTCTCCACCGTCAAGGCGAGCAAGAACGACATGGTCGCCGACCTCAAGGCGCTCGCCCCCACCCTCAAGGCCCTCGCCGACGCGGGCAGCGACCTGCCCGACTCCCTCCAGGTGCTGCTCACCTACCCGTTCACCGACGAGGTGCTCAACGGGGTCAAGGGCGACTACCTCAACGTGTACCTGCACATGACCGCCGTCCCCGGCACCCAGGTCATCCCGCCCCTCGTGCCGCGGAGCACCCCCTCGCCCACCGGCACGCCCCGGGGCGCCGCGCCCGGGAAGCGGCCCGGCGGCGGGGCATCGCCCTCGCCCTCGGCGCCGCTGCCCCTGCCGTCCGTACCGACGCCCACCCGGGACCCCGGGGATGGAGGCGCACCCAGATGATCACCCTCGCCATACGTCTGAAGAATCTCGCCTTCCTGCTCATCGCCGTCCTCGTCCTCGGCTTCCTCGGCATCCGCTACGCCGACCTCGGCCGGTACGTGGGCGTCGCCGACTACTACACGGTGCGGGTCGAACTCCCGCGCACCGGGGGCCTCTTCACCCACTCCGACGTCACCTACCGGGGCGTGTCGGTGGGCCGGGTCGGTCCGATCGACCTGACCGCGGACGGGGTGGTCGCCCAGCTGCGCATCAAGAAGTCCGCCCCCCGCATCCCGGCCGACACGCGGGCCGTGGTGGCCGGACTCTCTGCGGTCGGCGAGCAGTACATCGACCTGCGGCCCGAGAGCGACTCCGGCCCCCACCTCGCCGACGGCACCCGGATCGCCCGGTCCGAGACCGAGGTGCCCGCGCCCGTCACCGACGTACTCACCAGTGTGGACGGCCTCGTCCGGTCCGTGCCGCTGGAGGAACTGCGCACGGTCGTCGACGAGTTCGGCAAGACCTTCGAGGGGCGCGGCGACGACCTGCGGGTGCTCCTCGACAACGGCAGCGCCTTCATCGAGGCCGCCGACCGGAACCTGCCCACCACCAGCCGCCTCCTCACCGACGGCGAGACCGTGCTGCGCACCCAGGCCGAGGAGGCGGGGGCGATCCGCGGCTTCGCCGAGGGCGCCACGGAACTCGCCCGCACCCTCAAGGGCTCCGACGCCGACCTGCGCCGTCTGCTCACCGTCACACCGGACGCCGCCACGCAGGTCAGCGGGCTGCTCAGGGATCTCGACCCCAGTTTGGGCGTCGTCCTCGCCAACCTGCTCACCACCTCCGAGGTCGCCGTCACCCGGCAGCGCGGCATCGAGGAACTCCTCGTGAGATATCCGGCGGCCGTCTCGGCGGGCGCCACCGCCGTCGACGGAGGAAAGATGAGACTCGGTCTGGCCGTCACCTTCTTCAAGCCCCTGCCCTGCACCGACGGCTACGGCGGCACCCGCTACCGTACCGGCCTCGACCTCGGCACCGCCCCCGCCCTCAACACCGGCGCGTCCTGCACGGCTCCGGCCGGCAGCGGCGTCAACGTACGGGGGTCCGCCCACGCACCACGGGGCGGCGCGGTGCCTGATCCGGCCAGGGCGGGCTCCCTGCCGTCGGGTGGGTCGCCCGGGGCGGGCGGTACGAGGGGTGAGGCGCCGTCGCGGTCGGGCGCGGGCCTACCGGGCGCGCTGGCCCTGCCGGACACGGGCGGCGCCGGAGCGACCGGGCTGTCGGGGCTGCTCGGCGCGGAGCCGGGCCGATGAGGCGGGCGCGGGCCGTCACCGGGGCGGGACTTGCGCTGGCGCTGGCGTTCTGCGGTGCCGGGGCGTGGACGTACGCGCAGGCACGGGGGGACGACTCGCTCGCGTACGGCCGTGCACGCGACGAGGCGCTGGCCGACGGGCGCGAGCGGCTCGCCGTGCTCAACACCCTCGACGCCTCGTCCCGGCAGCGGGCCGGGGCGGGCATCGAGGACTGGCGTGCCGCCTCGACCGGTCCGCTGCGGGAGGAACTGGGCGCCACCGCCCCCAGGAAGGGGGCCTCCGCGCGGGGCACGGTCACCGAGGCCGCGCTCACCACCCTCGACACGCGCGCGGGCACCGCCAAACTCGTCGCCACCGTGCGCGTCGAGGTCACACCCGGCGCGGGCAAACGGCCGACCACCGACCGCAAGCGCCTGGAGGCGGTGCTGGTCCGCACGGGCGGCGGCGAGTGGAAGGTCAAGGCACTGAGCGCGGTACCGCTCGCACGGACGGCGAAGGAGGACAAAGGCCGATGACACGGCTGCCGCACCTCGGACGGTCCCGGGACCACCGGGGCCCGGGCGACGGACCGACCGCCGAGCGGACCGGGCAGGACGTGGACCCCGGCGGGCAAGAGGAGGCGACCACGGACGCCGCCCCGGCCCCCGGCACCGAACCCGGCCGGGCCGCCTCGCCCGAGGAGCCCGCGGGAGTGCGCGGCGGCGGAGCGCGCCGGCGTGGCTCCGGCGGACGGCTCGTCCCCGCGGTGTGCGCCGCGCTGCTCGTCCCCGCCGGCTGCGGCTTCTTCTACGGCGCCCATCAGGCGAGGTCCACCCCGTCCGCCGCGAACCGCGCGCTGACCGACGCCGAGGAGACGACCCGGGTCGCCGGTGACGTCGGCAACGCCCTCGCCCGTGTCTTCTCGTACACGCCGGACGGTCTGGAGGCCACCGAGCGCGCGGCGCGGTCCGTCCTCGCGGGGCGGGCGCAGCGCCAGTACACGGAACTGATGGAGCGGATCCGCGCGGACGTCGCCGCGCGGCGCGTCACCCTGAGCACCCAGGCGGTCCGCACCGGGGTGATCGAACTCGACGGCGACAGCGCGCGGTTGCTGGTCTTCCTCGATCAGATCTCGCACCGCGGCAAGGCCGGGACCACCTCCGCGGCGGCCCAGCTCACGGTGACCGCGCGACGGGAGGACGACCAGTGGCGAATCGTCGACATCAAGACGCGCTGAGCGAGCGCGGGGAGAGGGGAGCACGGATGAGACGCTGCATCAGCGGCCCGGCCCGACCGGGGGCGCTGCCGGTCACGGGGCTCGCCCTCGTGCTCACCCTGCTCGCGGGCGGCTTCGCCGCGTGGGCGGGCCGGGACTGGTACGACGCGGCCCACGCCGACTCCGCGGGGTACGCCGAGCAGCGCGACGCGGCCCTTGCCGCGGGTGAACAGGCCGTGCAGAACCTCAACACCCTCGACCACCGCAGCCTCGACCGCGGCCTGGACCTCTGGGAGTCCTCCACCACCGGAGAACTGCGCGAGCAACTTGCCGGTGGGCGCGCTGAGTTCGCCGGTCGGGTCAAGGAAGCGAAGACCGTGACCACGGCGAAGGTGCTCTCCGGCGCCCTCACCGAACTCGACGACCGGGCCGGCCGGGCCCGGGTGCTGGTCGCGCTGCGCGTGACGGTGAAGGCGCCCGGCGCGCGGAGCACCGACAAGGACAGCCGCATGCTCGGCGAACTGACCCGCACCGACGGCACCTGGAAGCTGAGCGCCCTGGGCCAGGCCCCGGTCGGCGGCACGCCGGCCGGCTGACCGGCCGAGGAGAGGACGACACACGATGCCGACGACCCGCCACCACCTGAACAACGCGCGCCGCCGCCAGACCCGCGAGGCCCGCCGGCCGCCGACCCCCACCACCGCCTCGCAGTCCCGCGAACGCACTCCGACCGCCCCGGGCGCCACCGACGCCGCCAAGGGGAACGGGGAACGGCACGACAAGGCACGGGCCGCCCGCCCCCGGCAAACAACGCGCGGTGAAACGGCGTCCCTCCGCGATTCCGCGCCCCCGCCCCGTCGCACGCTCGTGATCCTCTGCCTGCTGACCCTGCTCCTCGGCGGCTTCGCCGGCTGGGCTCACGCCCGCGCGCAGGCGCTCCGCGACGACCCGGCCGCCCGCAACACGGCCCTGTCCGACACCGCGCGCACCAGCGAGATCAAGGGCCAGTCGGCCAAGGCCGTCGCGGCGCTCTTCTCGTACGACCACGCCCATCCCGGCGCCTTCGACAAGGCCGCGAAGGAATGGCTGACGGGAGGCGCCGTCGCCCAGCACCGGGAACTGCTCGGCGCCATCCGCGCCCGCGCCGACAAGCAGAAGGCGGTGATCACCACCACGGTCACCGACAGCGCGGTCGAACGCATCGACGGCGACCGGGCCCGCGTCCTGGTCTACGCCGATCAGAGCAGCGTCAGCACGGCCGGCGACAAGAAGGCGCGGGAAGACGGCGCCTACGCCGGGGCGATGTTCGCCGTCGACGTCCAGCGGCGCGACGGCCGTTGGCTCGTCTCACGCATCGACACCTTCCGCCGCTGAACCCCGCCCGCGTCCCACCACCAGGGAGTGAGTGCCCATGCCCGAACACCGCGCCCGACGCCTGCCCGTGCGGACCCGCCGGGGCCTGCGGACCACCGCCATCGCCGTGAGCGCGGTGGCGGCGCTCACCGCCTCCCAGGCCCCCGGACTCCCGCAGCACGTGAGCGCCCGTCCGGCCGCCGACGACCGGCCCGCCCCGGCGCCTGACCCGCCGTACGCGGAACTCGCCCCGCCCGCTGACGGTTCGTACCACACCGAACTCCCGCCGCAGGTCACGCCGGACGCCCCGCCGCGCACCGAGCGGAAGGCCCTGGAGCGTGCCGCGGCCGGCATCCCCGGGACGGTGCTGCGCGCCTACCGGGCCGCGGAGAGGTCCGTGGCCCGGACCGAACCCGGTTGCGCGCTGCCCTGGGAACTGCTCGCCGCCATCGGCAAAGTGGAGTCCGGGCAGGCACGCGGCGGCGCGGTCGACCGGCACGGCACCACGCTCGGCCGGATCACGGGCCCGGCACTGGACGGCCGGAACTTCGCCCTGATCCGGGACAGCGACGGCGGCGTCCACGACGGCGACACGGTGTACGACCGCGCGGTGGGGCCGATGCAGTTCCTGCCGTCGACGTGGGCGCGGTGGGGGGCGGACGGCAACGGGGACGGCCGCGGTGACCCCAACAACGTCTTCGACGCGGCCCTGGCCGCCGGGCACTACCTGTGCGCCGGGAACCGCGACCTGAGCCAGGCCGCCGACCTCGACCGCGCGGTCCTCAGCTACAACCAGTCGCGTCCCTATCTCGAACTGGTCCGCTCCTGGCTGGAGTTCTACCGCAGGGGCACGCACGCCGTGCCCGACGGCAAGGGCGTCATCCCGACGTCACCCGGGGCCGGCGGCGGCACTCCGGCCACCGCCCCGGCCGACAAGGGCGGCCGCGGGGGCAAGGGCGGCCGCGGGGACGACGGCAAGGGTGGCGACGGCGGCGTCATCATCGGCCCGGACCCCGGCACGCCCACCCCGGCCCCCACTCCCTCGCACCCGGCACCGTCCTCACCCTCGCCCCGGCCGTCCCCGTCCCCGACGGAACCGGGCCCCACCCGGCCGCCGGAGCCCTCCCCGTCCGACTCCCCGACACCGGACCCCTCCCCCACGCCGACCCCCACCGACCCGTCGCCCCCGCAGCCCTGCCCCTCCGACTCGACGAGCCCCTCGCCGGACCCCGGCAGATCACCCGCCCCCGCCCCGGAGGCCCCGGAACAGGAGCCGCCCTGCCCGAACTGAGGAGGCGGTGCCTGCCCCCTCTGATCGGCGCCGACGGGCAGGACCTCTGAGCGCACCCCGCCCCACGGCTCACCCCAGGACCAACAGCACCGCCAGAGCGACGAGGAGGGAGTCGATCCGGTCGAGCAGACCGCCGGAACCGGGCAGCCACCGGCCGGCGTCCTTGGCGCGGGCGCCCCGCTTGACCATCGACTCCAGCAGGTCCCCGAGGGGACCGCCGACCGCCACGGCCAGCGCCGTCCGCCATGTCAGGCAGGACAGCACGGCCAACGCGAGGAGACCGGCCGCGGCCCCGGCCAGCGTGCCGCTCCACCGCTTGGCGGGCGACAACGGGGAGAGCCGGGGGCCGCCGAGACGGCGACCCGCCGCGTACGCGACGATGTCGGCGATCGACACGGCCACGAACAGCACGAGGCCAAGGGCCCCGGCGGGTACGAGTCCGGCCAGGGCACCCAGCCACACCAGGCCCAACAGGCCCGCCCCCAGGCGGCGAAGCCCGTGCTCCGCGTCGCCGGAGAGCAACGGCACCCCGGCGATCGCAAGTGCCCCCGCCGCCGCCACCCGGAGCACCTGCGCGGGGGCCAGCCAGGCGGTCAGGACAAGTCCGACGACCGCCACGGAAAGGACCGCCCGGTCCACCGGACCCAGCCGCAGCAGCCCGGCGAACTCCGCCACCGCGACCACACCGACCAAGGCGGCGAGCACCGAGATCCCCGGTGGCCCCAGCCAGAACGCGGCGGTCACCAAGGGCACTCCGAGCGCCCATACACACCAGCGGACCATCAGCTCACGGCGCCGGGTCGCCGCCACCGCGACGCCCCCCACCCCCAGCGCCCCGCACAGGTACGGCACGAGAGCGGCGACCGTCGTCACCGGGAGGCCGGCCCCGGCGCGCCCGCCGGCACGGCGGCCGGCGCGTCCAGCGCGTCCAGGGCGCTTCGGCACGCCGCCACGATCCGCGCGTTCTCCGCCGTGTCGCGGACGGCGATCCGGACGGTCCGTCCCTGGTACGCCGGGGACATCGGCGACAGGTCACGCAGGAAGACGTCGTGCCCACGGCACTCGCGCACCAGTTGCGCCGCGCTCGGTCCCCGCGGCGGCAGGGTCACCGTGAGAAAGTTCGCCACCCCTTCGTCGACCGAGTCGAACCGTCCCAAGTCCTGAAGGCCGTATGCCAGTTCCTGCCGCAGGACGTGGGTGCGGGCCCAGCGCTCCGCGTAGTACGCGGGGTCGCGCAGTGCCGTCACGGCGGCCAGCTGGGCCGGCAGGCTCACGGCCCACGGCGGCGTCCAGCGTCGAAGCTCCCCGGCCGTCCGGGGGTCGGCCACCAGGTACGCGGCCCGCATCCCCGACAGGGCGTACATCTTCGACAGCGAGGTGCAGACCACGACCCGGGGGTCGGCCGACGCGAGCTCGGCAAGCGAGTCCGCCGGGTCGACGTAGCCCAGGTACGTCTCGTCGATCCACCACCGGGTCCGCGCGGGCGAGGCCTCGATCACCGTGCGCAGCGCATCGGCCGGGGCGTGGCGGCCGGTCGGGTTGTTCGGGTTGACCACCACCACGAGGTCGTACCGTCCGTCAGCGGTCGCTGCGGCGAGCCGGGCCGGGTCGAGCAGCCAGCCGTCCTCCCGGCGCAGCTGGAGCCGGTCGACCTGGCAGCCGATCACCCGCTCGGTGACATGGGCGTACTCGCCGTAACCCGGATCGAGGAGAAGCACCCGGCTCCCCGGCGTCAGCCACCGGCCGAACGCCCGGAAGATGAGATCCGACGAGCCCGCCCCGACGACCAGCGACTCCACCGGCAGCCCGCGGACCCCGGCGATCTCAGCGAGCAGCCCCTCCGCGCCGGTCGGCGGCGACGTCCGGGCCGCCCACCCCGGATCCTCCGAAAGGACCGCGCGGACCCCCGGCGAGGGCGGGAACCAGGCGTCCAGCACATCCGCCGCGACCACCTCGTGACGGCGGGTCAGCGTGCGGAAGTCGGTGCCGATCGCCGAGAAGAACGCCCCGCCGTGCTCACAGCCGTCGGCACGCGGCGCGAAGGGCACGTCGAGCCGCCAGTCCAGGCCCGTCCGCAGCCGCTCCAGGGTCCGGCCGTGGCGCTCGGCGACCGTCCTCGTCAGTTCGGCCACGGAGGCGCTGAGGACCTCGAACGAGACCGCTCCCGAACGGACCGTGCGCCCGACCGGCCGCAGCCCGACGGCGAGGTACATGTCGAGCAGCTCCGTGCGTCCCATCGCCACCACCCGGCGGCCGCCCCGCGCCGCGACCCAGCGCAGCGCCGCGTACATGAGGAGCGGCGCCGCCGCCGTGGACCGCCAGCGCTCCTCGACGGTCAGGACGCGGACCTCGAACGGTGCCTCCTCGGTCAGGACCGGCAGCTCCTCGCGCGTCAGGTACTTGTCGAGGGAGTACCGGCCGACCCACGGCGGGGTGAGGCTGACGAAGCCGATCCGCGTCCGGCCGCGCGCGGCCACGAGACAGACGTTGCGCCGTCGAGTCCGTCGCTCAGCCGTCCCGACGGGTCCACCGGATGCTGGCCCAGTTCCTCCGCGTACACCCGGTGACGCAGTTCGTGGATCCACTCGTGATCCCGAGGTGTGGCAGTGCGCAACTGCAGCGCGTGGCCCATATGTGTTTTCCCCCTGCGACGGTCCGGTGTTCGCGCCCAGCTTGGTGGAGTCCGGCGGGCGGCACCTGAGTACGCGTACTCAGGCATGGGGAAGGGCGGGGCGGTCCAGGTCCGGTGCTGGGTCGGTGTGCGTCAAGTACCCGACGGCCTGGCGTCGAGCGGTGTTCGCACGCCCCCGCTCGGAAGCGGAACGGCCGGTCTTCCGGGGCGGAAGCGGCCGAGCAGTCCGGAGAGGAGGACCGCCGTCAGTGTGCCGGCGACGACGCCGTTGCCCAGGACCGTACGGGCCCAGGCGGGGAATCCGGCGTACAGATCCGGGCTGAGCAGTGGCAGCAGTCCCGCGGTGAGCGCGAGCGCGGCCGTCATGGTGCCGGTGCCCGTGCCGGACAGGTCGGCGCGACGGAGCATCTCGATGCCCAGCACGGCGATCACGGCGTAGACGACGAGGGCGGAGCCGCCCACGACGGCTGCCGGGATGCCGGCCAGCGCCCGGGAGAGGGGTGTCGCCAGGCCGAGGGCGACCAGGAGGACTCCGGCCCCGGCGGTCACGAAGCGGCTGCGGACCCCGGTGAGCCGGCCGATGCCGATGTTCTCGGCGCTGGTGACCATGAGGGACGTGCCGAACAGCCCCCCGGCCAGGGAGATCAGGGCGTCCGCGCGGGCGACGCGCGGAACGTCCCGCTCGGGGGCCGGGGTCCGGCCCGCCGTCTCGCTGTTGAGCACGGTCTGTCCGGTGATCTCGGCCAGCGTGGTGAGGCTGAACACGAGCAGCGGCAGGGCGGCCACCAGGTCGAACCGCGGCGTCCCGAAGGGCAGGAACGCGGGCGGTGCGAAGCCGCTTTGGGCCGCGGGGGCGAAGGTTCCGAGTCCGGTGGTCACCGCCACGACGGCTCCCGCCGCCATCCCGATGAGGACGGAGGTCTGACGCCAGACACCGCGCAGGAGGACGTACGCGGCGAGGGTGGCCGCGACCGTGAGCGCGGCGAGGAGTACCGCGCGCGGCTCGCCGGTGCCGTCCGGTCCGGTGACGAGGCCGGCGGCGACCCGGATCATCGCGATGCCGATCAGCAGCACGGTCACGCCCATGACCAGCGGCGGGAAGAGCCTTACGACACGGGCGTACAGCGGCAGCACGGTCAGGAGCAGGGCAGCTGCCAGGAGGACGGCGCCGACGGCGGTGGGGGCACCGTGTTCCTGCGCGATCTGGAGGAACAGCGCGGTCGCGGCGCCGCCGGGCAGCATGACGAACGGGAGGCGGCCGCCGATCCGCCACACGCCGAGGGACTGGAGCAGGGTGCCCGCGCCGCACAGCAGCAGGACGGCGCTGAGCAGCGAGGCGGTCGCTCCGGGCGGCATCTTCAGGGTGCCGGCGACGAGGAACACGGTGGATATCGGAGCAGCGATCATCGCCAGGACGTGCTGGACCGACAGCGGCACCAGCCGCCGCAACGGCACCCTCGCGTCGACCGCGTCGGCCGACCGGGCGGCGGTGGCGTCAGTGGCGGAGGTGGGCGTGGCCGTCATGCTGTCGCCCCCAGCCAGGGGATGTCGGCCGCGGCGTAGCGGTAGGCGCGGAAGACGGCGTTGGGCTCGGACGGGAACAGGCCCCGGACCTCGCTCTCGGTGTAGCCGGCGAAGTGCGGGACGACGTACTCCCAGCACAGGTAGCCGTCCTTCGTCACCTCGAACAGCCGCCCGGAGGGAGAGTCGGTGATGAGGGTGTTTCCGTTCGGCAGGCGCTGGGCGGAGCCCATGAAGGGCGCGAAGAAGAACTCGCGGGCCGGGTCGTGGTACTCCCACGCGATGTCGCCGCCGGCCCGGTCGATCTCGATGACGCGGGAGTGGGGGACGTCGTGGCCGGGCCGGAAGACGCCGTTGTCGAAGACCAGCAGCCGGCCGTCGTCCAGTTCGGTGGGGGCGTGCTGCTGGCTGACCGTGCCGGGGCGGCTCCTCCAGAGGATCTCGCCGGTGTCGCGGCTGATGACGACGACGGCCGAGACACTGCGCAGACTGACGAGGATGTTGCCGTCCCGCAGTGGGGTGACGCTGTTGATCAGGGGCCAGTGTTCGCGGGCGTAGGCCTCGTGCAGCGGGAACTCCTCGCGGTCCAGGTGCTCGGCCGCCCGCCAGGACCATCGGAGTTCACCGTCCGGACCGGTCTCCTTGATGGTGTCGGCCCAGACGATGCCGCCCGTGGCCTCGGAGCCGGGCACTCCCCCTCTCACCGCTGCCGCCTCGGCTCCGGTCAGGGGTTCCAGGGCGGTGTAGAGGATGCGGCCGTCGTCGAGGTGGTGGGCGTCGTGGTGCTGGAGGGGGTCGCGGTGTTCCCTGAGCACGGTTCCGTCGGGGTCGGCATGGACCATGACGCCTCCCCGGTACTTGTGCCACATGGGGAAGAGTGCCCTCTCGCCCGGCAGCACGCCGTTGTAGGCCAGTGTTCCGTCGGTGAGGAGCCGGGCGTGGCGACCGGGGCGCCAGGGGAGGTTCCACCGGTGGGCGGTTCGTCCGTGGAGGTCGATGAGGTAGACCTCCCCGGTGCCGGTGAGCGGCGCGTAGAGGGTGTATCCGTCGTACGCGGCCGTCTCGTCGAGGGCGATGAGGCCGGTGGGGCGGCGGCGGCGGGAATTCTGGTCGACGGGCGGCACGTCCAACTCCTCGTGTCAAAGTTTCTTTGATGAGAACAACTGACTTTGACGATAGAGACGGGGTGTGACGGGCATGTGTCGGCAGTGCGAAACCCCCTCCGGGTTGTGGCCGCGGGCCGCGTAGTGTGCGGTTACGCGTCGTCGACCGGGCAGAACGGCGCCGCACGGGGAGGACGGGAGACCATGGAGGCCGCGAACACACCGCGGGTGGGCGCCGCTGTACGCCGTCGGCGGCGGGCGCTCGACCTGACGCTCGCCGAGGTGGCGGGGCGCAGCGGGCTCTCCTCCCCGTTCCTCAGTCAGATCGAGAACGACCGGGCGCGTCCCAGCATGCGTTCCCTGCAACGGATCGCGGACGCGCTGGGCACCACGGCGGTACAGCTGCTCGCGGCCTCCGACGAGACCCGCACGGTCGACGTCGTGCGTGCTGCCGAGGACAGCGGCCTCGACCGGGAGGCGCGGGTCCGCCCGGTGGTGCGCGGCCGCCATCAGCTGCACGCGCTGGAGTTCGTCGGCGAGCACGAGGCCGACCGGGAGTTTCGACACCGCAACGACGAACTGATGTACGTGGCGGACGGCTCGGTGGAGGTGGAGGCCGACGGCCGGCTCCACCGGCTGGGGCGCGGGGACACGCTGCTGCTGTCCGGGGGTGTCCGGCACCGCTGGCGCTCCACCGGAGCGGACTCGCGGGTCCTGGTGGTCGCGGTCGGCGACCATGTGGACGTACTGGAGTCCTGACGGGGCGAGGCCGCGCGCCTGCCGCACCGGCGGACGCCGCCGCGGAAACCAGGGGCCCGGCGCACGCGAAATGCCGCGCGAGAGCAGGCACCCCGACAGGTCGACGTCAGCGAGGGCCAGGGGCACCGCGTTTCCACGGCCCGCCCGGACCAGCCGTGGGCGCGGCGATCAAGCGGGGGCGCGGGGTCGCCCGGATGCGCGGGGGTGGGGAAGGCACGATCATCGTCCCCAGGACAGGGTCGAGCCGGTCGGCCCGTTTTCACGTTTCTGCGAGGGCCGTCATGGCGACTCACCACCACGCCGGTGCGGCGCGCCCCGGCGGGTCCGAGGCCGTCGCCACCGCGCGTCTGCTGCGCGAGGCGGCCCTGGAGGTGTCGCGGAGCGCCACGGACATCCGGGGCGCCGCCGCCGAGGCCTGCGCCGTGCTCGCCGATCCCGGGCTCACCCGGTCGAGCGCGCGGCGTCCGCGCAGTGGCCTCGCGGCGCAAGGTGCGCTCGTACGGGCACTGACCCGGCCCTCGGGCCTGGGGTTCGCGCTGGGAGCTGCGGGCGGGTGGCTGAAACGGATGGGCCAGGTCGGCGAGGTGTGCGGAGGGGAGAGCCTCGCGAACCGGGTCGCCGTGACGTCGCTGCGGCTGCGTGCCGCCGCGGTGCTGGAGGAGCATCCGGAGCTCGGTCGGGACCCGGGGATGCGGCGCCTGATGGACGCCGTCACGGGCGACCGGGACGTGGAGGCGCTGCGCGCCCTGCGGGCGCTGATGAAGGACAAGGGCGCGGAGCGGGCGATGTCGACGATCGCGCCGCTGTTCGCGGAGTTGTCGGCGATCCGGGCGCTGCTCGACGAGAACCCTCTCAACGACGACGTCGGCTGGCAGATCGCGACCGGCGAGGCGCTGCACGCGGACCCGTGGTTCGGGATCTCCGCGCGTCATCTGGCGGCCTTCGACGCCGGTGAGGGCGCGGCGGTGCCGGTGGAGCTGGACGAGGAGGACCGCCGGTCGCTCGCCGAGGAGGGCTCCTTCATGGGATTCCTCCGCAACATCGATCTGCTCCGCACCGATGGCCGGGTCCTGATCCAGGACGTGCGGGGCCCGGACGGTGTGGTGCGGCACGTGCTGCATGCCCCGGGCATGGCGCCGGGCAAGCCGCGCAACGACTCCCCCCAGGACTTCGTGGGCGCCTGGAGCAACCTCTTCGACCCCGAGTCGCCCTATACGCGCGGCATTTTGCTGGCCGTGGAGGAGTACGGGCTGCCCGCGGGCGCCGAGCTCGCTCTCATCGGCCACAGCGAGGGCGGCATCGCCCTGATGAACCTGGCGCAGAACAGCGCTTTCTGCCGGCGGTTCCGGGTGACGCACATGGTGGCGGTGGGCTCCCCCATCGACAACAAGAAGCCCGCGGACCCTCGTACGTGGGTGGCGAGCGTCACCAACCAGCACGACCTCGTGCCCACGCTCGACGGCCGGGGCGCGGGCTCCGGCGCGGTGTTCACACCGCATCCGGACTGGTACGAGGTGGACTACGTCGACGCCAGCCACGAGTTCCCGCTGTGTCATTCGCTGGGCAGGTACATGGCCAACCTGGAGGAGGACCTGCCGGACGCCCGCCGGGACATCGACGAGGCGTTGTCGCCCTACCAGGGGCCGGTGGTGCGTTCGCAGGTCTTCCATCTCACGGACCGGGCCAACCCGCCGCAGGGCTATCCCCTGATGGCGGTGCCGGTGACCCGGACCGTTACCGCCGCGGGCCCGGTCGAGACCCCGGTGCTGTACTACGACTCAACGAGCGTGGTGGCCTTCTTCGCCGTGGAGCCCGACAGGACGGCGCGGCTGCTGGCCGACACCTCCTGGATGAGTCCGAGCCGGGTCGGCCGGCGTGTGCTGGTGGCGCTCTCCGCGTACGAGCACCGCTGCGTGAGTCTGGGCGCGTACAACGAACTGAGCCTGGCGGTACTGGTGAACGACCTGTGGCGGCCACGGAGTCACGAGGTGCTGGCCGAGTTGCTGCGCCGGGCGGACACCCGGCGCACGGGGCGGCAGGTGACGGCGCTGGCCGTCACCACCGAGGAGGCCGAGGCGGCGAGCCGGGAGCTGTGGGGCCAGCCGGTCACGCGCGCCCAGATCGATGTCCGGCTGACCGGCAACCGGCTGCACGTCACCCTGGACGAGACGGCGCGGCCCGGCGGGGCCACGGCGGAGCCACCGGTCCGGCTGACCGGCAACCTCGGGCCGCACGTGCCGGCTCCGCACATGGACTCGGTGCTCTACGGGCGCACGGCGGAGGCGACCTTGCGGTCGCTGGTGCACTGCGTCGGACGCCAGCGCTTCCACGCGGCCCCCCGGGTGCGGCTGCGCTGCGCGCCGGACGTGGACGGTCAGCAGGAGCCGCCGCTGCTGCGCCAGTTGCGGTCCCTGGGGCTGGACGGGGCGCGCCCGCTGTGCGTACTGAGTACGCCGCAGTACCAGGCGCGGCGCGGTTCCGGAGCGCCTCTGCCGCGCTGAGGCCGAGGGATCGGGCCGGGTCGGAGAGGGACGAGGAGAGCGAGGGAACCCATGGCCGTGCACGCCGTGCGCCACGAGGACGAACCCACCCCGTACGAGTCCCGGTTGCGGGCCGAGGCCGAGAGGCTGGCCGGCGCCGGGGCGCGCCTGCTGGAGCAGGCGGCTCTGCTGGAGGGGCACTCCGGTGTGCCCGACTGGTGCGTGCCCACCCTCCACCGGCAGGCGGCGTGCTGCCGGCAGGCCGCCGATGACCTGTCGGCGGCCGCGGTGCTGGTGGGCAGGCACACCGCCCGGTCCGCGGACGCCCGGGCCGGTGCCGGACCCGGGGCGCGCCTTCGCCCGAGGTGACGGGTGCCGTTGCGCCTGTTCGCCCACCGGTCACGGCCGGCCCCCTCCGGGTGCCTCGCTCAGGGCGCGCGCAGCACGAGCGCGGTGTTCTGGCCTCCGAAGCCGAACGACGTGCTCACCGCCGTGCGCATGCGTACCGGCCGGGGCACGCCCGAGACGACGTCCAGTTCGGCCTCCGCGTCCTGGCGGCGCAGGTTGGCCGTCGGCGGGACGAGACCGTGCTGGAGGGTCAGTACGGTCACCGCCGCCTCGATGGCGCCCGCGGCGCCGAGGGCATGGCCGATGACGCTCTTGTTCGCCGTCACCGGCGGGTCGTGGCGGAAGAGCCGCCGCAGCATGCGTGCCTCGGTCAGGTCGTTGAGCGGGGTGGAGGTGGCGTGCGCGTTGACGTGGTCGATGTCGCCGGACGCGCAGTCCGCGTCCCGCAACGCCGCGTGCACCGCCTCCTCCGCGCCCCTGGCCTCGGGGTGTGGCGCGGCCGGGTGGTGGGCGTCGGCGGTGGCGCCGTAGCCCGCGAGATAGCCGCGCACGCGGGCGCCCCGCCGGTGGGCGTCCTCGGGGCGTTCGAGGATCAGCACGGCGGCCCCTTCCCCGGGCACGAACCCGTCGCGTTCGACGTCGAAGGGGCGGGAGGCGGTGCCGGGATCGGACCGGCGGGACGACATGGCCCGCATCTGGCCGAAGCAGGTGGTCGTCATCCGGCTGCGGGCGGACTCGCTGCCGCCGGCCAACACGATGTCGCAGCGCCCCGCCCGCAGCAGGTCCAGCGCTGTGCCCAGGGCCGTCGCCCCGGACGCGCAGGCGCTGCTGGTGGTGAAGTTGACGCCGTGCGCCCCGAGGTCCAGGGCGACCTCGGCCGCCGCCATGCTGGGCACGCTGCGGGTGACCTGGTAGGGCGAGACGCGGTCGGCGCGGTCCTCGTGGAGCAGCCGGAAGGGCTTCTCGTACGAGTGCAGGCTGTTGCTGCCCACGCCGAGGACGACGGCGACGCGCTCGCGGTGCCACTCCTGTGGATCCAGGCCGGCGTCGCCCACCGCCTGGCGTGCGGCGACCACCGCCATCTGGGCGTACGGATCCAGGCGCCGGGCCGTGGCGTGGCCGAGTCGTGCGCGGGCCCCGAAGTCGGGGACGGCGCAGGAGAAGTCGGTCCGCAGCCCGGCGAGGACGGGGTCGGTACGGGCCACCGACACACCGCGCACCAGGGTGGCCCAAGAGCTCTCGGCGCAGGTTCCGGCGGGTGACAGCAGGCCGATGCCGGTGACGGCGACGTCACGCGTGCGCGCGTACGCGTGCAACGGAAGACCTCCGGAGCGTAAGGGGGCACGGCCCCACGCGGTGCGAGCGCGCGCCCACCGGTCCCCCGGGGCGGGGGCGGCCGGACGGCGCGTGGACGCGGCGCGTGGCGGTGCGGGACGGGTCCTTGCCTACCACCCCACCGTGCCGCCGGAGTCGCCCCGTGATCACGACACGCCCGCGGGGCCCGCCGTTCACTCCATCGTGGGTCACAGCCGGCGAGCGGCGAGCCGCTCCTTGTCGGGCCACCGCACGTCGTGGGCCCATCCGTTGCGCTCGAACAGCCGGATGAGGGCCGCTGTCGCGTCGAACTGTCCGCGCAGCGCGCCGTGGCGGGCGCTGGTCGGGTCGGCGTGGTGGAGGTTGTGCCAGCCCTCACCGAAGGTCAGCAGCGCCACCCAGCGGACGTCGCGCGACTGGTCCCTGCTGCGGTAGTGCTGTCGTCCGAAGGCGTGGGCGACGGAGTTGACCGACCAGGTGACGTGGTGGACGACCGCGTAGCGCACCAGACTGCCCCAGAAGAAGGCGGTGGCGGCGCCGGACCAGGACATGGTCCACAGGCCGCCGATCAGCGGTGGGAGCGTGAACGAGACGGTGACGGTGACCCAGTACCAGCGGTCCAGCCGGCTGATGTCGGGGTCGTTCAGGATGTCCGGCGCGTAGTGGGCGAGATCCGCGCGCCTGCGCCGGGCGAACCAGCCGATCTGCGCGTGCCACAGGCCCTTCAGCAGGGCACGGCGTCCGGTGCCGAACGCCCACGGCGAGTGCGGGTCGCCCGGCCGGTCGGAGAACTGGTGGTGGCGGCGGTGCTCGGCCACCCAGAGGGCGACCGGTCCCTGCATCGCCATGCCGCCGGCCAGCGCGAGGGCGATGCGCAGCGGCCGTTCGGCCTTGAAGGACTGGTGGGTGAAGTGCCGGTGGTAGCCGGTCGAGATGCCCGCGATGGAGATGACGTACATGACGGCCGCGAGCGTCAGGTCGAGGGCGCCCGCTCCCCGTCCCCAGGCGACGGGGAGGGCCGCGGCGAGCACCACGAAGGGCAGCACGATGATGCCCAGCAGATATCCGGTGTACTCCGCCCCGGAGACCGCGACGGTGCCGGCCGCGGGCCCCGGGTGCGCCGGCCCGTCCGCCTCGGCGGCGTGGAAGGCCGTCACCGCGGTGCTCCGGTGCTCCGGCGGGTGCGGGCGACACGCGTCGCCGGCATGGGGCACGTCCCCGGTGGTTGCCCTGGTCCCAGCATGCGTGCGGCCTCCTGGCGTCGCGGGGTTCGGTCCTGGTCCATGCTGGGGCGCGGTCGGGGACGGAGGGCGGCGGCACGCGGCGCGGCCCGGCAGGCGCCGGGCATATTCACACCGGTGACCCGGTCGTGGTGCGGGCTCGGGGACTCCGTGCCGTAATGAGAGCGAATCCGCCGGCGACCGCGGTCCGCGGCGCCCCGCCACGTCTGGGTGCACCCATGGAGTTTCTAGCGGCGTACGACACCATCCCGCAGAGCGACGCCGCGCGGCGCGTGGCCCTCCTGCGGGAGCGCATGAAGTCCGACGGCCCGGCCGTGCTGCGCGAGCTGCGCGCGGCGCGCCCGGTGTTCGCCACGCCCGTGGGTGTCTTCGTCACCCGGATGACCGATGTGGTGGAGGTCTTGTCGACGCCGGACGTCTTCACCGTGGGTGTGTACGGCCCGCTCCTGGAGGAGGCGCTGCACGGACCGTTCATGCTGGCCCGGGACGGCGCCGACATCCACTGGCACGACCGCGCGCACGCCCAGCTCATGCTGCCCGCGCGGGACTTCCTCCCGGTGCGCCGGATCACGGCACGTCTGGCCGACGACGCCCTGGACCGGGCGATCGCGACGGCCCGTGCCGCGGGGCGGGAGACGTTCGACTACATCCAGGAGTTCTCCGCGCCGGTCGCGGCCCGGGTGGCCCAGGAGTACCTGGGCTTCACCGGCGTGGCCGAGGAGTCCCTGCACCTGCTTTCGCAGCGAGTGCAGCGCGCGGTGTTCGTCAACCCCGACCGGGACCCCGAGGTGCACGCCGCCGGCGTGGCGGCCGGCAAGGAACTGCACGAGCTGGTGGCCGAGGTGATCCGCCGCCGGGTCGCCGCGCTGTCGGCGGACCCCGGCCACGACGTGCCGGACGACGTCCTCGGCCGGATGCTGCGCACGGTTCTGCCGCCGGGAGCGGACCGGCCGATGGACGAGGAACGGATCAACCACCAGCTCGTCGGCTACCTGATCGGCTACCAGCAGAACGCCACCCAGTGCGCGGCGACCGCGCTCAAGGAACTGGCGATCCGTCCGGAAGAGCTGGCCGGCGCCGAGCGGTCGGCTGCCGCGGACGACACCACCGTCTTCGACGGCTACGTCTGGGAGGCGCTGCGCTTCCACCCCTTCGTCCCGTCGACGCCGCGGCTCTGTGTGCGCGAGCACGTGCTGGCCGCCGGCACACCGCGCGAGACCCGCCTCGCCCCCGGCACCGTGGTGCACGCGCACCTGGCGTCGGCGATGTTCGACGAGACGGTCGTCGAGGATCCGTACGCCTTCCGGCCCGACCGGACGCCCGTGCACAACCTGGTGCTCGGCCACGGGGCGCACGCGTGCGTGGGTCGGTATCCGGCCCGGGCGATCGTCCCCGAGATGGTGCGGCGGGTGCTCCTGCGCCCCGGTGTCCGGCCGCTGCCGGGCGCCGAACGCGCCTTGGACTACGGGGACACGCCCTATCCGCAGCACTACACCGTGACGGCGGGCACGGGGGCACCGTCCTGACCGTGCGGGCGTCCCCCAGCCGCCGACCGGAGAGCAGGCACCAGATGACGACCATCCCGCGCCGGAGCAGAACACCGGGTGAAGACGACCGTGATCCCTCCCGGGACGGCCTGCGCAACCGCGTCGAGGCCCACGTCCTCACCCATTACGCGCCGTTGTGGCGGGCGGTGCAGGGCAACCGGTGGCTGCACCTCAAGACCAACGCCCTGCTGACCGACGTCGCCGTCCTGAAGGCCCCGCCCCGGCCCAACCCGCTCAGCACCATGGCGCCGTACACGTCGTGGCCCTCGCTGACGGACCGCTCGTACGTCGGCCGGCACCTGCCCCCGGACACCTCCGCGCACCCCGGGCGCCCCGCGCCGCAGCGGGCGGCCGAACTCTTCCGCCGGGCAGGGGCAGGACAGCTGTGCTCCCGGTCGACCGCGCTGCTGCCCGCCTTCGCCCAGTGGTTCACGGACGGCTTCCTGCGGGGGCACGGTCTGGGCGGTGATCCTCGGCGCACCGACTCGCCGCACACCATCGACCTGGTGCAGCTGTACGGCGCGTCCGAGGAGGTGACGGCGTGCCTGCGGGAGTTCGAGGGCGGCCGGCTGAAGAGCCGCACGGTCGGCGGCGGCGAGTTCCCTCCGCTGCTGTGCGACCAGGGACGCATCAAGAAGGAGTTCGAGCGCCTCAAGCCGGTGCGTTGGGAGGACGTGCCGGAGCCGCTGCGCGACACCGTCTTCGCGACCGGTGGGGACCGGGCGCACGCCCACATCGGCCCGATGCTCGTCAACGTGCTGTTCCTGCGCGAGCACAACAGGATCGCGGGTCTGCTGTCGCGCGCGTACCCGGCCTGGGACGACGAGCGGGTCTTCCAGACCACCCGCAACATCCTGGTGGTGATGACGATCCGGCTGGTCCTGGAGGAGTACATCAACCACCTGACCCCGTTCCACTTCCGCTTCGTCCTGGACCCGACACGGACGGTCCGCTCGAGCTGGCACCGGGAGAACTGGTCGACCATCGAGTTCAGCCTGGTGTACCGCTGGCACAGCCTGATCCCGTCGACGTACCGCATCGCCGGCCGGGACGTCCCCCTGCTCCACACGCTCGCCAACGGCCGGATCGTCGAGGAGCGGGGCATGGGCCCCCTGTTCGACGACCTCTCCCGACAGCCGGCCGGGCGCATGAGTCTGTTCAACACCGACCCGCTGCTGCTGCCGGTCGAGGCCCGCAGCGTCGAGGTCGGCCGCGAGCTGGACGTGGCCTCGTACAACGACTACCGCGAGCACTTCGGTTTTCCCCGCGTGAGCGACCTGCGGCAAGTATCGGGCGACCCGGTGGTGCGCGAGGCGCTGCACGAGCTGTACGGCGGTGTCGACGAGCTGGACCTGTATGTCGGCCTCTTCGCCGAGGACGCCCGGCACGGCAGCCTCTTCGGCAATCTGCTCGGGCGGATCATCGGCATCGACTCGTTCTCCGAGGCCCTGACGAACCCGCTGCTGTCACCGCGGCTCTTCACCGCGCAGACCTTCTCCGCGGAAGGACTGGCGATCCTGCGCGCCACCCGCTCGCTCTCCGACGTCGTCCACCGCAACCTGCCGGAGGACGACGGGCGGTACCTGGTGTCCCTCGGCACGAAGCGGGCGCCGCGCGTCAGCGGGTAGGAGCGGTCCGACCACGGCCCTGACTGCAGCCCTGACGGCGGCCCTCCCAGGCCGTCGGGGTGAGGACCGGCCCGGCGGGGGCAGGCCGCTGACACGCCAGTTCCCCCGAGGTGCACGGCCCGGGCGTGGCCGGGGTCAGTGGTTCCGCAGCGTCTCCGAGAGGATGACGGCGGCCGGATCGAGGGCGGTGCGGCCGTCTTCGATGTCCCACAGGGCGTTCTGCAACAGCCTGCCGTACGTCCAGCCGGCCGCGCGCGCCCGGTCCAGACCGAGGGCTTCGGTCAGCAGGTCGAAGCGGCGGCGCACGACGCGGGCGATGTCCCCCTGTGCCGCGATGTCGTCCCACCGGCTGTCCAGGGCGGGCCACAGGTCGAAGCCGGGGTCGCCGGCGAGCGGTTCCGGGTCGATGGCGAGCCAGGGCTCACGCTCAGCGGCGAGGACGTTGCCGTAGTGCAGATCCCAGTGCAGCAGCCGGTCGCCGGGGTCGCCAGCCAGTTCGGCCACCGCCGACGCCCAGTGGTTCAAGAGCCGTCGCTCGGTCGGGTCCGCCAGCACCGCCGTCGCGCGCGGTACCTCTTCCAGCATGGCCTCGGCGATGTCACCGAGGCCTCGCAGCCCCCGCGGCGCGGGGACGGACACTAGCCGGGCCAGCAGCCCGGCGAGTACGCCCATGGCGGCGTCGTCGTCCTCGACCGAGGCCAGCGAACGGGACGCGTCCAGCCGCTCCAGGAGCATGGCGCTGCTCTGCGGGTCGTGGTCGAGCAGCCGCACGATTCCGTGCCCGTTCCAGGTGCGCAGCCCGGTGAGGGCGGCGGAAGTCTCCTCGCGGGGCGTTTGCAGCTTGAGGACGGCGCGGGCGCCGTCGGCGCGCAGCACCGGGAGCACCAGCGAGGCCTCCCCCGACGCGGGTGCGCCGTCCGTCGTCAGCTCCCAGCGGTCCAGTAAGTCCGCCACCAGCGCGGGCAGGGCGGCGATCCAGGCCTGTCCCTCCTCGCCGAAGGCGCGGGCGTACGACGACGCCAGGGCTTCCGGGATCTCCACCGGTCTTGACGTGCTCATCTCGAAGTCCTCGGCAGGGTGCGGGTGTTTCCCGCGCAACCTATCGAAGATCCGTACAGGCCGTGCCGTCCGGGGCTGTGACGGTGTCAAGCGTGGCCTGCGAGGCGCCCTGCGTGGCTACCGGGAGGGGACGCGTACGGCCTCCTCCAGCGCCAGTCTGCGGACCGAGGCTTGGAGGGCCTCCCCGAGCAGTGCGGCCATCGCCGCCCGTTCCGCCCGTTGCCGCGGGTCGCGGCCCCCGGCTATGTACCGGGCCTCCACGCGGGCGGTCCGCTCACCGGCGTCCGCGTACGCGTTCAGGGCCGCCGTCACCAGGTCCGCGTGCCCCAGACTCCGTGCGGCAAGGACAGCGGTGGTCAGCTTCCGTACGTCGGAGGATTCCGGGGAGATCTGCCATCCGCGGCGGGTCAGGGTCTCCAGGACTGCCGTCCGGGCCTGGTCGGGGCAGGCCTCGGGGTCGGGGCCTGCCTCGGGGGCGAGGCCTGCCTCGGGGGCGGTGTGCCGGCTCTCGTCCGAGGCCGACCGAGGTCCCCGCTTCGGCTCGGGCTCGGCCTCCGGGTGAAGCGCCGGACCAGGCTTCTGCTCCCGGCCCGGCTCGCCGTCCTGCTCCTGTAGCACGCGAAGCAGCCCGAGCGGCGTCGGGTCCGGCTCCGTCATCGCTTTGAGGACCACCCGTACCCGGGCCAGCGGGACACCACCCAGCTCGCTCAGCGCGCGTACGAGCCGGAGCCGTACTTGATCGTCGGAATCGGCACGCCGACCCGTCTGTTGAATTCGCCGATGCGCAATGACCCACCCCTGCCCGTCCGCGGCTCCGATCCCACTCCACACATCCCGCACCACAGATCGCCCGCCACGTGCCCTGGATACATCCGGACGCCGGTGTATCCGCGGTGTCCCGGCCCGGATCTCTCAAGGGCAGTGCCGGAACGGAACAGCTGACGGGGGATGGGTGGCGTGGCGACACGGATCGCGGTCGGGGTGGATCTGGTCGAAGTGGACCGGATCCGCAGGCTGCTGGCGGACAATCCCGCCGCGGAAGAGGACAGGGGCTCATCGCCCATGCCGACGAAGCTCCTGTCGGCTGGACGTCGTCGCATCAGTGGTGGCGGCGACCGGAGAGCTGCCGGGCATCCCGCCAACCGGGTTCTCGGCCTCACCACCGAGGCTCCCGGGACTGCCCGGGGAAGGGGAGGACGGATCACTGCCCTTGGGGATGGACCCGTTGGGCCACATCCAGGAGGCGGGTCACCGCCGGGTCGACGTCGGCCCGGTGGACGGCGTGGACGACGGTGTCGAGGTGACCGGACCGTCCCCGGAGGGGCACGAGATGCACCCCGGCGAACGTGAGGTGACGCAGGCCCTCGGGGGCGAGGCTGACGCACAGGCCTGCGTCGACGTAGCTGAACAGGCCGCTGAGATCGTCGGCGACCGCCACGCCACGTGGGGTGAACCCCGCCTCGCGGCAGGCCACATGGACCTGCTCGGCCAGTGCGGGAAGAGCGGTCGGGTCGGGCAGGACGAAGTCGTCGTCCGCGAGTTCCGCGAGGTAGATCCCGTCCGCCCCGGCGAGGCGGTGGCCGCGGGGCACCGCGGCGGCGATCCGCTCGGTGGCGATGACGGTGCTGACCAGGTCATCGGAGAGCCGGGCCGGATCGCGGACGAATCCGAGGTCGAGTGTCCCGCCACGTACTTGGTCGACGATGCCCGCCGAGGAATCGTGCTGCAGGTGAATCCGCAGTTCGGGCAGTTGCGCCGCCGCGGCCCGCAGCATCGCGGGGAGGTAGAGGTAGCTCAGGAGGCTCACGTAACCGACCCGCACCTCTCCCCCGAGGCCCGAGGCCACGCGCCGGGCCCTGGCGACCGCGGCGCTCTGCAGGTCGAGCAGCCGCCGCGCGTCGGTGGCGAATCCCTCACCGGCCGAGGTCAGCCGCACGCCGCCGGGGCCGCGGTCGAGCAGGCGCGCTCCCACGGTCCGCTCCAGGCGCTGGATGGACTGGCTGAGAGGCGGTTGGCTCATGCCGAGCCGTTCGGCGGCCCTGCCGAAGTGCTTCTCCTGGACGACCACCAAGAACTGTTCGAGCAGTCGGCGGGACAGGTTGATATTGCTGGGGATATCGCTCACCACCAGATCATATATTGGACAGACCTTCGCGGTGAGGTGTCCACTGGACAGCGGATCCGCCCACCGGGATGCGTGCCGCGGGGCGGGGTCCGAGTCCGTTCTTCTCCGCCGTTCTTCTGGGGTGTTGTGCATGTCGGTCGTGACGATCGTCGGCGCTGGTGTCATCGGTATCTCCTGGGCCCGTCTGTTCGACGCGGCCGGCTGGGAGGTACGTATCAGCGATCCTCGGCCCGACCTGGGCGAGCTGGTGGAGCGCGAGTTGGCCGGGAGGCCGGTCACGGCGACCGCCGACCTGGCGGCCGCGGCGAGCGGCGCGGACTTCGTGCAGGAGGCCGGCCCGGAGCGGGAGGAGGTCAAGAGGGAGATCTTCGCGACGCTGGCCGCGCACACGCGTGACGACGTGGTGCTGGCCTCCTCGACCTCGTCCCTGCTGCCCTCGGTCATCGCCCGGGGCAATGCGGCGGCCGGCCGGATCGTCATCGGGCACCCGTTCAACCCGCCGGAGCTGATGCCGCTGGTGGAGGTGGTGCCCGGACCGCAGACGGCCGTGACGACCGTCGACCGGGCACTGGAGGTCTACCGCGGCCTCGGCAAGTCACCGATCCGCCTGAAGAAGGAGATCCCCGGCTTCGTCGGGAATCGACTGCAGAAGGTCTTCAACGAGCAGGCGGCCCACCTGGTGCAGCAGGGCGTGATCGACGTACCGGACCTCGACGACCTGGTCCGCGCCTCACTCGGTCTGCGCTGGGCCGTGACGGGCCCGTTCGAGAGCGGTGTCCTGGGCGGTGGGCCGGGGGGCATGCGCCATCTGGTGGAGCACGTCGGTTCGCAGCTGACCTTCGAGGCCGGCCACCCGGACCCGGCCCGGACCGGTGAGGTCCTCGACGCCGTCGAACAGGCCTACGGCACCGGCGAGACAGCCTACGCACACCTCGCGGCCCGGCGGGACGACCGCACCCGTGCTGTCCTGGAGCGGCTGGGCTGGCCGGGCCTCCCGTCCCAGGACATCCAGGGGCGATGAATTCGCCCTTGGAGCGAGGGCTGGACACGAGCGACGGAACAAGGACAACCATCATGCCGAAAGCACTGCTCGCGCTGCAGATCGTCCCCGGGAAAGTGCTCCGGGTGACTGTTCCGGACGGCCGGGTGCACACCCTCTGCGAGGATGCCGGCCCGGCTCCGGACGGCATCGTCGTGGACGCGGCCACCGTCTACTGGACCACTATGGGCACACCCCTGACCGATCCCGACGTCCCCGGCGAAGCCGGTCAGGACTTCTCCCGCCCCGACGGCGGCGTCCACGCGATGGACCTGGCCGGCGGGCCGCGACGGGACATCGTCCCGCCCGGGGCACTGACGACCGGCAAACAGCTGACTTCCGACGGTGCCGGCACGCTGTACTGGAGCGACCGTGAGGGGCACCGGGTCAGCCGCGTCCGGGTCGACGGCACCGGCCTGACCGACCTCGTGGTCAACCCCGCCGAGGACGGAATCATGGGCGAATGTGTCGGCGTGGCGGTGGACCCCGCGCGAGGGCACCTGTACTGGACGCAGAAGGGCCCGGCCAAGGGCGGCAAGGGGCGCATCCTCCGCGCCGGGCTGGAGATCCCCGCCGGGCAGAGCGCGGGGAGCCGGACCGACATCGAGGTGCTGTGGGACGACCTGCCCGAACCGATCGACCTGCACCTGTTCGGCGACCGGCTCTACTGGACCGACCGCGGAGCCGCGCCCGCCGGCAACACCCTCAACCGCGCCCCCGTGCCGGCGCCCCAGAGCACGGGGGAAGCTCCTGAGATCCTCGCCGACGGGTTCGAGGAGGCGATCGGCCTCGCCGTCGACGCCGAGGCCGGCATCGCCTACGTCGCCGATCTCCACGGCCACATCCGGGCCGTTCCCCTGCCCGACGGACCTGCCGCCGGGCAAGAGCCCCGCGACATCGTGGCTCTGCCCCACCCGCTGACCGGACTGTGCCTCCACAGAGGCGACCAGGGGGTCCCGGGTACTCCCGCTGCCGCCGCGTGACGGCGCGGCCACCGTCTTTCGGTGGCACGATTCCATCGGGAAGCGTGTCCCGCAGGGCATCCGGCGTGGCACCGGGAGAGTGAGGACGGAACCGATGAGCACGGCACGGCGCATGCGGTTCGACGGGTGGATCGCGGGGCTGGGCACGGCCTCGGGCGTGCGCCTGGTCGTCGGGTACTGGCCGCTGTCCCCCATGGGACCGTTCGCCGACGTCATGGTGGAGAGGGCCGACGGCCGGCGCTTGCTGCTGGCGCCGTCCGAGCGCGTGGCGCGGTTCGTCGCCGCCACCTACCGGTTCGACGAGGTGATCGTGTGCCCCGTCGCGGTGGGACCGGCGCACGAGCAGTGGACCGTGACAGCCGGACCACTGCGGGCCACGTTCACGCCCGGGCGCTCCACCGCGCTGGGCCGAGTGCTGAGGCTGGTCCCGGGCCCTCTGGCGGTCCGCCCCGGCTGGGCCGCGCTCTGCGATCTTCCGGCGCGTCTGCTGATGCCGGGGGTCCGGACACGCGGCAGCGCGGGGGCGGGGCGCCGCGAGTGGTACGCCGCGCGGGACCTGCGCACCATCGTGTCGGCGCGAGCGGAGTGGAACGGTCAGGACCTCGGCGGGCTGAGGGCCGTGCACCCCCCGGTCCGGTTCGGTTTCGGCTCGGCCCCTCGGCGGCCGTCCCTGACCCGCGTGGTCACGACGGTGGAACTCCCGGGCGACGAGGCACTCACATCGGATGAGGGGTCGGCGTAGGCCCGCCGCCGAGCAGCGGGAAGCGTGAGCGCGACCGGCTCGGGCGGGCCCGTGGCGTGCGCCGGCCCGGCGGTTCGAGGGGTCTCTCCCCGGCATGTCCCCGACGGACTTCGTCCGGCCCGTCACATTCTGGCCGTCCGGTCCGTCATGGCAGTACACACGGTCACTCGCCTGGGAGACAACGATGAACAACACGCCTTCCCCCATCCTCGTCACCGGAGGTACGGGCACACTCGGCAGCCACGTCGTACCGTTGCTGCGCGCGGCGGGCCACCCCGTCCGCGTCCTCGCCCGCAGCAGCCGCGCATCCGCGCCCGGCATCGAGTACCGCAGCTGCGACCTGCTGCGGGGGGACGGACTGGACGACGCGCTGAAAGGCGTCGAGACGGTGCTGCACCTCGCCGGCGGCCCCAAGGGCGACGACGAGGCCACCGGAAATCTGGTGCGCGCCGCGCGCTCGGTCGGGGTGCGGCATCTGGTGTACATATCGGTGGTCGGCGCGGACCGGATCCCGCTGGCCTACTTCCGCGCGAAGCTGGGCGCGGAGCGTGCCGTCGCCGAGTCGGGCATTCCCTGGACGACGCTGCGGGCGGCGCAGTTCCACGACCTGGCGCTGACGGTGGCGGAGAAGATGGGGAAGCTGCCCGTCGTCCCGGCACCGAGCGGGATGCGCTGGCAGCCGGTGGACGCCCGCGATGTCGCGGCCCGGCTGGTCGAGTTGGCGCTGGACCAGCCGGCAGGCAGGGTGGCCGACCTCTCGGGTCCCCAGGTGTACGGGTTGGGCGACCTGGTCCGTGACTACCTGAAGTCGGCAGGCAAGCGGCGCCCGCTGCTGCCGGTGCGCCTGCCCGGGAAGGTCGGCCGTGCGTACCGCGCCGGGGAGAACCTGGCCGCTGACGGCGGCATGTCGGGCACCCGCACCTGGGAAGCGTTTCTGGCCGAGCGGGTGGGCTGAACACCTTCGCGTACGCCGGACAGAGACACGCCGCACTGAGCGAGGATGCGTCGCCCGCGACGCGTATCCCAAGAGTCTCCAGGCGGGACGGTCACGGCGGCCGGGCCCGGCCGCGCGTACCGACTTATGGGGTGCGGGCTGCAACTGGTGCGGTGAGTAGGTATGTTGAGGCCCAGCCTGCCCATCCGGCACGGTCACATGGCGTGAACGGCCGGTTCGTGGCACCCCGCCGGGGGCCGGGTATGGAGTGAACGAATGACGGGAGAGCGGAAATTGGGCCAGGACATGCGACCACAGGCCGGCACCGTCGACGTCAGCATCCCGAGCGTGGCGCGTATGTACGACTACTACCTCGGCGGCAAGGACAACTACGCCGTGGACCGTGCGGCGTGCGAGGAACTGAACAAGGTCGTACCGAGCACGCAGGTCCTGGCGATCAACAATCGCCGCTTCCTGCAGCGGGCGGTGCGCTGGCTTGCGCAGGAGCAAGGCATACGGCAGTTCCTCGATCACGGCTCGGGTCTGCCGACACAGGACAACGTCCACCAGGTCGCCCAGGCGGTCGACCCGGACTCCCGTGTGGTGTACGTCGACAACGATCCCATCGTGCTGGCCCACGGCCGCGCGCTGCTGGAGGAGAACGAGAACACCGCGGTCATCCAGGCCGACATGCGTGACACCGACGCCATCATGAGCCACCCCGAGGTCGAGCGGCTGATCGACTTCACTCAGCCGGTGGCCGCGCTCTTCGTGTCCGTGCTCCACTGCATTCCGGATGAGGACGACCCCGCCGGCCTGATCCGACGGGTAGCGGACCGGTTGGCCCCCGGCAGCTTCCTGGTCGTGTGCCAGCTCGTGAGCGAGGACCAGCAGACCCGCGACTTCGTCACCGAGTTCATGCGGGTCAGCACCCAGGGTCAGTGGGGGCGGGTGCGCACGGCGGCCGAACTCGGCTCAATCTTGGAGGGCTTGGAGATTCTGGAGCCCGGCCTGGTGGAGGTCTCGACGTGGAAGCCCGACGGAGATGTCGGGCCCAAGCAGCTCACCATGGAGTGGATCGAGTACGGCGGGATCGCCCGCAAGCAGTAGCCGGATCTGCTCAACGGGACGCTCCCCCGTCCCCGCCGCGTCTCTCACACGCCTGTTGCCGCGTCCTTCACGCGTTCTCCGCCGCCTTGATCAGGTCTTCCAGCATGGCCTGGGAGTCGCGCGGGGACGCGGCCTGAGCGCTGAGCTGGTCGGTGACGGCGAGATAATGGTCGACGTCGTCGCGCTTGTCCAAGTAGAGCGCGCTGGTGAGCTGTTCCAGGTAGACGATGTCGGGCAGGTCCGGCTCCAGGAAGCGCAGGATCGTGATCGGTCCGCCCGCCGCCGCGTGTCCGCCGAGGCTGAACGGGGCGATCTGCACGGTGACGTTGGGCAGCCGCGCCATCTCCAGCAGGTGCCGCAGCTGGGCCGCCATGGCGCCGGAGCCGCCGAGCGGGCGCCGCAGACATGCCTCGTCGAGCACCGCCCACAGCCGGGGCGGACGGGGTGCGGTGAGCAGTGCCTGCCGCCGCATACGCAACTCCACCCGGAGTTCGATCTCCGCCTCGGACGCTTGCGGGTTGCCGAGCCGGCACACCGCACGCGCGTACTCCGCCGTCTGCAACAGACCGGGGATGAACTGCACCTCGTAGGTGCGGATGACGGAGGCCGCTTCCTCCAGCCCGATGAGTGTCTCGAACCAGCCGGGCAGTACGTCATTGTAGCGATGCCACCACCCGGGCGTGCTGGTCCCGCGGGCCAACGACAGGAACTCGGCGCGCTGCTTGTCGTCCGTGACGCGGTAGAGCGTCAGGAGGTCGACCACGTCGCGTTCCTTGCAGCCGACGCGGCCGAGTTCCAGGCGGCAGATCTTGGCGTGTGAGCCCCGGATGGCGTCCGCGGCGGCTTCCCGGCTGACGCCGGCGGCCTCCCTCAGCCGGCGGAGCTGCGTGCCGAGAACTATCCGCAGAACTGTCGGGCCGCCCCGGGGGTGCTCGATGTGACGGCGCGGGGGCGGGACACGCCCCGGCTGCGCGGCTGCCATGCTGGCTCCCGTGTTGGTCGGATGAGCACTCAGTTTCCCACCGCCACCACCGTCCGTACAGTGATGGTGACTATCCGGCCGACATATGCGTCAAGCAGGCCCGGCCAGGTCGTCGAAGTCGCCGTCCTTCGCGCCTTGGACGAAGGCCGCGATCTCCGCCCGGGTGTAGAGCAATGCCGGCCCGTCCGTATGCCGGGAGTTGCGGACCGCCACCTCGCCGTCGGCAAGAACGGCCAGCTCAACGCAGTTTCCGTTGGGGTTGCTACGGCGGCTCTTACGCCACACCGCGCCTTCGAGGGCGCTGGCGCGTATGCCGTTGGACGGTGCGTTCACCTGATCTTCTCCTTGCTGGGTGATCGGCCTCGGCCCGGAACGACCCCCTCCCTCGCCGTGGCGCGAATCGGCCGCCACGCGACCGTTATTGCCGATGCAATTGCAGATGTACTTGCAGCAGAAGGGGGCCGACGGCATATTAGCTCTTCCGAACTGCGCGGCCCAGACCCCGAAATGCCTGCGGGAAGATTGCGATGACCCCACACTCGGCACCGACCGTGCCTGACGTCTTCCATGAAGCATCGCCACTCGACCGGGAGCCGTACTTGTCGCTCGTCCAGGCCGTGCTGGCCTGGTCCGCGCCCCAGGCGGCGCCCGCGCCCCGTGACTGCGAGCAGATCACGCTGCTGCTGGCGGACCATGCCCGCGTCCTCGCCCAGGACCTGCGGCAGCGCTGCACGCGCCTGCCGAAGAGCGGCGCCCCGCGGACCCTGACCGAGACCCTGCTCGGCGAAGCCGAGCGGCGCCTGTCCCCACGGCGCCGGACCACGGTGGCCGGGGCGCAGAATCTCGCCCGTCTCGTACGCGCCCTCTACGAACGCCTGGACCACCTTCCGGCCCACCTCGGCCGCGCCGCCGAGGCCGCCGGGTAGCCCGCCCGTCCGCCGGAGGGCTCCGACACGCAGTCCGGTCCACGGGCGGACCCGCACCAGCCACGGCGACAGCACCGACGAGGGACGGTACAGGAGACAGATGTTCAGCACGCCGGCAGTCAAGCGCAGTTACGAGGCCTACACCGAGCACGTGCGGCGCTGTTCGCACTGCCACCGCAACGTACGCTGTGCTGCCGGCGCGGCTCTGGTGCGCGCCTACTTGCGTGAGACCAAGCTGGATCTGATCCGGTAGAAGCTCCGGCCACATCTCCTCAGAGCCCTGTTCATGGGCACCCCCGTCACTCGCAGCACCCGTCTCTGCGCATCTGCTCCCCCACCGCCCTCCAGTCCGTGGCGCCCGGCGCCTGATCCCTCGGCGCCTTCGTCTTCTTGTACGGCGCCGCCAGCCCGGCGCGATCATGGAGCCGGCCGCCGACCAGGACCTGGCTGACCCGTACGAGTGCGGCGAAGTCGGTGAACGGGTCGCCGTCGACGATCGTGAGGTCGCCCAGCTTCCCCACTGTCACCGAGCCCAGGTCCCGTTCGGCGCCGAAGACCCGCGCGGGCGCCGCGGTCACGCTCAGCAGGGCTTCGGTCGGGCTGAAACCGTGGGCCACCAGCTCACGCAGGGACAGATGCAGATGGAGGCCGACCGGGGTCAGCGGGGTGTCCGTGCCGATGGCCATCAGACCACCCTCCTTCACCACCGTTCGGTAGGACGCCAACTCCCGCCGAAGGATAAGCCGTTCCGCGTCCGAGGGGACCTGGGCCGCCTGCGCGCGGATGGTGGCCAGATCCCAGGGCGGCATCATCTCGCTCACGCGGGGGTCGTCGACCAGGTCCGGGTGGTCGTGGATCGTCGGGAGGGCGCTGAACGGCGTCGCCACCAGGTGGAAGCGGCCGTGGGTGTAGTTCTCCCTGGTGTCCTGGTGGGTGCGGTTCCCCGGGGTGGCACCGTGCCCGTACTCGGTCCGTTCCGTGGCGGACAGATGGGTCGTCAGATCCTGTCCGCTCTGCACCCCTTGGGAGCACAGGTGGGAGCCGGAGCGCACCCCGAGCCGGTCATGGCCGAAGCGGGCCGCGGCCGCCATGTACGCGAACGGCGCCCGGACGTACGTCTTCACGAAGTCCCAGTCCAGCGCGGCCCCTCGGGCGAAGGAGCGGCGCAAGCCTTCGGGGGTGCGGTGCGCGCGGCCCATGGAGTACGCGACGCGCGGCCCGTCGAGCAGTTCGCCGGTGGTGAGCAGACGCGGTCCGGCGAGCCTTCCGGCGATGACGTCCTCCCTCAACCGGGCCTGTTCGTAGGAGAATCCGGCGAGCGAGACGGTGGTGGTGACGCCGTACGCGAGTTCCAGCGCGGACTGGCGGGCTCCGTAGGTGTACTGCCAGGGGTGGGTGTGCGCGTCCCAGAGCCCGGGCAGGACCGTACGGTCCGACGCGTCGACGACGCGGGTGGCGCGGCGGCCGGCGCGGTGCGGTTCGACGGCGGTGACGCGGCCGTCACGGATGAGGATGTCGATGTCCTCGCGGGGCCTGGAGCCGGTGCCGTCCCAGAGCTGTCCGGCGTGCACAAGGGTGTCGACGGGCGTGGCGCGCCGATAGCTGACGCGCACGGGCACGGTGCGTCCGCCGCTCCCGTCGATCGGAGTCAACTTCACCTTGCCGTCCGCGAGATGGAGCAGGGATGTGGAGTCGGCGGACCATGAGGGGTGGTCGGCGCCCTCGTCGCCGAGGCGGCGGGGTTCGCCGTGCGGGGTGCCGTCGGGACGCACGGGCAGCACCCAGAGGGCGGACTCGCTGACGCAGGCGAACCACTTGCCGTCCGGTGACCAGGCGGGCCCCGACGCGTACCGGTCGGAGAGCGAGGCGAAGGGGGCCGGCGGGTGGAGCCGAAAGGCTCCGGTCGTGACGTCGACGACCCTGATGAGGTTGTAGCCCTCGCGGAAGCGGAGGTTGAGGCGGTTGCGGTCGCAGTACGCCACGTACCGCCCGTCCGGGGACCAGCTGGGCGGCCCCGGCAGCCCGCCGCCGCCCATCGGCGCGGCGAGCACCTTCTCCGTACCGCTGCCGAGGTCGCGTACGAGCAGATTGCCGGCCATGTCGAGGCAGGCGAGCCGGGTTCCGTCCGGGGAGAGCGCGCCGTGGACGCGGCCGCCGGGCGCGAGGACGGTGTCCTTGCCGGTGGCGAGGTCGTGGCGGCGCACGGCATTGAGCCCGTCGCGGTCGTCCACGTACAGCAGCGAGCGCCCGTCCCGGCTCCAGGTGGGCCCCTGCACATAGGAACCGACCGGCGCCCTGACGACTTTTCGGGGCTTTCCGCTGCTCGAAATCGGCTGGATCCAGAGGGTGTTCAGCGAAACGAAGGCGAAGGAGCGTCCGTCGGGGGCGAGGGCCGGCTGCTGGATGCCGCGCACCTTTCGGGTGCCGCGCGGCTCGAAGTCGTACTTCTTGACGCGGTAGGAGGGCCGCTCGACGGGAAGTGTCGCGTCGAACGGCAGCACGTGCCCGCTGCCGCCCGTTCGGGTGCGCACGATCCGGAACTGTCCGTCGACGGTGAGCAGGACCCGCTCCTCGTCGAGCCAGCGGGGCGGGGCGACGGCGATCTCCCCGTCGACGGGGACCGGTTTCCCGTCCACGACCAGGTTGACCTGCTCGAACTTCCCGACCAGCTGCACGGTGCGCAGCCAGGCGCTGCGGCCCGCGGGCGAGAAGACCGGGACCTGGAGGTTGCCCGGCTCACTCTCGGCGTGCCAGACGGTGACGGGCCCGCCGTCCGCGGGCACGGCGGCCAGCGTCCTGGACCTGAGCACCGTCTGGTCGAGTCTCCCCCGCACGAAGACGATCCGGCTGCCGTCGGCGGACCAGGTGGGGTCGAAGTCCTCGTACGGCACATCCTGTCCGGGCCCCGACTGCCCTTTCAAGCCGGTGAGTTGGGTCAGTTTTCCGCCGCGCGGATCGACGGTCCAGATGCGGTACGGGCTGCCCTTGACGGGGTCGCCGCCGCGCTCGGAGGAGAACACGATCCTCGAGCCGTCCGGGGACCAGGCGGGGCCCCGGTCGTCCCAGGGCCCTTCGGTCAACCGCCGCAGTCCCGTCCCGTCCACGGCCATGACCCAGATGTGGAACTGGCCGCCCTTGAAGCAGGCCATGGCCACCTGGCGGCCGTCGGGCGAGACGGCGGGGCGGGTGGGTTCGAGGTCGGGCGGGGTGAGGGCGGTGGCGGGTCTGCCGTCGTCGGCGAACGACCAGAGGACGTTCTGCACCTCGGCGAGGAAGTGCTTGCGGGCCGGGGCGGCGGCGCCGTTGGTGGTGGCGGTGAAGTGCAACCGGACGGTCCCTCCCGCGGCGTCCTGGGGGGTGGTGGCCGCGACGGCCGCCGGGGCGGCGGGCACGGCCACTCCCGCGATCGCCGTGCCCGCGGCGCTCTGGAGGAAATGTCTGCGTGGCATCGATGGCAACGTTGCTCCCGGGGTCTCGTGTGGTGCGTTACTGCCCACTGGCGCGGGGACACGTCGGGAGGGTAGGGGGAGCGCCACGAACGGCGGAACCCGCGCGCCGCCCCTGGGCCCCCTCGGCCCGGGTATGGCCGGATTCTTCTGCGGGTGGGTGACCGGAGGAAGACCCGTGCATTCCGCGATGACCTCGCGGAAGAGACCGCTGGGTCCTGCCGGAGCGGGGTGGGGAGCCACTCTGGCCGAATCCGAGTACTTGCTTTCGGCGGGCAGGACCGGAAGTATCCGCTGACTGTGTCGGCTTTACGGTGACGGCATAGATCATTTACCGGCCGAGGGCGCCGAATGCGCCTAAGTTCGATCGCGTCATTGAACGCCGTCGAGGCCGGTGTGTACGGTGGGGCAACCAGGTTCTCGATATTCGGTTACTTCTCGGTATTCCAGATTACGGGGGTTTGAGTGGCGGCCGAGTTAAGGGTGTGCATTGTCGGATTGGGGTCCCGAGGGTGCAGTGTCTTGGAACGGATCGTCGCTCTGGCGCAGAATTCCACCTCCCTCTCCGCCGTGTGTGTGGACGTCGTCGATCCCGTCTCCTCGGGACAGGGGCTGCACGCGACCGACCAGCCTGACTATCTCCTCCTCAATACTCTCTGCGGCGAGATATCCATGTTCCCCGGGGAAGAGTCCGTGGGCGCGGAGACCGGCAAGGACGGTCCGGGGCTGTACGAGTGGGTCACGGAGCGCGGCCTGAGACTGGGCCCGGACGGCCGTACGGTGAGCACGACGGGCCGCGCCATCGCGCCGGACGACTTCCTGCCCCGCCGCGTGCTCGGCGAGTACCTGCGGTGGTTCTTCGAGCGGACCTGCCGCCTGGCCCCTGACAACGTACGCATACGACTGCACCGTTCCGCGGCGGTCGACCTGGAACCGGGTGAGGGGACCGAC
Source organism: Streptomyces sp. NPDC031466 (assembly GCF_055581265.1). NCBI lineage: Bacteria > Bacillati > Actinomycetota > Actinomycetes > Kitasatosporales > Streptomycetaceae > Streptomyces > Streptomyces sp. NPDC031466. Next base: position 213,224 of record NZ_JBVIJT010000001.1, read on the forward strand.
ACCACGAGGATCACTCTCGCGGACGGGACGCTCATCGAGACGGACTTCGCGTTTCTCACCCTCGGCCATGTCGGCAATGAACGGCCGGGAAAGTTGCGGGGAAATGCGGGGACCGTACTGCGCCGCGTGACCGATCCTTATCCGCTGCCGGAGAGCGTGGCGGCCGTGGAACCGGGCAGTTCGGTGGCTGTCGCCGGATTCGGCCTTTCGGCCATGGACACGGTCGCCGCGTTGACGGTCGGGCGAGGCGGAACATTCTCACGGGAATCCGGCCGGGTCCGCTATCTGGCCGGTGGAACAGAGCCTCGCATTGTGCTGTACTCCCGGTCCGGTATGCCTTTCCGGGTGCGTCCCAGGCGCCCGGAGATGACCAGCCGCTTCCAGCCCGTCGCCCTCACCCGTGAGGTCGTGGCGTCGCTGCGCTCGGAGGGCCCGCTGGACTTCGACGAGCGGCTCCAGCCGCTGCTGATGAGCGAGATGCGGATCGCCTACCACCGCTGCCGGACCCTGGTCGAGGAGGGGTCCGCCGCCGAGGAGGCGGTGGCCGCCGACCTCGTTCAGGCGACCGCTTCGGGCAAACTGACCGCGGCGCTCGACCTGCTCGACCAAGTGCACGGCGCATTCGACCCCACCGCCCTCTGGGACCCCTCCGCGACCATGGACCGGCGGGACAGCGCCTCGTACCAGCGCTGGCTCACCGACACCGTGCGCGACGATCTCGCCGAGGCCGACAAGGGGCTGACCCTCAGTCCGGTCAAGGCGGCCCTGGAAGCCGTCCGCGAGGTACGTGACATCCTGCGCGACGCGGTCAACTTCCGTGGCCTGACCGGCTCTTCACTCGAAGAGTTCCTGTGCCGCACGGTGCCGTTGATGAACCGCGCGGTGGTCGGCCCCCAGAAGGACCGTTACGCCGAACTCCTCGCGCTCGCCGACGCCGGAATCGTCCGCTTCCCCCTGGGGCCGGCCCCTCTCGTGGCCCCGGGACAAGGCGAGGACACCGGCCGCTGGACCCTCGCCTCGACCCGCCTCGAAGACCCGCACCACGAGAGCGTGGACTGGCTGTGCGCGGGCAACGCGCCCTGGCCCGCCCTGGCCGCATCGGCGAGCCCGCTGGTGCGCTCGCTGCACCGGCGCCGCGTGCTCAGCCCGCTCCTGCCCGGCAGCGACCGGGTCGCCACCGCCGACGTCGACGAGGCACTGCACCCCGTGGGCCCGGACGGCACAAGCCACCGGCGGCTCTGGCTGATCGGCCCGCTGACCGAGGGGGCCACGTTCTACAACCACCTCATCCCGACCCCGGGTTACTCCCGGGCCTTCGTTGACGCCCATCGCTGCGTCACGGACATGTTCGGCCAGTTCACCCGAGAACAGCGTGCGGCCAACCCCGTACGCCCCGCGTCCAAGGAGACATCGTGCCTGTGAATTCCGCGTCCGCCGCCGACGAGCTGGCCAAGGGGCAGTGGAACGACGCCTATCGCCTCGACGGGCACGCCAACCTCTGGGGCGACCCGCCGGTTCCCTACGTGGTGAACGCCGCCAAGCTCTTCGCCGATCACTCGGCCTTCGTCGTCCTCGACCTGCCCTGCGGCGACGGGCGCAACCTGCCGCCGCTGGCACAGGCCGCCACGGTGGTGCTCGGCGGCGACACCTCCCTCAACGCCATGGGCATCGCCCGTACGGTCGTCGCCAAGGCCGCCGCCGACAACGTCGTCTTCCACGAGACCGACGTCTTCGCCACCGGGCTGCCTGACGACTCCGTCGACGGCATCTTCTGCTGGGACCTGCTGGGACACCTCACCGAACCGGAGAAGGCGCTGCAGGAGCTGCACCGTATCTGCCGGCCCGGCGGCCACATCGTGGCCAACATGTGGACCATGGGGGACTGCCAGGTCGCCGACCCCGGCATGGTCGCCATCGGCCCCAAGGAGTACCGCGACCACGCCGACTTCTACTGCAAGTTCTACGACCGCCCCGACCTGGACGCCTACCTCGCCGCGTGCGGGCTGAGCGACGAGGTGAGCGCGGTGGAGCAACTGCGCTGGATGGAGCCCCCGCACGCCGGGTACCGCCCCTACTTCCACGAGCACGAGAGCCTCGCCTTCACCCTCCGCAAGAGGAGCCGGTAGTCCCTTGGACACACCACTCACCGGACGGATCGCTTCCGGGCCCCACCGGCTGCTCCACGACGAGGTGCTCGCCCCGCAGTTCGCCTTCGAGGTCGAACACCTCCTGCCGTGGTACGTGGCCATCGAGAAGGTCCTCGCCGTCGAGTACCGGCGCATGGGCATCCTCACGCCGGACCAGGCCCGCCGCATCGGCGTGGCCCTCCAGGGGGTGAGCGCCGACACGCTCACCGCCGACCCCGAGCGCAACATGTCCGACATCGCCTTCGCCATCGAGCGCCAGGTGGACACCCACCTGGCCTCCCCGGTCCCCGTCTGGCACGTGGACCGCAGCCGCAACGACCTCCAGGCCTGCGCGCAGGTCATGTTCGCCCGCCACCAACTGGCCCTGACCGCGCGGTCCCTGCTGACCTTCGGGCAGGCCGTGCACCGGGTGGCCGAGCAGCACACCGAGACGGTGATGCCCGGCTACACCCACGGCCAGGCGGCCCAGATCATCACCGCCGGCTACTACCTGGCGGCCCTGTCCGAAGAGGTGGTGGCAGCCTCCCGGCGGCTGCTGGCGACCTACGACGAGATCAACCGCTGCCCGCTGGGAGCCGGCGCGATGGCGGGCCAGGAGCTGGACTGGGACCGGGAGGGCGCCGCCGAACTGCTCGGCTTCGAGGGGCCGCAGCCGCACGCCCTGGTCTCGGTGGCCTCACGGGGCTGGGCACTGCGGATCACCGGCGAACTCTGCCAGTTCGGCACGGTGTTGAGCCGCTTCACCACCGACCTCATCGCCTGGGGCGGCAGTGAGTACGGCTTCATCGACCTGCCCGACGCCTACGCGGGCATCTCCTCCGCGATGCCGCAGAAGAAGAACTTTCCCCTCCTCGAACGCATCCGGGGCAGGACCGGGCACCTGACGGCGTTCCACGTCGACGCCCTCACCGGGCAGCGGAACACGGCGTACTCGAATTCGGTCGAGGTGTCCAAGGAGGCGGGCTCCCACATCCTGCCCGCCTTCCTGACCGCACGCTCCACCCTGGCCCTGGCCACCGCCGTCATGGAGCAACTGCGCTTCCGCACCGACCGGATGTCCGCGGCCTGCGCCCGCGACTACTACGGCGGCTTCACCCTGGCCAACCGGCTGACACTCGACGAGGGGGTGCCCTGGCGCACGGCGCAGGTGGTGGCGGGCGCGTACATCCTCGCCGCGCTCGAACAGGGGGCGGCACCCCAGGACCTCCGCCCCGACCTGCTCCAGCGGGTCGCCAAGGAGCACGGCCATGAACTGAGCGCACCCGAACAGGCGCTCGCGCAGGCGTTCGACGTCCCCGCGAGCATCCGGCACAAGCGCTCCTCCGGTTCGACCCGGCCCGCCGCGGTCCGCGAACTCCTCGCGGCCCAGGCGGACTTCTGGCGGGACACGGCAACGGCATGGGACACGAGGCAAGGGCGCGTACAGGACTCCATGACCGAGACGGACCGCCGGCTGGGCATCGCCTGAGCACGGTGGACGGGGGGAGGGCACAGCAGTGTTGAAAGACGCGGGCTTCGGCGCCGCCAACGGGACCTTCGGCGAGCTGCTCCAGGGGATGCTGCCGGACGCGCAGCGCTTCTTGGTGACCTTTCCCCTCGACACCTGGTCGACCGCCGTCTTCAGGCCGGCCGCGGGAGGCGGCGGCGTCTCGGTGCACCCACCGGGCAAGGTCAAGTCGCGGCTGCTGGCCACCCGCATGCTGCGCGCCTACGGGCATGACGTCGGCGGCACCCTCGAACTGAGCGGCGGTCTCGCGGAGGGCAAGGGCCTCGCCAGTTCCTCGGCGGACCTGGTCGCCACCGCGCGGGCCGTCGCCGACGCCCTCGACGTGGACCTGGACGAGGAGACGACGGAGGAGTTCCTGCGCGGCATCGAACCGTCCGACGGCGTCATGTACGCCGGGATCGTCAGCTACCACCACCGTGAAGTGCGCCTGCGGGAGCGCCTCGGCTTCCTCCCGCCGCTGACCGTGATCGCCCACGACGCGGGCGGCATGGTCGACACGGTCCGCTTCAACCGTGCGGCGCCGACGCCCGACCGGCGTACACGACACAGGTACGCGTCCCTGCTCGACGGGCTGTCCGCGGCGATCCGCTCCCGCGACCTGCCCACCGTGGGACGGATCACGACCCTCGGCGCCAAACTGCACCTGGGGCCCCAGCCCGACTTCCGCTTCGACCGCATGCGGAAGATCTGCCGTGAGGTCGGCGGCCTCGGCCTGGTGATCGCGCACAGCGGCACCTACCTCGGCATCCTGCTCGGCGAGTCCCGCGACGAGGACCCGGCGCGCATCGAGCGGGCCCGCGCCTGGTGCGCCGAACTGCCGGGCACCGTCAGTGTCTTCCGCTCGCTGGGCGCGGACGCGACCGCACCCTCATCCGCCCTGCACCCCGCCGGCCACGCTGGAGACGAACATGCTCTTTGAGAGCGTCACGGACGCCATAGGACACACCCCGCTGGTTCGGGCCGCCGTCAACGCGGCGGACGGCGTGCAGGTGTACTTCAAGCTGGAGTTCCAGAACCTGTACGGGATGAAGGACCGCGTCGCCCGCAACATCATCATGCGGGCCCGCGAGCGCGGCGTCCTCACCGAGGGCGCGCCCATCATCGAAAGCTCCTCCGGCACCATGGCCCTGGGCGTCGCCCTGGTCGGCGCGTCGCTGGGACACCACGTCCACATCGTCACCGACCCCCGGATCGACCGGATCACCCTGGCCAAGCTCCGCGCCCTCGGCTGCGAGGTGCACATCGTGAAGGCGATGACGGGCGGCGGCTGGCAGAGTGCCCGACTCGAACTCCTGCACCAGCTGCGTGCCGACCTTCCCGGCGCGTTCTGGCCCGACCAGTACGAGAACCCCGACAACCCCGCCGCGTACCGCGCGCTGGCCGCCGAACTGCGCCAGGACCTGGGCGACTTCGACGTCCTCGTCGGGTCCGTGGGCAGCGGCGGGTCGCTCTGCGGCACAGCACGGGCGCTGGCCAGGACGATGCCCGGTCTCAAGGTGGTCGGCGTGGACAGCGTCGGGAGCGTCCTGTTCGGCCAGCCCGACCGGCCGGGGCGGCGGCAGAGCGGGCTCGGCAACAGCCTGCTGCCCGGTAATCTCGACCGGCGGCTCATCCACGAGGTGCACTGGCTCAACGACCGGGAGGCACTCACCGCCACCCGTGAACTCGCCCGGGAACAACAGATCTTCGCGGGCAACACCTCGGGCTCCGTCTACCACATCGTGCGGCACGTCGCCGCGCACGCCGAGCCCGGCACCCGGATCGTGGGCATCCTCCCGGACCGCGGCGACCGGTACGTCGACACCATCTACGACGACGAGTACTGGGCCGCGCAGGAACTCGACGCGCTGCCCAGGTCGTCGTCCCCCGCACCGATCTCGGCGCGGGCCGGGGACGTCAGCGAGACCTGGTCCCGCGCCGCGGACATCGAACGCTCGGACGACAGGCAGCGGTTGCTGTTCATCGAGTCGAACACCACGGGCACCGGGATGCTCGCCCTCGAACTCGCCCAGGAGTTCGCCCTGCGCCCCACCCTGCTCACCAACGACCCCGCGCGGTACCGGGGCCTGCCGGACACCGGCGCCGAGGTGATCACCTGCGACACCAACTCCCTGGCCGAGCTGCGGCGCACGATCCTGCGGGAGTTCCGCCGGGAGCAGATCGCCGGGATCACCACCACGAGCGACTTCTACCTCTCCCCCACCGCCGAGGTCGCCGACTGGCTGGGGCTGCCCGGCAGTCCGGCCGACGCGGTGGCCGTCTGCCGGGACAAGTCCCGCACCAGGCGGCGGCTGGCCGACGCGGGCATCCGCCAGCCCCGCTTCGCCGTGGTGACCGCCGGCGAACAGCTGGAGAGGGCGGTCACCGAGGCCGTGGCCCGCACCGGTCTGCCCTGTGTCGTGAAGCCCGTCGACGACAGCGGTTCGAACCATGTGCTGCTCTGTACGCAGGTGTCGCAGGCCCTTTCCCAGGCCCGGGCCGTCCTGGCCGAGGAGAGGAACGTACGCGGCCAGCGCACCGCGGGTGCCGTACTGGTGGAGGAGTACCTCGACGGGCCCGAGTTCAGCGTCGAGACCATCGGCCGGCACGGCGAGACCCACTGCCTGGGCATCGTGGAGAAGCACCTCGCCGGCCCCCCGTACTTCGTCGAACGCGGCCATGTCTTCCCCGCCCCGCTCCCCCGGGCCACGGCGGAGCACCTGACCGGTGCCGCTCTGCGCGCCCTGGAGGCGGTCGGTCTCACCGACGGCGCCGCGCACACCGAGATACGGCTCACCGCCGATGGGCCCGTCGTGATCGAGATCAACGCGCGTCCCGCGGGCGGCATGATCCCCGAACTGGTCCGGCTGACGACCGGGCTGCGGATGCAGGAGCAGCAGCTGCGGATCGCTCTCGGGCGGGAGCCGCACCCCGTGCCCGAACCGGACGGCGTCGCGGCGATCCAGTTCCTTCTCACGGACAAGTCCGGCGTTCTGGCCCGGGTGGACGGAGTCGAGGCGGCACGGGCGGTCGAGGGCGTCCAGCAGGTGACGGTGACCGCCTCGCCGGAACAGCGGGTGGGGCCCGCGCGCAACGCCTACCATCGGCTGGGGTTCGTGATCGCCCGGGCCGAGACCGCCGAGGAGGCCGTGGCGGCTTGTGCGAAGGCGCAGACCGAACTCGAAGTGGTGGTGGAGGCCCCGAGCGCGGTGCAGGACAGGGATACGTGATGCTGGTGAGCAACACCGAGGTCGACTCCCCAGGGGAGACCGAAGCCGACTGGCCCCGGCAGCGGAGCGCGCTGCTGCGGGACTCGGTCGGCGTCGGGCTGGCGGTCGGCGCCCTCGGGCTCTCGTTCGGCGCGCTCGCGGTGACGGCCGGGTTCACCGTCGCGCAGTCCTGCGTACTGTCGCTGCTGATGTTCTCCGGAGCGTCGCAGTTCGCGGTGATCGGGGTCCTGGGCGCGGGCGGCAGCGCACTCACCGGCGCCGCCACGGCGACGCTGCTCGGGGTGCGCAACAGTCTGTACGGGTTGTCGCTGTCCCGGCTGCTGCGGGTCCGGGGGGCGCGACGGGTGCTCGCCGCGCACCTGGTCCTCGACGAGAGCGCCGGCATGGCGATGGGCCGGCCGACGGAGCGCGCGTCGCGGCTGGCGTTCTACGGCACGGGCGTGGCGGTCTTCGTCTTCTGGAACCTGGCCACCCTCGCGGGGGCGATCGGTGCCGAGGCGCTGCCCGACCCGGCGGTCCTCGGCCTCGACGTGGCGTCGCCGGCCGCGTTCATCGCGCTCCTGATGCCCCGGCTGCGGGGGCCGCGCCTGTGGGCGGTGGCCGTGGGCGCGGCGGTGACGGCCGTCGCCACCACGCTCGTCCTGCCCGCCGGGGTGCCGGTGCTGGTGGCGGGGCTGGTCGCGTGCGTCACGGGGCTGCTGATGAGGCGGCGCCGCGCGGATGCGGCGGAGACGGGTGCCGGCGAGCAGGGGCGTGAGAACTGATGTGGACCGCGATCGTCCTCGGGGTGGCCGGGGTGTACCTCCTCAAGCTCGCCGGACTGTACGTACCGGCTTCGGTCCTGGAGAGGCGGCAGGTTCAGGCGATCTCCGCACTGCTTCCCGTGGGGCTGCTCGCCGCTCTCGTCGCGGTGCAGACCTTCACCACCGACCAGCGTCTCGTACTGGACGCCCGTGCGCTCGGCTTCGGTGTCGCCTTCGTCGCGGCCCTGCTGCGGGCGCCTTTCCTGCTGGTGGTGGCGTTGGGTGCGGGGAGCGCCGCGCTCGTCAGGCTCTGGTGGTGACCTGCGAGGCGTAACCACGGCGGGGTCTTCTCGGTATGCAGCGTGCGCATCTCGCGCAGGTGGATCAGCACAGGAGCACGGAAAGGAGAGGGGGGCGGGCTCGCGCGACGGGCGCCGCGCCTCCGATCATCGATGGGGATCAGTCATCACGGCCGCACACATCGTCTGGACTGGGAAGACGCCACACTCAGGGAATGGGAGTGCACCGTCCTGTGGTCCGACCCGGCCGATCCGGAAGCGGGGGTCGTCCTGGACCGCTCCGCGTTCTACCCGGGCGGCGGGGGCCAGCCGCCGGACCACGGCGTACTGATCTGGCAGGGCGTCCAGACCCGCGTCGTCGGCACCCGCAAGGGCGACGACCTCTACCTGCTGCCCGCCCCCGGAGATCCCGTGCCCCCGGTGGGCACCCAGGTCACCGGCGCGCTCGACGACGGACGCAGGAGCTCTCTCATGCGGACGCACTCGGGCCTTCATGTGCTCTGCGGCACCGTGTTCCGGGACTTCGGAGCGCTGGTGACCGGCGGCAACATGCAGCCCGGCGAGGCCCGGATGGACTTCAACCTGCCCGAGGTGCCGCCCGGCTTCAAGCAGAGCCTGGAGGACGCGGTGAACGCGGAGATCGAGGCCGACCGGCAGATCGTGGTCCGGGTCCTGTCCAGGGATGAGGCGCAGGTGATCCCGGATCTGGTCCGCACCCAGTTCGTGGCGCCGCCGGACCTGCCGGAGGTCCGCGTGGTCGACGTGGTCGGCCTGGACGTCCAGGCCGACGGCGGCACCCATGTGGCGTCCACCCGTCAGGTGGGGCACGTCACCGTCACCAAGGTGGAGAGCAAGGGCCGCCAGAACCGTAGGGTGCGGATTCGGCTCGACGCTTGAGGGGGCGGGGGGGGCTCGGGAGCGGCCCGTGCGGGCGGGCGGCTGTGTCCCGGCGCCCCGTCCAGGGGACGTTTCCCGCCCCCGTCCGGCAGCCGCTACCGGCGGGAACGTCCGACCGGCATTTCCTGACGGGGCTCTGCGGCGAGGGTGTCCGCCAGTTCGCGCAGCTTCCGCATGAGCGATGCGGCCTCGGTCTGGTCGGCTCCGATGCACACGGCGCCGAACTTCCCCACCTCGGCGGTGGGGCTCATCATGTGCAGCACCACGCCTGTCGCGCGCTCGGGGTCGTAACCCAGGGGCGAGCGGGTGACGGCGCGGATGAGCTGGGCCGGCCGCAGCCCTGTGTAACGCGGGTCCATGATGTTGTCCGATGCCTCGTAGACACGCTCATGCTCCCCGGGTCCGCCGTCGTTCGCGGGGCCGCTGACGACCAGTCGGCCGTCCGGTGTGGCGCGTGTCCCGAGGAGCCCCGTGACCATGCCGAAGGCGTGTTTGGTTCCGGTGGACCTCAGGTTGATCTCACATCCGAGGAGCTGCCAGGAGTCGCCGGTCCGCCTGGCCAGGAAGTCGACCCCGTAGTCGCCCCTTTCCACTCCCCGGTCCCACAACGCCCGGCCGATGCGCAACCCGTAGTCGATGAGCGTGTGTCGGTACTCGGCGCTCGCCGGGAATCGGCAACCCACGTAACTCTGGCCGTGGTTGGCGAGTACCTGGTCATGCGTGGAGACCGCTTCGGCCTCGGCCGTGTCGGTGATCCTGCCCTGAAAGCTGGGGCTGCGCAGTGTGTCGTCCTGGATCCACTCCTCCACGACGGCGCCGGTTCGCTCCAGGGTGCGTACGTAGTCGCCCCAGGTGATCTTGGTGTCCACCAGGGTGGCCCGGGGCAGGACGTCGAGCAGGCGTCGGACCAGCGTGCCGTCATCCACGTCGGCGCCGAGTGAGGGTTCCACGTCATCGAGGTCGAGGAGCGCGTTGCCGAGGCCGGCTCCGGAGGCGGGGTCGTCGAGTTTGACGACTACCGCACGGTGTCCGGCCCGTACCATCCGCGCCACCTCCTCGGCGAGGCCGTGCAGGGTGTCGCACGGTGCGGGGGAACCGTCGGGGACGGGCACGCCGGCCTCGGCGAAGAGCCGGCGGCCGGAGTGTTTGGAGCCCAGCGGGATGCGGGACGAGTGCGGCTGGTCGCCCGGCACTCCCAGCTCCCGGGCGTAGCGCTCCAGCGGTGCCGAGGGTTCGAAGTAGCACAGCCGGACGTCGGCACCGGCGCGCTGCCGGTCGTTCACGAAAGCACGGATGGCCGCACGGACCTGTGCGGCCTGGGGGTTCTCCGCATCGAGGACCTTCTCGCTCAGCCACCGGGAACCCGCGTCGTCCAGGCTCACGATCCGCACCCGGCCCCGCGCCTCGCCGCAGTCGGCGCCCAACAGCCCCAGGTAGTAGCCCACCTGTTCGTCGGCGTCCAGCACTCTCGGGGCGGCGACGTACAGGAGGTCGCCGTCGGACCGGCACACCGTGTCGATGATCGCCGAACCGAGCAGCCGCTCCGGGAAGTACGCGGCACCGGTCAGCCGTTTCAAGATCTCCGGGTCGCACTCCCGGCTCTGGATGTGGACATGGGCCGGGCGAGGGCGCGAGGCCGCCGTCATGCGGCCGCGCCGACGGACGGGTCGTTGACCGGCAGAGAGTGCTGGGCTTCCACGATCTTCTCCTCCACAAGGCCGCTCCGTCACAGGAGAGAATGCGCGCCGCGATGCCGAAGGGACGGAAAGGCAGTAGCAGTTGGCAACTTTCTGTTACGGCGCAAACGCAGAGCGTACGCTACCAGGAGTGATTGTCGTGACGGGTGAGAGGAGCGGGCTGCCCGAACGGCTGACCTCGCCCGGCGGCCTCAGGGCGTGACGCTGCGGAGCGGGCGCCCTCGACGGCGTGCGGCCGACAGGCGCTACCGACCCGTCCCATAAGGCGCTGGGGCGGCTCGTTTGGTGTAGGAGGTGATCAGGACCGTTTCCATGCGGTCGACGCCGTCGAGTGAGCCGATGCGGTCGGCCAGGTAGGTGTGGAGGGCGTCGGCGTCGCGACAGACCGCGACGGCGATCAGGTTGTGCGGGCCGGTCGTGCTGCCGACGAATGCTGATTCAGGATCGCCGGCCAGTGTCCCGGCGACGCTGCTGAGCCGGGCAGGCGTGACGGTCAACCAGAGCAGGCATTGCACGGGGAAGCCGAACAGACCCGAGTCGACTTCGACGTCGAACTGGAGAACGCCTGACCGGCGGAGTTCATCCAGGCGGCGGCGGACGGCGGATTCCGACCAGCCGACCTGCCGGGCGAGATCAGGGTAGGCGGCACGGCCGTCCGCGGCGAGGGCCGGCAGCAGGCGGCGGTCGAGATCGGTCAGGGCGACCGGAGCAGTCTCCGCGGCGGCGGTCGGCCGCAGCGCGGCGATCTGCTCGTCGGTGAGAGCCGAGGTCCGGCCGATCCAGCGCCGGTCCATCACGGGGCGCAGCAGCCGTTGCGCGTCGACCTGTGTGACCTGCGGAAGGCGGCCCAGCGCGTCCAGGGGCGCCGGTCCTTCCCCGGTGACACGGAAGATGCAGACGATCTCGGTGCCGCTCGAAGCAACGGTCACCCAGGCGGTGTCGGGGCGCCCGGCCAGCGCGCGGGCGAGCGGAGCGATGCCGGGAGGCAGGACGCGCAGGCGCACCAGCCATTCGGCACGGCCGGTGCGGTGGCAGTCGGTCACGCCGGCCACGCGGGCGACCTCTTGGGCGCGGAGCCTGCTGAAGCGGCGCGTCACGGTGCGGTCGGAAACACCCAGGACGTCGGCGATCTTACTGAAGGCGGCGCGACCGTCGAGTTGGAGGGCGTGCAGGAGCCGCAGGTCGAGTTGGTCCAGCGTGACCGAATCCACCGGCCCAGTGTAGGACGGTGTCGGATAGCGGCGTGGGCGCGGCAGTTGGGGAGGAAAGGCCGGTGCTTGTTGCAGCATCGGTCCCATGACAGGCGACATCCTCGGCATCCATCACACCGGCCTCCTGACCCGCGACCTGGACGGACTGGAGCAGACTTACGCCTCCTTCGGCTTCACCCTCAGCCCCCGCTCACGGCACCTGTTGGGCGGGCGGCCGGGCGAGACGCCGGTGCCCGGTTGCACCGCCAACCGCTGTGCGCTGTTCGGCGGGTCCTACATCGAACTGCTCGGCATCGTCGACGAATCGGCGCCCGACCCCTGGCACACCAAGGCGATGGCCGACGAATACGAGGGATTCCGGCTGCTCAACCTCGACACCGACGACGCCGCGGCCGCGCATCGTCGCCTGGCCGACGCCGGGTTGCGCAGCTCCGGCGTACTGGAGCTGGAGCGCGACGTCGATACCGAGGAGGGGCCGCGCACCGTTCTCGCCCGCGCCGTTCACCTCGATCCCCGCTCGACCCCGGAGGGCCATGTGGGGATCGCCCAGCACCTCACCCGCCGGTATGTCCATCAGCCGCGCCATCTCGACCACCCGAACGGTGCCCGCGCCATCGGCGCTGTACTGATCGTGGCCGATGACGCCGAATTCGACGCGGTCACGGACCGGTACACCCGCGTGCTGCGAACGGCCCCCAGGTGTGAAGGTCCTGTCACCATGCTCGACGCGGTGGCCGCGCGGTTGCAGATCGTCCGCGCTTCGGACGCCGAAGAGGTGCTGCCCGGCGAACCGCGCCCGGCCGCCTCGTACCTGGCGGCCATGACCATCCTGGTCGACGACGTCGATGACGCCCGCAGGATCGTCGAAAGCAGCGGCACGACAACCCGGCCGACCGGTGACGGGTTCTTCGTCTCCGCGCTCCAAGCCTACGGAGCCGGTCTGTTCTTCACCGCCGGCTGAACGGTACGGCGGGCGCTGCCACGCACTGAACACATCACCATCACCCCGCAGAAATGCTGAGCCGTTTCGCCGGGCCTCTCCTGCTCGCCTCTCCTGTTCGTCCAGATCTTTCGGAGGACACTCATGTTCGGAACTCTCCTGCTTCTCACCGGCCCGGCGGTGGGATGTCGGCTCCTCGGCCGGCTGGGCATCGGCCGGTTCGCGACCTGGCGAGCCGCCTTCGTCCATGGTCTTGCCGTCATGCTCCTCGCCACCGCGACCGCGCACTTCGTTCCGCCGAGCATCAGCGTGATGCCCGGCCACGACGACTTGGCCGCCATGGTCCCGCCTTTCGTCCCGTTTCCCCACGCGATGGTCTACTTGACCGGCGTACTGGAACTCCTCGGCGCTGCCGGACTCGTGCGGGCAGCCACACGTCGGACGGCCGGGATCGGGCTGGCGGTGCTCTTCGTGCTGATGCTCCCGGCCAATATCCACGCCGCCGTCGAGGACATCCCGCTCAGCGGCGACCCCGCCACACCGTTGTGGTTCCGGATTCCCGAACAGTTGCTCTTCATCGCCATCGCGCTGTGGGCAGCCGCACCTGCCCACGGCAACCCGTATCGGCACCGGCCGGCCGCGAGCCGACCCGACCCCGACGACACGGCTGCGGCTTGCCGATGACATGGCCGGCTCGGCGAAGCCGTCGCCGTTTGGTCCGTCAGCTGCTCGACCGGGATTCCCGAACTGTGACACCTCCGACGACCCGAGTTCGCGGAGACGTAGAGCACACGCGTCCGTGTCAACGGAACTACTTCGCCGGCCCGACCGCCGCCAAAGCCCTCAAGCACCTCATGGCGGCGGGCAAGACGCTCAAGGACTCGCCCCTGGCGGCCGCGACGCAGGAGCTCGTGGCCCTGCGCGTGAGCCAGATCAACGGGCTGCGCCGTCTGCATCGACCCGGCAGGAGCCGGCGGCTCGGTTCTTCGACGCGCTGCGCGAAGGTGATGTCGCCGGCCTGCGGGATCTGCTGGCCGCCGACGTACAGATGGTCGGGGACGGCGGTGGCAAGGCCCCGCAGCTGGCCAGGGCCGTCGTCGGCGCCGAGAACGTGGCCCGGCTGCGGGCCTCCGTTTTCCCGCTGCTGGCCCGGATCGACGTGACGTTCGAGCCGCACGAGGTCAACGGCCGGCCTGGCGCCATTTTCCGGGACCGGGACGGCCAGGTGCTCCATGCCCTGGCCCTCGACGTGCTCGACGGGCAGATCCAGACGATCCGCTCGGTCATCAACCCCGACAAGCTCGGCCACCTCGGACCGGTCGCCGACGCCTGGGCCATCGACGGCGAGGTGAAACGAGCGCGTCGGCAGACGAAGTGACCTGGGACCGGCCCTGGGCCTTCGGTCCGAGGTGGTCGATGGCCCGGTCCTCCGCCGACTCTCGCGCCCAACGGCGCCGACTGCCTCAGCGTCAGGTTGGGGCGCCAGTCAGCGGCCACCAGCAGCGTCCGGTCCTGAGGCGGGGCCGACGCAAAGCCTGGAGAAGTCAGCGCTGCTCCTCTGCGTCGAGGCGCGCCAGCCCCTGTTCCCAGCGTTGGCGGCGTTCGTCTTGCGACTGCTCCCACCAGGGGGTGGCCCGTTCCCCCAGGGCGACTTTGGCCTGGTTCACGCGGGCGCGCGCGGCCCGCTCCGCCTGGGTATCGCCCGCCGTCGTCGCGGAGCGTACCGCGCGGCGGGCCGCCATGAGGTGGTGGCGAAGGCGAGCGGCGGTCTCCTCTGGGATCAGCGGGTCGGTCGCCCGCCATTTCCTTCCCTTGATGACGACGAAGTGCCCGTCGGGGGTTTTCTCCGGTGCCTGATGTGCTTCCACGTGCACGATTCTGCCCACTCGCGGCCGCTGCGGCATGAAGCTGCTGCGGTGCGTACGGCTCCTCCTTCGTCGGAGGCTCAGGGTTCCACGGCCGGTCGCCGCTCCGTGCCGCTCTCGCCGCGCAGTCGCCGACGCAGTGCCGCGAGCCGCGGATGGCGCTCGCTGAGCTCCGCCGAGCGGCGGTCCAGCTCCTGCATGAGGCGCTCGGTGCGCTTGTCGAGGTCCAGCTCGTCGAGGATCCGGTCGATCTCGGCGAGCAGCGCGCCGTGCAACTGCCACTGCCTGGGGTGCTCCTGCACGTCCTCCAGCAGCAGGTCGGCGACCCGGTCCCGGGTGGCCCGGCTCGCGGCCAGGGCGGCGGTCAGCCGTTCCTCGGCCTTCTCCGCGTTGGCCGCCACCTGAGTGGTGATCAGCCGGGCGAAGCTCTCGATGGCCTCGGCCATCTGCTCGAACAGCTGCTGGAGATCGGCCGACACGTCCGGGGGGAACAGCGCCTCCTTTGTCCGGAACTTCGCCAGGTCGGTCAGGCTTCGCGTCAGCACCCGCAACACCACCGCGCAGATCTCCAGGGTGTCCAACCCCGTCCGCAGCACCACCCGGGACAGCAGCCCTTCCCGTACGCGCGGGTTCATCCGCAGGCTCTCCTCCGCCTGCCGCAGCGAGGCGTCGACCTCCACGATGTCGTGGTCCAGTTGCCGCGCCTCGTGCAGCCGGGCGGCCGCGTGCGGGAAAGGCAGGTGGCCCCCGGCGATCTCCGCGCCCATGGTGCGGAGCATCTGGCCCATCTCGCGCGCCAGCCCGTCGATGGACGTCCCCGCCGACTGCGTCCACACCGGGGGCGCGAACAGCAGGTTGAACAGCAGGCCCACGCCGGCGCCGATCAGCGTCTCCAGGATCCGGTGCCAGGCCGCCGACGCGGCCTGGGAGACGCCGAGGACCAGCATCGCGCTGATCGCCACCTCGGGCACGAACTCGTTCACCCGCACGAAACGGCCGATGATCAGCGAGGTGAAGATCGTCAGGCCGAGGCTCCACCAGGTCAGCCCGACCAGGGCGGTGAACCCGATGGCGATGAGGACCCCGACGACGACGGAGTTCACACGCCGGATGCCGGTGGTGAGCGTCGCGTACAGGGTGACCTGGACGACCAGGAGAGCGGTCAAGGGGGCCGTGAGAGGAGCGGGTTGCGCGGGCAGGAACTTCAACGCGACACCGAAGGAGATGACGGCGGCCGCCGTGGACCGCAGCGTCTGTGCCGCGACGGGTTCGGTGGTCCGCCGCACCAGTTTGATCACGGGTGCTGATACATCCGGCATCTCCTTCACGTGCCCGATCATGATCGCTTCAGCACGCTTCGGCACCAGGAACCCCCCGGACGCCTTCCCGCACCGCCCGCCGCGCGGTGCCGCCGAGAGCCTGATTCCCGGTCCCGTGTGGGCTGCGGGCATCCGTGGAACACGTCCCGTGTCGTTGCCGGGGAACCGCGCAGGTTCGGTTCGAGGAGGTCATGTGTCACACCCCCCGCACAGGGATATGGACATGGATGCCGTCTACGCCCGCATCGAGCGGGAGGTCGCCGCCCGCGCCGACCGGCTCTGGGAGGTCAGCCTCGCGCTGCACGGCGAACCGGAGACCGCCTACGAGGAGCACCGCGCCGCCCGGCTCCTGGCGGACGAGCTGGCGCGGGAGGGATTCCGGGTGGAGCGGGGCACCGCGGGGCTGCCGACCGCCTTCGTCGCCCGTACGGGCGCAGCGGCCACCGCTGAAGGGCGCCCGCGCGTCGCCCTGCTGCTGGAGTACGACGCGCTGCCGGAGCTGGGGCATGCCTGTGGGCACAATCTGATCGCGGCGGCGGGCCTCGGGGCGGCCCTCGCCGCGCGGGCCGCTCTCGGTGACGCCGGGGAGACCTTGCTGGCCGTCGGGACGCCGGCGGAGGAACGCGGCGGCGGCAAGGTCGCGGAGGTGGCGGCGGGCCTGTTCGACGGGGTGGACGCGGCGCTGATGTTCCACCCGGGTGTGTACGACTGGTCGTGGGCGCCCCTGACGGCGAGCGCGCAGGTGCGGATCGGCTTCCACGGCAGGGCCGCGCACCCGACGGGCAACCCCACGGAAGGCATCGACGCGTTGGGGGCACTG
This sequence comes from Streptomyces sp. NPDC031466, assembly GCF_055581265.1. Classification (NCBI taxonomy): domain Bacteria; kingdom Bacillati; phylum Actinomycetota; class Actinomycetes; order Kitasatosporales; family Streptomycetaceae; genus Streptomyces; species Streptomyces sp. NPDC031466. The sequence goes on from NZ_JBVIJT010000001.1 coordinate 229,878, forward strand.
ATCCAGCTGTTCAACACGCTCGGCGTCCTGGACCGGCGGCTGCCCGCGGGCTCGCACGTCCAGGGCATCGTCACCGAGGGGGGCCGGGCGACGAACATCGTTCCCGAGTACGCGGAAGGGCTGTTCGGTCTGCGCGGCGCGACCGCCTCCGCGCTGGAGGACCTGGTGGAGGAGCTGCGCTCATGCGCCCAGGGCGTCGCGCTGGCCACGGGGACGAAGGCGGAGGTCGCCGAAGTGGCCGCCCGCTACGAGCACTTCCGCGACAACGACGTGCTCTCCGGGCTGTTCGCGGGGCACCTGGCGAGGGCGGGCATCCGGCTGACGGAGCCCGAGGCCGGGGTCTATCTGGGGTCCTCGGACATCGGCAACGTCAGCACCCGGGTGCCCGCGATCCATCCGTTCGTGGCCATCATGGGGCCGGACGGCTCGGACCACACCCCCGAGTTCGCCGCGGCGGCCGCCGGACCGCGCGGTCGCGAGGTCATGCTGGCGGCGGCGTACGCGCTGGCGGGCACCGCGGCCGACGTCCTGCTCCGTCCGGATGTGCCCGAGCGGGCCTGGGCCCGCCACCGCCGGAAGGCGGCGGCCGGACGGTGACGGAGGACCGGCGTCCCCGCAGGTGCCGCCGGTCGTCGCAGCACGGTGCCGGGCCGCCGCCGCGGTTCAGTCCTCGACGGCCACCCGTACGCTCTTGACCTCGGTGTCGGCGGCGTCCGGCACGACCATGCCGGCGTCGACGCCGGTGCGCAGATAGCGGACGACCTCGGCGTTGAGACGCTCCCCGGGCAGCGCCGCGGGAATGCCGGGCGGGTACGGGGTGAGCATTTCCGCGGTGATCCGGCCGATGGCCTTCTGCCACGACACCTGCTCCGTCGGCCCGAAGTACGCGTCCCGCGGGAGCTGGACCTGTTCGAGCCGCAGCTGCTGGGGGTCCGGGACCTCGACCTGCTCCGCGGGCCTCAGCTCGTCCGCGTGCGCGGCGACGTCCCGCAGCCCCGCGAGGAGGGTCTGAGCGCTGTCTTCGTCGTCGGCGTGGGTCAGCTGGGCGCTGACGCGGCGGTGATCGCACAGGTGCAGGTTGATCTGGTGGTGCTCGCGCAGCCAGTCGGCCGCCCGATAACCGGTCGTACCCAGCGCGGTGATGTCGACGATGATCTGCAGCGGGTCCATGTCGGCCGCGCGGCCGGGTCCGCAGAAGTCGTCCCGGCCGTGTACGTGCATCCCGTCGATGCGGGCGATCCGGGTCCGCAGGGAGGCGGCGAGGGCGAGCGCGTCGTCGTAGAGGGCGCGGCCGTGCTCCACCATCTGGCGCCGCCAGCCGTCGAGGGCGGCGTACAGCAGGACGGAGGGGCTGGTGGTGCCGAGGAGGTCCTCGCGGCTCTTGAGCACCTCGGGATCGATCAGATCGCCCTGGAGGTGGAAGACCGAACCCTGTTCCAGGCCGGAGCCCATCTTGTGCACGGAGGTGACGCAGACGTCGGCTCCGGCGTCCATGGCCCAGGTCGGCAGGTCCGGGTGGAACGGCAGGTGGGCGCCCCAGGCCTCGTCCACGATGAGCGGCTTGCCCCGTTCGTGGCAGACCTGCGCGATGGCGGCCAGATCCGAGCAGGTGCCGTACGGCGTGGGCGTCGTCACGAGGGCGCCCCTGGCGTCCGGATGCTCGGCGAAGGCCGCCTCGAACGCCTCCGCGGACGGGGGGTGTGCCAGATGCCGTTCGGGGTCCCACTGCGGGGCGACCCAGATGGGCCGGATGCCGGAGAGGATCAGCCCGGACACCACGGCCTTGTGGGCGTCGCGCCCCACGAGCAGCTTCTCGTGGGGTCCCGCCACGGCCAGCATGGCCGACTTGACCGAGAGCGAGCTGCCGCAGGTCGAGAAGAAGGTGTGCTCCGCGCCGACGGCGTCCGCCATGAGCGCCTGCGCCTTTTCGAGGACGCCTCGGGAGGATGTCCGGTTGTCCAGACCGCTGGTCGCCAGTACGTCCGAGCGGAACACCGCGTCCCCGAGCACCTCACGGACCCGTGGATCGGCGCCGCGCCCCTGCTTGTGGCCCGGCGGGGTGAAGGGGGTCTGTCCTTCGGCGTGGTAGGCGGCGAGAGCTTCGAGTACCGGCGCTTTCGAGTGGTCCATAGGGTGCGGTTGCCCTTGACCCGAGAGACGGAAACGGTGCGCCGCCACGGTGCGGCCGGGCGGGTGAACCCGACCCGGTGCACCGCGGCCCGCGGCTGCGGGGGCGTCAGCGGCGGATGACCGAGCGGATCCAGGAGAGTTGCTGGGAGACCTCTCCCGCCTCGGCGCTCTTCTCCCGGTCGGAGCCGTTGAAGACACCGACGAGGGTTTCGGTGCCGCGCGGGCCGACCGTCATCACCGGACCGCCAGAGTCGCCCCCGGCGGGAATCCCCTTGACCTTTTTCATGCAGAAGTCGGGGCCGCCCGGTGCGGTGTGGCCCGCGCACATGGGGTCGTCCGCCCGTACGACCTTCAGGTCCGACTGCTTGAGGACGGGTGACTGGCAGGCGCTCTCGTCCGTCGTGCAGGTGGCGCCCCACCCGTACTGCCGCACGGCCTGGCCGCGGTGGACGCCGACCGTGGACAGGCGCGCCGTGGGGACGTTCATCGGCGGAACCTTGACGAGCATCATGTCGGCGTGCGCGCTGCCCACGCGCTTGCCGGGCAGGGGCCGGACCGTGGTGCCCCTGCGCACGTCGAGGTGGCCCACCCGGAAGGAGATCCGCCTGTCGGGGACCGGCCGCGCCTGCTCGTAGAAGCAGTGCGAGGCGGTGAGGATCCACTGCCGGGAGACCGCGGTCCCGGTGCACGCCGGTTTGCCGTCAACGAGCATCCGTACCGCCCACGGGCCGTAGGTGCTCTTGGTCCCGCCGATGACGGCGAAGGCCGGGGCGGACGACATCACCTGGCCCGCGACCAGCGCCAAGGCGGTCAGCAGCAGGGCATGAAAACGACGCATTACGCAGAACAACTCCTCTGGGAGGGCCACAGCCGTACAGGTAGTCAGGCCGTACAGACAGTCAGAGAGCCCTCGGAGGCAAAGCGTTCCGTCCAAGCCCTACGAGATCGGACCCCGTGTCATTTCTCGCGCCCGCCGGGCCCCCTGCCGTGGCCCCGCCCGCCACGCGGGTGCCACAGGCGCAGCCACACGTCCCGCGCGTGGCGCCCCGCCTCCGCGCGGCTGCGCGCCACCATCTCGCGGGCCTCGTCCCGCGTCTCCACCATGGGCCCCGATCCGCGCAACGGCCGTCCGGCGGTCTCGTGAAGGAAGAACGTCGACGCCAGTCCGATCGCACCGGCCACCATCAGGTAGAAGGCGGGCACCAGCGTGTTGCCGGTGGAGTCGACCAGGTAGGAGGCGAGCAGCGGGGTGGTGCCGCCGAAGAGGGAGACGGAGATGTTGTACGAGATGGACAGGGCGCCGTAGCGCAGACGCGTGGGGAACAGGGCGGGCAGTGTGGCCGCCGCCGTGCCGGCGAAGCAGACCAGGAGCAGGCCGAGGATCGCGCAGCCGAAGGCGGGCATGAGGATGCCGCCTTCGCGGATGAGGAGGAACGCCGGGACGGCGAGCACGATCAGGGCGATGCTGCCGGCCATGAACATCGGGCGTCTGCCCCACCGGTCCGAACTGCGGCCCACGGTGGTGATGGCGAGCGCCACCAGCAGCATGGTGGCGAGCACCAACAGCTGCGCGGTGGTGTCGCTCTCCCCCAGTGTCACCGTCATGAAGGTGGGGAGGTACGACGTCACCATGTAGTTCGTGACGTTGTAGAGCAGCACCAGTCCCATGCAGATCAGCACTGCCTGCCAGTGCCGGGTGAAGATCTCCTTGAGGCGGCCCTTGCCGGACTGGCGGGCCTGTTCGACGGGGTCGCTCTCGCCTCGCCGGTGGACGACTTCCCGCTCGGCCGCGGCGGAGGCCGCCTCCTGCTGGAAGGCGGGCGTCTCCTCCAGCTTCACCCGCATGTACAGGCCGATGAGTCCGAGCGGTCCCGCGACGAAGAAGGGGATGCGCCAGCCCCAGCTCTCCAGGCCGTCGGTCCCGAGCGTCAGGGTGAGGACGGTGACCAGGCCGGAGCCCAGGGAGTAGCCGATGAAGGTGCCGAAGTCGAGCCAGCTCCCGAGGAATCCCCGCCGCTGGTCGGGCGCGTACTCGGCGATGTAGGTGGTGGCGCCGGCGTATTCGCCGCCCGTGGAGAAGCCTTGGACCAGCCGGCACAGGAGGAGCAGCAGCGGGGCGGCGAACCCGATCGAGGCGTATGAGGGCAGAAGGCCGACCGCGAAGGTGCTCACGGCCATCATGATCATGGTCGCGGCGAGCACCCGCTGCCTGCCGATGCGGTCACCCAGCGGGCCGAACACGAGGCCGCCCAGCGGACGGACGAGGAAGGCGGCGGCGAAGGTGGCGAAGGTGGCGACGACCTGGGCGCCGGGCGAGCTGGACGGGAAGAAGACCTTGCCGATCGTGCCCGCCAGATAGGCGTAGACACCGAAGTCGAACCACTCCATGGTGTTGCCGAGCGCGGCGGCCGTCACCGCGCGTCGCACCTTGGGGCGGTCGGAGACCATCACGTCCTCGGCACTGAGCGCCTTCTTCCGGCGGCGCAGCAACGTGCGCGCCATCCGGTCCGTCGCCGAACGCGACGAGCGCGCGGTGTCCGCCTCCGGCCCACGGGAAGGGCGGGCCTTTCCCCGCGGAAGGCCTTTCACCATGGAGCTTTTCTCCTCTTGTCGCCCGAGAAAAAGCTGTATCCACGCAAAATTAGGCCCAACCGGAAAGACCGGCAAATCGCCCATCGATGGGGAGGCGCCGAGGGCGGGCCGGGGTGGGGCCCGTGGTCCGGACGGGTTACCACGATGCGCTATCGTAGATCTTGAACTGGTCGCCGCGGTCGCGGTGAACACTCACGCGTCGGTGGTCCAAGGAAAGACGCCCCGCTTCCTGCGGGGAAATGCAGGTGCAAGGCCTGCCCGGCGCTCGACCAGAAGGGCCCGTCCGCGTACAGCGCGGACGGGCCCTTCGCGTTGGCGTGCCCGGAGGGGGCGGGCGGTCAGACCTGGCCGCGCCAGGCGCCGGTCTCGGCGCCGCCGCGCTCCTCGATGAACTTCTTGAAGCGCTTCAGGTCACCGGTGACCTGCCGCTTCACGAAGCCGAGCTTGTCGCCCACCGTCTCGGCGAGTCCTTCGGGGTCGTAGTCCATCTGCAACATGACCTTGGTGCGCGCTTCGTCCAAGCGGTGGAAGGTGACGACGCCCGCCTGCTTGGCCTGCCCGTCGACCGTCGTCCAGGCCACGCGCTCGTCCGGGATCTGCTCCGTGATCGTGGCGTCGAACTCCCGCTCCACACCGCCGATCTTCGTCACCCAGTGGGTCAGCTTGTCGGAGCGCTGTTCGATGCGCTCCACGCCGTCCATGAACTCGGGGAAGGTCTCGAACTGGGTCCACTGGTTGTACGCCGTACGGACCGGAACGTCGACTTCGATGGATTCCTCGACCTGCGACACGGATGACACCTTTCCTTGGGAACTCGTGGAACTCGCTCAGGGTCCTTCTGCGTCGGGCCCTGGGCACTGCGTCGTTTCCTTCTCCGCGAGTGCCCCGGACCTGTGCTTTCACTCCTATCACTGGAGCATGGCGAGCGCCCGCATCGCGTCGCGTTCGATGCGCGAGAGTGCATGGAGGACGGCGCCGGCCTGTTGGAGGTGCCGCGCGTCGCCGGATTCGCCGGCCGCCGCGATCAGCGCGGCCACCTGTGTCCAGAGGGTGGCGGCCTCGGCGTACAGGCCGTGGCCCGGTGCGCCAGGCGGCCGGCTTGACCCGGCCGCCCAGGAAGGGGAAGTCCATGGCCTTGCTGTCCCAGTAGACGAAGGAGAGCCCGGAGCCGAGCCCGCTCGCCATGGTCATGCCGCCCCTTGTGGCCATCCGCCCCGGGCCCCGCCGCGAGTGCCGTCGCTTGATCATGTGGGTGATCGCAAGCCTACGCATGCGGCGCCTCCCGGTCGTCGGGCGGGAATTGCCGTGCCAACCTCTTGCGCCACCGGCAACTCCTCTGCCACATTCACCAAGCTAGCGATGGCATGCACGCGTCATGAGCAACCCCGCCTCTGTCGCGCGTACCGCGTCTGCATAAGTATGCAGCGCTGTCCTCATCCAGGACGCCTCACCCCCACACAATGGAGACGAACATGCGTATATCCAGACTCGTCCCCGCGCTCGCGGCCACCGCGCTCGCCGTTCTGGGACTGGCCCCCACGGCCGCGGCCCAGACCCCGGCCAACGCCCCCGCCACCGCGCCCGTCGCCGCGTCCGCCGCCGGCCAGCAGCCGATCATCGGTGGTGGCTACGCCGGCAACGCTCCCTGGGCGGCCCGGCTCTTCTCCAACGGTCAGCAGACCTGCAGCGCCTCGATCATCGCCCCCACCTGGATCCTCACCGCCAAGCACTGCGTCAGCGGCGGCGGCCTCTCGTTCCGCATCGGCAGCCTCGACCAGACGTCCGGCGGCACCGTGGCCAACGGCGTCAGCGTCTACACCCACTCGGGGGCGGACCTGTCCCTGGTCAAGCTCGACCGCTCCGTGGCCGGCACCTACGCCCGCCTCGGCAACCCGGGCTCCGTCTCGGTGAACCAGACCGTGCAGGTGTACGGCTGGGGAGCGACGTCCCAGTGCGGTTCGGAGATCAACTGCCAGTCCCGGCTCCTCAAGGTCGCCAACGTCGTCGTGACCGGCGGCTGCCGCGACGCCTACCAGGGGCAGGCGATCTGCGCCCGTCGCGGCGACGGCATCACCGCGGGCGGCGACTCCGGCGGCCCGATGATGGCCAACGGCGCGCAGGTCGGTGTCGCCTCCACCAGTGACCGCCAGACCACGACCGCGTACACGAACGTGACCGCGTACCGCTCCTGGATCCAGAGCATCGCGGGCGTCTGACAGATCCTCCGGGAGCAGCGCTCCCGAACCCCGTCGCCTCCGCGCGCCCGCCGCGCGGAGGCGACACGTCTCTGCGGAGACGGCCCGCGTAAGGGGTGGTCCGGGAACCACGGGTGCCGAAAGGTCAGTTGCGGGCTCGCCGCGGGTGGCGGGCCGCGCCGTCCGGGTCCGGGTCCACCCGTTGGACGCGGGCGCGCCGTACGACCCTCGGGCCCACCTCCGCGGCCTCACGGACCAGCGCGGGACCGTCCCAGTCGGTGGGCCAGCCGCGCCACAGCCGCAGCTTGCCGTCCACGACGACCGCGGTGATCTGGTCGCGGCCCGAGAGCCGGACCAGTTCCCACGACAGGTCGTGGGACGGGGCGAGTTCGGGCACGTGGAGGTCGACGAGGAGGAAGTCGGCGGCCTTGCCGACGGCGATCTCGCCGGTCACCTTGCCGAGCCCGAGGGCGTCCGCGCTCAGGGCGGTGGCATGGGCGAGCCACACACGGCCGGCGCCGCACGAGGAGTCGCCGGACATCAGACCGTACGTCAGGCGCTGGGCGCTCTCCGCGGCATCCACGAGGCGGAAGCCGTCGCCGCGAGTGCCGTCGGTGCCGGTGCCGAAACGGATGCCCAGCGTCTGCCACATCAGGGCGTGCGCGACGGCGTTGCCCTTCCAGGCGCTGGCCACCGGGTTGTAGCTGACGGCGGCGCCGGTGTCGGCGAGCATGCGCATCTCGTCGGGGGTGAGCAAGGTGGCGTGGGCGCCCAGCGTATGGGCGTTGAGGGCGCCGATGTGGTGCAGGTACGACACCGGGCGGCGCCCCACGCTCTTGAGCGAGCGTTCCACCGCGGCCAGGTGCTCGTTGACGTGGATCTGGAAGACCGCACCGGCGTCCGCGCACAACTGCGCCGTCCTCTTCAGCACCTCCGCGGTGGCGTCCTCGGGGACGGGTATCGCCAGTGAGGGGTGGATGAGCCGCGAGTCCTGGAAGCGCTCCAGGTGTTCCTTGCCGCCCTTGCCGTCGGAGACGACCTTGGACAACACGCAGCGCAGCCCCGCCTCCTCGGCGGCCTTCGCGACGACGCCCACGTCGACGGGTGCGCGGGTGCCGGCGTCGGCGGCGGTGGTGAACCCGCCGCGCAGCGCCTCCAGGGCCGCGAGCTTCGCCGACAGGTGGGCGCTCTCCTCGTCCAGGGCGTGTTCCAGCGGCTCCCAGACGGTCTTGAAGATCTCCGACGGCTGCCCGAACGCCTGCGCCTTGCCGAAGCTCTGTGTCAGGTGGTGGTGGGCGTCCACGAAGCCCGGCATGAGCAGATGGCCCGTGAGCCGTACCGTACGGGCGTTGCGGTGCGCGTCGGTGAGTTCGCGGACCGGTCCGACGGCTCGGAACGTGCCGTCCTGGACCAGGACCGCGCGGTCCTTGACCGGCCCGCCGGGCAGCAGGACGACGTCCGGTACGAGCAGCAGCCGCTTGGCGCGGAGGTCCTCGGGGCCGAAGGTGTCGTGACGGCGGTGACCACCCCCGATGCCCTGGGCGCCCTCGCGTCCGGCGGCCGCCGCCGGTGCCGCCCCGGCGGCCCCCAACAGGCCCCCGGCCCCGACCAGTCCGGCCCCGACGACGAATCCGCGACGATCGACGCCGGGCATCTCGCCGTCCTCGTCGGGCGACGACCCGTCCTGCCACATCTGCTGCGCCACCGCACGCTCCTTCGTGTCCGCACAGGAAGGCCCGGCCGCGCGGGGCGGCCGAGCGGGGGACGCCGACCTTAAACGAGCCCGGATTGTGGAACAAGAGTTTCGACAGACGGAAAGAGAAGGTGAGCGAAAGGCGTCCGCGCATGCGTCGAGCCGTCGAGTGCTTCGCGCTGTGATCGCGTGAGCCCTGCGCACGGACGGTGCGCCCTCACCCGACAACCTGATCGGTGACGTCTTCGTGCGCACCCTGACCTCAGCCGGCACGGCGGGACGGAGGCGGCTCGCGGGTCACAGGAATCGGCGTATGGGGGCCACGGCCACCTCGCGCAACCGTTGCGCGGCCGGGCGGTGCTGCCAGCGGGCCTTCTCGATCCGCTCGCTGACCTGGAGATCCTCGTCGAAGTGCTGGTCCAGGGTGGCGGTGAAGTTCTCGTCGAGCACGGCGAGCATGACCTCTTCGTCGTGGTCGAGGGAGCGGCGGTTGAAGTTGGTCGAGCCGATCAATGAGGCGACCTGGTCGACGGTGATGACCTTGGCGTGCATCATCGTCGGCTGATACTGGTAGATCTTCACGCCACTGGCGAGCAGATCCTCGTAGTGGCGCTGGCCGGCCAGCTGGCAGACCCGCTTGTCGGTGTGGGGGCCGGGAAGCAGGATCTCCACCTCGACGCCACGCCGGGCCACCGCGCAGAGCAGTTCGACGAAGTAGGTGTCGGGCGCGAAATAGGCGGTGGCCAGGCGGAAGCGCTGCTGCGCCGTTTCCAGCATGACGCGGACGAGGGTCTGCATGTCCTGCCAGCCGAAGCTGGCCGAGCCCCGCACGACCTGCACGATCGCGTCGCCGTGCGGCTGGTGGCCGGTGAAGCGGTCCCGGTCGTCGAACAGGACGTCATGGCACTCGGCCCAGTTCTGGGCGAAGGCGGCGGCGATCCCGTCCACCGCGGGGCCGCGGACCTGGACGTGGGTGTCGCGCCACTCGTTCTCGTTGCGCGCGTCGCCGCACCACTCCTCGGCGATGCCCACTCCGCCGGTGTACGCCGTGTGCTCGTCGACGACCAGCACCTTGCGGTGGCAGCGGTGGTTCTGCTTCAACGGCGACAGGTACAAAGGCTTGCGGAACCACGACACCTCGGCCCCGGCGGCCTCCATCAGGTCCAGCAGGTCCTTCTCGATGAGACGACTGCCGAAACCGTCCAGGAGCAGCCGTACCCGCACCCCGGCGCGGGCCCGGTCGGCCAACGCGTGGGCGAACTGGCGGGCTATCTCCCCGCGCCAGTAGACGAACGTCATCAAGTCCACGGTGTACTCGGCGCCGCGGATGGCCGCCAGCATCGAGGCGAAGATCTCGTCGCCGTTGCGCAGCGGAACCAGGGCATTGCCCTCGGTCGCGGCGATGCCGATCAGCCTTTCCAGGCGCCGTCGCATCCGCTGCTTGCGCTCGGTCACCGAGGGATCCGTCGGCGCCGAGGGCAAGGACGGGTCCGGTCGGTGGCTTGATCTCGTCATGACTTCCCTCGTCATCGGGCATCTCTCCTCGCGTTCACTTGCGCAGGCCCTCCAGTATCCGGGGCCCACCGGAGTGCCTACTGCCCGGGAAGTCGGCCCGGTCACGGGGAACGCGTCGAAACGGTTCTTGGCGTTCACATTGACTTAACCGGTTCCGTACACGAAATTGTGCTGCGGAAGCGGGCTGCCCGGAAGTCGGCGCGCCCCATCGAGGCAGGAGCAGCAGATGAGACGTATACGAGCCGCCGTCGCGACAGGGGCCCTCCTCGCCGCCTGTGCCGCACTCCTCGGCGCCGCCCCGCCGGCGCCGGCCGCCGACTCGCCGGGTTTCCGGATCCGGGACGGGCGGCTCCTTGACGCCACCGGCCGGGACTTCGTGATGCGCGGTGTCAACCACGCGCACACCTGGTATCCGGACACGACCGACAAGGCGCTGAAGGACATCAAGGCCAAGGGCGCCAACACGGTGCGTGTGGTGCTCGGCACCGGGGACCAGTGGGCCAGGAACGACACCGCCGACGTCGCCCGGGTCGTGTCCGAGTGCAAGAAGAACCGGCTGATCTGCGTCCTGGAGGCCCACGACACGACCGGGTACGGCGAGGCCGGCGCCGCGGTGCCCCTGTCCAGGGCCGTCGACTACTGGCTCGGCGTCAAGGACGCCCTCGTGGGCCAGGAGAAGTACGTCCTGGTCAACATAGGCAACGAGCCGTACGGCAACACCGGCTACGCAGCTTGGACCGGCGACACCAAGAAGGCCATCGGCCGGCTGCGGGCCGCGGGTCTGGACCACACCCTGATGGTCGACGCCCCGAACTGGGGCCAGGACTGGGCCTTCACCATGCGCGACAACGCCGCCGGTGTGCTGGCCGCCGATCCGGACCGCAACGTCCTGTTCGACATCCACATGTACGGCGTCTTCGACACCCCGGCCGAGGTCAGCTCCTACCTCAACCGGTTCGCCGACGCCGAACTGCCCATCGTGGTCGGTGAATTCGGCGACATGCACTCCGACGGGAACCCTGACGAGGACGCCATCATGGCGAGCGCCCAATCCCTCGGCATCGGCTACCTGGGATGGTCCTGGAGCGGCAACGGCAGCGGCGTGGAGTACCTCGACTTGGTGCAGGACTTCGACGCGAGCCGGCCGACGGCCTGGGGCAGGCGCCTGTTCGAGGGGGCCGACGGCATCAGGGCCACCGCCAAGGAGGCCGGCGTCTTCGGTGGGACGGACCCCGGGCAGGGCTCCTGCGCGGTGTCCTACCGGCTGAGCGACTGGGGCAGCACGTTCAACGCCGACATCACCATCCGCAACACCTCCGGCCAGAGGATCGACGGCTGGCAGCTCGCCTTCGCCTTCTCCGGACAGCAGAAGATCAACTCGGTGTGGAACGCGAAGGCGGTCCAGAGCGGCGCCGACGTCCGGGTCACCCCCGAGTCCTGGACCCGCTCCATCCCCGCGAACGGAACGGTGAGCTTCGGGTTCAACGGCTCCTCCACGGGCGCGAACACGCCGCCGAAGGCCTTCACCCTCGACGGCAAGGCCTGCACCACGGCCTGAACCGGCCCCTCGGCCGGATGAGCGCCCTTCGGCGGCCGACCGGTAAGGTCGGCCGCCGAGGCACGGAACCGGTACAGCGGGAGGGCGCATGAAACGGCCGACGATCACGGACATCGCGCGCCGGGCGGGAGTCTCCAAAGTCGCGGTCTCCTACGCGCTCAACGACCAGCCGGGCGTCTCCGAGCAGACCCGCGCCCGCATCAAGGCGATCGCCCAGGAGGTCGGCTGGCGGCCCAGCAGCGCCGCCCGCGCCCTGAACGGCGCCCGGGCCCGCGCCGTGGGTCTGGCCCTGTGCCGGCCCCCTCGCACCCTCAGCGTCGAGCCGTTCTTCATGGAGCTGATCGGCGGCATCGAGGCCGAACTCGCGCCCCGCTCCATCGCGTTGATGCTCCAGACCGTCACCAGCCACGACGACGAGATCGAGCTGTACCGGCGCTGGTGGGGCGAGGGCCGGGTGGACGGCGTGCTCCTGGTGGATCTGTACGGCGACGACGCCCGCGGCCCCGCTCTCACGGCGATGGATCTGCCCGCGGTGGCGCTGGGCCCGCCGGGGGCGGCCGCGGGCGTGCCCGTCGTGTGGTCCGACGACGGAGCCAGCGTCCAGGAGACGGTCGCGTATCTGGCGGCGCTGGGGCACCGCGGCATCGCGCGGGTGGCGGGGTCCGCCCGGCTCGCGCACACCGCCGTGCGGGACGCCGCGTTCGCGGCGAGCTGCCGCGAGGCGGGGTTGCCCGAGCCCGTCGTGGTGCACACCGACTACTCCGGCGAGGGCGGGGCGCAGGCGACCCGCGGGCTGCTCATCGGCCGGGAGCGGCCCACCGCGATCATCTATGACAACGACATCATGGCCGTCGCCGGTCTGTCCGTGGCGCAGGAGCTGAGTCTGGAGGTGCCCGGCGACCTGTCCCTGGTGGCGTGGGACGACTCGCCGTTCACCCGGGCGGTACGCCCGCAGCTCACCGCGCTGACCCGGGACATCGCCGAGTACGGGGCCTGTGCCGCGCGGACCTTGCTCGCCGCCGTCGGCCAGGAGCCGGTCCGGGACCAACAGGTGCCCGCCGCCCGGCTGGTGCCCCGTGCGAGCACCGGCCCGCCCCGCTCCCGCTGAGGCGCGCCGGTGGCGGGCCGGGGTTCAGCTCCGCGGGGCGCGGGGCGCGCTCGTCGACGCCCGGGGGGTGAGGGAGGGGGTCCGCACGGGATGTGGCCGCACTTCACGGCCGGCGATGACCGCGAACAGTTCGCGGGCGACCTCGGCGCCGAAGCCGTGCACGTCGTGGCTCATCGCCGACAGCGTCGGGTGGGTCAGGCGGCACAGCTGGGAGTCGTCCCAGGCGAGCAGGGACAGGTCGGCCGGGACCGCGACGCCCATCTCGGCGGCGACACCGAGCCCGGCCACCGCCATGATGTCGTTGTCATAGACGATGGCGGTGGGCCGCTCGGGCCGCAGCAGCAGCGAGCGCGTCGCACGGGCCCCCTCCTCGCCGGCGAAGCCCGTCGTCATCTGCGTGCCCGGGCCCAGGCCGAGCTGGTGCAGGGTGTCCAGGAAGGCCCGTTCCCGGATGGCGCTGTGTCCCAGGCCCGGCGGGCCGCCGACGCGGGCGATGTGCCGGTGCCCGAGGGCGGCGAGGTAGCGCACCGCCTCGGCCATCGCGGTGGCGTCGTCCGTCCACAGCGACGGAATGCCGCCGGTCAGGTCCGGGTGTCCGACCGCCACCGCGGGGATGCCGAGCCGCTGGAGTGGTTCGACCCGCGGGTCGTCCCGGTGGAAGTCCACCAGGATGGACCCGCCGATCTGCCGTTCGCGCCACCAGGCCTCCTGGAGGTCGATCTCCTCGTCCAGGCCGCTGACCAGTCGGAGCAGCAGGGAGCAGGACCGTTCGGCGAGGACGCTCTCGATGCCGGAGATGAACTCCATGTAGAAGGGTTCGAGGCCGAGCAGCCGGGCCGGCCGGCACAGCGCGAGGCCGATCGTGTCGATCCGCTGTGTCGAGAGGCTGCGGGCGGAGGAGTTGGGTGCCCAGCCCAACTCCCGGGCGGCGGCGAAGATGCGTTCCCGGGTGCTTTCGGCAAGGCCGGGTCTGTGGTTGAAGGCGATCGACACCGCCCCCTTGGATACGCCGGCGGCGGCCGCGACGTCCTTGATGGTGACGCGTTGGGTGGAGGCACTCACGCCGGTTCCACGCAGAAGAGTGCCTTGCGGAAGGTGTTGGCGCCCACGCCGTCCGCACCATGGACACGGATACGGGTGCGCTCACCCGGCAGGAGGGTGATCAGGCCGCGGTCGGCGCTCGCGTGGGGGGCGACGCGGTCGGGCTGGAGCAGCAGGTCGCGTACGAGGGTGTGGGCGCTCACCACGACGTCGACGGTGTTCTGGTCCTGGCCGACGGTCTCCACGACGATGTCGAGTCGCGGCGTCGGGTAGTCGAACTCCTTGTCGCGTACGGGCAGATGGAGGGCGCGCAGCCCGTCGGCGTCGGCGACCAGGTACTCCTTGGTGCTGCCGGGCGCGGGCGTCACCTCGGAAGGGACGGGCAGCCGCAAAACGGTCCGGGCGGGCGCGGTGAGTCGCAGCGAGGTGCGGGCGGTGAGGGTGCCATCGGCCCGCATCAGCCGCAGGGTGACCTCGGTCGTCCACGGTTCGGCGCTCTGGTTGGCGAGGACGACGTCGGGGCCGTCGGTGCCCGGCTGGAGGGTGAGGAGCCGGTCGGCGTAGACGCGGCGCAGTTCGTGGTGGAGGGGTTTGAGGCGGCCGTCGCCGTCGATCGCGGACCAGGAGCTGACCGGCCAGCAGTCGTTGATCTGCCAGACGATCGTGCCGGCGCAGCGCGGCCAGTTCGCGCGCCAGTGTTCGATGCCGGTGGCGATGGCGCGGGCCTGGACGACCTGGGTCAGGTAGTGCCAGCGGTCGAAGTCGCCCTCGGGCGGGGCGAAGTGGCGTTCGAGGCCACGCCGCAGTTTGGCGTTGCCGTCCTCGGCCTTTTGGTGGTGGAGCATCCCGGGGGAATCGGGGGCGAGGCTTTCGCCGGGCAGGGCGCGGCGCAGCGTGGCCAGCGCGGGGGGTGCCTGCCAGCCGAACTCGGAGACAAAGCGCGGCACGTTCGCCAGGTACTCGGTGTAGTCCTGTCTGTTCCACACCTCCCAGGAGTGGTACGTGCCGTGGTCAGGGTCGTTGGGGTGGTGTTCCCAGGAACCGGACCAGGGGCTGCCCGCGCTGTAGGCCCGGGTGGGGTCCACCTCCACGACCACGCGCGGCAGGAGGCCCAGGTAGTAGCCCTCTCCCCACGAGTCTCCCGCGAGGGGTTCCTCCCACTGCCAGTCGCGAAAGCCCCACAGGTTCTCGTTGTTGCCGTTCCACAGGACCAGGGAGGGGTGCGGCATGAGGCGTACGACGTTCTCGCGGGCCTCGGCCTCGACCTCGCCGCGCAGCGGCTGCTCCTCCGGGTAGGCGGCGCAGGCGAACAGGAAGTCCTGCCAGACCATGAGGCCGAGTTCGTCGCAGGCGTCGTAGAAGGCGTCGTCCTCGTAGATGCCGCCGCCCCAGACGCGTACGAGGTCGACGTTGGCGTCGGCGGTCTGCCGCAGGCGGGTGCGGTAGCGCTCGGGGGTGATGCGGGAGGGCAGCACGTCGTCGGGGATCCAGTTCACGCCGCGTACGAAGATCCGCTCGCCGTTGACGACGAACGTGAAGCCGGTGCCGTGCTCGTCGGGGCTCCGGTCGATCTCGACGGTGCGAAAGCCGATCCGGCGCCGCCAGGCGTCCAAGGCGGCGCCTTCGTCCTCCAGCGTCAACTCTACCTCGTAGAGCGGTTGTTCGCCGTGTCCGCGGGGCCACCACAGTCGGACGTCCGGCACGTCGAGCACCAGCGTGAGGTGATCGCCGGTGGTCTCGGCGCGCGCCTGGACCCCGGCGACCGCGGCGTGCGCGACGAGCGGCCGCTCCGCGCCCGTGGCGGTGCGTTCGAGGTCGACGCGCAACTCCACACGCCCGCGGGTTCCCGCCACGGTGACGTGCGGCCGTACCCGCGCGATGCGCGCCGTCGACCACCGTTCGATCCGCACCGGGCGCCACATGCCGGCCGTCACCACGGTCGGCCCCCAGTCCCAGCCGAAGGCGCAGGCCATCTTGCGGATGTACTGGAACGGCTCCGGGTAGACGTTCGGCCGCTCCCCGGTCGTCTCGCGGACGGCGGCGGCCTCTTCGTAGGCGGAGGCGAACGTGACGTGCAACTCGCCGGCGCGGCCGGTGACGTCGAACCGGTAGGAGCGGTGCATGTTGCGCGTGCGCCCCAGCTCCGCACCGTCCAGGGTGATGTGGGCGGCGGTGTCCAGGCCGTCGAAGACCAGGTCGGCGCGTTCGTGCGGTGCCGGGCCCTTCGGTGGGGCGGCCAGGGAGCGCGTGTAGGTCCAGGAGCGCCGGCCCACCCAGGCCACGTCCAGCTCGTTCGTGCCGAGGAAGGGGTCGGGGATGAGGCCCGCGGCGAGGAGATCGGTGTGGACACAGCCCGGGACCCGGGCTTCGAGGAGTGCTCCCTCGTGGCTGAGACTCCAGCCTTCCGTCAGCTGGACGACGTCCTTCATCAGCGGCTCCCATCGGACGGGCTCACGCCCTGATCGTGTGCAACGCGCATCAACCTAGCCCGCCTGTGGTTAACCGGTCCAGTATCAGGAGTCGATCAGCGCCGCGCCCGGTGGCCCTTGCTCAGGAAGCTCACCCAGCGGCCCGGCTCCTGCACGGGTAACGATTGGGTATCACGCCGGAAATCGTAGCTTTACCGGTTCACGACGGGCTGACATAGTGCGGGTCAGCCGCTGGGGCCCGAGCCGTAACCCTTGAAAGGAGTTGGGCACATGAGAAGGAAGCCGCTGAGCGCCGCGCTGCTTGCCACCGCGCTGCTGACCGTCGCGGGGTGTGGCGGAGGGGGGTCGGCCACGGGGGAAGCGGCCACCAAGCCGTCCGATCCCGCGAAGGTGGAGGGCACGATCACGGTGCTCACCCACCGCACGGACCTCGTGCAGGACGGCACGATGAAGAAGTACGCCGCCGAGTTCAAGAAGACCTACCCCAAGGTCTCGGTGAAGTTCCAGGGCATCACCGACTACGAGGGGGAGGTGAAGATCCGTATGAACACCGAGAACTACGGTGACGTGCTGCTGATCCCCGCGGTGATCGCCAAGGGCGACTACCCGAAGTTCTTCGCCCCGCTGGGCGACACCAAGGACATGGCCCGGCGCTACCGCTTCACCGGCAAGAGTGACGTCCGCGGGAAGACGTACGGCATCGCCAACCTCGGCACCGTGAACGGGCTCGTCTACAACAAGGCGGTGTGGAAGCGGGCCGGCGTCACCGACTGGCCCATCACCCCCGCCGAGTTCCTCGCCGACCTGAAGCGGATCAAGGAAAAGACCGGTGCGACGCCGTACTACACCAACTTCAAGGACGGCTGGCCGCTGAGCAGCCCGTGGACCAACAGCGTCGGCTCGGTCAGCTGTGACGCGAAGGCCTCGGACGCGCTCGCCACGTCCGACAAGCCGTGGGCCAAGGGCAGTGAGCTCAACGTCATCGACACCCTGCTCCACGACATCGTGCACGACGGGCTGTCCGAGAAGGACCCCTCCACGACCAACTGGGAGACGTCCAAGACGGACCTCGCCAAGGGGAGGATCGGCAGCATGCTGCTGGGCTCCTGGGCCGTGCACCAGATGCGGGACGCGGCGGCCAAGGCCGGCCAGGACCCCGACGACATCGGTTTCATGCCCTTCCCGGCCCAGAAGGACGGGAAGTTCTGCGCCACGATGCTCTCCGACTACCAGCTGGCGGTGAACGCGCACTCGGACAACAAGAGCGCCGCCCGCGCCTGGATCGACTGGTTCACCGAGGAGTCGGGCTTCGCCGCGAAGGAGGGCGGGGTTCCGGCCTTGACCTCGATGAGCTTCCCCGACGTCCTCAAGCCGTACCAGGACAACGATGTCAAGCTGATCGAGCGGTCCGAGGCGAAGACGGAGCAGGTCAACGCCGTCGACAATGCCTCCGAGATCGGTCTGGCCAAGCCCGACTACCGCCAGAAGCTGATCGACATCGCCCGGGGGGCCCAACAGGGGACCCTGCGGGGCTACTTCGACGATCTCAACAAGCGCTGGGCCGACGCGTCCGCGACCGCCGGCGGCTGACCCGGACCCGGGCCGGGGTCTCGCACCGTTCGCGGGGCGGGGCCCCGCGTTCGCACCACGCTCGCCGCGGATCACGAAAGGCCCCCTCGACATGACCGACACCACCAAAGCGCCGCCGCCCACCCGGCGGGCCGCGCCGGTCGTCCGCCGCGCCCCCCGCGCGGTGGCGCCCGCCCGCTCCTGGCGCGAGCACCCGTTGCGCCGGATCACCCCGTGGTTGTTCCTGCTCACGCCGCTGGCGCTGCTGATCACGTTCACCTACGTCCCCGTGGGCAACATGATCTATTACAGCTTCACGGACTGGGACGGCGTCAGCCCCGAACGGAACTACACCGGCCTGGACAACTACCGGCAGCTGTTCACCCGGCCCGAGCTGTTCCGGGTGTTCTTCGTCAGCTTCTACTATCTGGCCGCCTCGGCCGTGCAGATCGTCATCGCCCTGTACTTCGCCACGGTCCTCAGCTTCGACCTGCGGTTCCGCAACCTGTTCAAGGGGATCCTCTTCTTCCCCTACCTGGTCAACGGCGTCGCCATCGGGTTCGTCTTCCTCTACTTCTTCCAGGACGGCGGCACCCTCGACGCGATCCTGGCCTGGTTCGGGGCCGGTGGCGACCACGCCTGGCTCGGCGATCCCGAGTCCGCCAACACCTCGCTCGCAGGTGTCTCGGTCTGGCGCTTCACCGGGCTGAACTTCGTCCTCTTCCTCGGCGCGATCCAGTCCGTCCCGGGAGAGCTGTACGAGGCGGCGCAGCTGGACGGCGCGAGCCGCTGGCAGCAGTTCCGGCACATCATCGCGCCGAGCATCCGGCCCGTGCTGAGCCTCAGCGTCATCCTGGCCATCTCCGGCTCGCTGGCCGTCTTCGAGATCCCGTACATCATGACCGGCGGGGCCACCGGCACCTCGACGTTCGTCATCCAGACGGTGAAGCTCGCCTTCCAGTTCAACAAGACGGGGCTGGCCTCGGCCTGTGCCGTCGTACTGCTCCTGATCATCCTGGTGATCACCTGGATACAGCGGCGGCTCGTGCCCGACGACAAGGTGGACCTCGTATGACCACGCTGACCTCCGCCGACCGGACCGCGCCCCGGAACAGGCGGCCCCGCATCGGCACGGCGCTGACCTACCTGTCGTTGGTCGTCGCCGCGCTGGTGGTCCTGATCCCGCTCGTCGTCGTCTTCCTCACCTCGCTGAAGTCCTCCCGCGAGGTGAGCGACGGCGGGGCCCTCGCCCTGCCGCGCGACTGGCTGAACTTCTCCAACTACGCGACCGCGTTCCGCGACGGGCACATGCTCACCGCCTTCGGGAACACCGCGTTCATCCTGCTGTTCTCGATCACCGGCACCGTGCTCATCGGCTCGATGACGGCGTACGCGATCGACCGCTTCGAGTTCCGTCTGAAGAAGACGGTGATGGCGCTGTTCCTTATCGCCACCCTGGTTCCCGGTGTGACGACGCAGGTGGCCACCTTCCAAGTGGTCAACAGCTTCGGCCTGGTGGACACCCAGTGGGCGCCGATCCTGCTCTACATGGGCACCGACATCGTGTCGATCTACATCTTCGTGCAGTTCATCCGCGGCATCCCGACCTCGCTGGACGAGGCGGCCCGCCTCGACGGCGCGAACACCTTCACCATCTACCGGAAAATCATTCTGCCGTTGCTCAAGCCGGCCATCGCCACGGTCGTCATCGTCAAGGGCATCACGACGTACAACGACTTCTACATCCCTTTCCTCTACATGCCCTCCGAGGACAAGGGGACCATCTCCACGGCGCTGTTCCGCTTCAAGGGCCCTTTCGGCGCGCACTGGGAGAACATCTCGGCGGGAGCGATCCTGGTCATCGTGCCGACGCTGCTCGTCTTCCTCTTCCTGCAGCGTTACATCTACAACGGCTTCGCCCAAGGAGCCACCAAGTAGCCGTGGGGCCGGTGCCGGGTTGCCGGGCGTGGGTGCCCGCGGTCCGCCGCCGCGGGCACCGCCTACCGCCTACCGCCTGCCGTCGGTCTGGCGGACGGGCCTCACTTCAGGTGTCGGTCGAAGAAGCGGTTCCCGTCCTCCACCTCGAACCACGGGGTGCCGGTGTGCCCGCCCAGGTTGGCGTGCAGCGTCTTCTCCTTGGTCCCGAAGGCGTCGAACAGGTCCAGTGCCCGCTGCCGGGGGTTGCCCTCGTCGTCCCACTGCAGCAGGAACAGCAGCGGGACGAGGACCTGCCGGGCCTCCGCACGCTGGGCACGGGGCACGTAGCCCCCGGCGAAGAAGCCGGCGGCGGCGATGCGCGGCTCGGACACCGCCAGCCGGATGCCGAGGGCGGTCCAGCCCGAGTAGCCGACCGGGCCGCCGATCCCGGGCAGCGCCAGAAGCGCGTCCAGGGCGGCCCGCCACTCCGGGACCGCCTTTTCGACCAGCGGGCCGATGAAGGACTCGAAGATCTCGTCGACCGGCTCACCGGCCCGCATCGCCCGGCGCAGCTCGGCGCGGGCCTGCTCGTCGGCGGCGCTCCGGGGCCGGTCACCGCACCCGGGGGCGTCGATGGTGGCCACCCCGTAGCCGTACGCGGCGGATCGTCGGGCCCGGGCCACCAACCGGGGGTCGCCCTTGGGCAGGCCGTTGTTATGGGCCATCAGGATCAGCGGGGCCGGTTCCGGGGACGCGGGGGTCCACAGGGTGCCGGGGGTCTCACCGAGGGTGAATTCGCGTTCGACGGTGCCGTCATCGAGGCGCTGTTCGGAAGTGAATCGCATGATCGTGCCTTTCGGGAGTGCTCGTGAACGGCGCTCCCGGACGACCTACCGCCCGACCGTGACCCCAGAGGGGAGCACCCATGTCGATACGTCGCTCACGGGTACCACCTCCTCGTCCTTACGCACGGCCTGCCGGAAAAGTAGCAGCGGCCGCCGGGGGCCGGCCAACGGGTTTTCGCGGGCCCTCGTCGCTGACCGGGCGAAGTACGTGCGGGGCCTGCGCGACTTGCCCCCGACTCCTGGCGTGGCCGGCGGCCGCCGTGGTTGTCTCAGGGTCCGCAGACGTAGGGGGGCGCGCGTGGACGCGGCGGAAAGCATGGCGTTATCGGCCGTACAGGTACTGACGGCCATGGCGGCAGGGGCCGGGACCGAGGCGGGCCGGGCGTTGGGGGACGTGGTCCGAGCGCGGCTGGGGACCTCGGACGAGGGCCGGGCCGCGCTGGCCCGGGTGGGCGCCGACCCGACGGACCCGGCGGCGGCACAAGGTCTCCAGGAGGCGATCCGGGAGGCCTTGGCGGCCGACCCCGAGTTCAGGGGCCGGGTGGCGGCGGCGCTGGCCGGGCCGGCTCCGGCCGCTCCCCCCGCCTGTACGAGCAGCCACTCGTACAAGGAGAGCATCGTCATCGGTGACGGCAGCAGGATACGGCGGAGCCAGATCTCGCTGGGCCCGCTGACGATCAACAACTCCCGCAGCGCTCGCGCGTACCTGACCGCGGGTGGCGCGCTGCTGCTCGCGCTGCTGGCCCTGGCCGTGTACGGCGGGACACAGATCATCACCGGCGACGACGCTCCCGAGTCCTTTGAGGGCACGTCTCCCCGAAGTTCCCGCACGGCGGCGTCCTCCGCCCCCTTGGCACCGTCGCCGTCCGGTGGCGCGTCCGTCCCGGCAGTACGCGACCTGGCCGCGGCGAAGCGCATATTCCCCGGCCCGGAGAGTCTGCCGGACGGCTGGGCTTTCACCGAAGGCTCGCCGAAGAAGGACACGTGCCCCGACAACCGTGTGGGCGTGGAGGAAGACGAGACACTCCACTACATCTGCAAGGGCTCGCTGCTGGATCTGACAGCGTCGTACGACCCGGGAGCCGCAGCCGGTTTCGACCGGGTTTCCATCGAGGTCGTGACCTACTCCGGCCGGCAAGCCGCCGTTCACGGATACCTCGGTCAGAAGGCGGAGTTGGCCACTAGCCCGCCTGACGGGGTGACAGTGGAATCGCTGCCCTCCTCCTGCGATGATTCCGCCTTCTTCAGCGCGTCCTATACCGGAGTCCTGGACGGAGTGGACAGGTCGGAGGCACGCGGTGTCGTCCACTGCGGGACCGTCATGTTCAGCATCCGCCTCTACAACGACCACGGGCGCAGCGTCGATCTCGACACGCTCGACGCCCTCAGCAAGACGGTCGCCGCCCGTACCCGGCAGGCGCTGAACGGCAAGACCCCTACCGCCGCCTTCGGCTCTTCCTGAACTCTTCGGTACGGGGAACACACCTGCGAAAGGTGTCGGGGAACCTCGGCGGAAGACGGTGCCGGAAGGGGCCGACGGGCTGCTGATCCGCCGTCGGTTCCGGCCGGGGGACGGACGCCGCGTAAACCTGGTGGCGGTGCCCTTACCTCGACCAGGTGAAGAAGGGCTGCTCCAGGTGTCGGATGCCAAAGGCCGGGCACGTGCAGGCGACAGATCGTTATTCGCAGGAGGTTTCGTGTCCTTGCCGCAGCACGTCTGCACTCTCAGCGGTATCCCTCGGAGCGCGGGTGAAGCGCGTGACGCTTTGGTCGCCTTCCTCGACGGTGCGGACGAGTACACGCCGTCCAGGCGCATGGACGCTCTCCTCGCGCTCTCGGAACTGGTCGCGGACGCCGAACAGAACTCGGCCGGAATCCGGAACCTCACTGTCCGCACCTACCAGAACACCCTGGAGCTGACGCTCGAGTACCGGCCCGGAGCCCGCACCGCGCCTCATGCGGGCCTCGGCTGGAACATCGTGAGCGCGGTCGCCCGCGCCGTCACGCTCACCACCCCACGGGACACGGGCGGCCGGGCCCGCGTCCTCATGGATCTGGCCTGACCGGTCGGCGGGAGGGGAGCAGCCGGTGCCGCGTTCGTACGTCTTGTATGCGGTGGCGGTATCAACGGAACCTCTGGCGCGGCACCACGGCGGGCCGGTCACCTCGGTGAGTCGGCCCGCCGGGCGCGACCGCTTGGCCGAAGGCTCGGTCAGCGTGCCACCCGCCACGTCAGCGAGTCGCTCAGCAGGCGGCGCAGGGCCGGGTCGCGGACCGCGTCGGTGCGGTCGGTGGCGCGGACCGAGACCGTGTGTTCGCGGCCGTCCGCGGGGATGCCCAGGGCGCGGGGGCTGACCGTGCTGGCGCCCCTGGCGTGCCGCACCTCGCGGCCGTCGACGGACCAGCGCGGCCGGATGCCCTCCGCGACCCGCACGGACACCTTCGTGTCGCGCCGGACCACGCGGTCCGTCCGAGTGAGGGCGGTGACGACGGACGCGTGCCGGTGGAAGCCGGCGATCATCGCCTCGCGGCCGGGGAGGTTGAACTCGCGGCCGAGCGTACGCATGATCGAGTTGGTGGTGGGGCGGTAGAGGCCGCGCGGATAGTAGCCGCCGCCCTCGTACGCGCCGACGGTGCCGCCGTCCGGGGACGTCCGGCCGATCCAGCGGTACCACTTCTTCTTCTGCGCGGTGAGCTGGGCCGCCTTCAGCTTGCTGATGTTCGACTCCCACGGCTCCGCGCCGGTGTAGGTGCCGTACTCGTCGTACCAGTACTCGTCGGCCAGCTTGCCCAGGGAGTGCCCCGTCTCGTGGACGACGACCTGATCGGACTGGGCGTTGTCGGAGGAGGCCGTCGCGATGCCGTCGTAGCCGGACGGCGAGGTGATGTCGTTGTAGCCCGCCCCGCCGTACTTGGTGGAGTTGGCGAGGACGATCACCAGATCGGGGTCGGCGGCCTTCTTCGCGTACGCCTCGACCTTGACGGTGTCGACGCACAGCAGGCGCTCGATGCCGTCGCAGAAGAACGCCGAGCCGAGCGCGGTGTCCTTCACGGTGCCGCCCGTCGGGTCACCGGATACGCCGGACTGCCGGGAGACCGCGTCGACCGCCCAGACGTTGAACAGGCCCTTGTACGAGGCGTACGGCTCGACGGCGGAGACCTTCGCCCACTTGGCGCGCACGTCGGCGTGGAAGTCGGCCTGCTGGGTGGCGGTGTAGCCGTCGCCGATGAAGACGACGTCCAGCTTGGCGGCGGTCGGCCCGGCCTGCACGATCGGCACGACATCGCCGTCGGCCTGGATCGTGGCGCGCTCCCTCGCGGAGAGCGGGGCGGGCGCCGGGATCTTGGTGTGCCGGGGGTGGGCGCCGGGGCCGGTGAAGTACTCGACGCGCTGGGTGCGCCGGTCCTGCGGGTCCGGGTCCGCCGCGGCGGCGGGTCCGGCCGGGGCGGTGGCGGCGAGCGCCGCGGTCAGGGCGGTGCCGGTGGCGAGTGCGGCGCGCAGCGTCGTGCGTCTGGCGCGGCCGGATATTCGGTGCGTGGGGGGCATGGGCGTCCTTCCGAAGTCGCGATATAAATGGCGGGTTAAGCGGGGTTAAGGCGCGGCTCAACGTAGAGGTTCCTGAGGTTCCAGGCAATGGGTGTGCGTGAAGACGCGGCAAGTTGCCTGTGCGACCCGGGTGTTCGGGGCGCCCTCCGGTCCGGATGCGGGGAGAAGTCAGTGGTGGCGCGGAACAGTTCCGGTGGCGTACGGCCCGACGACCCGGCCGAGATCGGGCGGCGCGTCCTGCGGCTGCGCGGTGAACGCGGCCTCACCCAGCGGCAGTTGGCGGAACCCGCCTACACGCCCGCGTACGTCTCCACCCTGGAGGCGGGCAAGGTGCGGCCCTCCGAGGCCGCGCTGCGGCACCTCGCGGAACGCCTCGGCGTGAGTTACGAGGAGCTGGCCACGGGCCGCCCCGTCCACCTCGCCGCCGGACTGCGGCTGCGGCTGACCGACGCGCGGCGCGCCCTGGCCACCGGCGCCCCCGAGGACGCGGCCACGCTCTTCCGGGAGCTCCACGAGGAGGCGGGCGGGCACGCGCTCGGCGAGGAGCAGGCCGCCGCGCTGCTCGGGCTCGGCGACTGCCTGCTGGAGTCGGGTGAACTGACGGACGCGCGCGACTGTTTCGCCTCCGCCGAACGGCTCCTCGCGGACCAGCCGCTGCCCCGCCGGGTCCCGGCCATCCGGGGGCGCGCCACCGCCCATCTGCTCACCGGCGAGCTGCGGTACGCCTGTTACCTCCTGGAGAGCACGCTCGACGAACTCGACGCGGCGGGGTTGCACGATCCGGAGGCGCTGTTGCTCCTGTACACCGCGTCCATCGCGCCCTACATGGACATGGGGGCCCACGCCCGGGCCGCGCAGGCCGCCGAACTGGCGCTCGCGCTCGCCCCGCGCGTGAGCGATCCGGCGCTGGTCGCGGGCATGCATCGCGGGGTCGCCCGTACGCTCATCGCGGAGGGCCGCATCGCCGAGGCCGACGCGTCGCTCGCCAAGGCCCAGGAGCTCTACCGCCAACTGCACATCCGCACCGAACTCGCCCACTGCCACTGGATGCGCGGGTACGTCCACGCCCAGGACGGCGACCTGGAGCACGCCGAGAGCGAGCTGCGCACGGCCCGGGCCATCCTCGCCTCCAAGCGGGCCGCGCTCTTCACCGAGCAGGTGGAGGTGGAACTGGCGGACGTGCTGCGGCGGCTCGGCAGGACCGCCGAGGCGGAGGCGCTGCTGCGGCCCTTGTTGGCCTCCGGTGCCGAAACGGGCGGGGTGGAGGAAACAGGTCGGGCGGACGCTGCGGATCGGGCGGACGCTGCGGGTGCGGTGGGGCGGACGGGCAGGGGGCCGGGGGCGCTCGGAGCCGGGCGGGGCGCGGTGCACGCGGGTGGCGCGCACCGGCTGCTCGGCCTCATCGCCGAGGAACGGGGGGACACGGAGGACGCGGAGGAGCACTACTGCGCGGCGCTCTCCCTGCTCGAACGGTCGAGCGCCGCGGGGGATCTGGCGGACCTCTGCCGACTCCTCGGGGATCTGCTGCGGCGTACCGGGCGGGTGGAGGCGGCCATGGACGCGTACCGCACGGGGCTGGGGCATCGGGCCGCGCCGGGCACCACCACGCTGGGGCCGGCGCCCGCCACTCCCCCGATGTCCCCGGCGTGGGGCGCGTACGGCTGACCCTTGCCCGCACCCCTCGTCGCTGCATCGAAGGATGTAGCCGCATCTCCTCCGCGGCTACGACTCCCTTGATCACGAGGGCGCCGACGATAAAGGGGACGCCCCCTGCTGCGACGGGGGCGAGGCGGCCGTACAGCGAGGAGAGACCCATGGCAGGCCTTCGTCCCGTTCCCTTCACTCCCCCACGCACCTCAGCACCGGCCCACGCCCTGGGTGGCGGGCTCGTCATGGGCGCGGCGCTGGGCGTCGGCACCGAGCTGGGCCCGGTGGTGGCCGACGCCCTCGGGGTGAGCGGCTTCCCGGCGAGGCTGCTGCCGGCCGTGCTGGTCAGCGCGGTGGCCGTGCCACTCGTGCTGCTCGCGGTCCACCGCCGGGGCGGTTCGCTCAGGGGCCTCGGGTTCGGCGGGGCGGGCGAGAATCTGCGGGGCCTGCTCATAGGGGCCGGGGTGGTCGTGGGGTCGGCGGCGCTCGTGCTGGGCGCGGGAACTGCCGCCGGGATGCTGCGGTGGTCGCGCCCCGACCTGTGGACGCTCGCCGGGTATGTCATGGCGAACGGTGTCGTCGCCCTGCTACTGGAGGCGCTGCCCGAGGAGACGACGCTGCGCGGTTACACGTGGACGACACTGCGGGGGCGGTTCGGCGGCCTGGGCGCGGCGCTGGGCACGACGGCCGTGTTCCTGGTCGCACCCGGCTTCTCCACGGTCGTGGGCGCGGTGACCGCGCGCCTCGTCGGCCGCGAGGCCGGGCCGGTCGGGCCGGCGCCGGGCGGGCAGGACCCGGTCGGCTATCTGATCCTGCTGACGGTGTTCGGCCTGATGCTCGTCGCCGCCCGCACAGCGGTGCGGCGCGCCCCGCTGAGTGTGTGCGTCGGCGCCCATCTGGCGTTCCTCACCGTCAACCGGGTCGTGTACGAGGGCGAGAAGCGCGGGGCGGGCTGGTACGCGGACCGCTCCTCCTCGGCAGCGGAACTCCTGGTCCTAGTCTATCTGTTGGTGGCCATGGCGGTGTTCCTGGTCCGGCGGCGGACGGTTCGGCGGCACGAGCGCGAGCGCGGGCAGGGCATCCCGGCAGGCCGTCGGGCCCCGCTTCGGTCCCGCTCGTGAGGGCCGGCGTTCGTGAGGGCCGACGCGGATGACGGTGCCGGAGCCGACGGAACGGCCGTCAGGCCGTGCCCTCCTTGATGCGGCGCACGGCCGCCAGGGCGCGGTCCGCGTGAGCGCTCATCCGCAGTTCGCTGCGGACCACTTCGGCGACGGTGCGGTCCGGACCGATGACGAACGTCACGCGCTTGGTGGGCGCGAGGGAGAAGCCGCGGGTCACACCGAACCGGTCGCGCACCGCGCCCTCGGGATCCGAGAGCAGAGGAAAGCCGAGGGTGTGCCGCTTGCCGAACTCCCGCTGGCGTTCGACCCCGTCGGCGCTCACCCCCACCGGTCGCGCGCCGGCCGCGGCGAACTCCGCGGCCAGGTCCCGGAAGTGGCAGGCCTCGGCCGTGCAGCCGGGGGTGAGGGCGGCCGGGTAGAAGAACAGGACGACGGGGCCGTCCGCCAGGAGTTCGCGGAGCCGGCGCCGGGTGCCGGTCTCGTCCGGCAGCGTGAAGTCCGGGGCGGTGTCACCGACCGCCAAACGGGCCGTCATGCCCGGCTTCCGTGCGACGTACGGACCATCGGCGACACGATGCCTCCTCGGGTGGCGGGAGCGAAACCCTACTCGATGGTGGGCGAGGGCTGTCCACGGGGCCCCGCCCCTGTCTCGGCAAACCGCCTCCCACCAGCCTTGATCTCCGGGAAACCCCTCGTGCGATGCTGGGGCACACGCCCACGGACACCGAGAGAGCGACGGGGAGCACGGCATCGCGATGGCAGTGGCACGAAAGACAGCGAAGGGCGTCTGGGACCGGTTCTCGGCGTCCGACCCAGGACTCCTGCGCCTGATGGCGGGGCTGCGCACGGTCGGGGCGATTCTGCTCGCCCTCGCCGTGCTGGCCCTCTTCGGCACCCCGGTGCCGCATCTCGTCGCGGGCGCGATGACGGCGATGGTCGCCACGTTCGCGATCCAGGAGAAGGAGGTGCGCGGCCAGGCGATCACGCTGCTCCTCGGCCTGCCCGTGGCGCTCGCGGCGATATCCCTCGGCGCGCTCCTCGACTCCCGGGTGATCGCCGGTGACCTCTTCTTCGTGACGCTGATCTTCGCGGCGGTGTACTCGCGCCGGTTCGGGGACCGGGGCACCGCGCTCGGGCTGATCGGCTTCCAGGTCTACTTCGTGTCGCTCTTCGTGAACGCGTCCGTGCCGGCCCTGCCGGAGCTGTACCTGACACTGACGGTCGCGTTCGCCTGCAGCGCCGTCGCCCGGTTCGCGCTGGTGCCGGAGAGCCCCGAACGCACCCTGGCGCGGCTGCGCGAGGCCTTCCGTGCCCGCCTCGCGCAGCTCATAGCCCACCAGATCGACCTCCTCGACGCCGATACCGAGGACGTGGACAAGGTCCTGGTCGACCTGCGGCGCAGCACCGCCCGGCTGCACGAGGCCGCGCTGATGATCCAGGGCCGCCTGGAGGAGGGCACCAGCGACGCCTCGGCGGCGGCGCTGCTCCAGCGCAGGGTCGCCGACGCCGAGATCGCCGCGGAGCGCCTCGGCGTCCTACTGCTGAACGCCCGCAGCGCCGAGCGCGTGGACACGCTCACCCTGCATCTGCCGAACGCATCCGCGGCCATGCCACCCCGTTCCCGGCTCGCGCAGGACGCGGGCACGGCGCTGCGCAGGGACCTGCGGGCCCTGCATCTGCTCGTGGTGCGCCTGGTCCCCGACGACCGGGGAACGGCGCTGCCGTACGTGCGCAACCGGCTGCTCGGCTACCGCGAGGAGCAGGGCCTGCCCCAGGGCTCACCGGCGATCCAGGACTGCTTCCGCGCGGTCGGTGAGTCGGCGCGCGCCATCGTGGGCCTGCGGCTCGCGGTGGACGGGGCGCGGGACGAGGAGTACGACACGCCCGAAGCCGCGCGCTCGCGCGAGGAGTTCGAGGCGGAGGAGATCTCCATCTCCGGTGAGGCGGCGGAGGCGGAGGCGGCCGAGGAGCAGCCGCGCGGGTTGCGGCGTCCCACGACGAGGGCCGCCGTGCAGGTGTCGGTGGGTTCGGCGCTGGCCATCGTCGGCGGCGAGTTCCTGTCCACGCAGCGCTGGTACTGGGCCGTCCTGACGTGCTGGGTCGTCTTCCTCAACACCGCGTCCACCGGCGAGATCCTCGTCAAGGGCTACCGGCGCCTGCTCGGCACGGTACTCGGCGTGGTGGCCGGGGTGGCGCTGGCCGGGGCCGTCGGCGACCACACGTGGATCGCGTTCGCCCTGGTCCTCCTCTGCGTGTTCGGGATGTTCTTCACCGCGCCCCTGTCCTACGCCCTGATGTCGTTCTTCGTCACGGCGATGCTGGGCCTGCTCTACACCCTGCTCAACACCTACAGCCTCGACGTCCTCGTGCTGCGCGTCGAGGAGACCGCGCTCGGTGCGGCGTGCGGCATCATCGCCGCGGTGCTGGTGCTGCCGGTGCGTACGTCGCACCGTACCGACGAGGAACTGGGCACCGTCCTCGCCCGCCTGCGCGATGTGGTCTCGGCGGCGGTCGCGCAGCTCAGCGGCGGCCCCGCGATCGATCTCGTGGACCTGGCGCGGGACCTGGACACGGCGCTGGACGCCCTGCGCAGTTCCACGAAGCCGTTGACCCATCCGATCGCCCCGCTGCGGGCCCGGCGGCGGAACGCCCGCTATGTGGTGGCGCTCCTGGAGACCTGCGCCTATCACGCGCGGTCGCTGGCGGCGACGGCGGAGCTGGTGCCCGCCAGCAAGAGCGTGGCGGCCGACGCGCGGCTGGCGCTCGCGGGGCGGCGCATCACCCACAACATCGAGCTGATCGCCGCGCATGTGCGCGACGAGGAGAGCGAGGGCGAGATCGAGTCGGGCGCCAGCATCGCCTCGATGCTGGACAGTGGCCGCCACGACGTGCTGCGCACCGGCTCGGTGGCGTTCCGTGTGCTGCGCCATCTGCAGCGTTTGGACGAGGGGATCGTGGGCCTGGCGCGCCCGCTGGGCGTCCCGCTGCCGATCCGCGAGGAGAAGCCGGCCGGCGCGCGCGGCGCCGCGAAACGCTGAGGTCGCCTCCTGGCGCGCCAGCGCCCCGCCGTGTACGGAACCGCCGTCGGTCCCCTCCCTATGCTGGGTCCCTGCCCGTCGCGTCCCCGGACAGGAAGGTGGCTGTCGATGCCCGTGCCCGGTCTGCTCGCGGTCTTCGCCCATCCCGACGACGAGTCACTGGTGGCGGGCGGCGTGCTCGCCCGGCACGCGGCGGCGGGGGCCCCTGCCACGGTCGTCACCGCGACCTGGGCCGCGGGCACCCGGCGCGCGACCGAGCTGGCCGAGGCGGTGCGGCTCCTCGGCGCCGACGGGCCGCGGCTGCTCGGGTACGCCGACGGGCGCGTGCCGGAATCGGCCCCCGGCCGGGCACGGTGGTGTGACGCGCCGATCGACGAGACGGTGCGGGAGCTGGTGGCGCACATCCGTGACGTGCGGCCGGAGATCGTGGTCACCCACGACGCCTACGGCGGGCTGAGCGGCCACCCCGACCACGTGCACACCCATCGGGTGACGATGCTCGCCGCACAGGCGGCCGGGCTCGAACAGTTCTGCCCGGAGGCCGGCGCGCCCTGGCAGCCGAGCGCCCTGTATCTGGCCACGCACCCGCACTCGGCGGTGGCGGCGTTCGCTGAGGTGATCGGCACGCGGCGGACGGTGTTCAGTGTGCCGGACGCGTGGATCGGGGCGGCCGTCGACGTCGGCCCGTGGCTGGAGCGGAAGGTCGCGGCCGTGCTGGCCCACCGCAGCGAGGTGGAGCGGGGCGCCCTGCCCGCTCTGATCGCCGGCCTCGCACCGGACGCCCGCGCGCGGCTGCTGTCCACCGAGTGGTACATCCGGCACGAACTCGCCCCGGTGGCCGGCAAGCAGACGGAACTGACCGCCGGCCCCGGCAGGGGAGACTGACGGGGCGTCGGCAGGCGTGGCCGTGCGGGGCGCCGAGCGGCCTCGGCGCCCCGCACGCGGTGCTCACCAGATCCGTACGCGCTCCGCCGGGTCCAGCCACAGGCCGTCGCCCTCCACCGTGCCGAACGCCTCGTGGAACTCGTCGAGGTTGCGGACGATGTTGGCGCGGAACTCCGGCGGCGAGTGCGGGTCGATCGTGAGGTACTGCTGCTCCTGCTCCTTGCGGCGCTTGGCGCGCCAGCAGTACGCCCAGTTCTTGAACAGCCGCTGCGAACCGGTGCCCTCCTCGCTCTCGGGCATCGGCGCGCCGTCGAGCGCGATCAGGTAGGCGGTGTGCCCGATGGTCAGGCCGCCGAGGTCGCCGATGTTCTCGCCGACCGTCAGCGAACCGTTGACGAACTCGCCGGGGAGGTTGCGGGGCGAGAACGCGTCGTACTGCTTGATCAGGGCCTTCGACTTGGCCTCGAACGCGGTCTTGTCGGCGGGGGTCCACCAGTCGTTGAGGTTGCCCGCGCCGTCGTATTGCGCGCCCTGGTCGTCGAAGCCGTGGCCGATCTCGTGGCCGATGACGGCGCCGATGCCGCCGTAGTTCTCCGCCGGGTCGGCGTCGGGCGAGAAGAAGGGCTTCTGCAGGATGCCCGCGGGGAAGCAGATCTCGTTGGTGCCCGGGTTGTAGTACGCGTTGACCGTCTGCGGCAGCATGAACCACTCGTCGCGGTCGACCGGCTTCCCGATCTTGGCCAGCTCCCGGTCCGACTCGAACGCGGCGGCCGCCTGCGCGTTGCCGAGCAGGTCGTCGGGGCTGACCCGGAGCGCGGAGTAGTCGCGGAAGGTGTCCGGGTAGGCGATCTTGGGGCGGAAGGTGGCGAGCTTCTCGTACGCCCGGGCCTTCGTCTCGTCGGTCATCCAGTCCAGGCGGGCGATGGACTGGCGGTAGGCCTCGAGCAGGTTGGTGACGAGGTCGTCCATCATCGCCTTGGACGACGGCGGGAAGTGCCGCGCGACGTACTCCTTGCCGACGGCCTCGCCCATGGCGCCCTCCACCAGGGCGACGGCGCGCTTCCAGCGGGCGCGCAGCTCGGGGGTGCCGTTGAGGGTGCGGCCGTAGAACTCGAAGTTGTTGCGCACGAACGCGTCGGTGAGGTAGGGCGCGCAGGCGCGCAGCACGCGCGTCAGTGCCCAGTCCCGCCACTGCTCGATCGGCACCTCGGCGAGGACCGTGGAGAGGTGGGAGAGGTAGGAGGGCTGGCGGACGCAGGTCTCGGCGATGGTGGCGTCGGAGCCGCCGAGGCCCTCGACATAGCCGCGCCAGTCGAACTCCGGGGCCAGTGCGAGCAGCTCGTCCAGCGAGGTGAGGTTGTAGGTCTTGAGCACGTCGCGCGTCGCGGCGCGCTCCCAGTGGCCGGCGGCGAGCCGCGTCTCCACCGCGAGGACGGTCTTGGCGGCGGCCTCGGGGGCGGTGTGCTCGCCGAGCGTGAGGAGTTCGGTGAGGTGCGCCACGTACTTCTCGCGGATCTCGGCGAACTTGTCGTCGCGGTAGTACGACTCGTCGGGCAGGCCGAGGCCGCCCTGGAGGATGTTGAAGAGGTACCGGTCGGAGTCGCGGTCGTCCGAGTCGATGTACGAACCGAACAGGCCCGAGCCGCCGATGCGCTCGAAGCGGCCGAGGAACGCCGCGAGGCCACGGGTGTCCCGCAGGCCGGCGACCTCTTCGATCAGCGGGCGCACCGGGTCCAGTCCGCGGGCGGCGATGGTCTCCTCGTCCATGAAGGAGGCGTACAGCGCGGCGATCTTGCGGGCCTCGTCGGCGGAGGCGCCCTCCCCGTCCGGGGACTGCGCCAGGTCCTGGATGATCTCCTTCACCTGCTGTTCGGCCGTGTCGGCCAGCTGCACGAAGGGGCCCCAGCTGGAGCGGTCCTCGGGGATCTTCTCGGTGTCCAGCCACCGGCCGTTGACGTGTCCGAAGAGGTCGTCCTGCGGGCGGATCTCGGGGTTCATGCCCGGGCGGGCGTCATCCAGAATGCTCATCCACGCACCCTATGCGAGTGGCCGGGCCGGGACGAAGGAGTTGCCTCGCCGACAGGCACGGCCGGCTCCTCCCGTCCGCCGACTCGCGCGCAAACCGGCCCAATAGGAGCGATAAAGTAGCGCGTCAGCCTTCGTGTCCCTGTCCCACCAGGAGAGCTTCTGTGACCGTAGCCATCGACGCCCCGTCCGAGGAAGCCGCCGCCGGGGCCACCGCCGCGCCCGCCGACCCGGCGGCGCGCCTGGTGGCCGAGGACGCCCGTGCCTTCGGTGCGTACGCCCGCACCGGCGGCTGGGCCTTCGGCCTGAAGGTCGCCCGCAGCGTACGGCCCGGCGGGCAGGGCGCGGGCGAGACGCCGAAAATCTCGGCCAAGGAGTTCGCCGAGCTGGCCGGCTGCTCGGCCGACCGCGTCATGCGCTACTACAAGGCGTGGGACAAGGCGGCCGACGACGGGCTGGTGCCGCACTTCGAGGCGCTCTCCCCCGGCCTGGACGTGGAGCTGCCCGACGCCGACGTCTGGCTGTCGTACTACGCCTCCCGCTCCAGCGCCCTGACCCCGCGCGGCACCGCGATCACGCAGGCCGCCGAGGCCGAGGGCATCCGTCCCACCAAGGCCCTGGAGGTCGCGGAGAACCCGACCGCGCTGCGTGCCGCGATCCTCGCCGACCCCGGCACCGCCGAGGCGGCAAGGAAGGCGCTCATGGACCGCCTGGAGGAGGACCCGGCGCTCCGTACCGAACTGGTCCGCGACATCGTCCGCGCCGATGACCTGAAGAAGGCCGTGGCCGCCGAGGCCAAGGCGGGCGACCGTGTCGACTACGTCCGGCAGATCGTCGAGAAGGGCCAGGTCAAGACGCCGGCGGGCCAGATGATCGACGCCCCCGCGGAGCTGCGGGAGGAGGCCGAGCGGCATCTGTCGCTCATCGACGAGCTGGACGACGGGGAGGATTCGGGCGAGTGGGCGCGCGAGGCGTACGACACGGTGCGCGACATCGTCGCGCAGACCGTCCAGAGCGACCCGGAGCTGCGCGTGCAGGAGCGACGCGCGAAGTTCTACAGCAGCCTGCAGAAGGCGACGAAGGTCTTCGAGGAGCTGACGTTCGACGACGTCGAGGACACCGAGGACATCCGTGAGATCTACGAGGACGACATGGTGCGCCGCCTCGAGGACCTCCAGCAGGCGATCGGCACCTGCATCTCGGCCCTGCGGTCGGTGACGGGCCGGGAGGCGGACGTCAGCGCGTGAGCGTGATGCGGATCCCGACCGTGCCCTTCAGGCCGCGCCGGAGCCTGCTGCCGAGCAGGGTGAGGGAGCCGATCACCCCGTACTTGCGGGCGATGAGGCGGCGGTAGCGGGCGGTCACCTCGGGCGGGCAGATCTCGGCCGTCGCCGGCACCTGCCCGCCCGTCGGGTGGCCCCGCACATCGCAGGGTCCGACCAGGACGTCGGGGCGGCGGCGGATGCGCTTCACCTTCCATGAGTCGGCGGCCGTCCAGATGCCGAGCGCGTCGCCGTCGGGCACCACCCAGACGGGGCTCGGCACGAGGGTGCCGTCCTTTCGGTAGCTGCTGACCAGCACGTATTTCCCGGCGCTGAGCCGGTCCGGCGAAGTGTCGTCCATGCCGGGAAGTGTAGGGCGGTGCGGAAGACCCGGGACGGCGTCGCGGGAACCGCGCAGGTGACGTGCCCCTTACGGTAGTTGCATGGAACCGCCCAGGGTGAGCGAGACACCGTGCCGGGCACGCCCCCACGGGAGCGGCCGATGAGCGGGAGACCGGCTCCGGGGGCCGCGGGGAAGCGGCTGCGTCCGGTCGATCTGGCACGGGCGGCGGGCGTCTCCACCCAGCAGATCCGGAACTACGCCGACGCCGGCATCCTGCCGCCCGCGCCCCGCTCCCCCGCCGGGTACCGCGGGTTCGACGAGGGGCACCGGCAGGCCCTGCTCACCTACCGGGCGCTGCTGCGCGGACACGGCCCGGGGGCCGCCCAGGCCGTCATGCGGGCGGTGCACGCCGGGGACGTGCCACGGGCGCTCGCGCTCGTCGACGCCGGGCACGCCGCCCTGCACGAGCAGCGGCGCTCGCTCCGCACGACCGGGGAGGCCCTGCGGGCGCTCGCCGGGCAGGGGCCCGACGCCCCCGCCCTGCCGCGCTCCCGGCTGCGCATCGGGGAGCTGGCCGCCCATCTGGGCGTGCGGGCCTCGGCGTTGCGGGTGTGGGAGTCGGCCGGGCTGCTCACGCCGGCCCGCGACCCGGGCACGGGCTACCGCTCGTACGCGCCCGCCGAGGTGCGCGACGCCCGCATGATCCACATGCTGCGGCAGAGCCATTACCTCCTGCCGCAGATCCGGCCGGTCCTCGATGATCTGCGGCGCAGCGGCAGCGTCACGGCGCTCCGTTCCGCCCTGGCCCAGCGCGAGGCGACGCTGGATCAGCGGACGCGGGCGATGCTGGAGGGCGCGGGCCACTTGCACCACTACCTCGCGTGCGTCGCCCCCGACTCGGGGGAAGCGGCGTCGCAGGGCCCGGACCCCGGGAGCGGCGCCCGGCAGGGGTCGCCGTAGGGCCGGGGCCTACCAGGTGGTCTCGAAGTACTTCACACGTTCGTCCGCTCCGACGCACCGCATGCCGGCCGAGGCCATGACGCGCTGTGAGGCGGTGTTGTCGAGGTCCGCGTCCCCCTTCACGCGGGTCATCCCTTCCGCCCGCGCCAGCCGCAGGAGTTCGCGCAGGGCCTCGACGGCGTATCCCTTGCCGCGGGCGGCGGGGATCAGGCCGTAGCCGATCGTGACGGTGCCCTCGGCGTCCGGCGGCCGGTTGAAGCCGAGGCTGCCGATCGCCCGGCCGCCGTCGCGCTCCCGTATCTCGTAGTCGCCGAAGGGCCGCGGGTCGCCGGTCCGCGCGCAGTGGCCGAGGAAGTCGCCTGCCGATTCCACGTCCCCGTCGGTGGGGTAGCCGGGCCCCCAGCGCTCCCCGTCGGCGGGGGTGCGCGCCACCAGACGGCGTGCTTCCTCGGCGCTCATCGGGTGCAGGACGAGCCGGTCCGTCTCAAGATCTTCCATGCCAAGGGAATTACCACTCCCGGAGCACCGGCCGCATCTGGATTGTCCCGCGGGTCACCGCGCGGGGAGCGCCTCTTCGAGCGCCTCGGCGAGCGTGGTGCACAGACGGGCGTGTTCGCGTGCGCTGGGCGGCAGTTCGGGGTTCCAGGGCAGGACGCGGACGCGCGTGCCCAGGGCGTCGCCCAGCTCGCTCGCGTGGGAGCGTACGTCGCTGAGCACGAGGTCCGGTTCCAGCGCGGCCGCCTCGGCCCAGCCGGTGGTGGACCAGTTGGCTCCCGCGCCGGAGACCGGGTCCACGAGGCCGACGCCGAGCCCGGCGAGGGCGGCGAGGTCGGGCCAGGCGTAGGGCCTTGCCAGGTGGACGGAGTCGGGGCCTGCCGGGGAGAGGGCGAGCACACGCGGCCGTACCACGTCGGCCGCCGCCCGGCGCAACCGCTGCTCGGCGGCGGCGAGTTCGGCGTCCGCCTCGGGCCGCGCGGGGGCGCCGAGGGCGCGGGCGAGGGCCGTGAGGCGGTCCCTGATCCCGGCGAGGCTGCGGCCCCGTCCGACGTCGAGCACGACGAGGGGGACGCGCTCCTCAAGGTGTTTGGCGGTCTGCGGTTCGATGCCGTAGACCTGTCCGCCGCCGTAGGTGAGCGCGACGACCAGGTCCGGTCCGATGGCGAGGAGTGCGTCGAGGTCGAGCGCCCGGCCCGCCCCGAAGTAGGGGAGTCCGGCGAGGGGGAGGCCGCCCGCCTTCGCCGGGTCGGGTGCGGCGGGGTCGTCGTGCGCGGAGCCGAAGAGGCCGGCGGGGCGTATGCCGTGGTCGTACAGGGCGGCGGCCGTCGGCACGTAGGCGACCACGCGGGCGGGGCGGTGCGGGGTCCTGACCAGGTGGCCCCGGTCGTCGGTGAACTCCCAGTCCTGGACAGCGTCTTGTGCCATGGTCCTCGATTCCTCCCGCTCCGGTGCCGCCGCTCGGCCCGCTCCCGGCGTGGCCGTCCGGTGCTACCTGCCCGGGCGCGCCCCGGCGTACACGGAGGCGGCCGCGGTGGCGTCGCGGGGTGAACCGGCGCGCCTTGAGCGAGGTGGTTCAGCCGATCGGGAGGGTGGCGCCGGGTGAGGCACGGGCGACGGGGTCGCCGGCCCACTTTCTCGCCGGCGGTCCGGAGCGCAGCCCCGTCGGCGGACACAGGCGGGCGGTTCTGCTGGGTCGCCGCCCGAAATGGGGGTAGACAGGGTTACGCGGCGACGAGAGGAGACGATGTGGCGTCGGACGAGGCGCAGGAGGAGGGCGAGCACCTGCTCGACGGGCTGCGGGTGGACGAGGCCCGGCCCGAACGCCCTGTGCTGCTCGACGAGAAGGGCGAGCCGCTTCGGACCTGGCAGGAGAACTACCCCTACCGGGAGAAGATGCGGCGCAGGGTCTATGAGAGCCGGAAGCGTTTCCTGCAGATCGAGCTGCTGAAACTGCAGAAGACGGTGCGCGAGCAGGGCCTGCGCATCGTGGTCGTGTGCGAGGGGCGGGACGCCGCGGGCAAGGGCGGCACCATCAAGCGCTTCACCGAACGCCTCAACCCGCGCGGGGCGCGTGTGGTGGCTCTGGACAAGCCCACGGAACGCGAGGCGGGCCAGTGGTACTTCCAGCGCTATGTGGCGCAGCTCCCGTCGGCGGGCGAGATCGTCTTCTTCGACCGCTCCTGGTACAACCGCGCAGGCGTCGAACCGGTGATGGGCTTCTGCACACCGGAGGAGCACCGACAGTTCCTGCAGCAGACCCCGCTCTTCGAGAAGATGCTCACCGACGACGGCATCGTACTCATCAAGTTCTGGCTCTCCGTCTCGCAGGCGGAGCAGCGCACGCGCTTCGCGATCCGTCAGGTGGACCCCGTACGGCAGTGGAAGCTCTCCCCCACGGACCTGGCGTCGCTGGACCTGTGGGACGCGTACACCAAGGCCAAGGTGGAGATGTTCCGGGCGACGGACACCGTCCACGCCCCATGGTCGGTGATCAAGTTCAACGACAAGCGCCGCGGCCGTCTCGAAGCCATCCGGCACCTGTTGCTGCGCATGGACTACGAGTCGAAGGACAAGGACGCCGTGGGCGAGGCGGACCCGCTCATCATCGGTCCGGCCGACACGCTCCTGGAAGCGGGCGAGGACCCCGCGGACCTGTCCCCCAGCCGGATCGCCCGGCATGAACAGGGGCCCGGTCAGCACCCCTGAGCCGCAGGTGACCGCCCGCGCGTGAGACGACGAGAGCCGCCCGCCCGATCCCCCGGGCGGGCGGCTCTCGTGCGGGCGCCGCCGGATCGCGTTCCGGCGCCGGAAGCACTTCCGGCCAGAAAAACAAAGGGCAAGGAGTACGCACTCTCCTCGCCACTATCAAGATATAGCGCACCGGGGGGCTTGCCGCAAGGCCCCCATCAAGGCGCACAATCGTCGGCCGACGCCACAACCTGCGGAAACGAGGGCTCCACGTGCATGTGCTGGATCTGGAAGAGGTCGACGAGACACAGATCGCGCTCGTCGGCGGCAAGGGCGCGCAACTGGGCGGGCTGTCGCGGATCGACGGCATTCGCGTGCCGGCCGGCTTCTGCGTGACGACGGACGCCTTCCGTCGCGTCATGGCCCGGACTCCGTCCGTCGAGGAGCAGTTGGACCAGCTGTCGCGCCTGGACGCCGAGGCCCCGGACGACCGGGAGGCGATCCGTAGGGTCAGCGCGCGGATCCGCCGGACCATCGAGGAGAGTCCGGTTCCGGGCGAGCTCGCGGCGGAGGTCGGCCGGGCGCTCGCCCGGCTCGGCGCACAGGCGGCCTGTGCCGTCCGCTCCAGCGCGACGGCGGAGGACCTCCCGACGGCCTCCTTCGCCGGCCAGCAGGACACCTACCTGAACATCGGGGGGCACGAGGCGGTCCTGCGGCACATCAGCCGGTGCTGGGCCTCGCTGTTCACGGAGCGGGCCGTGATCTACCGTCGGCGCAACGGCATCGACCATCGGACGGTCCACATGGCCGTGGTCGTGCAGCGGATGGTCCTGCCCCACGCCTCGGGCGTCCTGTTCACGGCCGACCCCGTCTCGGGCAACCGGAGGGTCGCCACCGTCGACGCCGGGTTCGGCCTCGGTGAGGCCCTGGTCTCCGGCCTGGTCAACCCGGACGTCTTCAAGGTGCGCGACGGCGAGGTCGTGGACCGGACGATCGCCGCCAAGGAGCGTGCCGTACGGGCCCTGCCCGCGGGAGGCACGCGGGAGGTGACGGTCGACGCGGGGCAGCAGCGGCTGCCGGCGCTCACGGACGCCCGGGCCGTGGAACTCGTGGACCTCGGACGGCGGATCGAGGCGCACTTCGGCTGCCCGCAGGACATCGAATGGTGCCTGGCCGACGACGGCTTCCAGATCGTGCAGAGCCGGCCGATCACCACGCTCTTCCCGGTCCCCGAGAGCGGCGACCAGGACAACCACGTCTACGTCTCCGTGGGCCACCAGCAGATGATGACCGACCCCATGCGGCCCCTCGGGCTCTCGATGTGGCGGTTGACGGCCATGGTCGAGATGCACGAGGCCGGCGGGAGGCTGTTCGTCGACGTCACCCCACGCCTGGCCGATCCCACCGCCCGCGTGGCCCTCCTGGACCTCATCGGCAAGGGCGATCCGCTGGTCAGGGACGCGCTGGAGACCGTCCTCGACCGTGACGAGTTCGTCCCCTCCCTGCCGGACACGGGCCCCGGGCGACCGCCGGGTGGCCCCGCGCCCATGCCGGCCGAGGTCGATCCGGGCATCGTCGCCGAGCTGATCGAGCGCAGCCGAACGTCCGTCGCGGCCCTGGAGCGGGACATCCGGACGAAGACCGGACCGGCGCTGTTCGACTTCCTGGCGGAGGCCTTCGAGGAGCACAAGCGCGTGCTCAGCGACCCGCTGAACCTGCGGGCGATCATGGCGGGGATGGAGGCCACCTGGTGGCTCAACGACCGGCTGCGGGAGTGGCTCGGCGAGAAGAACGCGGCCGACACGCTCACCCTGTCCGCCCCCGACAACATCACGTCGGAGATGGGGCTGGCGCTGCTGGACGTCGCGGACGCGGTGCGCCCGCATCCGCAGGTCGTGGCGTCTCTGCGGAACGTCGAGGACGAGGGCTTCCTGGAGGGGCTGCCCGAGCTCGCGGGCGGCAAGGAGGCGCGCGAGGCCATCGAGGCCTACCTCGACCGGTACGGCATGCGCTGCGTCGGCGAGATCGACATCACGAGGCCGCGCTGGCGCGAACGCCCCACCACGCTGGTGCCCGCGATCCTCGACA
The DNA here is from genome assembly GCF_055581265.1 of Streptomyces sp. NPDC031466. Lineage (NCBI taxonomy): Bacteria > Bacillati > Actinomycetota > Actinomycetes > Kitasatosporales > Streptomycetaceae > Streptomyces > Streptomyces sp. NPDC031466. The sequence goes on from NZ_JBVIJT010000001.1 coordinate 270,071, forward strand.
ACGTCAGGAACTTCGAGGCGGGCGCCGCCGCCCGGCGCTTCGAACAGGGCCGGCGAAGGGCGTGGCAGAAGGAGCAGGACGTGCTGGCACGCCTTCGGGACCTGCCGGACGGTGAGCGCAAGGCCGCCGAGACCAAGCGGATGATCGACCAGGTGCGGGCCTTCGTCGGGTACCGGGAGTATCCGAAGTACGCCATCATCAGCCGCTACTTCGTCTACAAGCAGGCCCTGGTGGGCGAGGCCGAGCGCCTCGTGGGGGCCGGTGTGCTCCGTGAGAAGGAGGACGCCTTCTATCTCACGTTCCAGGAGCTGGACGACGTCGTGCGCTCGCACCAGGTGGACCAGGGGCTCATCCAGCGGCGCAAGGAGGCGTTCCGTTCCTACCAGGCGCTGACCCCGCCCCGGGTGCTCACCTCGGACGGTGAGGCCCTGTCCGGGGCGTACCGGCGCGACGACGTGCCGGCCGGCGCCCTGGTCGGCCTGCCGGTGTCCGCCGGGACCGTCGAGGGCCGGGCCCGGGTCGTCCTGGATCCGGCGAAGGCCGATCTCGACGCGGGCGACATCCTGGTCACGACCTTCACGGACCCCAGCTGGTCGCCGCTGTTCGTCGGCATCGCCGGTCTGGTGACGGAGGTGGGCGGTCTCATGACCCACGGGGCGGTGATCGCCCGGGAGTACGGCCTGCCCGCCGTGGTCGGCGTGGCGCAGGCCACCGGGCGGATCAGGGACGGTCAGCGGATCCGGGTGCACGGAACCGACGGGTACGTCGAGATCCTGCCCTGACCGGATCCTTCCGCGACCGGCGTGCCGCCGTCATCTGCGCAGCCAGTGCCCGGCGCCGTCCAGCCAGGCGGTCAGGAAGTCCTCGTCCCCCCTCACCTCGATGCGGTCGGCCGGGGTCGGTGCGCGGCGCCGGTACACGAGGAGCAGCAGGTCGGTAAGGGGGCCGCGCACCGCCGTGCCCGCCTTCCGATGGGTGTGGCCGACGGTGACGGGCGCCTGGGTGAGGTCGATGAACCACTCCCCCGTTCCCTCGGGGGCGTCGGTGGCGTGGAAGTGCACGGTGCGGCCGGGCCCGAGCAGCGCGCGGTGCGCGGCGGGCGAGGCGTAGGCCTGCGGCAGGGTGCTGAACCCCAGCCACTCCGCCAGGCCGTCGAGGGCCACGTCCGCGTCCAGGGTGTAGGCCCCGCCCACCGCGGCGGTCGCGTCGAAGCGGTGGACGACCGTCTCGTACGTCATGCGCCGGGCCCAGAAGAGAGGGGTGCCGTCCGGCGCCGGGGTCCACACCCCGGCGTCGGGCCCCGCCGCGCGCAACGTGTCCACGAGACGGGCGGTGCTGTCGGTCAGCCGGGCTCCGAGCGTCGCGAGGTCGTCGTCCGCTCGGGGCGCGACCTCGTTGACCTCGTGGTCCGGGACGGGTTCGGCGGCGCGGGTGCGCACGATGGTCTCGGCCCAGCCGTAGGTGCCGCCGACGTGGCGCAGCAGGTGCGCGAGGGTCCAGCCGGGGCAGCCCGGTACGGGTGTGGCGGCGTCCGCACCGTCGATCGCGGACACCAACTGGGCGCTCTGCGCGGAGATCCGGGTGACATAGCGGTCGTACACCGCACGGGGGCTCGGACATGTCATGCCGTCACGGTAGAGCACGGGCGCGAGGCGCCGGGCACGGACCAGGTCGGACAAAGGCCGGCACCCGTACAGGGATACGACGGTTCGCCGCCCCGCGTGATTCGGCTCGGCTTATCACTACCCGGAATGGCGGCGGGCGGTTGGACGAACTGTCGAAAAGGGTGCAGTGACGATTCTGCGCGGTCATCGTGCCCTTCAGGGGTGGTGACGGCCCGGCGCCCGACGCAGCTGGGGTCAGGCCGCGGGCAGGAATGGGGAAGCGTGCGAGTACGGGGTGACGGGGAGGGCGCTGCCGGGTCGGAGCGGTTCGGCCTGGCCGGGAGCGGGCTGCTCGGGAGCGGACTGATCGGGCGGGGCGAGGAGTTGAGGGCGCTTCGCCGGCTGCTCGCCCAAGGACGGCTCGTCACGGTGGTCGGTGGCGCCGGGATGGGCAAGAGCCTGCTCGCCGAGCACGCGGCCGCGGCGGTGGGCGGCGCGCTGCCGGACGGCGTGGTGCGAGTGCGGTGGTGGGAGGGTGGCCCGGCACGCAGGCGGTCGGTCGCGCGGGCGGTGGCCGAGGCCTTGGACGGAGCGGCGGACGGGGCGTCGGGCCGGATGGGCGCGGGCGGGGGGCCGGTCGGGATCGCGGAACTGGCCGCGTGCTTGCGGGACCGGCGGCTGCTGCTGGTGCTCGATGACTTCGATCCGGTGCGCGAGGAGTGCGTACGCCTGGTGCGGGCGCTCCTGGCCGAGGCGCCCGGGCTCCGGGTGCTGGCCGCCGGCCGTCATCCCCTGGGTCTCGGCGAGGAGGCGGTACTGCGCCTCGGGCCGCTCGCGGTCGTCGCAGATCCGCAGACGCCGGTCGCCGGGGCCGAAACGGGCGCGGGCGAACCGGACGTGACCGCGCGTCCGGGCCCCGCTGCCGGGGCCGAGGGGGAAGTGGGCCCGGCCGTCGCCCTGTTCCTGGAACGGGTACGGGCCGTCCGAGGCGGCCGGGCGACCGCCGGGAGCCGGCCGAGGCGAGCCCCCGGCACCGGCGGTCCGCCGGCCCCCCGCAGCGGCCCCGGCCCCGCGAACCCCACCGAACCCCGCGCCCGCTCGCACGACACCGCCCGCATCCCGTACGAGGTCGTGGACGCAGCACCCGGCGGCGTGGAGTTCTCGCGCGACGACGTGCGCGCCGCCCGTGACATCTGCCGACGGCTCGAAGGCGTGCCGCTGGCCATCGAGTTGGCGGCGGTGCAAGCGGCGCACCATCCGCTGCCGCGGCTCGCCCGGCTGCTGGCGGACACGCAGGGCTGGCTGAGCAGGCCGGACGCCCCGCTGCGCAGACATCGCTCGCTGCACGCCGCCGTGGGCGCCGGCTACGCGCTGTGCGGGACGGTCGAACGCACCGTCTGGGCCCGGCTCAGCGTGTTCGCCGGGGAGTTCGACGGGGACGCGGCGGCGTTCGTGTGCGGGGGCGAAGGCCTCGACGCGCGGAAGGTGCCCGCCGCGCTGGCCGGTCTGGTCCTCGCCTCGGTCCTGGAGCCGGTCCGCGACGTCGGCGGCGTACTGACCGCGCGTTACCGCATGTCCGCGGCGGCCCGTGGCTTCGGCACCGAGCGGCTGCGGTCGGCGGGGCTCGCGGCCGCCGCCGTCAGCCGCCACCAGTACTGGTACGGCCATGTGGCTTCGACCGCCCACCACTTGTGGAGCACCGGTCTGCACGAGCGGGCCATGGCGCTGGTCCGCGACGAGGAGGCCGACCTGCGTGCCGCCCTCACCCGGCGGCCGGGCGACGCGGACCAGGTGTCGACGGCCCTGGCACTGACCGTCGACCTGTGGTTCTGGTGGGCGGTCTGCGGAAGGGCGGCGGAGGGGCGCGCCCATCTGCGGCGCCTGCTGCCGATGGACGGGGCGGAATCCTGGGTCCGCGCACAGGCGCTGTGGCTGGCGGGCTGGCTGGCGGTGCGCACGGACTCCTGCGACGCCGCCGAATTGCTCGGCGAGGCCTGGCAGGCGGCTGTCCTCGCGGGTGATGACGCCACCGTCGGGCGCGTCTGCCATGTGCTGGGGGCGCTCGCCCTGGAAGAGGACAGGACCGAGGAGGCCATCGCTCATCTGCGGGCGGCCACGGACGCCGTTCCCGCGCACGCGGAGCACGGCCCGCCCACCGCCGTCAGCTGGGCGCTGCTCGCCGTGGCGCAGACCCGGGCCGACCCCGCCGAGGCGCGGCGCAGCGCCCGTCGTGCCGCGACCTGTCCGCAACCCCGGCACGATCTGTGGACGCGTTCCATGACGCAGTACGCGCAGGCACTCGTCGACCACCTGGACGGCCGCCGCAGCCGCGCCTGGCGGCGCGCCCACAAAGCGCTGGCCGGCGCCCTCGGAGTGGCCGGCGCCGTCCCCACCACCGCGGTCCCGGCCACCGCGCTGGCCGTACCGCCCGGCGTCCCGCGCGTCCGCCGGCTGATCGCGGACATCGAGGCGGGCCGAACACCCTCCCCACCTCTTTTCCCGCGCTCGGCGATCGACCGCTGACCCGGGGGCAGGGGCCCCGGCGCCGCTCCCGGTGGCGGGAGGGGCGCCACCGGGCCCTGTGTGTCAGCGCGTGATCGCGCCCAGCAGCGCCTTCGCGCACAGGTCCCGCACCTGTGCGCGCGTCAGTTCCGGTGCGGCCAGCCACTCCAGGCAGACGGCCACCATGAAGGCGAGCCAGCCCCGCACCGCGAGGCGCAGCACGTCCGCGTCCCGGACGATGTCCGCCGCGTCCGGGTCCGCGGCGAGAGCGGCGAGGATCTGCCGCTCCTGGGCGGCGAGGCCCGCGCCGTAGACCTCGCGCACCAGGGGGTCGCCCGCGGCCTCGGCCCGGTGGAAGGCGCGAAAGCCCTGCGCGTGGCTCTCGACGTAGCCGAGGAAGGCGTCCAGGCCCGTACTGATCTGCTCCCGCACCGGCAGTCCCGGCACGGCCGCCGTCAGACGCAGCATGCGCTCGCTCTCGCGCCGCACGACAGCGGCGAAGAAGTCCCTCTTGGTCGGGAAGTAGTGGTACAGGAGTCCGCGCGAGACGCCGGCGATCTCCGCGACCCGCTCGATCCACACGTCGTCGTAGGGCTTCTGTGCGAACAGCCGCGCCCCGACCGAGAGCAGCTGCTCCCGCCGCTCCTCGGTGCTCAGTCTGCGGCGCGTGCGCTCCTGAGGGTTCGCGGCCATGCGGGCACTTTACTCGACTTGCTTGACGCGAATTCAACGGCGGCCCCAGACTGGGGAGCCTTATTGAATCCATGTACAACAGGCCCAACGGGTCCGCCGGGCAAGGGAGATGGGCACATGGCGCAGACGACGCGGTCCGCGGCGGGGCAGGCGGCGCCGGCCGGGCCCCCGCCCAAGGGGTTCCGCAGCGCCGAGCTGGGGTGGCCCGAGCTGCACCGGATACCCCACCCGCCGCGCCGCCTGCCGTTTCTGGGCGACATCCTCGGCGCCGACGCGCGGACGCCCCTGCAGGACTCGATGCGGCTGGGGCACCGGCTCGGGCCCATCTTCCGGCGCAAGGCGTTCGGCAAGGAGTTCGTGTTCGTGTGGGGCGCCGAGCTCGCCGCCGACCTGGCCGACGAGTCGCGCTTCGCCAAGCACGTGGGGCTCGGGGTGGCCAATCTCCGTCCGCTCGCGGGCGACGGGCTCTTCACGGCGTACAACCACGAGCCCAACTGGCAGTTGGCGCACGACATCCTCGCGCCGGGGTTCAGCCGCGAGGCGATGGCGGGCTACCACCCCCTGATGCTCGACGTGGCGCGGCAGCTGACCGCCCGCTGGGACGAGCGGGAGGCGGCCGGCCGGGCGGTGGACGTGCCGGGCGACATGACGAAGCTGACGCTGGAGACGATCGCTCGCACCGGTTTCGGGCACGACTTCGGCTCCTTCGAACGCTCGACCCCGCATCCCTTCGTGACGGCCATGGTCGGCACGCTCTCCTTCGCCCAGCGCCGCAACGTCGTCCCGCCCCTGCTCACGCCGCTGCTGCTGCGCGGTGCCGACCGGCGCAACGACGCGGACACGGCGTATCTGAACCGCACCGTCGACGCGGTGGTCGCCGCCCGCCGTACCGCGTCCGGGGCGGGTGGCCACGGGGACCTGCTCGACCGCATGCTGGAGGTGGCGCACCCCGAGACCGGGGAGCGGCTGTCCTCGGAGAACATCCGCCGTCAGGTCATCACCTTCCTGGTCGCCGGGCACGAGACGACCTCCGGGGCACTGTCCTTCGCGCTGCACTACTTGTCGCGCTCCCCCGAAGTCCTCGCCCGCGCGCGGGCCGAGGTCGATGAGGTGTGGGGGGCGCGGGAGGAGCCCGCGTACGAGCAGGTGGCCAAGTTGCGTCATGTGCGCCGGGTGCTGGACGAGTCGCTGCGGCTGTGGCCCACCGCTCCCGGGTTCGCCCGCGAGGCCCGCGCGGACACCGTGCTCGGGGGCGCGCACCCGATGCGGCGGGGGGCCTGGGCGCTCGTCCTCGCGACGATGTTGCACCGTGATCCGGCCGCGTGGGGCGAGCGCCCCGAGGAGTTCGATCCCGACCGGTTCACCCCCGCGGCGGTGCGGGCGAGGCCACCGCACGTCTTCAAGCCGTTCGGCACCGGGGCGCGGGCGTGCATCGGACGCCAGTTCGCCCTCCACGAGGCCACCTTGGTACTCGGGCTGCTGCTGCGCCGCTACGACCTGCACGCCGATCCCGGCTACCGGTTGCGCGTCGCCGAGCGGCTTACCCTCATGCCGGACGGGCTCACTTTGCGGCTCACCCGCCGCTCACCGGCCGTGTAGGAGCGCCATTGTCAGACCCGTGCGCGAGAGTGGAGACGGCATCGCCGCGATGCCGCCCATGCCACCCAGCGCAGAGGAGTCGCTCGACATGACCGGCACGACGTCCGAGGAACTGCTCGCCGCCCAGGCCTGCTTGCGTCTGCTGCACACCGCCCGCGCCGCGCTGTCGGACACCTCCGAGGTCCCTCCGGCCGCCGCGGCCACCCTGCTCGCGGGGCCGATCGCGGAGGCCGACGACGCGCTGCGCCGCGCCGGCCTCGCGGGCAACGAGGCGGTGCTCATCGAACGGATCTACGATCTCGCTCCCTCGCCGCGCGCCGAGGAGGAGGGCGGCACTCCCCCGGTGGCCCGTTCGTGTGCGCGAGAGGGGAGCCAGTCATGAGCGCGGCGCCCGACGGCCCGGCGGAGGGCAACGCCGGTTACGGCCACAAGGAGTTCAAGCGCGCCAAGAGCCACTTCGCGGACCGCGTCACCGCCGACGGGCGGGACGGCTGGCCGGTCGAGGCGGGGCGCTACCGCCTGGTGGTGAGCCGCGCCTGCCCCTGGGCGGGCCGCGCGCTCATCGCCCGGCGGCTGCTCGGCCTGGAGGGCGCCCTCTCCCTGGGGATCACCGACCCGATCCAGGACGACCGGAGCTGGCGGTTCACGCTGGACACCGACGGCCGCGACCCGGTCCTCGGCATCCGCTTCCTGAGCGAGGCCTACGAGGCGCGCGAGCGCGGCCATCCCGGCGGTGTCAGCGTGCCCGCCATCGTGGACGTGCCGAGCGGCAAGCTGGTCACGAACGACTACCAGCGGATCACCCTGGACTTCGCCACACAGTGGACGGCGCTGCACCGCGAAGGGGCGCCGGATCTGTACCCGCGGCCGCTGCGGGACGAGATCGACACGGTGATGGACGACATCTACCACGACGTCAACAACGGCGTGTACCGCGCGGGTTTCGCCTCCGACCAGAGCGCGTACGACGCGGCGTGCCGCGATGTGTTCCGCCGCCTGGAGCTGACCTCGCAGCGGCTGGCGAGCCGCCGCTATCTCGTCGGGGAGACGATCACGGAAGCGGACATCCGGCTGTTCAGCACCCTGGTGCGGTTCGACGCCGTGTACCACGGCCACTTCAAGTGCAATCGCCGCAAGCTGGCCGAGGATCCGGTGTTGTGGGCGTACGCCCGGGACCTGTTCCAGACGCCGGGGTTCGGGGACACCATCGACTTCGACCACATCAAGCGGCACTACCACCAGGTGCACACGGGCATCAATCCCACCGGCATCGTGCCGCTGGGGCCCGACCTCGGCGGCTGGCTGACACCGCATCACCGCGAGCAGCTCGGCGGGCGGCCGTTCGGTGACGGCACGCCGCCGGGTCCCGTGCCCGCCGGTGAGGAGGTGCCGGCCACCGGACGGCCCTGACCGGCGCGGACGCTCCCGCCCGCGCCCCCGTTCCGGCTTCCCGCGCGGGAGGGGTCAGCGCGGTCGCCAGGTGAACTTGTCGCCGCCCACCCAGCGCACGGCGTCCGGATCGTCGAGGTCGTGCACGGCGATGCCCGCCATGGCGGCGGCGTCCAGGACATCCGTGACGGTCTTCGCCGTGCCGACCACCTCGCCGTCGATCTCCACGATGCGAAACGGCGGGCTGCCGGGCTGAACGCCGAGGACCGTGATGCGGGGGTTCGCCGTGTACGGGTACTCGCTCATGCCTGGAACTCTTCCACGGCGGAGCGAGGGACCGCCTCGCCAGTCGGCCGCTCGGGCTACCCCGGGCCGCCCGACCGCGGGCACCCCACCGACGCACCCTCAACCTGAGGTCCAGGGTGAGTCTTGCGACCGGCGGCACGGTCACGACCCGCCAATTGCTCATGGGAACCATTTTCATATAGCGTCGGACCGTCGCCCTGCCCCACCACCCCAGGAGGACCCGATGGCCGTACCCAAGCGGAAGATGTCCCGCAGCAACACCCGTCACCGCCGCGCGCAGTGGAAGGCCAGTACTCCGCGACTGGTGCCCGTCACCATCGACGGCACCCGGCACCTGATCCCGCAGCGCCTGCTCAAGGCGTACGAGCGCGGCTTGCTGCGCCTGCCCGCACACCGCGGCGACCACCGATGACATGAGCCCCGCCCCCGCCCGGTGTGCCTCTTGTGGGCCCGATCATGGAGGGGGCACTGTGGCTGCCACAACCGTCACCACCGACGCGCGAGGTGTAGGCATGGACAGCGGAGCAGGACCGGCCGGGCCTTCCGGGGACCGCCCGGGGCGGCGGCGGTTCCTCGGGGCACTGGCGGGAGCGGCCGCGGCGGGAGCCCTGTCCTGCACCGCCGCTTGCGCCTCCTCGCACCCACCGGAGCGCGAGAGCGCGCACCGCTCACGTCCGGACGCCACGCACAAGGCCCCCGACTCGTCCACCGCACACCGCCCGGTCCGCGAGGGACGGCTGTTCCTGGGCACGTACACCTCCCAGGAAGGCGGCGGCAAGGGCATCGGGCTCGCGACGTACGACGAGACGACGGGCCGCGTCACCGGCACCGGCACGATCACCGGCGTGCCCGACCCCTCCTATCTCGCCCTGCACCCCTCGGGCCGCACCCTCTACGCCGTGGACGAGCGGGAGAAGGGCGGGGTGACCGCCGTCGCGCTCTCCCCCGGCGGCGGCCACGAGGTCCTCGGGACGCGGGACACCGGCGGCGGGGCGCCCTGCCATCTCTCGGTACATCCGGGCGGCCGCTGGCTGCTCAGCGCCAACTACCTCTCCGGCAGCGTGAGCGTCCACCCCATCGACAGGTCCGGGGCGCTGGGCGAGCGGACCGACGTGGTCACGCACTCCGCCCCGCCGCCGGGCCCGGGCCAGGACGGGCCACACGCCCACCAGATCGTCACGGCGCCCGACGGCCGCCACATCCTCGCCGTCGACCTCGGCACCGACGCCGTCCACACCTACCGGCTCGACGCCGGGGCGGGCACACTCCGCCGGCTGTCGTACGCGACGCTGCGGCCCGGCGCGGGCCCGCGCCATCTCGCCTTCCACCCCTCGGGGCGCTTCGCGTATCTCGCCAACGAGCTGGACGACACGGTCGTCGTCTGCGCGTACGACCCCGCCACCGGCCGCCTCACCCCGGGCGAGCCGCAGTCGACGGGCTCCGGTGCCACGACCAATCACCCGGCGCAGATCGTGGTGACGCGCGAGGGGCGCTTCGCCTTCCTCGCCAACCGCGGCCACAACAGCGTCGCGCGGTACGCGGTCGAGGGCGGCGGCGCCCGGCTGCGGCTCCTGGACACGGTGCCCGTGCGCGGGGACTTCCCCCGGCATCTCGCCCTGTCCCCGTCGGAGCGGCTGCTGTTCACCGCGAACCAGAAGTCGGACTCGGTGAGCGTGTTCCGGGTCGACCGGCGCAGCGGTGGACTGCGCCTGACGGGCGAGCCGTTCGCGGCGCCGGCCGCGGTGTGCGCGCTGCCCGTCGGCGAGGCGGGACGGACGGCCTGACGGGCGGGCCCCTGAGCGACAGCCGTCGCCGCGGTTCGCCGCTACGGCTTGATGAAGCCGACGTCGCTCGCCCGGACGGCGATCTCCACCTCGTCACCGAGGGCCCATTCGGCGACGCGCGAGACCATCGCGGCGGGCACCAGGTCGCTGATGCCCTCGGCGGCCGGAATGTCGTACGTCGCGTGGGCGTCGTGCGGCAGGACGACACGGAAGTCGAGGTCCAGGGCGGTGCGCGCGGTGGCGCTGACGCACATCTCGGACATGACCCCGCAGATGGCCAGCTCCGTGACGCCGGCCTCCTTGAGCAGTTCCTCCAGGCGGGTTCCCTCGAAGCCGTCGTCGACGGTCTTGCGCAGGACGACCTCGCCGCGGTCGGTGTCGACGGGCAGGGCGACCGGCCAGCCCGGTGTGCCCGGTTCGTCGGGGCTGCCGGGCTCGCCGTCGTTCTGGAGCTGGACGACGAGCGCGCCGCTCTCGCGTGCCCCGGCCATGAGGCCGCGGACCCGGTCGAGCAGCCGGTCCGCGTGGGGCACGGCGCCGTCGCCGTTGACGAAGGCGCACTGCATGTCGACCACCAACAGGGCCTGGACAGGTGCGTGGGACTCAGGGTGGGGCGGGGGCGGCTGTTTCTGCATCCCGCCATGATGCCCGGCGCGTGAAACCGCGACGCGGGGCGGTGGCGTCGGTAACGTACATACGTATGAGCACGGAACTGACCGCCCTCCTCGTCTGCGCGGCCGTACTGCTCGCCGCGACGCTGGCCGTCGCGGTCGTCCTGCTCGTCCGCCTCGTCCGCACGCGCCGCGCCCTGCGCAGAGCCGGACTTCCGGTCGAGCGGCAGTGGGTCTTCTGGGGCGCGGTCGCCTATCTCGTGCTGCCCACCGACCTGCTCCCCGATCCGATATACCTGGACGACATCGGGGTGCTGCTCCTCGCGCTGCGGTCGATGCGGTCAACCGCCGACGGGCCGCCCGCGCCGGGAGGCTGAGAGGCGGGCCCTGGCGAGCAGGGCGTGCATGCAGTCCATCACCTGGGAGACGTCCTCGACCGTCTGATGGAACGGCAGGCGTACGTCGGCCTGGCCGCGGGCGCGTTCGATGCGCAGGCAGATGCCGTGCCGGTCGAGGGCGAGCGGGCGCACCCGCACCACGCCCTGGAGGCTGTCCGGGCTGATGAGGCGGGTGAGCTGCTCGACGGCGTCCGGGTGGGCGTCGGCGAGATGGGTGAGCAGCCGGGACTCCGCCTCGGCGAGCGGATCGGGGACGGCCAGGGCCAGTTCGTCGAGCTCGATGCCGTGGCGGTCGCCGTTCGCGTCGTGCAGGACCGCGCGTGTCGGTTCGAGGACGAGGTGGTCGTCGTCGTACGCCAGTGCCCCCGACAGCCACAGACGCGCGCGGACGCGGTCCCTGACCGGGACCGGCGCGACGTCGGCGAACTCGACCAGCGTGGTCGGCTCGCCGCGCGGCGCGCAGATGAGGGCGGCGGCGAGCGCGCTGTCCTCGGGCGGGCACAGCCGCAGCCTGCCGTCCTCGGTGACGCTGTGCGCGCCGACGAGTTCGTCCTTGCCGATCTCCGTGGTGACCGCGCAGGACCATGCGGTGGCGAGCACCGAACGGGCGCGGGCCGCCGCTGTGGGCACGGTCGTGCTGCTGTGACGGACAGCCATCCTCAACCTCCATTAGGTAAGCCTTGCCTAACTTATCGGAGATCGGGGGGCGGGGCCAGTACGCGCAACGGCCCCGCGCGGCGAACCGCGCGGGGCCGGGAGACAGTGACGGATCCAGTCAGTGCCCGCGGGCGATCCACTCCCCCAGATGCGGCGCCTCGGCGCCGATCGTCGTGCTGTCGCCGTGCCCGGTGCGCACCACCGTCTCCGGCGGCAGCGTCAGCAGCCGCTCCCTGATGGACCCCACGATCGTGGGGAAGTCGCTGAAGGAACGGCCCGTCGCGCCCGGTCCCCCGGCGAAGAGCGTGTCACCGGTGAAGACGGTGCCGAGCGCCGGGGCGTACAGGCTGACCGCGCCGTGGCAGTGCCCGGGCGTGTGCAGCACCCGCAACGCCATGCCCGCGACGGTCAGTTCCTGCCCGTCGGCCAGCTCGCCGTCCGGGGCGCGGTCGGGGTGGGTCCGCTTCCACAGCTCCGTGTCGGCCGGGTGCAGCAGGATCGGCGCGCCGGTGCGGGCGGCCAGCGCCGGGGCGGCGTCGACGTGGTCGTCGTGCGCGTGGGTGCACACGATCGCGACGAGGCGCCGCTCCCCCACCGCCGCCGCGATGGCGTCCGCGTCGTGCGCGGCGTCGATGACGACGCACTCGCGGTCGTCACCGACGATCCATACGTTGTTGTCGACCTCCCAGGTGCCGCCGTCCAGGGAGAAGGTCCCGGACGTGACGAGGTGGTCGACGCGGGCGCCGGAGGCGTTCGCCGGGGACTCGGCCGCCATCAGAACATCACCACCGAACGCAGGACGTCGCCGTGGTGCATCCGCTCGAAGGCCTTCTCCACGTCCTCCAGGGCGATGGTCTCCGTGACGAACGCGTCCAGGTCCAGGCGGCCCTGCCGATAGAGGTCGATGAGCATCGGGAAGTCCCGCGAGGGCAGGCAGTCCCCGTACCAGCTCGACTTCAGCGCGCCGCCGCGCCCGAAGACGTCGAGGAGCGGCAGCTCGATCCTCATGTCGGGCGTCGGCACGCCGACCAGGACGACAGTGCCCGCGAGGTCGCGGGCGTAGAAGGCCTGCTCGTACGTCTCGGGGCGACCGACCGCCTCGATGACGACGTCGGCGCCGTTGCCGCCGGTCAGCTCGCGCACGGCCTCGACGGGGTCGGTGGTGCGGGAGTTGACGGCGTGGGTGGCGCCGAGACCCTCCGCCGTCCGGAGCTTCTTGTCGTCGATGTCCACGGCGATGATCTTCGCGGCGCCGGCGAGGCGGGCGCCCACGACGGCGGCGTTGCCGACGCCGCCGCAGCCGATGACGGCGACCGAGTCGCCGCGGCCGACGTTGCCGGTGTTGATGGCGGCGCCGATGCCCGCCATCACCCCGCAGCCGAGGAGACCGGCCGCGGCGGGCGAGGCCTCCGGGTCGACCTTGGTGCACTGACCGGCGGCGACGAGCGTCTTCTCCGCGAAGGCGCCGATACCGAGGGCGGGCGACAGCTCGGTGCCGTCGGCCAGGGTCATCCTCTGCTTCGCGTTGTGCGTGTCGAAGCAGTACTGGGGGCGGCCGCGCAGACAGGCGCGGCACTGGCCGCACACCGCACGCCAGTTGAGGATCACGAAGTCGCCGGGCGCGACCTCGGTGACGCCCTCGCCGACCGACTCGACGAGGCCCGCCGCCTCGTGCCCGAGCAGGAACGGGAAGTCGTCGTTGATGCCGCCCTCGCGGTAGTGCAGGTCGGTGTGGCAGACCCCGCACGCCTGGATCTGCACCACGGCCTCTCCGGGGCCCGGGTCGGGGACGGTGATCGTCTCGATCCGTACCGGCTCGCCCTTCGCGCGGGCGACCACGCCCCGCACCTGCTGCGCCATGACTTCAGCCCTTCTCTCAACTCCGCGTCTTTCCCGCCCATCGTTACAGGTCGCACGCCTGGTGTCCCGAGCGGCACCGGAACACGCCCTAGGGTGGGCGGGTGCGTGATCTCGCTGCCCAGGCCCTCGTGCCGGTCGACGCGGCGCTCGCCGTGGCCCTGCTGGTGCTGCTGCTCGTCGCCGCCACGACGGCGGCCGTCTTCCGGCTCGCCCCCGACGCCTCGCGGGGCAGGGCGCGGGAGATCCTGGTCGCCGGGGCGCGTGCCACGGGGCAACTGGCCCTCGTCTCGCTGGTCATCGGCTGGGTGGCGCACCACACGGCGGCGCTCCTCGCGTTCCTGCTGCTGATGTTCGCCGTGGCCACCCGCACCGCCGGCCGGCGCGTCACCGCGAACGGCACCTGGTGGCGGACGGCGCTGCCGATCGCGGGCCCCGTGCTCCCGGTGGTGAGCGGCCTGGTCCTCGGCGGGCTGCTCCCGCCCCGGGGCATCGCCATGATCCCCGTGACGGGCATCCTCATCGGCGGGGCGCTGACGGCGACCGTCCTCGCCGGCCGCCGCTGTCTGGACGAACTGCGCACCCGGCACGGGGAGTTCGAGGCCGGTCTGGCCCTCGGCCTGGCCGACCGCGACGCCCGTCTGGAGGTGGTCCGCCCGGCGGCCTCCGACGCCCTGCTGCCCGGCCTGGACCAGACCCGCACCGTCGGTCTCGTCACGCTGCCCGGCGCCTTCGTCGGCATGCTGCTGGGCGGCGCGTCCCCGGTGCTCGCGGGCGCCGTGCAGCTCTTCGTCCTGGTGGCCCTGATGGCGGTCCAGGCCGTGGCCGTGGCCCTCACCGTCGAACTGGTCGCCCGAGGGCGGCTGCACCGCGAGGAGCCGGGCCCCTCCCGTGCGGCCGGGAGCCAGGCGTAGGCTCGAGCACTATGTCTGTCTACGAAGAAGAAATCGGCGCCCTGCGGGGCGGCTCCGCCGACCTGCGCCAGTTCGAGGGCAAGACCGTCCTCATCGTCAACGTCGCCTCCAAGTGCGGTCTGACCCCGCAGTACGCGGGCCTTGAGCGGCTGCACGAGCAGTACGCGGCGCGCGGCTTCAGCGTGCTCGGCGTGCCCTGCAACCAGTTCATGGGCCAGGAGCCCGGCACCTCCGAGGAGATCGCCGAGTTCTGCTCGGCGACGTACGGCGTGACCTTCCCGCTGACGGAGAAGGTCGACGTCAACGGGGCGGGCCGGCACCCGCTGTACGCCCGCTTGGTCGACACCGCGGACGCCGAGGGACACACCGGGGACATCCGTTGGAACTTCGAGAAGTTCCTGGTGAACGGCGCCGGGGAGGTCGTCGCCCGCTTCTCCCCGCAGACCGAGCCGGACGCGCCCGAGGTCGTCGCGGCCATCGAGAAGCACCTTCAGGCCTGATCCGCACCCCTGGCCCGCCCGGTGCCGGACCTGCGCCGTCGCACCGGGCGGGCCGGGTCGGCCTCCCCGCACACTCGCGAGCGCGCGATACCTCCAGCCGGGCCAAGCCGATCTGCGGAGTCGGTGCCGCGCTTCTACGGTGGCTGAATGGCCATCAGGTACCTTCCGTGCTCCTCCTCCGTACGCACCGCGGCGCTCGCGCTCGGGGCTCTGGTCCTCCTGTCCTTCCCTGCCTCCCCCGCCGCCGCGACCGACGTCCCGGCCGAGCCCGCGCCGCCGCGGCCGCTGCCCGCGTACTCCTCCACGCTGCTGGACCGGCCGGGCGTGCAGGTCCGGCCCGGGCCCGCCGCGCCCGGGCTGCCCGCCGACGTCACCGCCCTCGCGTGGCTGGTGGCGGACGCCCGTACGGGCGAGGTGCTCGCGGCCAAGAACGCGCACCGGCCGCTGCCGCCCGCCTCCACCCTCAAGTCGCTCTTCGCCCTGACGGCGCTGCCCCGCCTCGACGCGGAGCAACGCCACGTCGTCACCGAGCACGAGCTGGACGAGGTCGGCGACGGCAGCAGCCTGGTGGGGGTGGCGCCGGGCCGCGCCTATCGCGTCGCCGACCTGTGGCGCGGGGTCTTCCTCAGCTCCGGCAACGACGCCGTGCACGTCCTCGCGGAGCTCAACGGCGGCCTGCGCACCACCGTGCAGCAGATGCGGGCCAAGGCCCGCGAGCTGGGTGCCCGGGACACGCAGGTGGTCTCGCCGGACGGCTATGACGCCGACGGGCAGGTGTCGTCCGCGTACGACCTGGCGGTGTTCGGCAAGGCGGGGCTCGCCGATCCGCAGTTCGCCCGCTACTGCTCGACCCCGGTCGCCCGGTTCCCGGCGGGCGACTGGTCGTACCGGATCCAGAACACCAACCGGCTGCTGACCGGTGCCGACGGCGTCGCGCCCTACCCGGGACTGCTCGGTGTGAAGAACGGCTACACCAGCCATGCGGGCGCCACCCTCATCAGCGCCGCCCAGCGCGACGGGCACACCCTCGTCGTGACGGTGATGAATCCGCAGACGGGCGGTGCGCAAGCGGTGTACGAGGAGGCGAGATCCCTGCTGGACTGGGGTTTCGCGGCGGCGGGGAAGGTGCAGCCGGTGGGCTCGCTGCTGCCGCCGCAGGAGGACACGCACGCCGCGCCGCACCCCGCGCACGCCGCCGGCACGGCCACGGTCCGGGCCCTGGAGCCGGACGACTCCGACTGGCCGGCGGTGCTGCTGGTCGCCGCGGGCGCGGTGACCGTGCTCGCGGGCGTGGTGCTGGCCCTGCGGCGGCGGGCCGTCTCGGTGGCCCGGCGCAGGAACGCCGGACGGAGGTTCCCCGACTGAGCGAACGCGGGCAGGCCGTGCGGTGAGTGCTCCGCCGAGGGTGGCCGTGCGCGGCGCGGGCCGAGGAGGCGGTGGCGGAGCTTTTCGCTAGTGCCCGCTGCCCTGGACACCGCCGAGCAGCCGGGAGAGCCCCTCGTCGAGATCAAGGCCGCCCTCCTCTTCGCCGTCGGGCACCACGGAGTAGGAGCGGGCCAGGAAGCGGCGGAGCGCGATCCTGTCGAACTGGACCAGGGCCATCCCCTGGTGGGAGTGGAACTCCATCACCGTCCGCGCCCGTCCGCACGGCCATATGCGCACGTCACCGCCGCCCGTCGGGGCGCTGAGGCCGTCCTCCAGGAGCCGGCGGGCGAAGATCCAGGTGACCTCCATGCCGTCGAGGGAGGCCTCGGAGGGGAAGGTGATCTGGACCGCCAGCGGGTCCTCGGCCGAGTAGCGCAGGACCACGGGGAGGCCGTACTCGTGTCCGTCCGGGGCGACGAGGCGGGCACGGGTGGGCTGCTGGAGGGTGACGGCCATGATCGAGCTCCACTTCTGGTTCTTCCACTGCGCGGGATCCGTTCGCGGACCCCTGTGCCCTTACGACCCCGTACGGAGGGGTTTCATTACGGCGATTCCGGCAAGAGGCCTGTGTGACCTGTGTCACTCACCTCGCATGAGTGGTGCGTCCGAGGACCGTGTGACCGTCCGTGTGCCCCTCATGGCGCGGTACACACGTGCCCGGCCCCGGCCGGCGGCCGTGCGCCGGGCCCCGGTGCGTTGCAGGATGGGCCCATGCTGCTCGCCCGGCTCGCCCACGTGTCCAAGGAAGTGGCCGCCACCTCCGCGCGGTCCCGGAAGATCGCCCTGCTCGCGGAGCTGTTCTCGGCAGCCGAGCCCCAGGACGTGCCGATCGTCATCCCCTACCTGGCGGGGCGGCTGCCCCAGGGGCGGCTCGGCATCGGCTGGAGCACGCTCAAGGACGCCGGGCCGCCCGCCGGCGAACCGAGCCTGACGGTGCGCGGTGTGGACGCGGCGCTCACCGCGATCGGCGCGGTGGCCGGTACCGGGTCGCAGGCCGAGCGGCGCCGTCTGATCGGTGAGCTGATGGGGGCCGCGACGGCGGACGAGCAGCGGTTCCTCGTCGGCCTGCTCACCGGTGAGGTCCGGCAGGGCGCGCTGGACGCGGTCGCCGTCGAGGGCCTGGCGGTGGCCACGGAGACGCCCGCGGACGCCGTGCGGCGCTCGGTGATGCTCGCCGGCTCCGTGAGCCCGGTCGCGCAGGCGCTGCTGGCGCGCGGCCCCGAGGCGCTGGAGGAGTTCCGGCTGACCGTGGGCCGGCCCATCCTGCCGATGCTCGCGCACGGCGCCACGTCGGTCGCCGAGGGCATCGACAAGCTCGGCGCGTGCGCGGTCGAGGAGAAACTGGACGGCATCCGGGTCCAGGTCCACCGCAGCGGGGACGACGTACGCGTCTACACCCGCACCCTGGACGACATCACCGGCCGGCTGCCGGAACTGACGGCCGCCGCACGCGAGCTGAAGGGCGAGCACTTCATCCTGGACGGCGAGGTCATCGCCCTGGACGCGCAAGGGCGGCCGCGGCCGTTCCAGGACATCGCGGGGCGCGTGGGCTCACGCGTCGACGTCGAGACGGCGGCGGCCGGGCTGCCCCTGTCCCCCGTCTTCTTCGACGCCCTGTCCGTGGCCGGGCGGGACCTGCTCGGTCTGCCGTTCGCCGAGCGGCACGCGGAGCTGGCCGCGCTGGTCCCCGAGCCGATGCGGGTGCGCCGCACGGTGGTGGACGAGCCCAGTGACGAGCGCCTGCGCGGTGCGGCCGAGGAGTTCTTCGCGGAGACGCTGGCGCGCGGCCACGAGGGAGTCGTGCTGAAGTCGCTCGACGCCCCGTACAACGCGGGCCGGCGGGGGGCGTCCTGGCTGAAGGTCAAGCCGGTGCACACGCTGGACCTCGTGGTGCTGGCCGCGGAGTGGGGTCACGGGCGCCGCACCGGCAAGCTCTCCAACCTCCACCTGGGAGCGCGGCGGCCCGACGGGACGTACGCGATGCTGGGCAAGACGTTCAAGGGCATGACGGACGCGATGCTCGCCTGGCAGACGGAGCGCCTCCAGGAGCTGGCGGTCAGCGACAACGGCCACGTGGTGGAGGTCCGTCCGGAACTCGTCGTGGAGATCGCCTACGACGGCCTGCAGCGCTCCACGCGCTACCCGGCCGGCGTGACCCTCCGCTTCGCCCGCGTCCTGCGCTACCGCGAGGACAAGCCCCCCGCGCAGGCGGACACCGTGGAGACCGTGCTGGCCCGGCGTACGGCGTGATCCGGTCCGACCTCGGGCCGATTACGTGAATTTGCCAATACTTGACCCCGATAGGGTGACACCACGGGATGATCACCTATCGCACAAGGGGAAAGCTGTGCCCGCATCACGTCTGAGCCGCACGCCGCTTCCAGGCATCGGCATCCGGTACGACCTCACGACCCGGGAACAGCGGCGGCTGTCGGTGGTCGCCCACCGGGACGGGGCGCGGACACTCAGCGCGTACCGGTCCGACGATCCGGACGAGTGCGCCCTGTCGCTGCGGCTCAGCTCGGGCGAGGCGGGATCGCTGATCGACGCGTTGATGCCGTCGCACCACAGCCCCACCTTGCTGCACACCACGGACCTGGGTCTGGTGGCCGAGCGGGTGCTGCTGTCCGCCACCTCGCACTGGAACGGGCGGCTCCTCGGCGAGACCCGGATGCGGACCGAGACGGGCGTCTCGATCGTGGCGGTCCTGCGGCGGGCCGACGCGTTCCCCTCGCCCGCCCCCGACTTCCGCCTGGCGGGCGGGGACACCCTCATCGTGATCGGCACGCGCGAAGGCGTGGAGACGGCCGCGGCGATACTCGGGCAGGAGTGAGCGCGTGCACTCCGCTGTCTTCCTCATCGAGTTCGGCGCGATCATCCTGGCTCTCGGTCTGCTCGGCCGGTTCGCGGGGCGCTTCCGGTTCTCGCCGATCCCGCTCTATCTGCTGGCGGGGCTGGCGTTCGGCGAGGGCGGGCTGCTCCCGCTCGGCGCGAGCGAGGAGTTCGTCGCCATCGGCGCCGAGATCGGCGTCATCCTGCTGCTGCTGATGCTCGGCCTTGAGTACACCGCCAGCGATCTCGTCAGCAACCTCAAGACGCAGTACCCGGCGGGTCTGGTCGACTGCACGCTGAACGCCCTGCCGGGCGCCGTCGCCGCGCTGCTGATGGGCTGGGGCCCGGTCGCCGCCGTCGTCCTCGCCGGTGTCACCTGGATCTCCTCGTCCGGTGTCATCGCCAAGGTCCTCGGCGACCTCGGGCGGCTCGGCAACCGCGAGACGCCGGTCATCCTCAGCATCCTCGTCCTCGAAGACCTGGCGATGGCCGTCTACCTGCCCATCATCACCGCCCTGCTGGCGGGCGTCGGCTGGGCCGCGGGCAGCCTCACGCTCGCCGTCGCGCTCGGCGCGGCGGGCCTCGTCCTCTTCCTCGCCGTGCGCTACGGACGGCTCATCTCCCGCTTCGTCTCCAGCGACGACCCGGAGAAGCTCCTCCTGGTGGTGCTCGGCCTGACCATCCTCGTCGCCGGCATCGCCCAGCAGCTCCAGGTGTCCGCCGCCGTCGGCGCCTTCCTGGTCGGCATCGCGCTGTCCGGTGAGGTCGCCGAGGGCGCGCACTCGCTGCTCGCGCCCCTGCGGGATCTCTTCGCGGCCGTCTTCTTCGTCTTCTTCGGGCTGCACACCGATCCGGCGAGCATTCCGCCCGTGCTGTTGCCCGCTCTGGCGCTCGCCGTCGTCACCGCCCTGACGAAGATCGCCACCGGCTACTGGGCGGCGCGCCGCGCGGGTGTCTCCGTCAGGGGCAGGTGGCGGGCCGGCGGCGCGCTGGTGGCGCGGGGCGAGTTCTCCATCGTCATCGCGGGCCTCGCGGTGGGCGCCGGCATCGAGCCGTCGCTGGGGCCGCTGGCGACGGCGTACGTGCTGATCCTCGTGGTCATCGGCCCGCTCACCGCCCGTTACACGCAGCCCGTCGCCGGCTTCGTGGGCGGCGCCCTGGCCCGGCGGCGGGCGGGCGCCGCCACCGGGGGCGAGGACGCACGGGTTCCCGGGCCCCGGGAAGCGGCCGAGTCCCGGGACGGGCAGGACGCGGGCGACCGCGCCTAGGCCTGGGACCGCGAAGTGGTGGTGTCGTTGGTCTGGGTGTGGAGGTGTCCGTCTGCACAGGCCCCGGAAGATCCCAGGTCAGACCGGCGCACCGCCACCGTCGGCCGGATCGGCCTCGCCCGGCTCCTGGCCTCCTCCCCCGTCCACCCTCGCGGCACACCGGGTCGGGTACGCCGAGGGCCGCCCTCCTGACCGTCAGGAAGGCGGCCCGCCGTCACAGGTGGGGCACGGGGATCAGGACGGGTCGCCGTACTGGAGGCCGCGGCCGTTGGTGCCGATGTAGACGCGGCCGTAGGTGTCGGGGTCGCCGGTGACGACGCCCTGGCTGCCGATGGCGCCCCACTGGTGGTCCTTGTCGTTGACGCGGGTCCAGGTGGCGCCCTTGTCGGTGGAGCGGAAGACGCCGGTGAGGTCCTTGACCGTGCCGATCAGGTACAGGGTCTGGTACGAGGCGCGCGGCGCGGCCTTGCCGAAGCCGACCGCCGAGGCGGACGTCACGGAGGTGAGCCGAGTGAACCTGCCGCCGCCGTCCGTGGAGTGGAACAGGCCCTTGCCGCCGCCCGCGATCCACAGGTCGCCGGCCCGGCCCGGGAGGGCCTTGAGGCGGCCGTCGGCGGGCAGGCCGGTCGCGCGGGCGGTGAAGGTCGCGCCGCCGTCGGTGCTGGCGTAGAGGGTGCCACCGGTCAGGGAGTAGAAGGTGCGGGCGGCGGAGCGGGCGGCGACGACCTCCGCCCCCGCGCCGAGCCCCCGCACCTTCGACCAGGTAGCTCCCTTGTCCGTCGAGCGGTACGGGGACTGCCCGGCCTGGGTCCACACCAGCGTGGAGCCGTCCGCCGCGAGGGCGATGCGACCACTGTGGGCGCCGGCCACCGGTTCGGCGGCGAAGCCCCGCCAGGTGGCACCGCCGTCGGTGGAGTAGGCGCCGTCCTGCGCGCCCCCCGTACCGACCCGCGCCATCACCGACGGCTTCGACGCGGCGTAGTCGATGTCGGTGCTGTTGCTCATCAGCGGGTTCTTCATCCGCCCGGACGGCACCCGCGTCAGGTCGGTGTGGCGGAATCCGCCCTGGTCGCCCATGGCGGTCAGGACGGTCGCGCCGCCGGGCGGAGCGATGGCGTCGAGGATCGCCGTCTCCTCAAGCCCCTTGGCCCCTACGGTCCAATGGCTCGTCCCGGCGTCGGCGTCCTTGCTGCGCCAGATTCCGTTGCCGGTGCCGTACAGCACGTGCCCGGAGTCGAACGGGTCGATCGCGAGGGCCGTCATCCAGTGACCTGTGTGGGTGCCGACGTAGGGCGCGTCGGAGGCGCCCCGCACGGACTTGCGGGCGAGGGCCTTCCAGGTCGAACCACCGTCCGTGGTGCGGTAGATCTCGTCCTCGGGGTACCAGCGGTCCAGCGTCGTGACCATCACCGTGGACGGCTCGCGCGGATCGACCGCGAGCCCCGAGAAGCCGTACGAACCCTGCGACGGGGACACGTTCTTCCAACCCCCGCCGCTCGGCGTGTACTTGTGGACCGAGCCGCCGGTGACGCCGTTGGGTCCGAGGTTGTCGGTGTACGTCACATACAGCGTGCCGTCGCCCGTGACGACACCGTGCTGGGGCAGCCCGCCGGTCGGCTGCCCGGCCACCGCCTGCCAGGTGGCACCGCCGTCCGTCGACCGGTAGAGGGACGTGGACTTGTCGGCGACACCGGCGTACACGGTGCCGCTGCCCTTCGGCCCGTACGTCACGAACGAGATCCCGGCACCGCTGCCCGCCCCGTCCTTGACCGGGAAGGACTCGACCTGACGCCAGGTCGCACCGTAGTCGGTGGACCGCCACAGGCCGTTCTTGCGGGAGCCGAGGAGCAGCTTCGAGTGGTCGGACGGGTCGACGACGAGGCGTTCCCCGGCACCGCGGCCGTCCTCGTTGCCACCGATCTTGAAGGGCAGCTCGGTGCGTTCGAAGGTGCGGCCGCGGTCGGTGGAGCGGAGGATCGCGCCGTTGCCCGCCCAGTCGTTGGTGTACGTGCCCGCGCCGAGGTAGAGCCGGTCGGGGTCGACGGGGTCGGTGGCGAGGGAGTCGATGCCGAGCAGGTTCCAGTCCTTCTCGCCGAGCCAGTCGGTCAGCGGGATCCACTTCTCGGCGCCGGCGTCCCAGCGGTACGCGCCGCCCATGTCGGTGCGGGCGTACAGCAGACCCCGCTCGCGCTGGTTGAAGACGAGGCCGGAGACGTAACCGCCTCCTACGGTCTGCGCGTTCTTCCACACGTACGGTGTCGCCGCGGACGTCCGGGCCTTGGCGGCCTGGGAGTCGTCCTGCGTGAGGAGCAGGTACGGCACGGCCGCGGCGGGCACCGCGAGCAGCAGGGCGATGGTGCCCCGGCGGCGACGGTGCAGACCGCGCCGCCGGGAGTCCGTGCGGGTGGGGCGAGAGATGTTCATGGAGAAGGCGTGCTCCTTGCGGATGACTGTCTGTGGAACGGTGGAACGGTGGAGCGGCTCAGCGCCGCAGGGTCAGCACACCCGGCCGGTACGGCAGCGCGTCGTAGGGGGCGTCCGACTTCGGGTCCTTGCCCTGGTAGAGCAGCTGGAGGTTGCACGGGTCGACGGTCATGGTCTGGTCCGGGTTGGAGCGGATCAGGTCACCGTGGCTGATGTCGTTGGTCCAGGTCGCACCGCTGTTGGCCTTGCCCGCGAAGGGGTTGGACTCGGTGGCGGCCTGCGGGGTCCACGTACCGTTCAGGCTGCTCGCCGTGAAGGAGCGGAAGTAGCGGCTCTCATTGGCACCGCGCGCCTCGACGATCATCAGGTACTGGTTCTGGCCCTGGACCTTGTAGACCTGCGGGGCCTCGAAGAGGTTCTTGACCGTGTCGCTCATGACCGTCGTGTACGAGGAGCCGAAGTTGCCGGGGAAGTTCCCGATCGGCATGGACGCCCGGTAGATCTTGCCGTTGTCACCGGCGAAGAAGAGGTACATGTTCTGGTCGTCGCCGATCAGCGTCTGGTCGATCGGGCCGGTCCGGGAGTCGGGCAGGCTGCCGGTGAACAGGGGCTGCGGCGCGGACCAGCCGTTGGGGTTGGTGGGGTCGGTGGAGGTGCGGTAGCTGAAGGGCGAGGCCCCCCACTGGTACGTCAGCACCCAGATCCTCTTCGGCGCGAAGTAGAAGAGGGTGGGCGCGACCGCGTTCTGGTTCATCCTCGTCTGCGTGGCCGTTCCCATGCCGGACCAGTCGGTGAACGGGGCGAACGCCATCGAGCCGTAGGAGGTGCCCGTCGACATCGACCCGTAGACGAGGTGCTTGCCGTTGTACGTGACGTGGGTGAAGTCCTTCAGCGAGGCCCAGCCGTTGGCGGGGTTCGCGAGGACGCCGGTAGAGCTCCACTTGTACGTGGACGGCAGCGCGCACGTGCCACCGGCCGACCCGGAGGGGGCGGTCCACTTCTGGTTGGCGACGTCGGCGCAGGTGTACAACTGGATCTTGGTGCCGTTGGACGTGCCCGCGCCGACCGCGTCCACGCACTTGCCGGACTGGACACCGGAGATCGAACCGTTGGCGTTGATGTTCCACTGCTGGTTCGTGCCGCCGTTGCAGTCCCAGATGACCACCTCGGTGCCGTTCGCCGTGCCCTTCGCCTTCGCGTCCAGGCACTTGTCGCCGAGCACCTTCAGCTGCTTGGCGGCGCCGTACGTCCAGGTCTGGTTCGGCTGCCCGTCGCAGTCCCTCAGCTGTACTTGGGTGCCGTTGGCGGTCGAGGAGGCGGGGACGTCGATACAGCGGCCGGAGGCCACGCCCTTGATCGCGCCGGTGCCGTCGCCCGCGCCCGCCGGGGTCCTGCCCGGCCCGGTGCCGAACGCTTCCTTGACGGCGTCGTACGCGGGCTTCGGCTTGCCGGCCGCGTCGAAGAGCAGCGGCTTCTCGTCCGCGCGCCACGAGTCGCTGTCGCGGACGCCCCACACCGTGATGCCGGTGCAACGCCGCACGCCGAGGCAGGCGTTGACCGCACTCGCGTAGTGCCGGGGGGACGCCTGCGCGATGTCCAGTTCGGTGATCTGCACGTCGACGCCGAGAGCGGCGAAGCTGTCGAGGGTCTTCTTGAAACTGGCCGGCGGGCCGCCCGCCCCGAAGTGGCTCTGGAAGCCGACGCAGTCGATGGGGACACCGCGCGCCTTGAAGTCCTTGACCAGGCGGTACACGCCCTGGGTCTTGGCGGCCGACCAGTCCTCGATGTTGTAGTCGTTGTAGCAGAGCTTCGCGGCCGGGTCGGCCGCGCGGGCGGTGCGGAACGCCTCCTCGATGAAGCCGCTGCCGAGCACCTTCTTGAACACCGACTCGCGCAGCACACCGCTGCCGCCGTCCTGGAAGGCCTCGTTGACGACGTCCCAGGCGTAGATCTTGCCCTTGTAGCGGCCCATCGTGGTCTTGATGTGGTTGTTCGTGACGTCACGCAGCGTGCCCGGGTCGTTGATCGCTTTCACCCAGTCCGGCAACTGCGAGTGCCACACCGTGGTGTGGCCGCGCAGCCGCTGGCCGCGCTCCAGGGACCGGGCGACGATCCGGTCCGCGGCATCGAAGCGGAACCTCCCGCGGGACGGCTCGATCGCGTCCCACTTCATCTCGTTCTCCGGGGTGATCATGTTGAACTCCCGGTCCGCGATCTTCGTGTACGTCGCGTCGCCGAGCCGGCCGGCGGCTATCGCGGTGCCGAAGTACCGGCCCGACGAGGATGCCTCGGCCTCCAGGCTCGCGGCCCCGGCGGAGTTGGGGAGCAACGTCACGACACCGGCCACGAGGGCCGAGGCGCTCAGACCGATCGCCAGCGTCCGGCGAGGCCGGCGGAGGCGGTGCAGGCCTTTGCGGGGTTCGTCGGTGTGTCTGGTCATGGGGGGTGGCCTTCTTCAGGGGACAGATCAGCGGGGGACGCCTGTGGAGAGGCGCCCCTGAAGAGGAGGCCGGGGAAGACGGGTCGGCGTAACGAAAAACGTGCGCGCCCGCGCAGTGAGGGATCTCGCAGCAGAAATGCGTAATGCGGGGCGCGGTCGGGAAGTCGGCGGTTTCCCGCGCTCACCTCTGCGGCGCGCGGACGACGAAAGAGGCCTGGCCGGTGAAGGTACGCGTGCCGTTGAAGCCGTCGAGGTGGATCGATCCGTCGCGGGGGCGCAGGGCGGAGCCCGGGTAGTTGTGCGCGTACAGAGTCACCGATCCGTCGACCGTCCCCGGGCGCGGGCAGAAGGTGGCGTCCTCCCGGAACAACCGACTGCCGTCGTCGGCGCTCAGGCGCAGCCGCAGATAGTGGTGGCGCAGATACCGGCCGTCGGCCGCCCGGAACGTGACACACCGGCTGTCCGCGAGCCCCTTGCCGACGGTGAAGGTGGCCGCACCGCTGCTGAGCGTCGCGAAGTCACCGTCGTACGTCAGGAACTGGCCGGGCCGGTCCACGGACTCGAGGGACCGCACACCCAGCGGAACCACGGCCGGGCCTGACGGCGACGGCGGGGCCGACGGAGTCGGGGTGGCCGAGGGAGCCCGGGTGCCCGAGGGAGCCGGGGTGACCCACGGAGCCGCGGTGGTCGACGGGGCCGGGGTGGTCGTACCGGCCGTCGGCGCGGCGGCGGCACCGGGCACCCGGTGCTCCGGTTCGGGCCAGGCGACGTATGTGGCGGCCCCGGTGACGAGCACCGCACCGGTGGCGAGGGCCGCGATCGGATGGGCGGTCACCGCGTGGAGCTTGCCGAGCAGAGCGCCGCCCCCTGCCGCCGTACCCGTGGCGCTCGCGGTTGCCGCCGTCGCCACCGTCGTGCCCGACAGCAGGCCCTTCGCGACCAGCGCCGTGAGGAGCGTCGCCGGGACGGCCAGCGGCGTGAGGCCGGACAGGAGCAACTCGGCCGGTACCCGCTCGGCCGCCGTCGCCGTACATGTCGCGCAGTCGCGCGTGTGCCGAGCGATCCGCTTGCGCCACACGGACGTTCGCGCGCCGTCCCAGCCGGAGACGGTCGCGCTCAAACCCGGACAGCGCGGGTCGGCCGCCAGCGCGGCGACGATCGTCCGGCTCAGGTCCAGCTGCTCGCGCATGCGCTGCAGGCGCACCCCTGTGTGGGAGACGCCGAGGCCTGTCGCGTCGGCGATGTCCTGGCGGCTGAGCAGCCCGGCGCACTCCTGCCACCACAGCGAAAGGAGCACCCGGTGTTCCGGGTCGAGCCAACGGCCGGCCTCGGCCGCCTGCGCGCGCTCGTCCGACATGCGCAGCCGCAGGATCGTCGTGTCCTCCAGAGGGGCGGTGGCGTCCGGCAGCGGGAGGGCCTCGTCGATGAGCGTGGTCCGGTCGGCGAGGGTGCGCTGCCGCTGCCAGTACGTATTGATCTGCCGGAGCGTGATCGACACCAGCCACGAGCGGAAGCTCTCCGGGGCCCGCAGGGCGGGCAGGTCGCGTACCGCGCGCAGCAGCGTCTCCTGGACCACGTCGTCCACGTCGGCATGGCCGCTCAGCGCCCGTCCGACGATGTTGTACAGCAACGGCAGATACGCGGAGACGAGCTCCTCGCGCGCCCGCTCGTCCCCGCGCTGCGCCGCGACGACCAGCCTTACGTGATCCGCGTCCATGAGCCCCGGTCCCATCTCTTTCAGGGGAGTGATCCGCCGAGTACGGCGGATCACCCTAACCGTGTGGACCACGACGTCATCCCTCAGGGGCGACGATCACGCTACGCGCGGGTCAGTTGCCCTTCTCAGCCGGCCGGGATGTTACTGACGGCCTCCTAGGCGCTCGGACCGCTCGGTCAGCCGACGCACCTGGGGCGGAATTCCGCGTCCGCCGGGCCCTTGCGGCCCAGCGCGTCGAGGACCCACTGGGCGACGACCGGGTCCTTCGTCGCCTGGTCGTGCAGGAACGGGTCCAGCGGGCAGCGGCCCTGGAGGACGACGTTGGTGACGTACTCCTTGGGGCCGCTCAGCAGGGCGTTGGTGTACGGGACGACGATCTCGTCGTAGCGGGTGGTGATGACGGTGTAGTCGGGGCCCGCCGGGGTCTGTGTGCCCGCGTTGAGCTTCGTCAGCAGGTCCGAGCCGACGATCTGGTCGGTGCAGGCCGGGCAGACGGTGTGGCCGAGGGGCCTGGCCAGCGGGTTGGTCGTGCCGTGGTTGGACGGCACGATGCCGATGAGGTCGTCCACCTTGTCCGCGCCGCCGAGGAACTTCACGTAGTAGCGGGGCATCATGCCGCCCTGGCTGTGGCCGACGATGTCGACCTTCGCCGCGCCCGTGGCGCCCCGCACGGCCTCGACGAAGTCCTTGAGTTCCCCGGCGGAGCTCGCGACCGGGTCGGTCGCCATGTTCCCGTAGTTGAACGCGAAGACGCAGTAGCCCGCTCTCTTCAGCTTCGGCGAGAGGGTGGCCCAGTTCTCCCGCATCAGCTTGAAGGTGCCGTTGACCAGCACGACCGGCTGCGGGTGTGCCGCGTCCGGGGTGCACGACCAGTCGTTCGCGCCGTGCGGCGGTATGTCGAGGAGCGAGGCGGGCGCCGCGGCGGGGGCGGAGGCGGCCGCCGGGACGGCGAGGCCCATGACGGCCAGGGCGAGGGTGGCCGCGGCGGCCAGGGCGGAGCGGCGCAGGGTGCGAAGGTGCATGACAGTTCCCGTCGTTCAGGAAGGCCGCCGTCGCAGGGCAGCGGCGGCATGCGAACACGGTTCGGCAATGCCGACCGCTGGGAGAGATCGTTTTCCGTGAACCCCTGACGCGTCAAGCGCTTTGCGGTCCCTCATTCCTCACACCGGTCAGGGGTTGCGCGAGGGAGGCGGCGGGGTGCGGTCGGGACAAGTGCGGGACTCGCCGCCCACTGGGGCCCCGGCGCCTGGCACGATGCTCTCCATGACCCCAGGGCCCGCCTTCCGCCTCGCCCGAGCCGCCGTGTTCGCGGCCGTGTGCGTGGTGGTGACGGCCCTCGGGCACGCCCTCATGTCGGGTGCCGCGCTGCCGTGGTGGGCCATCGGTTACGCGTTCGGGGCCACGGCGGCCGCCGCGTGGTGGCTGACCGGGCGCGAGCGGGGGCCGCTGGCGGTCACGGGCGCCACGGTCTGCGCGCAACTGCTCCTGCACGAGCTGTTCGCCATGGCACAGCGGATGGGCCCACGGCCGGCGCACGCCGGTGACGGCATGAACCACATGAACCATCCGATGCCGCCGCCGTCCCCCGGCCCCCACTCCGGCACCGCCACCGGCACGGCTGCCGGGTCCGAGGCGGGCCTGCCCGACTGGCTGACGTCCGTGTTCGGGCACAGCGGCCTCGGCATGTTCCTCGCCCACCTCGTGGCCGCGCTGGTCTGCGCCCTGTGGCTGTGGCGCGGGGAGGCCGCCGCCCACCGCGCCGGACGCGCGCTGGCCGCGGCCGTCTTCGTGCCGCTGCGGTTCGTCCTCACGGTTCTCGTCGCGGCACTGCCCCCGGCCCCGCCGCACGTCGGCGCGCTGGTGCCCGTGCCGCGACTGCGCGGGGTCCTGCTCCAGTACGCCCTCGCACGCAGAGGTCCGCCGGTCCTTCCGGTCAGTTCCTGAGACCCGTTCCCGGCACCGGCTCCAGACGCCGGTTTCCGAAGTCGGTTCCTGACGTCGGTTCCTGAAACCGCCCACGCCCCTCGGCGCCGGGCGGCTCTTCGGCGTTCACGCCGTCCCCGGACTCCCCTCACCGAAGGACCTCTTGCGATGACTCCTGCCCTCCTGGGCCCTGCCCTCCCGGCCGCCCCCGCCCCTCCACGCCCCGGGCGCGTCGCGGATCCGACCCGCGACGACCTGATCACCGAGTGGGCGCTGGCCGCCCGCGACGGTGACGCCGAGGCGTTCGAGCGGTTCGTGCGGGCCACCCGACGCGACGTCTGGCGGTTCGTCGCCCACCTCAGCGGCGACCTGCACGGCGCCGACGACCTGACCCAGGAAACGTACCTGCGGGCCCTGACCGGGCTGCGCGGTTACGCCGCCCGCTCCTGTGCCCGTGCCTGGCTGCTCGCGATCGCGCGCCGGACCGTCGCGGACCGCTTCCG
Organism: Streptomyces sp. NPDC031466; assembly: GCF_055581265.1. NCBI lineage: Bacteria > Bacillati > Actinomycetota > Actinomycetes > Kitasatosporales > Streptomycetaceae > Streptomyces > Streptomyces sp. NPDC031466. The sequence goes on from NZ_JBVIJT010000001.1 coordinate 299,417, forward strand.
CACGGCCGCGGCCCGCCCGCGGATCGCCGACACCGACGACTGGCAGCTGGCCGCGGAGCGGGCGCAGCCGCGCGGCCTGCCCGGCTTCGACGAGGGCGTGGCCCTGCTCGACCTCTTGGCGTCGCTCGACGCGCCGCGCCGCGAGGCGTTCGTGCTGACCCAGCTCGCCGGGCTGCCGTACGCGGAGGCGGCGGCCGCCGCCGGCTGTCCGGTCGGGACGGTCCGCTCGCGGGTGGCGCGCGCACGGGAGCGGGTGAGCGCGCTGCTCGTCGCCGCGGACGGCGCGGCCTGACCGGTACGCCCCGTCACCGGCCCCGTTCGGTACGGACGCCGGTGACGGGGCGGTCCAAGGGGGGTGGTGACGGCCTGGGGGTGCTCGTGGCCCGGTGGCAGCCGCACATCGGTGCGGCCTCGGGCAGGCCGTATCTAGTCGTCGCGCCGGGATTCTTGTGCCGGATCGGCATCCGCTTCCTCCGCCCACCGCCGGCTCCACGCGAACAGCGGCTGGAGGGAGTCGACAAGGTCCTCACCGAGCTGGGTGAGGTGGTATCCGTCCTCGCGCAGAGCGAGCAGGCCGACATCGGTCAGTTCGCCGAGCCGGGTACTGAGCACACTGGAGGACATGCGCCCGCACCGGCGCTGCAACTCGCGGAAACCGCCCGGGGCTTGGCTCAGCTCCCACAGGATGAGCAGCGTCCAGCGCCGCCCCAGCAGGTCGAGTGCGGCCATGACCGGGCGTCCCGATGCGGACCCCCGCACCGGTACGCCGGGCCGCGGTGTCCTGCCTGCCATGTTCCCCTCTCCTCCCTTGCGCTTCGCTTCTCGAAGCAGCATAGTGATTCGAAAAGCGAAGCACCGGGCACGGGAGCGCCGATGTCGCGATCAGCCCTGCCGGAACCGCCGTACGACGGCACGTCAACGCACAGCCGGACCTGTCCGGCCGAACACCGGAGGTTTCCATGGCCAAGGGCTACTGGGTCAGTGTCTACCGCGTCATTTCCGACCCCGAGAGGCTGACTGCCTACGACAAGCTGGCCGGACCGGCCGTCCGGGCCGGGGGCGGGCGCACCCTGTCCCTTGGTCGTCGGGCCGTCGCCCACGAGGCGGGAAACAAGCACCGCGTCGTTCTGGTCGAGTTCGACAGCTTCGATCAGGCCGTCGCGGCCTACGACAGCGAGGCGTACCAGAAGGCGCTGGTGCTCCTCTCCGACTGCGTCGAGCGCGACTTCCGCATCATCGAAGGCATTGCCTGAACCCGACTCCGGCTCGGCCGGCAGGTCAATCGCGCGTTTCGCGCACGAACAGCGTCACGGTCACGCTCGCCTGAAACCCGTTGCTGCGCATCAGCGCGGCCGACGCGGTGTTGCGGGACTCCACGTCGGTCACCACGGCGCTCGCGCCCGCTTCGGTGAGCGTGGCGCAGCAGGCCTTCACCAGGCGGCTCGCGATGCCCTGCCCCTGGTACTCGGGGGCGCTCGCGATCCACTCCAGGTTGCCCCAGTCGGCACGCTGGTCGAAGCCCATCGAGCCGAGCACGAACCCGGCGAGCCGGTCCCCGTCGAGCGCCACCCAGCAGGCCGACGCCTCGCTGTCCAAGTGGCCGGCGATCGCCGAGAGCGACCAGGACGTGTAGGGCTTCACGGAGGTGTCGTAGACCTGGCGGCCCAGCGCGAGGACGTCGGCAAGATGGGTGGCCGTCATCGGCGCGAGGCCGATCGCCGGGCGCTTCGGCGCGGCGGAGGTGGACATGAGGCCTCCTGGGGGCGGGTACCGCGCTGGGCGGCGGTTCGTCCCTCCCACGCTATGAGGCGGCCCCTGGTCCCGCATGCCGAGCCGGGCGCGGCGGCGGGGCGGGGTTCGGGCGGTCCGTGCGCCGAGGCCACGGCCGCGCGAGGACCCGAGCGGGGCCAACTCGCCCGAGTCGTACGTCTTTTGATCAGTTGAACGCCGGTCCGGCCCACCGTGCCGCACCCTCTATCGTGGACCGCATGTCCGTTCCTGAGCTGATCCGCATCGTCTCCCGCTCCTCCCCCATGGCCCTGGCCCAGGTGGAGCGCGTCCGCGCCGAACTCGCCGCGCTGCACCCCGGCATCCGTACCGAGGTCGTGCCCGTCACCACCTCCGGTGACCGCTGGATGGGTGATCTGGCGCGCCTCGGCGGGAAGGGGGCGTTCACCAAGGAGGTGGACGCCGCGCTGCTCGCCGGTGAGGCGGACCTCGCGGTCCACTGCGTCAAGGACGTGCCGGCGGACCGGCCGCTGCCCGCGGGGACGACGTTCGCCGCGTTCCTCAAGCGGGACGACATCCGGGACGCGCTGATCCACCCCGGCGGCCTCACCCTCGACGAGCTGCCGGCGGGGACCCGCGTCGGCACGTCGTCGGTGCGCCGCCGCGCGCAGCTCGCCGCCTCGCACCCGGAGCTGCAGTGCGTGCCGATGCGCGGCAACGCGGGCCGCCGCCTGGAGAAGCTCGCCGCGGGCGACGCCGACGCGCTGCTGCTCGCCCAGTCCGGCCTCGAACGCATCGGCCGCCCCGAGCTGGCCAGCGAGATCCTGTCGGTGGAGACGATGTGCCCGCCGATCGGCGCCGGGATCCTCGCCCTCCAGTGCCGTGAGGACGACACCACGACCATCGACGCGGTGACCGGCCTCGGGGACAGGGACGCGTGGCGCGAGGCGACCGCCGAGCGCATGTTCCTGCACGTCCTGCAGGGCCACTGCAACTCACCGATCGCGGGGTACGCCCGCTCGCAGCGCAACGGCGACCTGTCGCTGCGCGCCTGCGTCTTCACGCCCGACGGCAAGACGGTGCTCAACGCGCACGAGTGGGCGGGTCCGCTCGACCCGGCGACGCTCGGCACGTCCGTGGCCGTGGCCCTGCTGCGCCAGGGCGCCCGCGAGCTGATCGACGGCATCGCGCACTGACACGCCGGGGGGCCAGCCCCCTTCGCAGGACACCGGCATATGCCAGACGCAACACTGTGCCGGGTGTCGCCAAATCCCTTACGGGCCCCCTCCCGCTGTGCGAAAGTCGTTAGCGGTCCACCACCGTCACGGCCCATCACCCGTCACGGCCCACCATCCGTCACGGCCGCCGCTCGTCACGGCCGCCCCCGTCAAGTCGGTCGCACCGCACCTTCACCGGAGCACCCATGCCGTCCCATGTCTTCGCGGACCACGCCGCCCAGCCGCCCGAGCGCGGCACGGTCGACGCACTGATCTCGCAGACACGTCGGCTCCGCGGCGAGGTCGACGCCGTGCGGCGCGGGACGGCGGCCGACCGGGCGGACGCGGCGGGACGCTGGCAGCGGGCCCTGTGCGACCTGGCGGTGCATCAGCTCGACGACCTCGACGGCCATCTCGCCCAGCTGCGGGACGGCCCGCCGCGGGCCGCGGCCGAGCCCGGCGGGCCGGCCGCGCCCGCCACCGACGACGCGCGCCGGGGCTCCCTCCTGAGTCGGGTGGGCAGCGCCGAGTGGAACCTCCTCACCGACGAGGCCAGCTGGTCCTGCGAGCTGTACGACATCCTCGGCCGCGACCCGGCCGCTCCCCCGCTCTCCCTCGACGAACTCCCCTCCCTCGTGCACATCGACGACCAGCCGCTGCTGACCGCGATGGTCACCGACTGCCTGGTCGACGGGAAGCCCATCGACGGTGAGTTCCGCGTCACGCGCCCCGGCGGAGGCGTACGCCAGGTCCACATGATGGGCGAGCCCGTGCTCGGTGCCGACGGCTCCACCGCCTCCATGTGGGCCGTCCTGCGGGACGTCAGCGAACTGCGGCGCAGTCAGCGCGTACTGCGTGAGACCCAGGACTCGCTGCGGCGGCGGCGCGAGGACGCGGGCGCCCGGCGCCGGCCCGCGGCGGAACCGCGCGGAGCGGCACCGCCGTGGCACGAGGCGCCGCGCTTCCCGCGTGGCGGCCCCGCGCGGCTCGACCTCGCCGCCCGTCATCTCCCCTCCTCGATCGGCGCCCCCCTCGGCGGCGACTGGCACGACGCGATGGAACTGCCCGACGGCAACGCCTTGTTGAGCGTCGGCGACCTCACCGCACACGGCGTCACCGGCACCTCGGGCACGGGGATGCTGCTCGGTGCGCTGCGCGGCATGGCGGTCGCCGGCGCCCCACCCGGCAAGCTCATGGGCTGGCTCAACGACCTGATCGACACCACCGTCCGGCACGCCCTCGGCAGCGCGATCTGCTGCCGCTACGACCCCGGCACGCAGCTGCTCACCTGGGCGCGGGCCGGGCACCCCGCCCCCCTGCTCTTCCGCGACGGGACGGGACACGCGCTGCCACCACCGAAGGGCCCGCTCCTCGGCGCCACCTCCGGTGCCCCCTACGGGCAGGCCGAAGTGCGTCTGCGGCCCTCGGACCTGTTGTTGCTGCACACCGACGGCCTGGTGCCGCGGCAGGACAGGGACGCGGCGACGGAGCTCCTGCTCTCCCTCGCCCCCCGCCTCACGGAACGGCGTACGGCGCAGGAGTGCGTGGACATCGTCGTCGAGGAGTTCGGCGGGGCCCTGCGGGAGGACGACGCCTGCCTGTTGATCGCGCGGTGCCGCTGACCGTGGGGCGTTACGCCTTCGCCGTCCGCCCCGCCCTCCTGGACCCCCTCGCCTTCGGCAGCGCGACCTTGATCTCCTCGCGCAGGTCCTGGATCGTCGGATTCCCGGTGTACTGCGCCGTCAGCCGGTACATCTCCCGCAGCCGGTCCCAGGTGCGGTGGGAGGAGTTGGACCCCATCGACACCAGCGCCAGCCGCGCGTACCGGTCCGCCTGTTCGGGGTCGTCGGCGATGAAGCAGGCCGACGCCAGCGAGATGTAGTCGAAGATCTGCGAACGGTCGTGCCCCTTGGCGCGCAGCTCGATGGCCTCCTTGGCGTGCCGCTGCGCGGTGTTCGCCGCGGCCGGTTCATGGTCGGCGAGCGTGCGATAGGCGAGCGCCTGCATGCCGTGCAGGTCCGCCTCGTCGAACATCTGCATCCAGCTCGGCGCCGGCACGTCCCCCTTGTCCGACACGAAGAGGTCCTCGGCGAGACCGAGGGTGCGCCGCATCGCCTGGCCGCGCCCCATCGACGCCTGTGCCCAGGCCTCGATGGTGTACAGCATCGCCTTGGTACGGGGCAGGGCCTCCGCCCCGGCGCCCGACTTGGCGAGCTTCATCAGGTCCAGGGCGTCGTCCGGCTTGCCGAGGTGCACCATCTGGCGCGCGGCCCGGGAGAGTGCCTCGCCCGCGCGCGGGCGGTCGCCTCCCTCGCGTGCGGCGTGGGCCGCGATGAGGAAGTACTTCTGGGCGGTCGGCTCCAGGCCGACGTCGTGCGACATCCAGCCGGCGAGGACCGCGAGGTTGGCGGCGACGCCCCACAGGCGGCGCTGGAGGTGATCGGGATGCCGGTAGGCGAGCATGCCGCCCACTTCGTTGAGCTGGCCCACCACGGCCTTGCGCTGCAGCCCACCGCCACGGGCCGCGTCCCAGGCGCGGAACACCTCGACGGAGCGCTCCAGTTCCTCGATCTCCTGGGAGCCGATGGGAGCGGCCTCGTAGCGGTCGAAGCCGGCGGGGTCCGCGTAGAAGGGATCACTGATACGGGGGGCGTCGGCCGCGAGGGCCGGGTCGGTGTGCAACCAGTCGTACATGGCGCTGCTGAGTGCGGAGCCTGCGGCAAGCGCGGCACCCGCGCCCACCAAGCCGCGTCGGTTGAGCATGAGGTCCATTCCCGTGAATTCGGTGAGGACCGCGGCTGTCCGCTCGGGCGCCCACGGCACGCCGTCGGGGTGCTCCGCACTCCCGTCGCCACGCCGCTTTCCCGGGCGCCCGTGCCGGACCAGACCGAGGTCCTCAGTGGTCACGACACGGCCGAGACGCTCGGTGAACAGGACGGCCAGCACCCGCGGCACCGGATCGCGTGGGATCTCCCCCATGTCGATCCACCGCCGCACCCGCGAGGTGTCGGTGGCGAGCTGGAGGTGGCCCATGGCCGCCGCCTGCCGGTTCACCAGTCTCGCGAGCTCGCCCTTGGACCAGCCGGCCAGGCCGAACAGGTCCGCGAGGCGGGTGTTGGGTTGTCCGTTCACGTCAAGCCCCCAGGTTCTCGGCTGAGTTGACAGTAACCGCCTGTCAGTTGCTGAGCGACTATTCGCCAGGGTTCGCCAGGGTGCGCCACATGGTGTGCCAGGGGACGCCGGGTGTCAGGTAGGAGTGCGCCACCCCGACCCGGTCGCCGCAAGGTACTCCCCAGGGTGCTCCCCAGGTGATCGGGGCGGGAGGCGCACGCAATCCACAGGCACACGAAGGGATCTGTATCTCCCATGTACGCAGCATCGTCCTCCGTGTCCGCCCCGCCCCGCCCGCTCCACCCGCGCCCCCCGGCCCCCCGGGGCCGCGAGGTGCCCCCCTCCCCGGGAGGCGGCCCCTATCTGGAGCCGGTGCGGCCCTCCGCCGCGCAGCTCGGCGCCGGCCGGACACGTCGCGTGCCGGGGGCCGGTACCCAACCGCTCAGCGGGAGACTCGACTTGTCCGGCCCGCAGGGGGCGCAACTGCGCACCGCGATCGCCTCGGTGCACCGCATCTGTCCGGAGTTCAACCCCGTGCAGGTCCTGCGCCGCAGCGGCCGCACCGTGCTGCTGGTCGGCACGGCGGGACGCGGTGCCGCCGTCGCCAAGTGTTTACTGGACAACTCTCCCCTGTGGGCCGACCGGATCCGGCACGAAATAGCGGCCTACCGCTCGTTCGTCCGGCACCGCCCGCCCGTGCGCGCGCCTCGGCTGATCGCCGCCGATCCCGAGGCCTGCACGCTGGTGATCGAGCGGATGCCCGGACGGGTGGCGGCCTTGCAGCGGCATCCGGTCGAGGTCCCGCCCCGGGCGGACATCCGGGCGGCGCTCGGCTCCGTGCTGCGCCTGAACCAGTGGCGGCCGCCGGCGGAGATGTTCGGCCGGCCGATGGACTACGGCAGGCGCATCTCCCGCTTCCACGAGCTGGGGCTGCTGACGGACCGCGACATGGGGGACCTGCAAAAGCTCCTGCACGGCATCGCGCACTCGGCGGTCCGCCAGGGTGAGGGCCCGGAGGCCATGCTGCAGTTCTGCCACGGCGACGCCCTGCTGTCGAACATCCTGCTCTCGCCTGCCGGGCCGGTTCTGGTCGACTGGGAGCACGCGGGCTGGTATCTGCCGGGCTACGACCTGGCCACGCTGTGGGCGGTCCTCGGCGACGCCCCGGTCGCACGGCGCGAGATCAGCCAGTTGGCGCAATCGACGGGCACCGCGGCACGCGACGCGTTCCTGGTCAATCTCATGCTGGTACTGACCCGCGAGATCCGCATGTACGAGATGGCGCTGCAGCGTTCGATGCACGACTCGCCCCCGGCGCCGACCGGGCCGGCCCAGGCGGGGGCCGCGCCGACCGGTGAGGAGCAGCGGCTCCTGCTGAGGCGGCTGCACGACGACTGCCAGATGGCCCGCCGGGCCGTGCGGGCGGCGGTCGGCACCCGCTGACGGAAGGACAGGTCCGCGGCGCACCCTGCACAAGGGCGCACCGCGGACCTTCGTATGCCCGCGGCGCTGGAGGCCGCACCGCTCATTGGTCCATGCCACTGACGCGCCGCAGGCGGCGGCGCCTGTCCGCACGAAAGCGGGCCCGTGACCCGCCGGAACCGGCGCTGACATGGGAAATCCCCTCTGCTGGGCATGATTGACGGATCGTCGGCCAGCGGGTACCACTGACGCACGCCCGGCCCCGCACGCCCCGCCACGCTTCATCGGCCCTGAAGTCCCAGGAGGCTGCATTGCGAGGAACCACCGCCCGTACCTCGTCGGCGCGCAGACGCACCATCAGGACGGCGGGCGCCCTCGCGTCCGCCGGGCTGCTCGTGCCGCTGCTCGGCGCGGCCCCGTCGTCCGGCGCGCCCCAGCCGACGTCCACCCAGTTGCAGGACGCCTTCGCGTCCGCCGCCGACCAGTACCGCGTGCCGCGGAGTGTGCTGCTCGGCGTCTCGTATCTGCAGTCCCGCTGGGACGCGCACGGCGGCGCGGCCAGCGTCACCGGTGGCTACGGCCCGATGCATCTCACCGACGCGCGCACCGCGCTCGCCTCGGCCCCGCACCACGGCGAGGGGTCGGAGGACCCGCGCGGGGACACCTCGCGCCCGATGCCGCCGCCGAGGACGAAGGTGCCCGAGGAGTCGCGGCTGCCGGCGCGGCTCATGACCCTGCCGCGCGCGGCGGAACTGACCGGTCTGCCCGCCGCGGAGCTGCGTACCGACGCGGCCGCGAACGTGGCGGGCGGTGCCGCCCTGCTCGCCGCGGCCCAGCAGCGGCTCGGCAAGCCCCTCAGTGCCGACCCCGCCGACTGGTACGGCGCGATCGCCCGCTTCTCCGGGGCCGACGACGAGGCGACGGCGGCGACGTACGCCAATGACGTGTTCGCCGTCATCCGCGACGGGGAGCGGCGCACCACGGACGCGGGCCAGCGCGTGACGCTCCCGGCCCGGCCCGGACTGCGGCCCGACCCGGCGCAGCTCGAGCGGATGGGGCTGCGCGAGGTCGACGCGGGCGAGACGGAGTGCCCGAGGACGGTGTCCTGCGAGTGGATCCCGGCGCCGTACGAGGAGTTCAAGGACCCCAACGGGAATCCGGACTACGGCAACCACGACCTGTCGGACCGGCCCAAGAGCCAGAGCATCGACTCGATCATCGTCCATGACACCGAGGGCAGGTGGGAGGGCGTCCTGAACATGGTGCAGGACCCGACCTATGTGTCCTGGCAGTACACCCTGCGCTCCACGGACGGCCTCATCGCCCAGCACGTGAAGGCCAAGGACGTCGCCTGGCACGCGGGCAACTGGTACGTCAACGCCAAGTCGATCGGTCTGGAGCACGAGGGTTTCCTGACCGCCCCCGACACCTGGTACACGGAGGCGATGTACCGCGCGTCGGCGCGGCTGGTGAAGTACCTCGCGAAGAAGTACGGCATTCCGCTGGACCGGCAGCACATCCTCGGCCACGACAACGTCCAGGGCACGGTCTCCTCCACGATCCCGGGGATGCACACCGACCCGGGCCCGTACTGGGACTGGCAGCACTACTTCACCCTGCTCGGCAAGCCGTTCCACCGCACGGCGGGCCCGAAGGGCGGTCTGGTGACGGTCGCTCCCGAGTACGCGGCGAACAGGCCGCTGTATACGGGCTGCGTGAAGCCGACCGAGACGTGTGTGCCGCACGGTTCGGCGGCGGTGCGCGTGCACACCGCGCCGCGTGACGACGCGCCGCTGATCAAGGACATCGGCAAGCGTCCCGGCGGCCAGGACTCCACGACCGACGTGAACGACGTCGGCGCGCGGCTGTCCACCGGCCAGCAGTACGCGGTCGCGGACCGCCAGGGCGAGTGGACGGCCGTCTGGTACCTGGGGCAGAAGGCCTGGTTCAAGAACCCGGCCGACCAGCCGACCGCCGTGCACGCCAAGGGGCTCGTGGTGACGCCGAAGGCCGGGGCGGGCGAGGTCCCGGTGTACGGGCGCGCGTACCCGGAGAAGGAGGCGTACCCGGCGGGCGTGCCCGTGCAGGCGGTCTCCCCGCTGCCGTACAAGATCCTGGCGGGTCAGAGGTACGTGGTGGGCGACAAGGTGCCGGGCGAGTACTTCTACGCGCCGACGTTCGACACCGCCCGGCACACGGTGGTGCGGGGCAAGGACATGTACTACGTGATCCAGTACGGGCACCGCATCGGCTATGTGCGGGCGGCGGACGTACGGGTGATGCCGTCGACCTCATGACGCCGTGGGGCCGGGCCGGCCGGGCGCGGGTCCGGCCCGGTCGAAGACGTAGCGCTGTCCGGCGCGGGCCTTGAAGGTCGTCGTGCCGTCCGGCAGGAGGCTGCTGCGCACGGTGAGTTCGCGGCTGCGCGATGCCGTCAGGGCGATACGGGTGGCGCGTCCCGAGACCCAGCTGATGTCGAGGGTCGCGCCACCGCGTGCGCGCAGGCCGCGCACGGATCCCTCCGGCCAGCTCGCGGGCAGTGCGGGCAGGATCTCGATCACGTCGTGGTGGCTCTGCAGGAGCATCTCGACGATGCCCGCGGTCGCGCCGAAGTTGCCGTCGATCTGGAACGGCGGGTGGGTGTCCCACAGGTTGGGCAGCGTGGAGGACTTCAGCTGTTCGCCGAGCATTTGGTGCGCGTGGTCGCCGTCGTGCAGCCGCGCCCAGAAATTGATCTTCCATGCCTTGGACCAGCCGGTGCCGCCGTCGCCCCGGGCGGTGAGGGAGACCTTCGCCGCCTCGGCCCACGGGCTGCCGGGTTCGATCAGGCGGCCGGGGTGCAGGGCGTAGAGGTGGGAGACGTGCCGGTGGTCGTCGTCCGGGTCGTCCAGGTCGGCCTTCCACTCCTGGAGCTGGCCCCAGGAGCCGATGCGCAGGCCGGGGTCCAGCCGGTCGAGGGTGCCTTCCAGTTCGGCCCGGAAGGCGGCCGAGTCGCCGAGGACGCGGGCGGCTTGCAGGGTGTTGGTGAGCAGGTCGTGGACGATTTGCTGGGCCATGGCGTCACCCGCGGTGAAGTCGCCGTGCTCCGGGGAGTAGCCGGGGCCGGCGACGAGCGTGCCGTCACGCGGGTCGGTGCGGAGGTTGTCCAGCCAGAACTCGGCGGCTTCCTTCATCACCGGGTAGGCGGTGGTCCGCAGATAGTCGGTGGAGCCGCCGAAGCGGTAGTGCTCGTAGAGCTGGGCGGTGAGCCAGGCGGCGGCCTCCGGGAACCAGAAGGCGGTCGCCCAGTCGTGGACGCCGGTGAAGCCGAAGGGGTTGGTCTCGTCGTGCACCACCCAGCCGCGGCTGCCGAACATCTCCTCGGCCGTGCGGCGTCCGGGTGCGCGCAGGGCCTGGACGAACCGGTCGTAGGGGGCGGTGGTCTCCGCGAGATTGGCGCTCTCGGCGGGCCAGTAGTTCATCTGGAGGTTGATGTTGGTGTGGTAGTCGGCCGACCACGGCGGGGTGGCGCTGTTGTTCCAGACGCCTTGGAGGTGGGCGGGCAGTGAGCCGGCGCGCGACGAGGCGATGAGGAGGTAGCGCCCGTACTGGAAGAACAGCGCTTCGAGCGCGCGGTCGGCGGCGCCGGCCCCTGTCCCGTAGCGGGCGAGCAGTTGGTCCGTGGGCACGTCGGCGGGCCGCACCTGGCCGAGGTCGAGGTCCACGCGGCCGAACAGGGCGCGGTGGTCGCGCAGATGGCGGACGCGCAGCGCCGCGTGGCCCGCGTCGATCGCCCTGTCGACGGCGCGGGTGACGGCGGAGTGCGGGTCCTCGCCCCGGTAGTCGGGGTAGGTGTCGGCGTAGTCGGTGCCGGCGGCGAGGACGAACCACACGTGGTCGGCGCCGGTGACCGTGACGCTGCCGTCGTCGTGTACGACGCGGGTGCCGCCCTGGTGCGCGACCCTGAGCTGAGCTTCGAACTTCAGGGCGTTGTCGGCGAGTTCACCTCGTACGGTGGTGCGGTCGCCGTGCGCCGTCACGGTGTGGCCGGTGTGCGGTGAGGCGAGGCTCAGGGTGCAGGTGATCCGGGCGGCGCGGTCCGCGGAGAGCCGGCCGACGAGCACGCCGTGCGGGTGCGAGGCGAAGAACTCCCTGTGGTGGCACACGCCTTGGTGGCGGTAGGTGACGGTCGCGAGGCCCTGGTCGAGATCGAGGGCGCGGCGGTAGCCGGTGTCCGGGGCGGCCGGGGCGCCGGGCACGTCGATGTACAGATCACCGAAGGCCTGGTGGGCGCCGTAGCCCCGACGGGCCTGGCCCAGCCGGGCGGCGACGGCGTCGGGGGTGAGCCGGCCCTTCTCGTCCAGTTCGCCGCGCACCGCGTCGAGGGCGCCGGGTCTCGGGGTGCGCCAGTTGCCGAAGTCGTAGCCCTCCCGCGAGCCGGGGCCGCCGGTCCACAGGGTCTTCTCGTTGAACTGGAGCCGTTCGCGGGCGAGGGTGCCGAAGACCATCGCGCCGAGGGCGCCGTTGCCGATGGGGAGGGCCTCGCGCTCCCAGTCCTCGGCGGGAGTGGTGTACCAGAGCGATAATTCATCCGATGTGTGAGGCCCGCGCTCCTCTGCCGTCTCCGCCGGCTCGGCCGCCTGGACGTCGACCAGCGCGCCCTCACCCGCCGCGAGAGCGGCCTCGCCGCCGAGCGCGGACTTCACGGTGGCCCCTCGCGTGCTCCCCTGAGTCATGAGGGGCCACGTTAAAAGTCCGATGGCTGGCGTGGCAAGACGCAGCACCGCCCCGTTCCCTGGACGGAACGGGGCGGTGCTTGGACCAATGGGGGGTGCCGGACGCGCCCGGGCCCCGGTGGGGGTGCTCAGCCCTGCTGGAAGAGCTCAGCGGGCAGTGGCTTCAAAAGGGCGTACAGGTCGTCGGTGATCGGCCGGTCCCAGGCGGCGATGGTCACCAGGACGTTGTCGCTGCGGTCGAACTGCACGCATGAGATGCGGCTCTCGGAGAGCTTCAGGCGGCGCACGATGAGGAGGTTGTCGCCCTGCATCACCGGGATGTCCTCCGTGGAGACGACCGTGATGTCCTCGTCGTTCTCCAGCGCCAGGAGCAGCTGGGCCACCTCGAAGGGCACCTCGCCCTCGGCGGTCTCGCGCGCGGGGGCGCCCTCGGGGAGATTGCCGATGATCATGGCTGGGCCGCGCCCGCCGAACAGGTCGTAGCGCAGGAAGACGCCCTGGCAGCTGCCGTCGGGGGCGGGCAGCAGGCCCGCGCCGAGATTGCCGGGCCAGTCACCGGGGTCCATGGCCAGGACATCGAAGTCCGGGCCCGCGGGGGTGGCGGAGCTGCGGCGGCGGAGGAAGGACATGCGCCCATGGTACGTGGCCGCCGGTGCCCGCCGACGCGGGGGCGCGACCGTTCGCCGCCCCCACCGGTCGGCCCGCACGCCCTCGGCACCCGCCGGGCCCGTGCCGGTAGGCTCGCGGCCGGTGATCGCCGGTGGGCCTGGGTGGGCCGCGTCCAACCGCCCCCCGGGTCGATCCACCGGCCCCCACCATCGAGTGGGCCCGTCCTGGCGCCTCGCCGGGTTCCGTCGGCCGGGGTCGCCGAAGTGCCGGGCGGCAAGGCGAGGGGCAGCGGCATGGCGGACAGGGGCGGGATGGACGTGGGTGGCGAGGCCGACGGCAGGGTGCTGACCAGCGGTGAAATGGACGGCCACGTGCCGAACGGCCGCGAGGTCGGCGGCGGTGCGGAGCACGGGGGCGAGGCCGGCGGTGGCCTACGGAACCGCCGGGAGGCCGACGGCAATGCGCCGAAGGATAGCGTCAGCGGCGGTGACACCGGCAGCGGCCGACGGCAGCGCCGCGGGATCGACGCCGACGGGGCGAACGGCAGTGAGACCAGAGGGGACGCAGTGAACGGGAGCGAAGTTGACCGCGGTGACGGCCATGGCGGCCACAGCACCGCAGCGGCCGACACCTCGGTCCTGGACTACTGGCACGGCGGTCTCAGCGAGGTGCCGGAGGAGGTCTGGCGCCACCCGCGCCTTGAGGTCCTGCTCCTGCCCGACAACGCCCTCACCGCCGTCCCCGTCCGCATCGGGACGCTCACCGCGCTGCACACCCTCGACCTCGGTCACAACAGGCTGCGCGCCGTCCCGGCCGAGCTGGGCGATCTCCCGGCGTTGAGCCGCTTCCTCTATCTCCACGACAATCAGCTCACCGAGCTGCCCGCCTCACTCGGCCGGCTCACCCGGCTCGGCTACCTGAACGTCGGCGAGAACCGCCTGACTTCCCTTCCCGACTCCGTCGGCGCCCTCACCGGCCTGGTGGAACTGCGCGCCCAGCACAACCAGTTGACCCACCTGCCGGACACGATCGGCGCGCTCGCCGCGCTGCGTGAGCTGTGGCTGCGCGGCAACCGTCTCACCTCTCTTCCCGACGGCGTACGGCACCTGGCCTCCCTTCGGGAGATCGAGCTGCGCGAGAACGCCTTCACCGCCGTCCCGGAGACCCTGCGCGGGCTGCCCCTGCTGCGCCGCGTCGACCTTCGGGGCAACCGGGTGCGCCAGCTTCCGCACTGGCTGGCCGAGTTGCCCTCCTTGGAGAAGTTGGATCTGCGCTGGAACGACACCCACGTCGACGGAGGGCTCCTGCGGACGCTCGAAAGCAAGGGCTGCGTCGTACTCCACTAGGGCCCCGCTTTCGGATCAGGCCGGATCAGGGGGCGGCGTCCGGTGCGGGCGATCGCAAGGCGGAGGAGGGAGTCGATGCGGAGCATCGGCGACCGACGACAACGCGGATGGGGGTCCCCCCGCGCCCTTCAGGCGTGGGGGAGTGCGTGCCGGACGCCGCGAGCCCGGCAAGATCCGGAAGAGAGGCCCTCGCGCCGCGGCGCTTCGGCTCGCTAGGTCAGGTCGAACTCTCCCGCACGGGCGCCGTGCACGAAGGCGCCCCACTCCGCCGGGGTGAAGATCAGGGACGGGCTCTCGGGCCGGCCGCTGTTGCGCATCGCGACGAAGCCTTCGACGAAGGCGATCTCCACGTCCCCGTGCCCCTCACTGCTCGACCGCCAGTCGGCGGCGCTGAGGTCGAGCTCCGGCTTGTCCCAGCCCGCGAGCGGATGCTGCTGAGTGGTGCTTTCGGCCACGTCCGTGCTCCTCCCGAATTGCGTCGTCCGGCGCCAGCCTAGCTTTCGCCTCCCGCGCCGCACAGGCCGCGACGCGAGGACCGCGGCCACCGTCGCGCCGGTCGATGTCAGGAGGTGGGCGGCTCGGCCCCGACGAGCCACATGGAGAAGAACTGGGCGCCGCCGCCGTAGGCGTGCCCAAGTGCCCTGCGCGCTCCGTCGACTTGGTGTTCGCCCGCCTGGCCGCGCACCTGAAGTGCCGCCTCCGCGAAGCGGATCATGCCTGAGGCACCGATCGGATTGGCCGAGAGGACGCCGCCGGACATGTTGACGGGCAGGTCGCCGTCGAGTTCCGTCACGCCGGACTCGGTGAGCTTCCAGCCCTCGCCCTCGGCCGCGAAGCCGAGGTTCTCCAGCCACATCGGCTCGTACCAGGAGAACGGCACGTACATCTCGACGACGTCGATCTCCCGGCGCGGCTCGGTGATGCCCGCCTGGCGGTAGACGTCGGCCGCGCAGTCCTTGCCGGCCCGCGGGGAGACGAAGTCCTTGCCGGCGAAGAGCGTCGGCTCGCTGCGCATCGCGCCGCCGTGCAGCCAGGCGGGCGGTTGGGGTGAACGGGCCGCGCCCGCCCGGTCGGTGAGGACCATCGCGCAGGCGCCGTCGGAGGAGGGGCACGTCTCCGAGTAGCGGATCGGGTCCCAGAGCATGGGCGAGGCCTGGACCTTCTCCAGGGTGATGTCGTGTTCGTGGAGGTGCGCGTAGGGGTTCTTCAGGGCGTTGCGGCGGTCCTTGTACGCGACGAGGGAGCCGACCGTGTCGGGGGCACCGGTGCGGCGCATGTAGGCACGTACGTGCGGGGCGAAGAAGCCGCCCGCCCCGGCGAGGAGCGGCTGCTGGAAGGGGATGGGCAGCGAGAGGCCCCACATCGCGTTGGATTCCGACTGTTTTTCGAAGGCGAGGGTGAGGACGGTGCCGTGGACGCGGCCCGCGACGAGGTTGGCGGCGACGAGCGCCGTGGAGCCGCCGACGGAACCGGCCGTGTGCACGCGGAGCATGGGTTTTCCGACGGCGCCGAGGGCGTCGGCGAGGTACAGCTCCGGCATCATGACGCCCTCGAAGAAGTCGGGCGCCTTGCCGATGACGACGGCGTCGATGTCCGGCCACGCCAACTCGGCGTCCGCCAGCGCTCGCCGGGCCGCCTCGCGCACGAGGCCGGCGATCGATACGTCGCGGCGGGCCGCCACGTGCCTGGTCTGCCCGATCCCGACGACGGCCACGGGCTCCTTGCCCGCCGAACCACCCACCGGGCCGCTTGGCGAACTGCTCATCGGGCGTCTCCTTCCAGGAGGGCGACCAGGTTCTGCTGGAGGCAGGGCCCGGACGTCGCGTGGGCGACGGCGCGGTTCGAGGCGCCCCGGTGGATCCGGGCGGCGGCCTCACCGATCCGGATGAGTCCGGCGGCCATCATGGGGTGGGCGGCGAGCGCGCCGCCGGACGGGTTGACGGTGACGTCGTCGCCGAGCTTCAGCGCCTTGCGCAGGACGACCTCCTGGGAACTGAAGGGAGCGTGCACTTCAGCGGTGTCCACGGGCTGTTCGAAGACTCCGGCGCGCTCGGCGGCCAGGCGGGTGGACGGCGAGTCGGTGAGGTCGCGCACCCCGAGGCCGTGCGCCTCGACGCGGTGGTCGATGCCCTGGATCCACGCGGGCCGCTCGCACAGGTCGCGGGCCCGCTCCCCCGCGGCGAGGATGACGGCGGCGGCCCCGTCGCCGACCGGCGGGCAGTCGCCGGTGCGCAGCGGACGTACGACGTACTCCCCTTGCGGGACCGCGCCTCGCAGCTGCGCGTGGGAGTTGGCGGCGGCGTCGGCCCGGCTGCGGCGTGCGACTGCGGCCAGCGCGGGCTCGTCGGTCTCGCCCGCGTCGATGAGTGCCTGTGCCTGGAGCGCGGCGAGCGCCACGGAGTCGGGCCACAGGGGCGCCACGTAGTAGGGGTCGAGCTGGCGGGTCAGCACGTCGCGTACGGAGCCGGGCGAGGACTTGCCGTAGGAGTAGACGAGCGCCGTGTCCGCCTCGCCGGTCTGCAAGGTCGTCCACGCCTCGTACAGGGCCCAGGCGCCGTCCATCTCGACGTGCGACTCGGAGATCGGCGGCCAGGCGCCCACCCCGTCGAGCGCCATGGTGAACGAGAAGGCGCGGCCCGCGAGGTAGTCGCAGGAGCCGGAGCAGGTGAAGCCGATGTCGCTGGTCCTGAGGCCGGTGACGGCGAGGACCTCGTGGAGGACCGGCATGAGCATCTCGACTTCCGACAGGTCGTCGGTGGAGCGCCGGTGGTCGGTCTGCGCGAAGGCGACGACGGCGACCGCACGGGCGGGACGCGTCACGGAGGGCTTCGGCGGCGCCATCTAGACCAGCTCCTTGTACGTGTCGTAGTCGGCGTCGGGTTCGCCTGTGGGGCGGTAGTGGTCGGGGTGGCGGCCGCCTTCCGTCCATACGGGTTCGACGCGCAGGCCCATGCGCACTTCGTCGTAGGGGATGCCGGCGATGCGTGCGTGCAGCGCGAGGTCGGCGCCGTCCAGGGCGATGTGGGCGTAGACGTAGGGGACTTCGATGTCGAGGTTCTTCGCCTTGATGTTGACGATGCAGTACGTCGTGACGGTGCCGCGCGGGCCGACCTCCACCCGTTCCGTCGTGGCGAGCCCGCAGGTGGGGCAGGCGCCCCGGGGCGGGACGTACACCTTGTGGCAGGCCGGGCAGCGTTCGCCGACGGTCTTCCGTTCGGAGAGTGCGTGGAGGTAGGCGCTCTGGGCGCGGCCGGGCGAGTAGGTGTAGTCGAGGCGTGCGGAGGCGACGATCCCGGTGACGGGATTCTCGAACTCCCCCGTGTGCGGGCCGGGTCGCGGCTCCGCTTCCTCTCCCTCGTACGGCTCGAAGCAGGCGATGTCCGTGATGGCGCCCACGCGTTCGCCGGCCCAGCGGATGCGGACGCGCATGCCGGTGCGCACGGCGTCCGGGCCGGGGGCGTCGAGGGCGTGGAGCAGGGCGGTGTCGGCGCCGTCCAGTCTCACCAGGACCCAGGCGAAGGGGGTGCCGAGGGGCTGGCCCCGGCGGGGTTCGTGGTTCCAGGCCCAGGTGGTCACGGTGCCGGTGGCAGCGACCTCCACGAGGTCGCGTATCTCGTCGGCGGTCACCGGGTCGTATTCGACGGGCGGCACGAGCGTGCGCCCGTCGACGGTCTTGACGCCGAGGACGGTGCGTTCGCGCAGCCCGGTCAGGAACGCGCTCTGCACGGGCCCGAGGGACCGCGTGAAGGGAAACTCCACGACGAGAGGAGCGCGCAGCACATCGGGGGAAGAGGCGGATGCCATGGGCGGACTCCATTGCACTCGGTGAACGGGAAGGCGCCCGAGGGGGGCGCGGGAAACGGTGCGACCGGCCACGGCGGGCCCGCGGCCGGCGGAACGTCCTACGCCCGCCGGAACACGGGCACCCGTTTCTCCGCGAAGGCCCTGGAGCCCTCTTTCGCGTCGGCGGTGTCGAAGACGGGCCACCCCCTCTTCAGCTCGGCCGCGAGCCCGGCCTCCTCGCTCATCTCGGCGGCCTCGTACACGGAGGCCTTGACCGCTTCCACGGCGAGCGGCCCGCACGCGTTGATCTGCTCGGCGATGACCAGGGCCTTCTCCAGCGCCGAGCCGTCCGGCACCACATGACCGATCAGGCCGATCGCCGCCGCCTCGGCCGCCGAGTAGGGCCGCCCGGTGAGCAGCATCTCCAGGGCATGCGTACGAGGGATCTGGCGGGGGAGCCGCACGGTAGAGCCCCCGATGGGGAAGAGGCCGCGCCGGACCTCGAAGAGGCCGAAGGTCGCCGACCGTCCCGCGACACGGATGTCCGTGCCCTGGAGCATCTCCGTGCCGCCGGCCACGCAGTGGCCCTCGACGGCGGCGATGACCGGCTTGCGGGGCCGGTGGTGGCGCAGCATCGCCTTCCAGTGCAGGTCGGGGTCGGCCGTCAGCCGGTCGCGGTACCGCTCGCCCTCCATCCCCTTGCCGGCGAGGGCCTTGAGGTCCATGCCCGCGCAGAACGCGCCGCCCGCGCCGGTCAGCACGACGGAGCGGACGGTGTCGTCCTCGTCGGCGGCCACCCAGCCGTCGTAGAGGCCCACGAGCATCGGCAGCGAGAGGGCGTTCTTCGCTTCGGGCCTGTTGAGCGTGAGGATCAGTGTGGCGCCTTCGCGCCGCACGGAGAGGTGTTCCGTCCCGGCCATGTGCCGTGCTCCCTCCGTCGACGGCCGCCGTACGGCCGGCCTGTCGCTTCTCGGACCTGGAACAGGTTGCAGTAGGCAGGGAGCCAGTTCAATACCTTTCTGACACCCAGTCAGTTTTCCTTTGCGGCGCCACTTCCCAGTTGTGGGCGCCTCTGCTCTGATGACCGCCGGAGCGGATGTCGCGGGAGACGGCGGCATCGGACGCCGGGGTCAGGAGGAGTGCGGTGGAGTACAACCTTGCCGACCTGTTCGAGTCGGTCGTCGACGTGGTCCCGGGCCGTGAGGCACTCGTCTACCTCGACCACCCCGGTACGGGCGCCGAGCGCCGGCTGACCTACGCCGAGCTGGACGCGGCGGCCAACCGCCTCGCCCACCACCTGATCGACTCCGGGCTGCGGCCCGGCGAGCACCTGGGCCTGCATCTGTACAACGGCGTCGAGTACCTCCAGACGGTGCTGGCCTGCCTGAAGGCCCGGCTCGTGCCGGTCAACGTCAACTACCGCTACGTGGCCGAGGAGTTGGTCTACCTCTACCGCGACGCGGACCTCGCGGCGCTCGTGTTCGACGGCGAGTTCACCGGGCGGGTCGCGGCGGCGCTGCCGCGCGCGGAGAAACTGCGGCACGTGATCCGGGTGGGGGCGCCGCCCGCCGACGCGCCCGCGCTCGACGCGCCGGCCTTCGAAGCGGCGGAGGCGGCGGGCTCACCGGAGCGGGGGTTCGGGCCGCGCTCCCCCGACGACCTGTTCATCATCTACACCGGCGGCACGACCGGGATGCCCAAGGGCGTCATGTGGCGCCAGGAGGACCTGTTCTTCGCGGGGCTCTTCGGCGGCGACCCGGCGGGCGCACCGGTGAAGCGGCCCGAGGAGCTGGCCGAGCGCGTCGCGGCGGGCGGGCCGGGCCTCACCTTCTTCCCGACGCCCCCGCTCATGCACGGCACCTCCACGCTGACCTCGTTCATCGCCTTCAACTACGGCCAGCGCGTGGCGCTGCACCGCAAGTACGTGCCCGAAGAGGTGCTGCGCACCATCGAGCGGGAGAAGGTCTCCAGCGTGTCCCTGGTGGGCGACGCGATGCTCAGGCCGCTCGTCGACGCGCTGCGCGGCCCCCTCAAGGGCACCGACCTCTCGTCGCTGTTCAGCGTCTCCTCGTCCGGGGCGATCATGTCCGAGACGGTGCGCGCGCAGTTCCAGGAACTGGTGCCCGACGTGTTGGTCCTGAACAACTTCGGTTCCTCCGAATCCGGCTCGAACGGCAGGGCCACGGACGACTCGGGCCCGGTCAGGGGCTTTCGCCTGGCGGTCAACGACCGTACGAAGGTGGTGGACCCGGTGACCCACGAGCCGGTCGCGGTGGGCGAGCCCGGTCGCCTCGCCCAGCGCGGCCATGTGCCGCTCGGCTACTACAACGACCCGGCGAAGACCGCCGAGACGTTCTTCCAGAAGGGCGAGGAGCGCTGGGTACTGCTCGGCGACATGGCGACCGTCGACGAGACCGGCGTCGTCACCGTCCTCGGCCGCGGCTCGCAGTGCATCAACACCGGTGGCGAGAAGGTGTATCCGGAGGAGGTCGAGCAGGCCCTCAAGTCACATCCGGACGTGTACGACGCACTGGTGGCCGGCGTGCCCGACGAGCGCTGGGGCGTCGCCGTCGCCGCCGTCATCCAACTTCGCCGCGGCGCACCCCCGTTGGATCTGGCGGCGGTCCAGGCCCACTGTCGCGCGCTGCTCGCCGGCTACAAGATCCCGCGCAGGGTGGTCCTCACGGACCACATCCAGCGCTCTCCCAGCGGCAAGGCGGACTACCGGTGGGCCAAGGCGGTGGCGGCGGGCGGCTGCGGGTGATCGCCGGGGGGCCCAGTGCATGAGTCCCCCCCCGGCCGCCTGGAGAGGGCCCTTCAGTGCTGCGCGAGGAACCCCGCCACCCGCCGCACGAACCACTCCGCGTCGTCCAGCCACGGGAAGTGCCCGCCGCCCGGCTGCACTTGGCACACACCGTGCGGGAAGAGGGCGGCCAGCTCCTCGGCGCGCGCCGGGCTCGGCCCGCCGTCGTAGGCCCCCGCGAGGACGAGCACCGGCGCGGCGACCGCCGCGAGGGCGGCGCGGGTCGCGGGCGGATCGAAGGACGCCTCGCCGTAGTACGCCTCGGACGCCGCCAGGTTCTTCTGGGCCGTGCTCCGCGCCCGGTGTTCCTGGGCCGCCGTGTCCCAGCGCCCGTAGGTGAGCGGCGCGATGGCCTCCCAGCCCGCGGAGGGCGCGCGGCCCTGCGCGATCTCGCGCAGCGCGGTCTCGGCCGCCGGGTACCAGGGCTCGTCCTTGCGCAGCGCGGCCGCCTCGCGGCGGTCCTCGTCGGTGACGGTGCCGCCGACGGCCAGCGTGGCCGGGGTGACGAGGACGAGGGTGCGGATCCTCTTGGGGTGGCGGGCCGCGTACAGCGTGGCGAGGTCGCCGCCCGCGGAGTGGCCGAGCACGTCGACCCGGTCGAGGCCGAGGTGCTCGCGCAGCGCCTCGACGTCGTCGGTCTGCCGGTCGCAGCGGTACGTCGAGACGTCGTCCGGGATCGCGGAGTCGCCCGTGCCGCGCAGGTCGAGCAGGATGAGGCGGCGGTGCGCCGTGAGACCGCCGAGGTCCCCGAGGTAGACGGAGGCCCGCATGGGGCCGCCGGGCAGGCAGAGCAGCGGCTCCCCCTCCCCCTTCTCGTGGTAGGCCAACTGGGTCCCGTCGTACGCGCTGAATACCGGCATGCCGATGATCATCACACCCCCGGACCCGCGGAGCAACGCCTCCGTACCCGGCCCACCTGCGTGAAACGGTCGTGCGCGATCCCTTGACGCCCACCGCCCGGCCTGGATTACTGACCTCACGGAAGATCGTCGACCGAATGATCGGTCGCCCGTTCGGGACGGGGGAACCCCTTATGGCGCGTACGCCGCTGGAGCTGGACGCGGCGGAACGGCTCGGCCCCGAGGAGCTCGGGGCGCTGCAGCTCGAACGCCTCCAGGAGACCTTGCTGCGCGCGTACGAGAAGGTCCCGTTCTACCGGGCGGCGTTCGACAAGGCGGGCCTGCGCCCCGACGACTGCCGTTCGCTCGCCGACCTGGCGCTGTTCCCCTTCACCACCAAGGACGACCTGCGCGCCAACTACCCGTTCGGGATGTTCGCGGTGGAGCGGTCCGAGGTGCGCAGGCTGCACGCGTCCAGCGGCACGACCGGCCTGCCCACGGTCGTCGGGTACACCGAGCGCGACCTGTCCATGTGGGCCGACGTGGTGGCGCGCTCGATCCGGGCCGCGGGCGGCAGACCGGGGAACATGATCCATGTGGCGTACGGGTACGGCCTGTTCACCGGGGGGCTCGGCGCGCACTACGGCGCGGAGCGGCTCGGCTGCACGGTGGTCCCCGCGTCCGGTGGGATGACCGCCCGCCAGGTGCGGCTGATCCAGGACTTCCGCCCCGAGATCATCATGGTGACCCCCTCGTACATGCTCACGCTCCTGGAGGAGTTCGAGCGGCAGGGCGTCGATCCGCGTACGACGTCGCTGCGGGTCGGGATCTTCGGTGCGGAGCCGTGGACGGAGGAAATGCGGCGCGAGATCGAGGAGCGGTTCGCGATCGACGCCGTCGACATCTACGGACTCTCGGAGGTGATCGGGCCGGGCGTCGCGCAGGAGTGCGTGGAGACCAAGGACGGGCTGCACATCTGGGAGGACCACTTCTACCCCGAGGTCGTCGATCCGATCACGGGCGAGGTCCTGCCGGACGGGGAGCGCGGCGAGCTGGTGTTCACCTCGCTCACCAAGGAGGCGATGCCGGTGATCCGCTACCGCACCCGTGACCTCACACGGCTGCTTCCCGGCACCGCGCGGGTCTTCCGGCGGATGGAGAAGGTGACGGGCCGCAGCGACGACATGGTGATCCTGCGCGGCGTGAACCTCTTCCCCACGCAGATCGAGGAGATCGTGCTGCGCACGGCGGGCGTCGCCCCGCACTTCCAGCTGCGCCTGACCCGCGAGGGACGCATGGACGCCCTGACGGTACGGGCCGAGGCGCGCGCGGACACCCCGCCGCAGCGGCGCGAGGCCGCGGCCCGCGAGATCGCGGCGGCGGTCAAGGACGGCATCGGCGTCTCGGTCGGCGTCGACATCGTGGACCCGGAGACGCTGGAACGCTCGGTCGGCAAGTTCAAGCGGATCGTGGACCTGCGGGAGCGGCCGTGAGCCGCCCCCCTCGCGGGGTCACGGCCCGGTCGGCGCCCTGGGCGGGCCCAGGAGGGCTCATGATCCGCCGAAGCGGTCCCGCAGTTCTCGTTTGAGGATCTTTCCGCTGGCGTTGCGCGGCAGTTCGTCCACGAAGAGGATCCGTTTCGGGGCCTTGAAGGAGGAGAGCCGCGTGCGAGCGTGGGCGATGAGGGCGTCCTCCGTCAGCTCGTCGTCCCTGCGGACGACGACGGCGGTGACCGCCTCGATCCAGCGCTCGTCCGGCAGTCCGATCACGGCCGCCTCCGCGACGCCCGCGTGCTCGTACAGCGCGTCCTCGACCTGCCGCGAGGCGACGAGCACTCCCCCGGAGTTGATGACGTCCTTGACGCGGTCCACCACGGTGAAGCAACCGTCCGCGTCCCGTACCGCGAGGTCGCCGGAGTGGAACCAGCCGTCGCGGAAGGCCTCCGCGGTCTCCCGCGGCTTGTCCCAGTAACCGTCGCACAACTGCGGTGAGCGGTAGACGACTTCGCCGCGCGTGCCGTCCGGCACCTCGTGGCCGCTCTCGTCGACGACGCGTGCCTCCACGAACAGGACGGGCCGGCCGCAGGAGTCCATGCGGCCCTCGTGCTCGTCCGGGCCGAGGACGGTGGCGAGCGGCCCGATCTCGCTCTGCCCGAAGCAGTTGTAGAAGCCGAGCCCGGGCAGCCGGGCCCGCAGCCGTTCCAGGACGGGCACCGGCATGATCGACGCCCCGTAGTACGCCTTGCGCAGCGCGCCGAGGTCGCGGGTGGCGAAGTCGGGGTGGCCGGCGAGGGCGATCCAGACGGTCGGCGGAGCGAACAGGCTGTCGGCGCGCCCCGCTTCGACCAGGTCGAAGATCCGCTCGGCGTCGGGTGCGTCGAGGACGGTGTTCTCGGCGCCGACCGCGAGGTAGGGCATGAGGAAGACGTGCATCTGCGCCGAGTGGTAGAGCGGCAGCGAGTGGACGGGCCGGTCGTCGCCCTTCAGGTCGAGGGCGACGATCGCGCTCACGTACTCGTGGACGAGGGCGCGGTGCGACATCATGGCGCCCTTCGGCCTCGCGGTCGTGCCCGAGGTGTAGAGCAGTTGCGCCAGGTCGCCGCCGCCGGGCCCCTGCCCCTCGTACGCGGGCGCGGTGGCGAGCCGCGCGAGCAGGGAGCCGGCCGCGTCCCGCAGGGGCAGGGTCGGCACACCGGCGGGCAGGCGCCCCGCGAGATCCGGATCGGTGAGGACGAGGGAGCTGCCGGACTGGCGGACGATGTACGCGAGGTCGTCGCCGGTCAGGTTCTGGTTGACCGGCACATGGACCAGGCCCGCCCGCGCGCAGGCGAGGAAGCCGATCAGATAGGCGTCGGAGTTGTGCGCGTAGGCGGCGACCCGCTCGCCGGGGGTGAGCCCGTGGTCGCGCAGCGCCCGGGCCGCGCGCGAGACGGCGTCGTCGAGCCGCTCGTAGGTCCAGGACCGCTCGCCGTAGTGCAGCGCCGTGCGCCGCGGCGTGCGGCGCGCGCTGCGGCGCAGGACCGCGTCGACCGTGTTGTCGCGTACACCCGTCATGGCGTGATCCTCGGGGCCCGCGACGGTCCGGTCAAGGCACGACACAGATGACATACCGCTTGGTACGCTCAACCGCCCCTACCGTCAACGCTGTTGGGAGGCACCCTTGCCTACCCGTACGAGACGACTGGCCGCCGCCGGAGTCACCCTGCTGACCGCCGTGGCCCTGCTGCCGGCCGGCGCGTCGGCCGCACCGCGGGACGCCCACCCCGCGGGCGGCGGCCTGCACGCCACCATCCGCTACACGCAGTACGGCATTCCGCACATCGTCGCCGAGGACTACGCGGACCTCGGCTTCGGCACCGGCTGGGCGCAGGCCGCCGACCAGGTGTGCACGCTCGCCGACGGGTACGTGACCGTACGCGGCGAGCGCTCGCGCCACTTCGGACCCGAGGCCGCTCCCGGCACGGCCCTCTCCTCGGCGTCCACGAACCTCGCCAGCGACCTCTACTTCCGCGGCGTACGCGAGGCGGGCACCGTGGAGAAACTCCTGGAGCAGCCCGCCCCGCGGGGACCGAGCCGCCGGGCGAAGGAGCTGATGCGGGGCTTCGCGGCGGGCTACAACGCCTGGCTGAAGCAGAACCGCGTCACCGATCCGGCCTGTGCGAAGGCCGACTGGGTCCGTCCGATCACCGCCCTCGACGTGGCCCGGCAGGGTTACGCCGTGCAGGTGCTCGGCGGGCAGGGGCGCGGCATCGACGGCATCACGGCCGCCCGCCCGCCGGGCGCCCGGAGCGCGGAGCGGACGGCCGATCCGCGCCGCTCGGCGAAGGCGGCCCGGGAGCTGTTCTCCGCGCAGGACGCCGACATGGGCTCCAACGCCGTCGCGTTCAGCGGCCAGGTCACCGCGAACGGCAAGGGACTGCTGCTCGGCAACCCGCACTACCCCTGGCACGGCGGGCGCCGCTTCTGGCAGTCGCAGCAGACCATCCCGGGCGAACTGAACGTCTCCGGAGCCTCGTTGCTCGGCACCGGCGTGGTCAACATCGGCTTCAACGGCGACGTGGCGTGGAGCCACACCGTGGCGAGCGGGGTCACCCTGAACCTGCACCAGCTCACGCTGGACGCCGCCGACCCGACCACCTACGTGATCGACGGCACACCGCACAAGATGACGAAGCGCACCGTGACGGTGCCCGTCGAGGACGGCGCCCCGGTCACCCGCACCCAGTGGTGGACCCGCTACGGTCCCGTCGTCACCGGCCTCGGCCCGCAGCTGCCCCTGCCCTGGTCCTCGACCACGGCGTACGCGCTCAACGACCCCAACGCCGTGAACCTGCGCGGCAGCGACACCGACCTCGGCTTCGGCAGGGCCCGTTCCACCGCGGGCATCCTGCGGGCGCTGCGCGACACGCAGGGGCTGCCCTGGGTGAACACCGTCGCGGCGGACCGGCGCGGCCACTCGCTGCTCACCCAGTCGCAGGTGCTGCCCCGCATCACCGACGACCTGGCGCAGCGGTGCAGCACGCCCCTGGGCAAGGTCACCTACCCGGCGTCGGGCGTGGCCGTGCTCGACGGCTCGCGCGGCTCGTGCGCGCTCGGCTCCGACAAGGACGCGCTGCAGCCCGGCGTCTTCGGCCCCTCCAGGATGCCGACACTCAAGAATGCCCCTTACGCGGAGAACTCCAACGACAGCGCCTGGCTGACCAACGCCGACCGCCCGATCACCGGCTACGAGCGGGTCTTCGGCACGATCGGCACCCAGCGCTCGATGCGTACGCGTGGGGCCATCGAGGATGTCGCCGCGATGGCGGAGAAGGGCCGTCTCACGGTCGCCGACCTGCAACGCCAGCAGTTCGCGAACCGTGTGCCCGCGGCGGATCTCGCGGCCGACGACACCGCGCGGGCCTGTGCGGCACTACCCGGGGGCACCGCGACCGGCAGCGACGGCAAGGCCGTCGACGTGCGCCAGGCGTGCCGGGTCCTGGCACGCTGGGACCACACGATGGACACCGGGAGCCGGGGCGCGCTGCTCTTCGACCGCTTCTGGCGCAAGCTGACGGCGCCGGCCGGGTCGCAGACGCGGATGTGGAAGGTGCCGTTCTCGGCGGCCGACCCCGTGCGCACACCGAACACCCTCGACACCTCCGCGCCCGGCTTCCCGACGGCGCTGGCGGACGCGGTGAGCGAGCTGAAGGCCGCCGGGATCGCCCTCGACGCCCCGCTGGGCGCGAACCAGTACGTCGTACGCAAGGGGCGGCGCGTCCCGGTCCACGGCGGCACGGAGTCCCTCGGTGTCTGGAACAAGATCGAGCCGGTGTGGGACCCGAAGGCCGGCTACACCGAGGTCGCGCACGGGTCGAGCCACATCCAGGCGGTCGGCTGGGACGACGGCCGCTGCCCACGCGCCCGGACGCTGCTGACGTACTCCCAGTCCGCCGACCCCAACTCGCCGCACCACAGCGATCAGACGCGGCTGTACGCCAAGGAGCGCTGGGTGACGTCCCGCTTCTGCGAGAAGGACATCCTCGGCGATCCGGCGCTGAAGGTGGTGCGGGTGCGCGAGCGCCGCTGAGCGCACGGGCCGGGTCGCCGCCGGGTGACCCGGCCCCGCCCACGCTCACATCGGGCGCTCGCGGCCTTCCCAGTACGGTTCCCGCAGCCGCCGCTTGTACAGCTTGCCGTTCGGGTCGCGGGGCATCGTCTCCACGAAGTCGACGCTCTTGGGCCGCTTGTAGCCGGCGAGACGGCGCTCGCAGTGGGCGAGGATCTCGGCGGCGAGGGCGTCGTCGGCGGCCCGGCCCCCGGCGACCTCCACGACGGCCTTGACCTCCTCGCCCCAGTCGTCGTGCGGGATGCCGAACGCGGCGGCGTCGGCGACCGCGGGGTGGGCGAGCAGCGCCGACTCGATCTCGGCGGGGTAGATGTTGACCCCGCCCGAGATGATCATGTCGATCTTGCGGTCGCGCAGGAACAGATAGCCGTCCTCGTCCAGGAGGCCGAGGTCGCCGACGGTGAAGAAGTCACCGATGCGGTTCTTCCTCGTCTTCGACTCGTCCTTGTGGTACGCGAATCCGCCGGTGGACATCTTCATGTAGACGGTGCCCAGCTCGCCGGGCGCCAGCCGGTTGCCCTCGTCGTCGAAAATCGCCAACTCGCTGATGGGCCAGGCCTTTCCGACCGTGCCCGGCTTCTTGAGCCAGTCCTGGGCGGTGGCGAAGGCCCCGCCGCCCTCGCTGGCCGCGTAGTACTCCTCGACGCACTCGCCCCACCACGCGATCATCGCGCGTTTCACGTGGTCGGGGCAGGGGGCGGCGCCATGGATGGCGTGCCGCATGGAGGACACGTCGTGGGCGGCCCGCGTGGCGTCGGGCAGGGCGAGCAGGCGGTGGAACTGGGTCGGCACCATATGCGTGTGGGTGCACTTGTGCGCGTCGATGAGGCGCAGCATCTCCTCGGGCGTCCACTTGTCCATGACGACCAGGGGGTGGCCGATGTGCAGGGCGGCGCCGGCGAACTGGAGCACGGCGGTGTGGTAGAGCGGGGAGCAGACCAGGTGGACGTTGTCGTCGAAGGGCCTGATCCCGAAGATGCCGAGGAACCCGCCGAGGTGGGACTCCTCGGGGAGCTTGCCGGACAGCGGGCGGCGGATGCCGCGCGGACGGCCGGTGGTGCCCGAGGTGTAGTTCATGACCCAGCCCAGGGTGCGCTCCTGCGGCGCCGACTCCGGTCGCCCGTCCAGGAGTTGGCGATAGGGGCGGAAGCCGGGTATGTCACCGGCGGCGTAGCGGTGGGTGGCCGGGAGCGCCGCCTCGTCGGCCGCCGCCGTGGCCGCTTCGGCGTACCTCTCGTGCGCGATCAGCACTTTGGCACCGGAGTCGGCGACGATCCAGGCGATCTCGGGGCCGACCAGGTGGTGGTTGACGGGGACGAGGTAGAAGCCGGCCTGCGCGGCGGCGAGGTAGGCGGTGAGGAACTCGACGCCGTTGGGCAGGACGACCGCGAACGCGTCGCCGCGTTCCAGGCCGGCCGCCCGCAGCCCGTGCACCAGCTGGTTCGCGACGCCGTGCAGGCGGCCCGCCGTCCACCGCTCGCCGTCGGGCGCGATGAGCACGGTGCGGCCGGGGTCGGCCGTCGCCTGGGCCCAGAAGCCGTTGGGGGGTGTGCTCTGGGGCGTGCTCCCGGCGGCGCTCACGACCGGCCTCCTCTTCCCGCGATGCGGTTGATCCGGTCGACGGCCCGTTCGAAGCCGCGGGTGAGGTCGTCGAAGACGGCCTGGACGCTGCGTTCGCTGTTCATCCGGCCGACGATCTGCCCGACCGGCGTGCCGAGCAGCTCCGGCACCTCGTACTTCTGGATGCGGGACACGGCCTCGGCGACGAGGAGCCCTTGGAGCGGCATGGGCAGCGGGCCGGGACTCCGCGGGTCGTCCCAGGCATCGGTCCACCGGGTGCGCAGCTGGCGGGCGGGCTTGCCGGTCAGCGCCCGGGAGCGGACCGTGTCACCGGAGCCGGCCGCCAGCAGCTTGCGGGTCAGGGCGGGCGAGTGCAGGTCCGCCTCGGTGGTGGTGAGCCACAGGGAGCCGAGCCACACGCCCTGCGCGCCGAGCGCGAGCGCGGCGGCGATCTGCTCGCCGCTGCCGATGCCCCCGGCGGCCAGCACCGGCAGCGGCGCGACCGCCTCGACGGCCTCGGGGGTGAGCACCATGGAGGCGATCTCGCCGGTGTGGCCGCCCGCCTCGTACCCCTGGGCGACGACGACGTCGATGCCGGCCTCGGCGTGCTTGCGGGCGTGCCGGGCGCTGCCCGCGAGGGCCGCGACGAGGATGTCGTGGGCGTGGGCGCGCGCGATCACGTCGGCCGGGGGTGAGCCGAGGGCGTTGGCGAGAAGGGCGATCGGGTAGTCGAAGGCGACGTCGAGCTGGTCGCGGGCGACCTGCTCCATCCAGCCGGTGATGCGCCAGCCGGACGCCTCGCCCTCGGCCAGCTCGGGCACGCCGTGCTCGGCGAGGGTGTCCTCGACGAACTGCCGGTGCCCCTCGGGGATCATCGCCTCGACGTCGGCCTCCGTGACTCCTTCGACCTTCTTGGCGGGCATGACGACGTCGAGCCCGTACGGCCGGCCGTCGACGTGCTCCTGCATCCAGTCGAGGTCCCTGGCCAGTTCGTCGGGTGCCGTGTAGCGGACCGCGCCGAGCACCCCGAGCCCGCCCGCCCTGCTGATGGCGGCGGCCACCGCGGGAAAGGGCGTGAAGCCGAAGATGGCGTGCTCGACTCCCAGTTTCCTGCTCAACTCCGTCTGCATGGGCGCAGGATGCCGCAGTGGCCTGGACGAGGGAAGGGCTTTTCTGATGCTGCGTCAGTTCAGTGGGCGGACCTCGGAGCCGTCGGCCGTCCGGCTCGGGACCACGGGGTGCGCCACCGGTTCACGCTCCCAGGGCGGCCATCGCGGCGTTGTGCCCGGGGATGCCGCTGACTCCCCCGCCGCGCACGGCGCCCGCCCCGCACAGCAGGACGTTCGCGTGCCGGGTCTCCACGCCCCAGCGCCCGCCGGCCTCCTCCGCGTAGGGGAAGGCGAGATCGCGGTGGAAGATGTGGCCGCCGGGCAGACGCAGGTCGCGCTCCAGGTCGAGCGGGGTCTTCGCCTCGACGCAGGGGCGGCCTTCGGCGTCCGACGCGAGGCAGTCGGCGATCGGCTCGGCGAGATACGTGTCGAGCCGGGCGAGCGTGGACTTCAGGAGCTGGGCGCGGACCGCGTCGTTGTCCCGGGTGAAGAGCCGGGCGGGTGTGTGCAGTCCGAAGAGGGTGAGGGTCTGGTGGCCGCGCTCGATCAGTTCGGGGGCGAGGATCGTCGGGTCGGTCAGCGAGTGGCAGTAGATCTCCGAGGGCGGCGCGGCGGGCGGGACCCCGGCGGCGGCCTCGGCGTACGCCGTCGCCAACTCCTCGTACCCCTCGCCGATGTGGAACGTACCGGCGAAGGCGTCCTGGGGGTCGACGGACGTGTCGCGCAGCCTCGGCAGCCGCTTCAGCAGCATGTTGACCTTGAATTGGGCGCCTTCGGCGGGGGCGGGCGGCTCGTCGCCGAGCAGCTCGGCGAGGGCCTGCGGGGAGGCGTTCACGAGCACGTGCCGGGCGGCGACGGTCCGCTCGTCGCCGTCGCCCTCGCGGTAGGTGACCTCGCCTCGCTGTCCGTCGGTGACGATCCGCGTCACCTCGCACCCCGTGCGCAGCCGCGCGCCCGCGACGCGCGCGGCGTCGGCGAGGGCCCCGGTGAGGGCGCCCATGCCGCCGACGGGCACGTTCCAGTCGCCGGTGCCGCCACCGATGACGTGGTAGAGGAAGCAGCGGTTCTGTCGCAGGGAGGGGTCGTGGGCGTCGGCGAAGGTACCGATGAGGGCGTCGGTGAGGACGACTCCGCGCACCAGGTCGTCGGCGAAGCGCTCCTCGATCGCCGCGCCGATCGGCTCGTCGAACAGGGTGCGCCAGGCGGTGTCGTCGGCGACGCGGGCCCGCAGTTCCGCCCGGCTGGGCAGGGGTTCGGTGAGGGTGGGGAAGACGCGGCGGGCGACCTGCCCGGTCATGGCGTAGAAGCTCCGCCATGCCTCGTACTCGCCGGGGCCTGCGGTGAGCCGGGCGAAGGCCTGCCGGGTGCGGGCCTCGCCGCCGCCGACGAGCAGACCGGTCGGGCGGCCCGCGCGCTCGGTCGGGGTGTAGGAGGAGATGGTGCGGGTGCGCACCCTGAAGTCCAGGTCGAGATCCCGGACGATCTTCTTCGGCAGGAGGCTGACGAGGTAGGAGTAGCGCGAAAGCCGCGCGTCGACCCCGGGGAAGGGCCGGCTGGAGACGGCGGCCCCGCCGGTGCGGGTGAGCCGCTCCAGGAGCAGCACGGAGCGCCCGGCGCGGGCGAGGTAGGCGGCGGCGACCAGGCCGTTGTGACCACCGCCGACGATGACGGCGTCGTACGCATCGCGTTCGGTCATGACTCTTCCTAGCACGGGCGGGCGCCGTCTTCCGCTACCCGGCGAGCCGGGAATTGTGGTTCCGGGCGGCGTTCCGGGCGGTCCGCCCTTCGGATGTCACCACCGGTAATCCCCGGCTCTCGTCATGCGCGTCAACCTCCTTTTCCGGAAAGCCTTGTAGCGCATGTCCACGGATTCTATGCTGATCCGGATGAGGGTGCCGCCACGGGTTCATGGCGAGCGCGACGGCAGGGCAGTGCATTCATATCCCACTCGAAAGGAATATTTCGTGCGCACAACCGCACTTGGTTTTCAGGGGCCGTCGGTCGGTCGAATAGGACTGGGTGCCATGGGGATGTCCTTTGCCTACGACCCCCGGCGCCGTGACGACGAGGCTTCCATGACCGTTGTGCGCCGCGCGCTCGATCTGGGGGTGAATCTGATCGACACGGCGGATGTGTACGGCCCCTTCACCAATGAGGAACTGGTCGGGCGTGCCCTGCGCGGCCGGCGCCACGAGGCGGTGCTGTCGAGCAAGGGCGGCGTCCGGTTCGACGGGGAGGACTTCGCCCTCGACGGGCGTCCGGAGTACCTCAGGTCCGCCCTGGAGGGCAGTTTGCGCCGCCTGGGCACCGACCACTTGGACATCTACTTCCTGCACCGCGTGGACCCCCGGGTTCCGGTGGAGGAGAGCTGGGGCGCGCTCGCGGACCTGGCGACCGAGGGCAAAGTACGCGCCCTCGGCATCTCCGAGGCGTCCGCCGACGAGGTGGAGCGGGCCCGGGGCGTCCACCCGGTCGCCGCCGTGCAGTCGGAGTTCTCCCTGTTCACACGCGACTTCCAGGGCGACGTCGTGCCGTACTGCCGTGCGCACGGCATCGCGTTCCTGTGCCACTCACCGCTCGGCAGCGGGCTGCTCGGCGGGCGCTACACCGCGCCCACGGATCTGGACGCCGACGACTTCCGAGCCGACATGCCCCGGTTCACCGCGGAGTCGATGGCCGCCAACGCGGAGCTGGTGGAGCGGGTGCGCGCGGTGGGCGAGCGCATCGGCGCCACCTCGGCCCAGGTCGCCCTGGCCTGGCTGCTCGCCCAGGGCGAGCACGTCATCCCGATTCCCGGCACCAAGACCCTCCGCTACCTGGAACAGAACGCCGCGGCGGCCGACCTGGTCCTGTCGGCGGCCGACCTCGCCGAACTGGACGCCCTGCCGGCGCCGGTGGGCGCCCGCGAGTAGCGGACACCGGTGCCGCGCCACCCAGTACCACAGAGCGATTGACCACTTAGCGATTGGCTGTACGTGAATAAATTCGCCATATTCGATCTCGACGACACCCTGGTGGACAGCGCGGGCGCGGTGGACCGGTGGTTCATCGAATTGACCGAACAGCGAAATCTCGGGGCGGACGGATTGGAGTTCCTCCGGGCGGAACAACAGCGTCCTGTTGCCCCGCGGGAAACCTTCCAGGCCATCATCGACCGTTTCGGGTTCACGGAGTCCCCGGATGAACTGCGGAGCATTTTCCTGGAGCGGGTACCGCTCCTTTCCCGTACGTTCGACGGCGTCGCGCACAACCTCGAAGAACTGCGTGCGCGCGGGTGGCGGACCGCGCTCCTGACCAACGGCACGGCGCTGGACCAGCAGCCGAAGATGCGGGACGGCATGGCGGACCTGTTCGACGTGGTGTGCTTTGCCGACGACGAGACATCGCGCAAGCCGGACCCGGAGATCTTCCGGCTCGTCGCCGATCGCGCGGCCGGCCGGCTGGACGGGGCCTGGGTGATCGGCGACTCCCTGGAGCACGACATCGCGGGCGGGGCCGCCGTGGGCATGTCGACGATCTGGGTCTCCGGCGGACGCCCGCTGCCCGCCGGGGCGCCGACCCCCACCCGGGTCGTGGCCTCGGTCGGAGAGGCGTTCCCCCTGCTGCTCGCCGTGGGGTGAGGGAGCCCGTGCGGCGTGCGGCCCGGCAGCCCGGACCGCACGCCGCACGAGTCCGTCGCGGCCCGGGCCGCCGGGCGCCCGGCCCTACTGGATGACCCGGTCGTGTGCCGAGAGCCGTCGGGCCCGCGAACGTCGCAGGTCGCGCGTGATGTTCATCCGCTTCAGCCAGCGGTCCGAACCGTCGAAGTGCGCCTTGAACGGCCGACGGCCGTGGATCGCCTTGGCGTTGTCCAGGAAGAGGATGTCACCGGGCGCGAGGGCGACGTCCTGGATCTTGCGGTTGATCTCGGCGCACAACCGCTCCAGCGCCCCGGCCGCCTCCTCGGTCAGCGGGGTCATGCAGTCGGGGTCGACGCGCAGATAGGGGTCGGCCTCGTCACCGAGCAGGACGCTCACGGCCACCGGGTTGCGGTGCAGCTCCTCGATCCGCTCGAAGCTCTCCCGCGCCCGGGCGTGCCTGCTCTGCGGCAGGTGGGTGGTGTACGCGTTGCGCTCCGCCGAGTGCGAGCCGCTCGGCCTGGTGGCGAAGAGCGGCCGGCGCAGGACGGCGCGGTCCTCGTCCGTGATGTCGAGGTCGGAGATCTCGGCGTACGTGGTCGGCGCGCTGTAGGGATTGCGCAGACACATCAGCGCGGTGTAGTCCGACCGGTAGGGGTGGAACGCCTCCTCTGTGTGCCACTCCAGCAATTCCTCCGAACCGGAGGATATCTGCTCCTTCTCGTGCCCCTGGATGGGCACGATGTTGTGCATCAGCAGCCCGTTCTGCAAGGTCGCGTAACCGAACGGGTCTCCCAGGAGCTGGGCGCACAGGGCGAAGAACCCCTCCTCCCTGAGCGCCGGCGAGCGCTCCCCCTCGGGCTGGTGCCAGTGGCCGGGGGTGGGCCCTATCGCCTCGCTGATCCGGATGCCGGACAGCAGGAAGCCGCCGGACGGCTCGGTGAGCCGGAACCCGACGAGTGCTTCCCGCAGCTCCCGCGGCA
This sequence comes from Streptomyces sp. NPDC031466, assembly GCF_055581265.1. NCBI lineage: Bacteria > Bacillati > Actinomycetota > Actinomycetes > Kitasatosporales > Streptomycetaceae > Streptomyces > Streptomyces sp. NPDC031466. The sequence goes on from NZ_JBVIJT010000001.1 coordinate 333,866, forward strand.
GCTCGTGCGCGAGCACCGCGGCCTTCGCGTGGAACGCCGCGTCGTGCACGCTCGGCAGGTCACGGGTCAACTCCCGTACCAGCTCGTCGAGAACGGTGTTGGCCCGGGCGTCCAGGTGGTACTTCTCCATGTCCACGACCTTCGTAGAAGTAGTGCTGTCTCCTGCTCCGGCGGCGCCGGTCACCCTTCCGTGCCGACGAGGGCGTAGGCCCGCACCGGGAAGGTCCCCATTCCGGCGACGGGGATCGGCGCGGCGTGGAAGCGGAACTCCCGGCCCACCACTTGCTCGAGACCCGTCATGTGCTCGACCACCGGGATCCCGGCGGCCAGCAGCCCGGTGTGGGCCGGCCGGGCGAGGTCGGCCATGTCGTCGATGTTGACCGAGTCGATGCCCACCAGTGCGGGGCGCCGGGCCACCAGCCACTCCACGGCCGCTTCGGTGAGGAAGGGGTGTGCCGGGTCCCCGTACGACGGGGTGGCCCAGTGCCGGTCCCAGCCGGTGTGGACGAGCACGGCCCGGTCGGTCACCTCCAGCCCCTCGAAGACCTCCGGCCCGATGGCGCTCGGCGCGCCGGGGGGCACGGTGACGGCGACGCCCTCCAGGTCGGCGAACCGGGACAGCGGTACCTGCGAGAGGTCGGCACCGCCGTCGAAGCGGTGGAAGGGGACGTCGGCGTACGTCCCCGTGTTCGCCACGAGGGTGATGCGCCCGATCTGGAACTCGGTCCCCGGGGAATACCGCTCACGCGAGTCCACACGCGACATGTGGTCCTCGATCACCGGTCCGGGCAGCCCGGGGTAGGTGGTCATGCCCTCGCGCACCACGTGCGAAAGGTCGACGAGGTCCCTCTTGTTGCCGGTCATCGCGGGTCTCCGAATCGTCGCAGTCGGCTGGGCAGCGTGGCCAGCGACAGCCAGGGTGTGTAGGAGTAGTCGGACATCGACGCGTGGAACGTCTCGCCGAAGCGGGTGTAGTAGAGGCCGTTCGCCGAGTTCACGCTGAGCACCGTGATCGAACCCCGGTGCAGGCGCAGCCGCACGGAGCCCTCCAGCGGGCGGTCCAGATCCGCCAGGCACCTGGCGAGACTCTCGCCGAGGTGGCTGAACCAGCCGCCCTGGACCACGGTGGTGGTCCACTCGCGGGCGATCCCCCCGCGCACCGCGTGCTCCTGGGCGGTGAAGACCGCGTTGGCCAGGACCTGGTGCGCCTTGATGATCACGGTCGCGGCGGGCGCCTCGCGGATCTCGTGGTTCTTCACCCCGAACGGGGTGTCCTCCAGGCCGGAGGAGCGGCCCACGCCATGCTCGCCCGCCAGCCCGTTGAGATGCTCCACGAGGTCGCCGAAGGCGATCGGCCGCTCGTCGAGGGCGACGGGCAGGCCGTGTTCGAAGGTGAGGAGCACCTCGGCGGGGTCGGCGGGAGTGTCGGCGATGTCCCGGGTCCAGCGGAACACGCTCTCGTCCAGGCGGTTCTCCGGGCTCTCCAGGGAACCGCACTCGATGACCCGCGCCCACGGGTTGGCGTCGACGCTGTGGATCCCCTCGGGGAACGAGACGCCGACCTCCCGCAGCGCGGCCAGCTTGCTCTCGCGGGGCAGGTCCGAACCGAGGAAGGGCGCCGCCACGCCGATCTCCGGGGCCAGGGCGGCGATCGACCCACTGAGTCTGATCGAGCTGTTCTGCATGTAGGTCGCCGTGTGGCCGATCACGTCGCAGCCGCGTTCCCGCGCCACCTGGACGGCGGTCTGTGCCATGAGGGGCCGGGTGAGCGTCGAGCCGACCGGGAACTGTTCCTGGTACAGGGCGTCCGCGTGGACGGCCGCGGGAGCGAACCCGTCGAAGAACCGGTCCGTCACGTCGACGTCGACGAAGTCCGCGCCGAACTTCTCGGCCTGCTCGGCCGCGGCGTCGAAGGGCTCCCGGTCGCCGATGCGTATGTGCAGCGCCGTCATGGTGGTACCGAGGGCTTGGAGCCGCTGGAGCAAGTAGGTCCCGTCGACCCCACCGGAGTACAGCAGCAGCATGTGCCGCGGGGGCTGCTCGGCGAGTTCGCCCAGGCTGGTCATGAACCGGTGCACACCGGGTCCTCGATTCGTGGGGTGGGAAGAAGTGATTCGGGGGAAAAGAGGCCGATGTCCCTGAGCGGGCGGCACACGCGCGAGCCGGCGGGGCGGGCCTCGCGCGAGGAGCGCAGGTCCGTGACGGCGAAGCAGCGCCTGAGCCAGCGGTCCGTCCCGTCGTGGCGCGCGGCGAACTCCGAACGCCCGTGCAGGGCGGTGCGGTTGTCCACGACGAGGAGGTCACCGGTTTCGAGCACGCCGCCCCGCAGGGTCGCGAGGAACGCGGCCTTGATGTCTTCCAGGGCGGCCCGCGCCTCGTCGTCGACGCCCTCCATGGCGTGGAAGTCGGCGAGGAGGTCCGGAGTGGCGGCGGATCCGGAGAGCACGGGAAGCGGGCCGGTGAGCAGGTCGGTGGAGCCGTTCCCGAACGAGCTGCTCACCCGCAGACGAAAGCGCGACTCCCGCAGGACCGCCGCGGTCCGCCCGGAGAGCAGGGGCAGGGCCCGGGCGGCCGCGCCGACGACGGTGCGCGCCGTGCGCCCGTGATCGGGGCGTATGCACATCAGCGTGATGAAGTCCGGCTTGTACGGGTGGAACCCGTCCTCGGTGTGGAGTTCGAGGTAGACCGTGCCGGAGTTCTCCTGACGCCTCTCGGCGCCCTCGACGGGGGCGACGTCCTGGACGATCGCGCCGTTCTTCTCGTCCGCGTAGGAGATGACCGCGCCGACGGTGGACGCCACGGCCAGTTGCGCGAACGTGGCCACCGGCAGCTCGTGCCAGTGCGGCAGGAAGCCGTCGGTCGGCGTCGCGGGAGGCATGAGATCGACGGGCATGTTGCGCAGGAGGAGGACACCGGCGTCGTTCCCGTGCCGGCGGAACCCGCCGAGTGCCTCCAGCACCCGTCTGGGCAGCCGGAGTCCGGCGAGCTCGGCCTCCGTCAGCAGTTCCTCGTCGTCCAGCGACCGGTCCTTCAGGGCACGGGCCGACGAGGCGAACTCGTCGGCGGCCGCCTCACGTTCGGCGTCGGTGAGCGTGATCGTCACGTCGCCGAGTGGCGCGATCGCTTCGTCGGCGGGATCACCACCGGCGGTGTTCGGCGGTTGTGTTGGTTCACGTACCTGAATCACCAGGCCCCTCCCTTGATGTCAAGACTGATGCGAGCCGGGGTCCGGTCGTTCGGACCGGGCTCGCCGACCGCCCCGCACACGCAGGGTGAACGGCTCTTTCCAGCCGGGTCGGATCCAGCCATTCCGATTGCGGAGAACAGTGGAAATACGCATGAGGGCGGCACGGAAAAGTCCGGTTCCGGTGACTGGTGCGACGATTGCACCAAAGGGTCCGTCAGGCTTCCCCGACACCCGCGGCCCGGACCCGACTTACTCCCTGATGTTCTCGGCGATAGCCCGATCAGCGGGCGGCCGGGGCACCGACAACCCGTGGGCGCGCGGCGCCGTGGTCATGAATGGCGTGCCCGAGCACGGCCTTGTCCTGTCACTCATCGAAGACGCCCCCGTGTCAAGGCCTTTGCCTCATGCGTTCGCCATCGAAACAGAAAGGACCGGAGGGCGCAAGCACCTTCATGCGGCTTCGGATCAGCCACAAGATTGCCGCTTGCCACCCCTTCAACCCCAAACTACAGTGCGTCTCGCAGCACACACAGCGAGCCAACATTGGCGCGAACGGGGGTGTAGACGGGGTGTACATGAGGGCCGAGGCCAGATATGGGCGACCACCTCTCGGGCGCCGCACGGAGATGCCCGGATTCACCTGATGTAATCGCGGGGGACGTTCTCGACCATTTTCCGCGACCGCTTACGACATCGCGCGTCTTTACGGCTGCTGGTACAGCCTTTCCAAGTGAGTGGTGCGCCGTCCGCACCCTCGGGGCCGATGGCCGACCAAGGGGTGAATGCCCCTCTCATTGTACCGGGTGTACACAGCACCCTCTTGAGTCTTCAACCTGACTTCCGCCGGACCAGCTCTATGTCCGAATCCGGCGGGTTCCATGGGAATGGCGTGCTCAATGCCCGCGCGCCGTTTCTTCCGTTGCGCCCGAAGTCACACGCTTCGTGGCGGACCCATGCACTTGGCAAGGGAAAACTCACCGGGATTTCCGCACATGAGTCACTCCACCATTCATGGCCTCATAGCCGCGCGTGCCGCGTCGCAACCCGACCTGCCGGCCGTCGAGTACGGCACCGAGCGCCTCGACTTCCGTGAGCTGGAGCGCCGCTCCGACGCCGTCGCCCGACGGTTGCGGGCGCACGGTGTCGGGCCCGGCGTCTTCGTCGCCGTGGCCCTGGAGCGCTCCGCCGTCATGGTGGTGACGCTGCTGGGCATCCTGAAGGCGGGCGGCAGTTACGTCGCCCTGGACCCGGCCCACCCCGAGGCCCGGCTGCGCTGGATCCTCAAGGACGTCGCCCCCCGGCTGGCGGTGGCGAGCCGGGCCCTCCGGGACGCGGTCCCCGTGACCGAGAACCCTCTTCTGGTCGCCGAGGAACTGGCCGGAGCGACGGCCCCCGACGAGAGGGCCCGGGACACGGCGGGAGCGCCCCGCGCGGCGGCCCCGGCCGACGCGGCGCTGCCGGAAGGCGACCCCGACCGGCTCGCCTTCATCACCTATACCTCGGGCACCACCGGCCGCCCCAAAGGGGTCATGGCGGTGCACGACTCCATCGCCTACTTCATGGGCATGATCACGCCGTACCTGGCCCTGGGGCCGGGCACCCGGTTCCTCCAGTTCTACCCGCTGACGTGGGAGACCCAGGCGCTCGACATCTACGCGGTGCTGGCCGCCGGCGGCACGGTGATCATCCCGCCCGCCGGGACCGAGACGGCGGGGCCGGGCCTCGTGGAATTCCTGCGGGGCTCCCGCGTCACCGGCGCGATGCTGCCCCCGGCGCTGCTCGCCGAACTGACCGAGGAACCGCCCCTGCCCGACCTGCACACGCTCGCCTACATCGGTGAGCGGTGTCAGCCGCAGGCCGCCGAGCGCTGGGGAAGCGGCCGCCGCCTGGTCAACCTCTACGGACCCACCGAGGTGACGGTCGCGGCCAGTGCCTCGGACGAGCGTCCGCCCGGTGACGCGCCGCCGATCGGCAAGGCCCTGCCCGGCCGTGAACTGCACGTCCTCGACGCCCGGATGAAGCCGGTCGCCGACGGGGAGCCGGGCGAGCTCTATGTCGGCGGCCGGGGCCTGGCACGCGGCTACTGGGGCCTTCCCGAACTCACGGAACGGCAGTTCCCGCCGGACCCGTTCAGTGACCGGCCGGGCGCCCGTCTCTACCGCACCGGTGATCGGGTGCGGTACCTGCCCGACGGCAACCTGGACTTCCTCGGCCGCGTGGACGACCAGCTCAACGTCCGCGGCCAGCGGGTGGAACGCGGCGAGATAGAGGCGGTGATCGCCGCCCATCCGGGCGTGCACTCCTGTGCGGTCGTCGTCCAGGGAGAGGGACCGGACGCCAGGCTCGTCGGCTTCGTCGTCGGCTCCCCGGGCGTCGAGAAGGAACTCGCCGACCGGCTGGCCGAGGAGCTGCCGCCCGTCATGGTCCCCTCGTTCCTCGTGCCGCTGGAGCGCCTCCCGCTCAATCAGCACGGCAAGTTGGACCTGGCCGCGCTCCGCGCGCACCGCCCGGAGGGGACCGGTTCCCGCACCGCCCTCTCGGCTCCCCGGCCCGGGACGCAGGCGGAACTGGCCCGCATCTGGGAGGACGTGCTCGGCGTGAGCGGGATCGGCACCGGCGACGGCTTCCGAGCCCTTGGCGGCACCTCCCTCCAGGCCATCCGGGTCCAGAACCGGGTGCGCGAGCACTTCGGCGTCGCGCTCACCGTCCGGGAACTGCTGGGCGCGGGCACCTTGGCGGAGCTGGCTCGTCTCCTGAGCGCCGACGGCGCCGAACGGCCCGCCCTGCCCCCGCTCACGCGCACGGACACGGACACCGGCACGGGCGCCTCCCACCCCGCTTCCCTGCACCAGCGGCGGTTGTGGGCACAGACCCGCATGAGACAGGCCGCGTCCATCGCCTACAACGAGACGTCCGCACTCCACGTGAGCGGCCCCCTGGACCTGCCGGCCCTGCGGCGCGCCGTCCAGGACCTCGCGGACCGGCACGAGGCCTTCCGGAGCAGCCTGCACCTGGACGGGGCCGACCTCCGCGTCGACGTCGCCCCGCAGGTGACGGTGGCCCTGGCCGAGGAGGACCTGTCGGGGGCCACCGACCCTCTCGCCGAGGCCACTTCGCGGGTCACGGAACTGGGCGCCCTCCCCTTCGACCTGGAGCGGGCACCTCTGCTCAGGGCGGCGTTGCTGACCGTGGGCGCCGAGGAGCGGGTGCTCGTGCTCGTCACCCACCACACCGTCGCCGACGGCCTCTCCCAGGACGTGCTCGACCGCGACCTGTCCGAGTGCTACGCGGCTCGCCGCGTCGGGCGCGAACCCGCTCCCCGGCCGCAGGGCGCGCTGCGCCCGCGCGATCACGCCCTGTGGCAGCGGGCCACGGCCAAGCATCCCGTGCTCGCGGTGGGCCTTGACCACTGGCGTTCCGTACTTGACAGCGCCCCGACCGAGACCCACCTGCCCACCGCCGGGCCGCGGCCCGCCTCGTTCAGCCACCTGGGCGGCCGCGTGAACCACCGCACAGGTCACCAACTGCGCCGGTCGGTCGAGCAGTTGGCCAAGGAAGCGGGCACCACTCCGTACGCGGTGTGTCTCCTGGCGCTCGCGCTCCTGGTGTCGCGCCGCACGGGACGGCGGGACGTGGTGATCGGGTCCCCCTTCTCGGGGCGCCCGAGCCAGGAGGCCGAGGACGTCATCGGCTTCTTCACCAACACCGTCGCGATGCGGGTGACACTCGACGGCGCCGCGGACCCGCTCAATCTCCTTGGCGCCGTGGACGAGCAGATCCAGGAGGGGCTGGAGCACCAGCACGTCGCGTTCAACGACGTGGTGCGGGCGGTCGGCGCCCGGGCGGGCGCGTCCGGCCAGCCCCTGGTCCAGGTGGTCCTCGCCTACCAGGGGCCACTGCGGCCCCGCGCCGCGCTCACCGGTACCCGTGTGGTGCCGTGGCTCGTGGACAACGGCACGGCCAAGGCCGATCTGACGGTGGAGATCAACGAGGTCGGTGACGAGCTGGTGGTGGTCCTCCCCTACAGCGCCGACGTCATGGACCTGCCCACCGCGCGCAGCACGCTCACCGAGTACGTGGATCTGCTGCGTGAACTCACCGCCGTGCGGACGGACGACGTGCGGTCCTGAGGCACCGGTCGTGCACCGTGCCGACCGATCCGTCCCTCCTGCCTGTCCGCCCGTGCGGAGGGCCCCTCCCAACCGACAAGCCAACCAGAGGGGAAGTCCAGTGGATCTTTCCACGCTCCTAGCCCACCACCTCGGCGCGCACGGCGACCAACCGGCCCTGGAGTCGGGTGCGCGGACCTGGTCATACGCCGACCTGGACCGGGTCACCCGGGACCGCGCCGCACGACTGCGCAGGCGGTATCCGCGAGCCGTACGGGTTGCCACGGCCGGTGAACACACCGCCGAGTCGCTCCTGTGGGCGCTGGCCGTGATGCGTGCGGGGCTGGTCTACACCCCGCTCAATCCGGGGCTGCCCCCCGAACGCATGCGCGAGGCCATTCGCGTGGCCGGGCCCGACCTGGTGCTCCGTACCACCCCCGACGCCCTGCGCGACCAGGACCTGGACGGGCTCGTGGTCAGCGCGGACGAACTCGCCCGCGAGGCGGTCCCGCGGGCCGACGGGGAGCCCCCGGCCGCCTGGCCCGTGCGCGAGACGGCGTACTCCGTGTTCACCTCGGGGTCCAGCGGAGTGCCCAAGCTGGTGAACGTCGGCCACCGGGGCATCGAGGACCTGTGCCGGGCCCAGACCCGCCTGTTCGGCATCGAACCGGGCCATCGGGTGCTCCAGTTCTCCTCGCTCGCCTTCGACGCCTCCATCGCCGAAATCCTCGTGACGCTGTACGCCGGCGGCACTCTGGTCGTCCCCGAGTGGGACGGCGGCTCATGGGTGAACACGGTGGGCACCCATCTGGCCGCCCATGGGTGTGACGTGATCACCGTGCCCCCGTCGGTGTACGCGCGGTTGCACGACGAGGCGCGCAAGACGATCGGCACCGTCGTCTTCGCGGGCGAGGCCCTGACGGAGGTGGAGTTCCGGGCGGCGGCCCGGTTCAGCCGGGTGCTCAACGCGTACGGTCCCACCGAGGGCACCGTGTGCTTCTCGGTGACGGAGCCGAACCGCTTCACCACTTCTGTCGGCCGCCCCATCGACGGGTACCGGGCGCGCGTCCACGACCGGGCGCGGGGCCTCTACGCCACTTCAGGGCGCGGTGAACTGGTCATCGTCGGTGAGGGCGTCGCCCTCGGCTACGAAGGCGTGGAGCGGGGGGACGGGCCGTTCACGACGGTCGACGGCAGCGCGGCCTACCACACCGGTGACGAGGTCGAGCTGCGCGACGGCGAGGTCTTCTACGTCGGCCGCCTCGACGACCAGGTCAAGCGGCTCGGCCACCGGATCTCCCTCACCGACCTGGAGGGCAGGCTGTCCCGGCTGCTCGGATCGCGCGTCGCGGTCCTCACCCACGACGGCTCCCTGGTCCTCGCGTACACCGCGGCCGGCCGGCCGGAGCCGGAGCTGAAGGCCTGGCTGCGCGAGTTGCTCCCGAAGTGGGAGGTGCCCGACATCATCCTGGCCGTGCCGGACATCCCGGTCACGCACACCGGCAAGGCCGACAAGGACGCACTGCGGGCCCTCGTGGAGCGCGACGGCACCACCACGGAGCCGCAGTCGGCCGGGCGGGAAGCCGGGCAGGACGTCGTGAGCGGCCTGGCCGAGGAGGTCCTCGGCACCCCGCTCGCCCCCGACGTGTCCTTCTTCGACGCGGGCGGGGACTCCTTCGCACTGGTCCAGCTCCAGGTCGGCCTCGCCCGGCTCTACGGCGAGGAGCGGGTACAAAAGGCCTTCGACCTGCTCAACTACGACTTCACCGTCGAGGGTTTCCTCGCCGCGCTGGGCGAGCGACCGGAGCCGGTGGCCTCCCCCGTGCCCTCGGTGTTCCGCACGGTCTCGGCCGACCTCGCCGACCTGCCCGCGGCGCTCGCGTCCCTGCGGCGGAGAGCGACCGGCGACCCGCGGGCGGTCACCGTCACCGGCGCCGGCGGCTTCATCGGTGGGCACGTCCTCGACCGGTTGCTCGGCACCGGACGTCCGCTGACCGTCGTCGCCACCAGCAACCCCCGGCGGATCGTCGAGCGCCACTGCGCGCGCTTCGGACGGCGGGAAGCCGACTTCGCGGACGTACGCTTTGCGACCTACGACGACCTGGAGGCGGGCGGCGGCGACACCGACGGCTGGGGAGCCGTCGTGCACTGCGGCTACCAGGTCAACCATGTGCTGCCGCTGGAGCGGCACGTCAAGGACAGCATCGCCAACACCCGCACCCTGGTGCGGGCGGCGGCCCGGCGGGGCGCCCATCGCTTCGTGTTCGCGTCGACCGCCTCGGCCGGGCGGGAGTTCGTGCCGTTCACCGAGGACGCGCTCGCGGCCATCGGCGACCCGTACTCCCAGTCGAAGTTCGTGGCCGAGGCCTACGTCGAGGCGTTGGAGGACGACCACTGCGAGGTCGACATCGTCCGCATCGGGCTGGTGTACGGGCACACGCCCGGTGACGCCGCCTTCCTCGACGACGACGTCTTCGCGAACCTGCTGCGGATCTCCAAGAAGGAGGGCGCGCTGCCCCGGCTGAGCGGCCTGGTGCCGGTCTGCCACGTCGCCGACGTCACCGACTCCCTGCTGGCCGCGGCCGCCGGGCGGGCGTCGGAGCGGCGCTCCCTGCTGTTGCAGCGCACCTACGGCGTCGACGAACTCCGTGCGGAGCTCGGGGGTCTCCCCCTGGCGGACCCGCAGGAGTGGCTCACCACCGTGACCGAGGCGGGTACCGCGGACACCCGCGTACTGGCCGCTCTCCGCCTCTGGCTCAGCGAGCCGGGCTGGACCAGGCCGGTGCACGGTACGTGCCGGCCGATCATCCGGGAACTCACCAAGACCTTGGAGATCTGACGCATGAGCCCTGATGTGGCTACCACCACCGCCCCCGAGCAGCGCTGGGACCCGGGTGCCCCCCTGGACACGGCGTTCGTCCAGGACGAGATCAGCATCCGTGAGGAACTGCGCCGCGGCGACTTCGCGCGCTGGCGGCGCCCCGGCGGCCACGAGTTGCGCGAACGGCTCACGGACCGCCCCGAGCGGCTGTTCCTCTTCCGTACCGGCGAGCGCTGGTACGCCGGCTGCAAGACGATCTCCGACTACGTGCTCGACCAGGGCATGCCGGGAGTGTTCTGCAGCCAGGTGTACTGGTACAACGTGGTCGGCACGGTGGCCAATGTGCGCACGTCCGACGCCGACGCCCGGATCGTGTTCGAGCCGCTGGACGAGGCCGGGCGCCGCGCCGCCTTCGACGCGATCACTCCGCTCACCGAGATCGTCCATCCCTTCGCCAAGCAGCGCGAGCCGGGCCGGGAGAAGACCAGCCCGCCCGACGGCTGGCTGGTCACCGAGGAACGCGCCGCCTTCCTCGGCCTCGGGGAGGAGCACATCCGCACCTACACGCGGGAGCGTTTCGCGCCGTGGCTCGACGCCGCGGCGGGCGAGGTCCTCGCGTACGACCCCGCGTGCTCCACGGGCCAGTTCCTCTCCGAGTTCGCCGCCCTGGACCCGGCCAGGATCCGCACGGTGGGCCAGGACCTGAGCCGGCAGATGGCCGACTTCGCCGCCTCCCGCCTGGAGAAGGTGGTCTGCGGCGACGCGGCGGACCCCGCCGTCGAACCGGGCACCGCCGACATCGTGTTCAGCCGGTTCCTCAACTCCGAGGTCGTCTCCACCGCCCAGGCCAGGGAAATCCTGCCCGGCCTGGTCCGCACGCTGCGGCCGGGCGGCATCATGGTGCTGCTCGGTCACAGCCCCGTCCTGCTGGACACCGTGGACCTGCTCGACTGCGGGCTGCGCGTCCAGCAGACCGTCGCACGCCACGACGACGCCCTCTTCCAGTACTACGTGTGCGAACGCGGAGCCTGATGTGACCCAGTCGCTGTCCCTCAAGAAGAACGTCATCGCGGAGCCGGCCGTCGCCGGGTGGTACGCGTGGTCGTACCTGATCCCTCCGCACACCCTGGCGAAGTACCTGAAGAACCACTACCGGAACATCGTCGAGTCCTACCTCGCCGATCCCGAGACCCACCGCACGGCACTGCGGCAGGCCCGCTTCCTCGGCGGTCCTTTCGTGCACGAGCGCGACGGCTCGTACGACCGGGTCCGGGAGTGGTACGACGCCGCGCGGGAACAGCACGCCCCGCTGCTCGAACTCGCGGACGCCATCGATGAGTTGGAGCAGAAGATCCTGCCCGGCCAGACCGGTGCGTCGATGGACCAGGTGTACGGGCAGCTGCCCGGGCCGCTGGCCGGCCGCGTGGAGCTGTTCTACGACCGGGACAACCGCACGCCCGACTACCGGTTCATCGAGCCGCTCCTGTACCGCTCCCCGTACTTCGACCCCTCTCTGCAGCAGGTCAGGTTCTCCGAGATCCACCAGGACGCGCGTGAGTTCGCGCTGACCACCCCGGTGCTCGAGTACACGAGCGAGCAGGTACTGGTCACCGTGCCGCTGGACTCCGAGCTGCTGGACACGGTCTTCCGCGGCGGCCTCACCCCGCAGGAGCTGGACCGGGTGACCGCGGACCTCGGCCTGGACGCGGAGCGCGCCGCGACCTTCCGGGGGTTCTTCGAGGAGAGCCCGGCCCCCGAGGCGGCCCCCGGGCCGGTGGACACCGGCGAGGACGTCATCGAATACGTCGGCCACGCCTGCGTGTTCGTCCGGCACCGGGGCACCACCTTCCTGGTCGACCCCGTGATCAGCTACAGCGGGTACTCGTGCGAGAGCGACGGCAGGTTCACCTTCGACGACCTGCCCGAGCGCGTCGACTACGTGATGATCACCCACAATCACCAGGACCACATGCTCCTGGAGACCCTGATCAAGATCCGCCACCGGGTCGGCAGGGTCGTCATCGCCAAGTCCGCCAACTCCAGCCTGGTGGACCCCGGCCTCAAGCAGACGCTGACCCGGCTCGGCTTCCGTGACGTGGTCGAACTCGACGACCTGGACGTGCTCGACACCCCCGGCGGCACCATCACGGCGGTGCCGTTCCTCGGGGAGCACGGTGACATCCGGATCCGTACCAAGTGCGGCTGGATGCTGGATCTGGACGGCACCCGGGTGCTGTTCGCCGCGGACTCCACCAACGTCTCCCCCGAGCTGTACCCGCAGGTGACGGCCGCGCTCGGCCAGGTGCACACGGTGTTCATCGGGATGGAGAGCGTGGGCGCGCCGGTCAGCTGGCTCTACGGTCCGCTCTTCCCGGAGAAGCTGGAGCGCCGCGTCGACGCGGGCCGGCGCCTGAAGGGCAGCAACTTCGAGCAGGCGGCCGCGATCGTCGACGCGCTCGGGGCCGACTCCGTCTACGTGTACGCGATGGGCCAGGAGCCCTGGCTCGGCGCGGTGATGTGCGTCGAGTACGACGAGAGGCATCCGGCGATGATCGACAGCGACAAGCTGGTCGCGTACGTGAAGGAGCGGGGCGGCACGTCGAAGCGGCTGTTCCTGCACGAGACGATGGCAGTGCGGCCGTGAGCGCCGGCAAGCGGCATGTCGTGCACATCGGGTTCCACGCCTCGGAGGCGCACACCGCGGACTTCGACGCCGACCGGGTGACCGTCGTGATGCCCCGGGCGAGCGCCGCGCGGCTGCCCGACACGCTGGCGTCGCGGTTCGCCCGGATCGCGGTCCTCGACCTGCCGGACTCGGACGACCTGGACACCTATGACCGGGCCGTGGACCGCATGCGCGAACTCGTCGCCGAACTCATCGCCGAGTTCGGCCCGCCCGCGGGGATCGTCGGCCTCTACGAGCACACCACGCTGCCCGCGGCCCGGTTGCGCGAGCACTTCGGGGTGCCGGGCACGAGCGTGGAGACCGCGCTGCGGTGCCGGGACAAGGTGCCGATGAAACAGGCCCTGTCCGGCACGGGTATCCGCGTCCCGCGGTTCCTCGCGGTGGGGCCGGACACCGGGCACGCGGAGCTGGCCGAGTTCGCCGGCCGGATGCCCGGCCGGATCGTGCTCAAGCCGCGGAGCCAGGGGGCGAGCATCGGTGTCCGGATCCTCGACGGGGCGGCGGAACTCCTCGCGCTCGCCGAGGCGGGCGACATCGAGGAGGGGTACGAGGTCGAGGAGTTCGTGGACGGCTCCATCTACCACATCGACGGTGTCGTCCGGGACGCGAAGACGCACTGGTTCTGCGCCTCGCGCTACCTCGACAGCTGCTTCGACTTCCAGCACGGCACCGCCCCGCTGGCGGCGGTGACCCCGGACGACCCCGAACTCGTGGACAGGATACGGCGGTTCACCGAGACGGTGCTGCGCGCCCTGGATCTCACGGACAGCACCTTCCACATGGAGCTGTTCCACACTCCCGAGGACGAGCTGGTCTTCCTGGAGATCGGCAACCGCTTCGGCGGCGCCGGCATCAGTTGGCACCAGCGCACCGTCTACGGCGTGGACCTCGCCAAGGAGGCGGCGCTGGCCTGCCTGGGCCGGCCCTCGGACCTGGCGACGCCCACGACCATGCTGGACCACCGGGAGGTGGGGGCCTCCGGCTGGCTGTACATGCCCGCCGTCGCCGGGGCCGTGCGGGTCGTCGCCGTCACCGGACTCGACGAACTCCCCTCCTCCGTGGTGGCCGTCGACACCCCGGCGGTCGGTGAGGTCCTCGACGCGGACGGCCGGATCTGGCCGACCGCCGGGGGGTTTTTGGTCAGTGGGGAGTCCACGGCCGCGGTGGAGCAGGACATCACCCGGATCATCCACACGTACACACTCGAAACGAAGGCAGGGGACTAGTGGCCCGCACGAAGCTCGGCACGCACATCGGAGTGGTCGTCGACGACTACCGCCTGGACCCGGCCGATCCCGGACTCCGCGACTTCGTCACCGAACTGCTGCTGCAGCACAAGGTGGTGTTCTTCAAGAGCCAGCACCTCGACCGCCACACCTTCATGAAGGTCGCGAAGCGGCTCGGCAGGACCGAGGTGCACCCGTTCATCTCCGAGGACGAGCCCGTGGTGCACGGCATCTCGCCGTTCCAGCCCTACCACGAGTACCCGGAGATCACCGGGATCTACCACGACGAGAAGCACACCGGGAACCTCAACGCCTGGCACAGCGACCTCAACTGGCGCGAGGTCCCGACCTTCGGCTCGATGCTGCGGGCCGTGCAGATCCCGCCGCGGGGCGGCGACACCTGCTGGGCGAACATGGCGGCGGCGTACGCCTCGCTCAGCGACGAGGTCAAGGAGCAGTTGGAGGGCCTGCGGATCGTGCACGACTGGATGCAGATCTACTTCCCCGCGTTCGACGGCAACGACGAGGCGCTGAGCCGCATGCGGGAGAAGTACCCCGCGCAGTCGCATCCCCTCGTGCTCACGCACCCTTTCACCGGCGAGAAGTCCCTCTTCTCCAACAAGGTCTCGGGGGTCCGCATCGAAGGTCTCGACGAGGCGGAGAGCAAGCGAATTCTGGATATGGTGCACCTCTTGGCATGGCGTCCGGAATTCCAGTGCCGTTTCTCGTGGGAGGAGGGTGACGTGGCGATCTGGGACAACCTGGCCAGCCAGCATTACGCGGTCTCCGACTACTGGCCGCACGCCCGCAAAATGGAACGCATCACTCTCGAAGGGGAGCCGATCAAGTGAGTACCCAAGTCATTGTCCTCAACGGTGGATCCAGCTCCGGCAAGAGCGGAATCACCCGCTGTCTGAAGGCGATCCTGCCCGACCCGTGGATCAACCTCGGCGTCGACGACCTCATCGACCGCCTGCCGCCGTCCCTGATCGAGTCCGGCTCCGGCGTGGAGTTCGGCCAGCAGGGCGAGGTCGTGCTGGGCGAGGGTTTCCGTGAGATGGAAGAGGCCTGGACGAAGGGCGTCGCCGCCATGGCGCGGGCCGGGGCCCGGATCATCATCGACGACGTGTTTCTCAGCGGAGCGGCCTCCCAGGACCGTCTGCGCGCCCACCTGGAGGGCCTGGAGGTGCTCTGGGTCGGTGTCCACTGCGACCCCGAGGTGGCGGCCGGCCGTGAGATCGCCCGTGGCGACCGGGTGATCGGCATGGCCGTCTCGCAGGCGGAGGCCGTGCACAAGGGCGTGACCTACGACGTCGAGGTGGACACCAGTCACACCGAGGCCCTGGCCTGCGCGCGGACCATCGCCGCGCGCGTGAACTGACATACCCCAGGTGAGCACGCCCCCGGCGAGCGGGCGTGCTCACCGCCGCGGTCCCGGACGGAGTGAAGGAGACGGAGCATGGACAGTGCCGAAGGCAACGGGGCGGGCGCGGCACCGGCCACGTCGCGCCCGCCGGGGCGGCCGCCCGCGCAGGAGACGTGGCACAAGTTCTGGCTGCTGACCTCCGCGGCGTCGATCTCCGAACTGGGCAACACCTTCCTGCACCTGGCGATGCCGTGGACCATCCTGGCCAGTACGGGTTCTCCCCTGATGGCCGCGCTCAGCCTCGGTGTGCAGTACCTGCCGTTCGTCGCCTCGCCCCTGCTGGGCACCCTGATCGACGGCTATGAGCGCCGTGCGGTCTTCATGGTCTCCGAGCTGGTGCAGGGCCTGCTCGTCGCGCTCACGCCGTTCCTGCTCATGGTGGACCAGGTCGAACTGGTCCTCGTGGTCCTCCTGGTCGCCGGATGCGGCACCGTGACCTCCAACCTGACCAGCGACTTCAGTCTGCTGCCCATGCTCGCGCCACAGGACCGGCTGACCGAGGCGTACAGCCGGTTCGGGGCCGCGACGGAACTGGCCCGCTGCGCCGGGCCCGCCGTCGCCGGTGTCATCCTCGCGGGGGTCGGGGGGTATTGGGCGCTGTGGATCGACGCCGCCACCTTCCTGGTCACCGCCGCCGTCGCGGCCGTGCTCCCGCGCGGGGAGAAACCGGTCGTCGAGCGCGGCTTCCTGCGCATGCAGAAGGAGGGCTTCCGCAGTTTCCGCAGGATACCGGGCGTACCACGGCTCACCGCGGTCCTCGCGGTGTACAACCTGGGCGCGGGCGCGGTGCCGACCGTTCTGCTGGTTCTCGCCGCCGACACCTGGGGCTGGTCCAGCGGCTGGGCGGGGGCGGTGCTGGCCGTCGGGGCCGCCGGCAGCGCGCTCGGGTCCTGGCTGGGCGGCCGGCTGTGGCGGGGGGCGCCCGCCGAGCGGCGTGTCCGGCTGTGGTTCCTGGTGTGCGCCGCCGCCTCCGCCGCGCTCCTCGTACCGTGGGAGGGCGTCGTGGTGCTGGGCTTCTGCGCCCTGATGGCGGGTGAGGGAGGCATGAACGTCACCACGAACGAGTACCGCTTCCGGGCGATACCCGAGGAGGTGTCGGGCCGGGTCAACGCGGTGATGCGGGCCTTCATCCTGGGCGGCGCGGCCCTGTCCTCCGTCCTGCTCGGCTGGTCGGTGACGCTGTCGGAACACGTGCTGCGGTTCGCCCCGGCCCTGATCACCTCGCTCCTGGCGGTCCTGCTGTGGCGGGCCTCGCGGAGCCTGCGCGCCGTCCGGCCGGCCGAACCGGAGAAGACGCTCTAGGGCGCGCCACCGTCACAACAGCACTCGCGAAAGGAATGCGCATGCTCTACATGTTCGCCTTCGACAAGGTCGGCGTCGTGGTCGGGGATCTGTACTTCGTCGACCCCGAGCCGCTCAAGGGCCAGGAGAGCCCCGAGCACGGGGTCCGGCTGGAGTTGCGGCTGGTCGAGCAGGGTGAGCTGGTGGACTCCGTCTACGCCGCCTACCCGGTCTCGGTGGGCCGGCCGGTGTGGCGCGCCGACTTCCTGGAGTCGGTCGACGGCAGGCCGGGAAGCTTCGACCGGACCCACCACCACCCGGTGTTCACCGGCTGGGATCCGGGTGAGCGGGTCTTCGTCCGGGAGCTGTCCGCGGACCCCATGGGCTGGCTCGGGGACCGGCTGGCGGACCTCGACGGCCTGCTGGAAGCGGCCCGGTTCCCCGCCGACACGGCCGGTCCGACGGATGCCGCTCAGCTGCGCGGGGCGGCGCCCGAGATCGTGGACGCGACCCGCAGGCTGCTCGAGCGGGTCCGGGCGGGCGAGCTGGGGAACCGGCCGGAGGGCGAGACGCCCGCCCCTCTCCCCGGGCAGCAGCAGGCTCTGGTCCGCTCCGGCTGGTTGTGAGCCGCGTGGGGGCCGGTCCGCGGGTCGCGGGGACCGGCCCCCGGGGGACGTCAGTAGCCTGCGGGGCCGATCACGTTGGCGAGCGGCTCGCCGGCCGCGTAGCGGACCAGCTGGGCCTTCGCCAGGGCCATGGCCCTGCCCGGCGGTGTCCCGTTGGACCCGGCGGTGTGCGGTGTCAGCAGCAGCCCGGGGGCGGACCACAGCGGGTGGCCGGCCGGCAGCGGCTCCGGGTCGGTCACGTCGAGCGCCGCCAGCAGTCGGCGGCCGCGCAGCTCGGTGACCAGCGCGTCGGTGTCGACCAGGCGGCCGCGACCGGCGTTCACCAGCAGGGTGCCGTCCCGCATCCGGTCCAGGAACGCGGCGTCCACCAGGCCGGTGGTGGCCGGGGTCAGCGGCAGCAGGAGGATCACGATGTCCGCCTCGGGCAGCAGTGCGGGCAGCTCGTCCACCGTGTGCACGCCCGGGCGCGCCCGCCGGGCCACCGCCGTGATGTCGGCGCCGAACGCGGCCAGGGCCGGGGCGAGCGCCGAGCCGAGGGAGCCGTACCCCACGAGCAGCACCCGCTTGCCCTCGAGCGTGTCCGTGTGGGTGTAGTCCCAGCGTTCCTCGCGGCGGGCCTGCTCGAAGCGGGGCAGCCGCAGCAGGTGGGCCAGGACGGCGCCGGTGACCCATTCGACGACCGCCCGGTCGTAGGCGCCACTGGCGTTGCACAGGACGACGCCTTCGGGCACGTGGGGCCGGATCCACTCCACGCCGGCGGACTCCAGCTGCACGAGCCGCAGCCGGGGCAGCTCGGCGAGCCGGGAGAGCCGGGCGTCGCCGACGCCGTAGGGCGGCACGACCACCTCCACCGTGTCCGCCGAGGCGGGGAGTTGGTCCTCCCCCGTCCACACATCGGCCCGAAATCCCTTCGGGAGCCCGCCCATGAGAGCCTCCGATTCCGGGGTCGGCAGCCATACGGTGATCACGACCGGCCTCCCCGAAGGGGTGCCGCCGCTATGTCCACCGGAAGCGGGCCGCGGGTTCCGGGAAAGGGGGACGGAGAATTCTCCGGATTGTTCCGTGCACGAAGATCCATGCGCCGCACATTAGCGTCCCCGGTGTGCACGCGGCCACGTCACGGGAGCGGACCGCGTCCGTGAATGTCCGTTTGCGCCCGGTGATTTCGGACTGCGGGGGAATTGCGATGGGCCGGGGTTTCCGGGCGATCCCGTAATCCGTTGACATCCGTTCAGAACACGGGCAAGAATCCGGCTGGCACAAAAATCGTCCGGGCGGTCGGCAGACATTCTCAGCGCATCCGCAGCACCATCCGCCCAGTTTCCGAAATCGGCCCCTTCCGTCCGGCCGGCCCCGGCAGCCGACTCCGTGAACGGCGCGGCTGTTCCTCCCCGGCACCTCCGGGCCCCGTTGGCCGCCGCGTCCGGCGGCTGTCGCACGGCATCCGGTCGCGCGCCGGGCCCGCGCACACGGCGCGTCCCGCGTTCACAGCTCGTCCCCGCACAGACCGAAGGAACCGTCATGACCGATCAGGCCGTTCAGACCCCGGACCCCGCCGCGCCCGAGGCGCCGGTCCTGTTGCTGGTGGGCAGCGGGTACCGCCCCTACCGCGAATACATCCTGGCCGCGGTCTCCCGGCACTACCGGCTGTGGCTGCTGGACTCGTCCGAGGCGACCTGGCAGCTGGCGTACTGCGCGGGCGCCACCCGGGTCGACACGCGGAACGCGGACGCGGTGCGCGAGGCGGCGCTGGCCGTCGTCGACAAGCTCCCGGTCGTGGGCGTCTTCACCTACGACGAGACGCAGGTCGTCTTCTGCGCACGGCTCGCGCAGGACCTCGGACTGCCGGGCAGCCCGCCCGAAGCCATCATCAACTGCCGTGACAAGGCCGCCACTCGCGCCGCACTCACCGGCGCCGGCGTGCCCCAGCCGGCCTCCTTCACCGTGACCACCGCCGAGGAGGCCCTGGACGCGGCCGAGAAGATCGGCTACCCGGTCATCGTCAAGGCACGGGCCATGGCGGCCAGTTTCGGTGTCGTCCGCGCCGACGGTCCCGCGGACATCGCCGCCGCCTTCGCCGCGGCCGACGGCGCCGACTTCATGAACCTGCCGCGCTACCCGGCGAACGTCCTGGTGGAGGAGTTCCTGACCGGCCCGGAGATCAGCGTCGACGCCGTCATCCACGACGGCGAGGTCCATCCGACCGTCATCGCCCGCAAGCGCCTCGGCCTCGAACCGTACTTCGAGGAGACCGGCCACGACGTCGACGCGGGCGATCCGCTCTTCCGCGACGAGGCACTCCTCGGCCAGCTCCGCGACATCCACCGCGCCCTGGGCTTCCAATACGGCGCCACCCACTCCGAGTTCAAGCTGACCCCCGCGGGTCCGCGCCTGGTGGAGGTCAACGCCCGGCTCGGCGGGGACCTCATCCCCTACCTGGGCCTGCTGGCGACGGGCGTCGACCCCACGGTCGCGGCGGCCCACGCGGCGGCCGGCCGCAGAAGCGACCTCACGCCCAAGCACCGCAAGGCGGCGGCCGTCCGGTTCCTGCTGCCCCAGGGGCACTGCCGGACCGAGGAGGTCGTCGTCCGGGAAGACCGGTTCGGGCCGACCATCCACGAGACGGGTATCACCGCCGAGCCCGGCGACGAACTCGACCTGCCGCCCGCCGCGTTCCTCACCCGCTACGCCCATGTCGTGGCCGTGGGGGACGACTTGGACCAGGTCCTTGCGGACCTGCGGGAGCCCGAGCGCCTCGTGGAGCTTCGCGCCGAAGTGCTGCCCGGCTGAACCCGGCGCACCGCCGATCCCTGATCCGCTGATCTGCCTCCCGGGTCCGCGGTGCCCGCGCCCCGGACCCGGCGACGAGAACAGGACTCCCCATGACCAGTGTTTCCGAGCGGCTCGGCAGCGCTCCGGTGCCGCCCGCGGTGCTCGGCGGTGTCCGGCTGGACGCCGCCGATCTGCACGCCTCGGTGAGCGACCCGTGCCTGACGTCGATGACGCTGCTCAACGACATCGCGGGCCGGCACCCGGACGCCGTCTCCTTCGCCGCGGGGCGCCCGTACGAGGGCTTCTACGAGGTCTCCGCGCTCGGCGACCACCTGGGCGCCTTCGAGCGGCACCTGGCGGACGATCTCGGCCTGAGCCCCGAGGCCGTGCGGCGCACCCTCTTCCAGTACGGGCGCACCAAGGGGTTCATCCACCACCTGATCGCACGCCATCTGGCGAACGACGAGCGGATGACGGTGGACCCCGAGTCCGTGCTGGTGACCACGGGCTGCCAGGAGGCGATGGTCCTGGTGCTGCGGGCGCTGCGCCGCGACCACCGTGACGTCGTCCTCACCGCGTACCCCTCGTACGTCGGCTTCCTCGGAGCGACCCGGCTCGTCGACATGCCGGTACGGCCGGTCGCGGAGGGGCCCGGCGGCATCGATCTGGACGACCTGGCCGAACAGATCCGCCGCGCCCGCGCCGAGGGGCTGCGCCCGCGCGCGTGCTACGTGGTGCCCGACTTCGCCAACCCCAGCGGTGTCAGCATGTCGCAGGCCGACCGCCGAAGGCTCCTGGAGCTGGCCGACCAGGAGGACTTCCTGGTCCTCGAGGACAACCCGTACTCGATGTTCCACGGGGGCGGGGGCCGGCTGCCCACCCTGAAGTCCCTGGACACCGGGCACCGTGTGGTCTACTTCGGGTCGTTCGCGAAGACGGCTTTCGCGGGGGCGCGCGTGGGGTACGTGGTCGCGGACCAGCCGATGACCGGCGGCGGTCTCTTCGCCGACGAGCTCGCGAAGCTCAAGAGCATGCTCACGCTCAACACCTCCACGGTCGCCCAGGCCGTCGTGGGCGGATTCCTGCTGCGCAACGGCTGCAGCGTGGAGCGGGCCACCGTGCGCGAGGCCCGGGTCTACCGCGACAACCTGCGGGCCGTGGTCAGCGGCTTGCGCGGGCACTTCGGCGACGACGGTCCGCTGCGCGCGTCCGGGGTCTCGTGGAACGTTCCGGCGGGCGGCATGTTCATCGTCGTCACCCTGCCCTTCCGTGCGGACGACGCGCTGCTGGAGTACTCCGCCGAGCGCTTCGGCGTGCTGTGGACACCCATGTACCACTTCTACGCGGGGGACGGCGGAGCGCATCAGATCCGGCTGTCCTTCAGCGTCCTCTCGCCCGAGCGGATCGACGTGGGGATCGGCCGGCTGGCCGCGCTCGTCGCCGACCGCGCCTGAATCCGACGCGCGCAACCACCCGATCGCCGCACTGTGGGGGAAGACATCGTGGAACCGAGAGCACACCGATCCGTCATGCCCGACGCCGTGAGCACGAGCCCGGGAGGGGCGGCATGACGGCCACCGCGACGGGCCCGGGAACCCGGCCGAAGCCGGGCCAGGACGGCAACCTGCGGCGCGAGCTCGGTTTCTGGAGTCTGACGGGGGTGGCTTTCGGCGGCATCATCGGCTCGGGCTGGCTCTTCGCCTCGTTCGCCGGGGCTCAGGCCGCGGGCCCCGCGGCCGTGGTCTCCTGGGTGATCGGCGGGGCCTCGTTGACACTGATCGCCCTGGTGCTCATCGAGTTGGGCGCCGGCACTCCGGAGGCCGGCGGCATGGTGCGGTGGCCGCGCCTGGCGAACGGACCGCTCGCGGGCACGCTCATCGGCTGGACGATGCTCCTCGCGGTCGCCAGCACGATGGCCGCACAGGCCTCCGCCATCGTGCAGTACGCCAACCGGTACCTGCCGGGGATGTACGAGGGCGACGCGCTGACCGTCAAGGGACGGCTCGCCGGAGCGTCGCTGCTGCTGCTCCTCGTGATCCTGAACTGGTTCGGGGTGAAACTCTTCGCCCGGCTGAACCTGCTGGTCACCGTGGTCAAGATATGCGTCCCGCTGCTCACGGTCGTGGCGCTGCTGGTGTCGAGCTTCCATCCCGGGAACGTCTCGGCGGGCGGCGGGTTCGCCCCGTACGGGTGGTCGGCCGCGCTGACCGCGATCGCGAGCGCGGGGATCGTCTACGCCATCGACGGCTTCGCCTCCCCCATCGAACTGTCCGCCGAGGCCAAGAACCCCCGGCGGGACATACCCCGGGCGGTGCTGACCGCCATCGGACTGTCGGTGCTGCTGCACATCGTCCTCCAGCTGACCTTCATCTTCGCCGTCCCGCCGGACGCCCTCGGCTCGGGCTGGCGCGGGCTGACCTTCGCCTCTCCCTTCGGCGAGCTGGCGCTGCTGCTCAACCTCAGCTGGCTGGCCGCGGTCATCTACGCCGACGCCGTGTTCTCGCCGGGCGGCTCG
The DNA here is from genome assembly GCF_055581265.1 of Streptomyces sp. NPDC031466. Lineage (NCBI taxonomy): Bacteria > Bacillati > Actinomycetota > Actinomycetes > Kitasatosporales > Streptomycetaceae > Streptomyces > Streptomyces sp. NPDC031466. Next base: position 356,515 of record NZ_JBVIJT010000001.1, read on the forward strand.
ACGTATGTGACGGTGGCGGCGGGCAGCCGCGAGACCTACGCGGTGGCCAAGAACGAGGCACTGCCGCGGCGCTTCGCGGTCGTGTCGCAGCGGGTGGGCGTGCCGCGCAACGCCATGGCCCTGAACTACGTCCTGAGCGTCGTCGTCCTGCTGCCGTCCAGCGGGTGGCGCGACATCATCACCGTCGTCGGCGCGCTGGCCCTCCTGAGTTATTCGCTGTGTTCCGTGGCGGCGGGCACCTTCCGGGCCGCCGCCCCCGAGCGGCTGGCGGGCTGGGTCCGCGGCCTGGGCTGGATCGCACCGGCCGGTTTCGTCGTCGCCTCGGAGCTGGTGTACTGGTCCGCCTGGGAGAACCTGCGGATCGCGCTGCCCGAACTGCTGGCCGCGGTGCTGCTGTTCGCCGTCCTGCGCCGCCACCGGCTGAACCTCGGGGCCGAACTGCGCACCGGTGCCTGGCTCCTCGGCTACCTCGCGTGGCTGCTGCTGCTCTCGGCGCTCGGCAGCTTCGGCGGCACGGGCCTGATCCCGGCCCCCTGGGACACGGTGGCGGTGGCCCTGTGCGCCCTGAGCACCTACCGGTGGGGCGTGCGCTCGGGCACGGCGTACCTGCGGCGCTGAGAACGCCCTGGCTACTCCGGTAGGGCGTCCCGCCTGTGGAGTCGGCGCGGGGCCGGGCGGCTGCCGGGGCCCAGACGGGCCATGGCGCGCAGGATGTGCCGGGGCGGGAGTTGCCAGCGTACGCGGGCGGGGACGGCGCGCAGGACGGTGCCCGTACGGACGAGGCGGCGCGTCACCACGGGGGGCGAGGGGGCGGGTCTGCCGTACAGCTCGTGGGCGTAGGGCGGCAGGGAGGAGTACGCCAGCGCGGCCACGCGCCGCCACAGCAGGGCGCGTGCCGGGGCGAGCAGCGCGGGCGTCGGCGGGTTCCGCAGGAAGTCGTCGACGGCCCGGGCGTCGGGGCCCGCGGCCAGTTCGGGGCGCAGCTGGTCGAAGTAGGCGGCGAGTTCGGCCGTCGTGCCGGGTACGTCGGCGGGGTCGAGGCCCACCAGCCGGGCGCTCTGCCGGTGTTCGTGGACGTAGCGGTCGGCGAGGTCGTCCGGCATCCGGATTCCCGACCGGCGTGCGACGTGGAGGTAGGAGTCGATCTCCGCGCAGTGCACCCAGCGCAGCAGTTCGGGCTCGTCGACGCCGTACCGCTCCCCCGTTTCGGGGTCGGTGGCGGTGAGCATCGCGTGGATCTTGCGGACGCGGGCGCCTGCCTTCTCGGCGGCCTCGGTGGTGCCGTACGTGGTGGTGCCGACGAAGGCGGCGGTGCGCATCAGGCGGCCCCAGGCGTCCTTGCGGAAGTCACTGTTGTGCATGACGCCGCGCACCGCGCGGGGGTGCAGGGCCTGGAGGTAGAGGGCGCGGATCCCGGCGATCCACATCATGGGGTCGGAGTGGACCTGCCAGGTCACCGACGCGGGCCCGAAGAGGCCGGGGTCGGGGGCGGCCGCGGGTATGTGTGCGGGCATGGGGTCCGTCCTGACTCCCGGGTCTCGTCCTGGGTCTCCGTTCTGGGCCGTACACCTCAAGTGTGCCCGCCCGGAAGTAAACCGGGGAGGGGAACCGGGGAGGGGAACCGGGGAGGGGAACCGGGAGGGAAAGGGAGCGGCTCAGACAGACCACGCCGGTCAGACCACGCCGGTCAGGCCGCGCCGGTCAGGCCGCCCGGCGGATGAGCAGGATGTGGTCGGTGACCTCGGCGGTGCGGCCCTGGGGCCCGGTGGCGGTCCGGCGGGCCGCTTCGGCCCGTTCGACGGTCCACCCCGCCGGGTCCAGGCCGACGTCCTCGGCGACCTCCCGCGCGGTGGGGTAGCGGAGGCCGGGGTCCTGGTCCCATGACCAGGGGGCGGTCGAGCCGTGGTCGACGACCAGCAGCCGTCCGCCGGCCCGCAGCGCGTGCGCGGCCGTGCGCAGGACGGTCGCCCTGTCCAGTGCCAGCGGCGTCTGCAAGTAGTGGGCGCTGATGAGGTCGAACGCGCCCTGCGGGAACGTCTCCTGCAGGTCATGCCGTTCGGCGACGACCCGGTCCGCGAGGCCGTGGGCGTCGGCGAGGGCTTCGAGGCGCTGGACCGCCACGGCCGACACGTCGACGGCGGTGACGTGCCACCCCTGACGGGCGAGCCACACCGTGTCGCCGCCCCCGCCGCATCCGAGGTCGAGCGCGTCGCCGGGCGCCAGGTCCGCGGCCGTCTCGGTAAGTCGTGTGTTCGGCCGGGGCTCGGTGTCCGCCGGGCGGGCCGCGTGGACGCCGTCCCAGAACGTGACCGCATCGGTGGTGCTCATCGGGGCTCCTTCGGTAGGGGAACGGGCCCCAGCCTTGCCGCCGCACGACGATTCGGCACGGGAACTTGCCGGTTCGGCAAGGCGCGCGCGGCTCCGTCACTCGTCCCCGCTCAGCCAGCCCTTCGCGACCGCCCGCGCCCCGGCCTGGAAGCGACTGCGGGCCCCCAGCTCCTCCATCAGGTCGGCCGCGATGCGGCGTGCGGTGCGGGGCGACACACCCAGACGCTTGGCGACGGCCTCGTCGGTGAGACCCTGGGCCAGCATTTTGAGGACCTCGACCTCCTGCGGGGCCAGACCGTCCTCGTCCCGGTCGCGGGCGACGGCGCCGAGCGGGGCGGCCTTCTCCCACAAGGAGTCGAACAGGGCGCACAGGGCGGTGAGCGTGCCGTCGGCGCCGAGGACGAGGGCGCCCGCGGCGCTGTTCTCCCCGTCGGTGGGCACGATGGCCACCTCACGGTCCAGGATCATGAGGCGTACCGGGAGGGAGGGAGTGGTGCGCACCTCGCCGCCCAGCTCCGTGAGCCACTTGGCGTAGGCGACGGTGGCGGGGCTGTTGCGGACGCTGTCCAGGTACAGGGTGCGCATGCGCACGCCCTGGCTCAGAAGTTCCTCGTCCTGCGGCTTGGCCGCGTCCATGCTGGCGGCGCTCTGCGCACCACCGGTGGCGAAGGTCATCACCTCGGCCTTGACCTCCCGCACCAGCACCTGGATGCGGTCCCGGATCTCCTCGATCCCCTCCAGCTGTTCGACGTCGGCCACGCCCTTGCGGGGTCGGCTGGCGGCGAAGTCGGCGGCGAGGCGGGTGGCGGCGGCGCGCAGCCGCTCGACCTGCTGCTGTTCGGCGGCGAGTCGTTCCTGCTGTTCGGCGATGAGGACCTGGATGCCCAGCTCCGGGTCGACGGCGCGGAAGACGTGAGGTTCCTCCAGGCAGGGGCGGATCAGCGCCAGCTCGCTCAACCTGTCGAGTGAGTCGCCCAGTTGGGTGTCGGAGAGGCCGAGCAGGGCCTGGAGTTCGTCGAGGTCCGCCTGTGGCTGGGCCAGGAGGGTCTTGTAGACGTTCGCGCAGGTGTCGTCCAGGCCGAGCGCGTCGAGCACTCCTGTCCCCCGCGTCACTCCAACCCCCTGAGTCGAGCTGTTGGGCCTCATCACACCAGTGCTATCAAGCGAGAGGGGTCCAGGGGGAGATACCCGCCACCTCTGGCCAAAACTCGTCGGGGGTGCTGGCCGCTTCGGGACCTGGCATAGACCGGCCGCGACCCCGCCTTGTTGGCTCCGTGTCGCCTTGCGCAAGCTCGGAAGATGCAGCTTGTTCACGCACGGGTTCAGTTGGCGGTCGATCCCCCCGCGCCCGAGCGCCTCAGGGCGATCTTCCGGTCCCACGCACTCCGTCACGAAGGGATACAGCACGTCAGCATCCATCCGGACACGGACCGGAGCCTGACCGTCGGGGTCTTCGTGACCGCCGCTTCACTGGTCGGGGCGGAGGCCACGGCGCGCGCGTTCGTCATACGGGCCGTGGCGGGCGAGCACACGCTTCGGGGCGCCCGGGTCGTTTCGTGCGCGGCGGCCCTGGTACCCCAGTTCTACGACGAACTCTGGGACGCCGGGGACACCGGGGATGCCGGTGGACGGTCTATGCGAGGGCCGGATCAGGACAGCGGTCAGCCCTAGCGGCGCACCACGGCGGCACGCAAACCTGGTTTCACCGGCGCAAGGACGCCCCGCCACCGCGGGGAGGCAGCCGGATCGTCAGTGTCGATCGCGGAGCGCTCCGGCTCCGGCGCAGGACCTGAATTCGCCGCCGACCCCGCGCCCCCCATTCCGAGGCATTCCTGCATACCCAGTCCTTCACCGACGTTCCTGAACAGACAGTCCTTCACAAGAGGAGTGATCACATGTCCACCGGTGCCCGCTTCACCCAGTTCCTCGCGGTTCTCGTCCTGCTCGCCGTCGCGGCCCTCGGGGCCCTCTCGCTCGCCGGCGGTTCGGCGGGCACCACCGACGCGCACGGGGCAGCGGCGGCGGGGGCGGGCGGTGTCGCGCAGGTCCAGGACACCACGGGCTGGGACTAGCAGCCGGTGCACGCCGTCTCCCCCCGCCCCTCCCCCCTCGCCGGATCCGTTCCTTCCCGTGAGAGAGACCGCAAGAGAGATGAGCACCGCCTTGAACCAGAGAAAGCCGGGCGACATACGAGGGCTCCGCATCGTGGTCACCAGTCTCGCCTCCGACGCGCACACCTGGAATCTCGTCTATCTCCAGCTCCTGTTGGAGGAGTGGGGGCACGAGGTGGTCAACCTCGGTGCCTGCGTCCCCGATGAGCTGCTGCTCGACACCTGCTCCCGCCTCACCCCCGATCTGGTCGTGATCAGCAGCGTCAACGGCCACGGCTTCCACGAGGGCAAGCGGGTCATCGGAAAGCTGCGGGCCCGTGCGGAGCTGGCGCCCCTGTCGGTCGTCATCGGCGGCAAGCTCGGCATCGGCGGACCCGGTGGGCGCGAGCGCGCCTCGATACTCTCCGCGGCCGGTTTCGACGGCGTGTTCGAGGACGGCAGCGGGATGGGTGCGTTCCGCTCCTTCCTGGCCCGGCTGCCGCAGGGAGTGTCGTCATGACGGCGGGGTCCGGATCCGCCCTGTCCTTCGGGGACTTCGTCGCCCGGGCCGCCGCGGCGGGCCGGCTCGTCGTCCAGCCGCGCATGGGCATCGGTGACCCGGCGGGGATGCGCGCCGGTCTGCGCGCCGTGCGGGAGGCCGGGGTCCGCGCGGCCGGCACGATCACCCTGGACAGCTTCACCCGGGTCGGCGACCACGCCGCCGTCCACACGGCGCTGGCCGCGGGCGACCCCCTCAACGGCTACCCGATCGTGGCCTATCCGCCCGAGTTCACCCGCGAGGTCCTCAACGGACTGCACGACGACACCTTCCCGGTGCAGGTGCGGCACGGCTCGCCGCGGCCGCAGGACATCTTCGCCGCGCTCGGCGCGTGCGGCCTCCACGCCAGCGAGGGCGGCCCCCTCTCCTACTGCCTGCCCTACAGCCGTGTCCCCGTCGCCGACGCGGTGCGCCACTGGGCCGAGTCCTGCGAGCTCCTCGCGGGATCGCCCGGGACCGGCGTACGGCCGCACCTGGAGTCCTTCGGCGGGTGCATGATGGGCCAGCTCTGCCCGCCCAGCCTGCTCGTGGCGATCAGCGTGCTGGAGGCGATGTTCTTCCGCCGGCACGGCGTGGAGAGCGTCTCCCTGAGTTACGCGCAGCAGACGCACCCGGAGCAGGACGCCGAGGCGCTGGGCGCCCTGCGCCGACTGGCGGCCGAGCTGCTGGAGGGAGCCGACTGGCACGTCGTGCTCTACACCTACATGGGCGTCTTCCCGCGCACCGAGGGCGGAGCGGGTGAACTCCTCGCCCAGGCGGCCCGGTTGGCGGTGCGCACCGGCACGGAGCGGCTGATCGTTAAGACGGTCGCGGAGGCCCACCGCATCCCCACCGTCGAGGAGAACGTGGCCGCGCTGCGGGTCGCGGACGCGGCGGCCGAGGCCGAGCGCCCGCTCGTGCGGCCCGACCCGCCGGACACCGGCATCCTCGCGGAGGCCAGAGCGCTGATCGAGGCCGTCCTTGACCTCGACGCCGATCTGGACAGGGCCTTGGTGCGGGCGGTCCGGCGCGGCTACCTCGACGTGCCGTACTGCCTGCACCCCGACAACGCGGGCCGCACCCGCGCGACCGTCGACGCGACCGGCCGGCTTCGGTGGTCGCGCACCGGGTCCCTCCCGTTCGGCTCCCTCGTCGAGACGGACGACCGGCACGAGGCCGACGCCGCGCAGCTCCTGCGCTCCCTGTCCTACGTGGAGCAGAGCTTCGACGGCGCCGCCCTGGAGCGAGCCGTGAGCGCCGACGGCACGACACTCGGCGTCGGCTGAGCACCGCAGGGCCGACCCCGCCACCCCACGCCCTCCCCACTTCACGAAGGAGAGAGTCCGGCATGGACATCACCCAGCAAGAGACCACCTCGCCCGGCGACCCCCGTGCCCACCTGACGTCGCCGGTCACCAGGGCCGTGCTGAAGACGCAGCACACCATGCTGAACGCGGCCCGCGAGCACCTGTCCGGGCAGGAGTTCACCGAGCTGCTGCCGCCGGTGATAGGCCCGGTGACCGACCCCGGCGCCCGGGGCGCCAAGCAGGTCGACGTGGACTACTACGGTCACCGCTACAAACTGATGACCAGCGCCATCCTGTACAAGCAGGCGTCGCTGACCGCCTTCGACCGCATCTTCTGCGTGGCCCCGAACGTCCGCCTGGAGCCGTTGGAGACCAGTTCCACCAGTCGGCACCTCGCCGAGTTCCACCAGATCGACGTGGAGATCGCCGGCGCCTCCCGCGACGACGCGATGGCGGTCGCGGAGGGACTGGTCAAGCACATCGTGCGCCGGGTCGTGGAGCTGGCCCCGGACGAACTGGCCGTACTGGGCCGGGACACCGACGCGTTCACCGGGCTGCTGTCGCAGGCGCCCTTCGGCCGCCGCACCCACGCGTCCGCCGTCGCCGACCTGCACTCCATGGGCCACGACCAGAATCCGGACGCGGAGATCGACTGGGCCGGTGAGGCGCTGCTGTCGTCCAAGTCCGACCAGCCGTTCTTCGTGACCGACTACCCCAAGGGCTCACGCGGGTTCTACGACAAGGAGAACGCGGAACGGCCCGGTTTCCTGCGCAACTTCGACCTGCTGGCCGCCGAGGGCTACGGCGAGCTGTGCAGCGGCGGCGAGCGCGAGCACGACTACGGCACGATCATCGCCCGGATGCGGGAGACCGGCGAGAACCCGGCCAAGTACGCCTGGTACCTGAAGATGGTCCGCGAGGGCATCCCCGCCAGCGCCGGTTTCGGGATCGGCCTGGAGCGGCTGACCCGCTACATCGCCGGTCTGCACTCGGTGTGGCAGGCGAGCGCCTACCCCAAGGTCCCCGGGGTGATGGCCCCGTGAGTGTCCTGCGAGCCGATCACTTCCCCGACGCGGAGGTACGCGAACGCGCCCGCCGTGGCCCCGCGGCGGCCTTCCCCGACGTGCACGACTACGGCCACGCGCTGTTCGGCGCCGGGGAGGAGCGCGACCGGCCCCACGGCGACACCCTGGACGACGCCCGGCTCGTACCGCCGGTCTTCATGCCGCAGCGGCTGGAGAAGCTCATCGACCTGGGGCGCGAACCGCTGCACAACGACGTCGACCTGACCACCGAGATCGGCGGGTTCGCTGCCGCGCTGCCGCTGTATCTGTCGGCGTTCGGATCGACTCAGGTGGCCGGCGCCGGGCTCGGGCAGGCCGCCAGCCGACAGGCGGGCGAGCTGGGCATCCCCATGGTGATCGGCGAGAACGTCGCCCCGGTCAACGGCTCCGGGCAGCTCACCGGTGCCGAGGACGTGACCCTGCTCGGCCGGGTACGGGCCTACGCGGACGCCGTGCCGGACGGGCTCGGCGGGGTCGTCGTCCAGCAGAGCACCGAGGACGCCGACGCCGAGGTGTGGAACCTCCTCTACAGCGCGCCGGCCGCCCTGCCCCTGCTGGACAGCGGCAGGCTCGCGCTGGAGCTGAAGGTCGGCCAGGGCGCCAAACCGGGCCTCGGCGGGATGACCGTCGTCGACGACACCCGGGCCGCCGCACTGGCCGGGCAGTTCGCCGTGGAGCGGGTCTTCGACGAGGCGAGCGGACGGCAGTTGCGCTGCGCGAGCCCCGGCACGTTCACCGAGGAGGTGCTGCGCCAGCAGATCCGGCTGATGCGCAACAACTACCCCCGGGCCCGGGTGTGGGTGAAGCTGCCGCCCGGCCGGGACGTGGGCGAGGCCGCCAAGGTGGCCTGGGCCGCCGGCGCCGACTCCGTCACCGTCGACGGCGCCGAGGGGGGCTCCGGCTGGGCGCCCAAGGCCTTCCTGTCCGGCGTCGGACTGCCGCTCGCCGAGTGCCTGCGCCGCATCGGTGATCCGGCCGGCTGCCTGCTGGTGTCCGGGCGGATGTGGGAGGGGACGCGCGCGGTGAAGTCCCTCGCCCTCGGCGCCCGCGCGGTGGGCCTCGGCCGGGCGGCGCTGCTGGCCGTGGACGAGGACCCGCGGGCCGGTCTGCGGCGCCTGACCGAGTGCCTGGCCCTGGAGATGCGGCTGTTGATCAGCGCGCTCGGCAAGTACCGCCCGCGGGCCCTGGCCGCCGAGGACGTCTGGACGCCGTCGGCCGCGGCGGGCAGACCAGCGGCACCGCTCCCCGCGGAAGTGCGCTGATGCCCCCCGGCACCGCGGAGGCCGCCCCCGCGCACACCGGTCCCGTCTCCCCCCGCTACCTGTCGTTCGTCGGCGCCACCGGCCTGTCGAGCGTGGGCGACGCGGCGTGGACCATCGCCCTCGCGTCGACGGTGGTCGCGGCGACCAGCGCGGCGAGCGCGGGTACGGTGCTCGCGCTGGCCGGGGTGCCGCGGCTCGCCGCGCTGCTCGGCGCGGGCGCGGTGGCCGACCGGTACGGGCCGGCCCGGGTGATGGTGTGGTCGGACCTGGCCCGGGGCGCGCTGATGGCCGTCGCGGCGGTCGCCGTGGTGCTCACCGGCCCTTCGGTGCCGGTCCTGTTCGCCGTCGCCGCGGTGCTGGGGCTGCTCGGCGCGTTCTTCCTGCCCGCGAGCGGCGCCCTGCGCCCTCTGCTGTTGCCGCCGGAGCATCTGGTGCGGGGCAACGCCCTGTATCTGATCGGTCTGCGCGCCGGTCAGGCGGCGGGCGGGCCGGTCGGCGCGTGGCTGCTGGGCCTCGGCGGGATGGTGGCGGTGGCCGGCGCGAACGCGGCGAGCTTCCTGGTCTCGGCGGCGGCGGTGGCGCTCTGCCGGCCCCGCGAGGCGCGGCGGGACGTGGGCGGCGCCGATGACGAGCGGGACCGTACCCGGCTGATCACGCGCGTCGCCGAGGGGATGCGGTACGCCGCCCGGCACCGCCGTCTGCGCCTGCTGCTGTGCGTGGTCGGACTCGTGGAGCTGGCGGGCGCCGGGCCGATCAACGTGGGCCTGGTGCTGCTCGCCGACTCCCTGGACGCGGGGACGACGGGCGCGGGCGTACTGCTGTCCGCGTTCACGGTGGGTGCCGCGGCCGCGTTCCTGATGAGCCTCGCGCTGCCGGTCCGCCGGTGGGCCGCCGCCGTCCTGGTGGGGTGCGTGACCGGGCAGGCCCTGGTGCTCGTCGTCCTCGGGCAGGTCCACTCGGTGGGCGCGGCGGCCGCCGGGTACGGCCTGATGGGCGCGGCCACCGCGCAGGCGAGCCTGGTGCTGATGTCGCTCATCCAGCGCGCTTCGGCGACGGAGATGCGGGGCCGGGTGATGGCGTTGATGTCCCTGCTGTCGTTCACCGCCCCGCTGGTCGGCAACCTCGTCATGGGCGTGGCCGTCGACTCCTTCGGTTTCGCGGTGACGCTGGGCCTGCACGGACTCGTCGCGGCAGCGGCCGTCACCGTTTTCCTCGCTTCGCGCACACTGCGGGAGGCACGCCTTGACTGAGTTCACGTCGCCCGGGTTCGCGGGCCCGTGGCCCTCTCTGGCCGAGCTGGGCGAGCGGCTGCGGCGGCGCGACGTACGGGCCGTCGATCTGGTGGAGAGATGTCTGGAGCGGATCTCCGCCGTCGACGGCCGGCTCAACGCGGTGTTCGCCCTCGATCCGACCGCCCGTGCCCAGGCCGAGGCCGCCGACCGGCGCCTGGCCGCCGATGCTGCGCGGGCCGGCGCCGGGCGCCCCCTTGAAGGGGTGCCGGTCTTGGTGAAGGACAACATCGACACCCGGGACCTCGCCACGGCGGCCGGCTCGCCCCTGCTGACGCGGTGTCCTCCGGCGACGGACGCCGCCGTGGTGCAGCTGCTGCGGGCCGCGGGCGCCGTGCTGGTCGGCAAGACGAATCTGTCCGAGTGGGGCAACTTCCGTTCCGTGGACGGCGTCGAGGGATGGTCGGGGGCCGGCGGTCAGACGTTCAATCCGCACGCGCTCGACCACAGCCCCGCCGGGTCGTCCTCCGGTTCGGCCGTCGCGGTGGCCGCGGGCCTCGCACCCCTGGCCATCGGTACGGAGACCGACGGGTCGGTGGTGTGCCCCGCCTCCGTCACCGGTGTCGTCGGCGTGAAGCCCGAACCGGGGCTGCTCCCGGTGGACGGCATCGTGCCGATCTCACCGGCCCTGGACACGCCGGGTCTCCTCGCGGGCAGCTGCGCCGACGCGGCGGCCTGCCTGGCGGCGCTGACGGGCACCGTGCGGCCCGAACCCGTGGGCGTGGCCGGGCTGCGCCTCGGGGTCTGGCCCGGGCGGCGGATGGCCCCGGCCGCCCTGGCGGCCCTGGACCGGACCGTCACCGCGCTCACCGCGGCGGGCGCCGTCGTCGTACCCGTCGAACTTGCCCTCGACGCGCGCATGTTGGACGACGCCCTGGACGCCCTGGTGGCGGAGTTCCGGCCGGGCATCGAGCGGTACCTGGCCGCTCGGGCGGGCGCGCCGCCCACCCTGGCCGCGCTCGCCGAGGCCACCGCGGAGCTGGCGGCCCCGTTCGGCCAGGACCTGTTCGAACGCGCCCTCGCGGTGAGCGACGAGGACCGCGCCGAGGCCCCGGCCAAGCGCGCCCGCTCCCGGCAGTGGGCCCGCACGCTGCTGCGCGACGCGATGCGCCGGCACGGCGTGGCCGCCGTCGTCGCGCCGACCAGCGATCCGGCGTGGCCGGTGGACCACGTGGGCGGCGACCGGCGCACCCGCAACACCTCGACGCTGCCCGCCCTGGCCGGCCGGCCGCACATCTCCGTGCCCGCCGGTCTGTCCGGTGCGCTCCCCGTGGGCGTGTCCGTGTTCGGGCCGCCCCGTACCAGTGACGCCCTGGAGATCGCCGCCGCCGTCGAAACGGTCTGCGGCCCCCGCCCGATCCCCCGGCCCGGCACCCGCCCGGCCCCCCACGCATCAGCCGATGAACCAGAAGGAGCCCTGCGATGACCAACCCCTTCGACGCCACCGACACCGACTTCCTGGTGCTGGTGAACGACGAGAACCAGCACTCCCTGTGGCCTGCCGCCATCGACGTCCCCTCCGGGTGGGCCACGGTGCACGGTCCCGCCGACCGGGCCGCGTGCCTGACGTACGTCGAGACCCACTGGACGGACCTGCGGCCCGCGAGCCTCGCCGCGCTGCGCGGCTGAACGTCCGCGCGGCGGACACCACCGATACACGAGACGGGTAGGAGTGAGGTGCGGTGATCAGCGCACAGCAAGCCGGCGGGACACGCGTCCCGCACGAGGTCGGCGCGGCCGCCGACGTCGTGCACGAACTGTTCGAGCGCCGGGCCGCGGCCACCCCCGACGCGACCGCCCTGGTCTGCGGGGACGCCCGGGTCGGTTACCGGGACCTGGACGAGCGCGCCAACCGCCTCGCCCATCACCTGGTCGCCGGCGGTGTGCGCCCGGGGGACGTGGTCGGCGTGTGCCTGCCCCGGGGCGTGCCCCTGGTCGTCGCGGTGCTCGCCGTGCTCAAGGCGGGCGCCGCGTACACCATGCTGGACCCCCGCTTCCCGGCCAGGCGCCTGGTGTCGGTGTGCGAGGAGGCCGGTGTCGGGACGGTCGTCACGGAGCCGGGCGGAGTGTTCGCCGGGCCGCGCTGGTCGACGGCGGACCCGGCCGCCCCGCGGGTCGCCGCCCGTCCGCCCTCCCCGCCCCGTGTCGCCGTGTCCCCCGAGGACGTGGCGTGCGTGATGTTCACCTCCGGCTCGACCGGCAGGCCCAAGGGCGTGGTCACCGCGCACCGGGCGCTGACGGTGACGCTGTGCGGGCAGACGTACACGGACTTCGGCGCGGACCGCGTGTGGCTGCAGTGCTCCCCGGTCTCCTGGGATGCCTTCGCGCTGGAGCTGTTCGGACCGCTGCTGCACGGCGCGACCTGCGTGTTGCAGCCCGGCGACACCACGGACCCCTCCGCCATCACGGAGCTGATCGCGGAGCACGGCGTCACCACCGTGCACGTGTCGGCGAGCCTCCTCAACCACCTGATCGACACCTACCCGCACGCCTTCGACGGCGTGACGCACGTGATGACGGGCGGTGAGGCGGCCTCGCCCCGGCACGTCCGGGCGTTGCTGGAGCGCAGGCCCGGGCTGGAGCTGACCAACGGCTACTCCCCCGTCGAGAACACCGTCTTCACCCTGACCCACCGCATACGGCCGACCGACACCACCATTCCTGTCGGGCGGCCCCTGAACGCCAAGTCCGTGCGGATCCTCGGCCCCGACCTGCGGCCGGTCGCGGCAGGGGAGACCGGTGAGATCTACATGGCGGGCGCGGGTCTGGCCCACGGCTACCTCGGTCAGCCCGGGCTCACCGCGCAGCGGTTCGTGGCCGGGCCGGACGGCGGCCGCATGTACCGCACCGGTGACCTGGGGCGGCTGCGCGACGGCTCCGTGGAGTTCCTGGGCCGCGCCGACGACCAGATCAAGATACGCGGCTTCCGCGTCGAACCCGCCGAGATCCAGGCGGTTTTGACGGCCCATCACTTGGTGCGGCAGGCGGCCGTCACCGTCTGGCAAGCTCCTGCGGGCGACCGCCGCCTGGTGGCCTACGTCGTCGCGGACCGGCCGGTGGCGGCGGCGGACCTGCGCGCGCATACCGCCGACCTGCTGCCCGAGCACCTCGTGCCGTCCCTGTACGTCCAGCTGGACGCGCTGCCGCTGACCGCGAACGGCAAGCTCGACCGGGCCGCGCTGCCCGCGCCGGAGGTGGCCACGGGCGCGGGCGGCGCCGCCAGAACCGCGACCGAGAAGGTGCTGACCGGCCTGTTCGCCGAACTCCTCGGGGTCCAGTCGGTGGGTGTGGACGACGACTTCCTGGCGCTCGGCGGCCACTCGCTGCTGGTCGCGACGCTGATCGCCCGGGTCCGCTCGGCACTCGGCGTGCGCCTGCGCGTCACCGAGGTGTTCACCGCCCGCACCCCGCGGGAACTGGCGCGGTGCGTCGCCGACGCGGCCGCCGCCGGCCCCGCCCTGGTGGCCGGGCGCGAGCGGCCGAACCCGAGCCCGCTGTCCTTCGCCCAGGCGCGCTTGTGGTTCCTGGACCAGGTCGAGGGCGGCTCGACGTACACCATCCCGCTCACCGTGCGGCTGCGCGGACCGCTGGAGGCCGGGGTACTGCGGGCCGCGCTGGACGACGTGGTGGCGCGGCACGAGACGCTGCGGACGGTGTTCCCCGTCGTCGGGGACGAGCCGGTGCAGCAGGTCCTCGACCGCGCCGACGTGCCGTGGACGGCCGCTGACGTCACCGGGGACGCCCTCGACTCCCTGGTGCGCGAGCTGGCTTCGGAGCCGTTCGACCTCGCGCACGACATTCCGCTGCGCGCACACCTGCTGCGGCAGGCGGACGACGATCACCTCCTGCTGTTGGTGCTGCACCACATCGCCGGCGACGGCTGGTCGACGGCGCCGCTGCTGCGCGACCTCTCCCTGGCCTACAGCGCGCGGGTGCGCGGCACCGACCCGGCCAGGCCCGCGCCGCCGGTGCAGTACGCGGATTACGCCGTGTGGGCGCGCGAGGCACTCGGGTCGCCGGCGGACCCGGCGAGCGCTCTGGCCGGGCAGGCCGCGTACTGGCGGTCCGTCCTGGCGGATCTGCCGGCGGAGTCGACCCTGCCGACCGACCGCGCCCGGCCCGCGGTGCGCGGCCCGCACGGGGACACGGTGCCGTTCTCGGTGGACGCGCGGACGCACGAGCGCCTGCGGGCCCTGGCCCGGGACACCGGCACCACCCTGTTCATGGTGCTGCACGCGGCGGTGGCCGCCGTGCTGACCCGGCTCGGCGCGGGCACCGACATCTGCCTCGGCTCTCCCGTCGCCGGGCGGAGCGACGAGGCGCTGGACGACCTCGTCGGCTTCTTCGTCAACACCCTGGTGCTGCGCACGGACACCGGGGGCGACCCCGCCTTCACCGAGCTGCTGCGCCGGGTGCGCGACACCGACCTGGCCGCGTACGACCACCAGGACCTGCCGTTCGACCAGCTCGTCCAGGACCTCAACCCCGAACGTTCGCTGTCCCGGCACCCGCTCTTCCAGATCATGCTGGTCCTGCAGAACACCCCCGCGAACCCGGCGGAGTTCGCCGGTCTGCGGGCCGAGCACGAGGTCGTCGACCTGGATGTGGCGAAGTTCGACCTCACCCTGGACCTCGCCGAGTCGGCCGACGGCATCACCGGCACCCTCAAGTACGCCACCGAGCTGTTCGACCGCGCCACCATCGAGCGTGTCGCACGGTCGCTGGCCCGCGCCCTGGCCGTGTTCGCCGCAGCTCCGCACACCCCCATCGGCCGCGCGGAGCTGCTGACACCGGCCGAGCGGGAACTGCTCCTCGACCGGTGGAGCGGCCGCACCGACGGCATCAGCCGCACCCTGCACGAGGTCATCGCGGAACAGGCCGGGCGCACGCCCACGGCGACCGCGCTGCTGTCCGGCGACACACGACTCTCGTACGCCGAACTGGACGCGTCGGCGAACCAGTTGGCGCACCACCTCATAGACGAGGGCGTCCGGCCCGGCGATGTGGTCGGCGTACTGCTCGACCGCGACCGCGACCTCGTGGTGGCGGTCCTCGCCGTGCTCAAGACGGGCGCGGCGTACACCATGCTGGACCCCCGCTTCCCCCGGGCGAGACTCGAAGGCCTGGCCGAAGCGGGTGGGATCGCGCAGGTCCTCTCCACTGACGCCCTGGGCCTCCCCGGGATCGTGCGCGTCGACGAGGAGTCGATCGGGCGGCGGCCCACGACGGCGCCGGACGTGCGGGTGTCGGCGCGGGACGTCGCCTGCGTGATGTTCACCTCCGGCTCCACCGGCAGGCCCAAGGGGGTCGTGACCCCGCACGGCGCGTTGACGTCGACACTGCTGGGGCAGACGTACGCCGACTTCGGCGCCGACCAGGTGTGGCTCCAGTGCTCCCCGGTCTCCTGGGACGCCTTCGCCCTGGAGCTCTTCGGCCCGCTGCTGCACGGCGCCGCGTGCGTCCTGCACCCCGGGCACGACACCGACCCGGCCGTGATCGCCGGCCTCGTCACCCGGCACGCCGTCACCACCGTGCACTTCTCGGCCGGTCTGCTCAACCATCTGATCGACGAACACCCCGAGGCGTTCCACGGCGTCACGACCGTGATGACGGGCGGCGAGCCGGCGTCGGTGGCCCATGTGACGCGCCTGCTCACCCGGCACCCCGGTCTGCGCCTGGTCAACGGCTACTCACCGGTCGAGAACACCGTCTTCACGCTCACCCACCCGATCACGCCTGCGGACACCACCGGCCCGATCCCGGTCGGGCGGCCCGTCGCGGCCAAGGGCGTGTACATCCTCGACGAGCACCTCCAGCCGGTCCCGGCCGGCGTGCCGGGCGAGATCCACATGTCCGGTCTCGGGCTCGCCCACGGCTATCTGCGCGCGCCGCGGCTGACCGCCGAGCGGTTCGTGGCCTGCCCGTTCGAGCCAGGACGGCGCATGTACCGCACCGGTGACCTGGGCCGCTGGCGCGCCGACGGCACCGTGGAGTACCTGGGCCGCTCCGACGACCAGGTGAAGATCCGCGGCTTTCGCATCGAGCCCGGCGAAGTGCGCGCGGTGGTCGAGGCACACCCCGCCGTCCGGCAGAGCGCCGTGGTGGTCCGCGAGGACCGGCCCGGGGACAAGGCGCTCGTCGCGTATGTCGTCACGGACGGCGCGGCGGACGTGACCTCGCTGCGCCGGCACGTCGCCGAGCACCTGCCCGAGCATCTGCGGCCTGCCGCGTACGTGGTGCTCGACCGGCTGCCGCTGTCGCCCACCGGCAAGCTCGACCGCGGCGCCCTCCCGGCGCCCGAGCACGCGCCGGCCGCCGGCGAGCGGGCGCGCACCGCGCGCGAGGAGATCCTGTGCGGCCTGTTCGCGCAGGTGCTGGGGCTGCCCGGGGTCGGGCCCGAGGACGACTTCTTCGAGCTGGGCGGCCATTCGCTGCTCGCCGCGAAGCTGATCAACCGCGTCCGGGCGGCGCTGGGCCGCGAGGTCGGCGTCCGTGCGGTGTTCGCCCATCGGACGCCCGCCGCGCTCGACGCGGTGCTCGGCGCCGCCACCGGACGGGACCGGCCGGCGCTGGTCGCGGCCCCGCGGCCGGAGCGGGTGCCGCTCTCCCCCGCGCAGGCGCGGCTCTGGCTGCTGGACCAGGTCGAGGGCGGGTCGAGCACGTACAACGTGCAGTACGCGGTGGAGGTCACCGGGCCCGTGGACCGGGCCGCCCTGCGGGCCGCCGTCACCGACACGGTCCTGCGGCACGAGGCGCTGCGCACCGTGTACCCGGCCGTGGACGGGGTGCCCCACCAGCGCGTCCTGGCCGAGACCGAACTGGCCGGCGTCTTCGAGGCGTCGCAGATCGCGGCCCGCGACGTGGCGCAGGCCGTCACCGAGGCGGCCCGGCACGTGTTCGACCTGGCCGGACGGGCGCCGCTGCGCGTCACGCTGCTGAGCACCGGCGAGGAGCGGCACAACCTGCTCGTGACGCTGCATCACATCGCGGGCGACGGCTGGTCGCTGCGGCCGCTGTTCGACGACGTGGCACGCGCCTACGCCGCCCGCGTCGCCGGCGCGGCCCCCGACTGGCGCCCGTTGCCGGTGCAGTACGCCGACTACACGCTCTGGCAGCGCCGGCTCCTGGGCGATCCGGCCGACCCGGACTCCATGGCCCATCGGCACCTCGCGTATTGGCGCGATCAGTTGGCTGGGCTTCCGGAGCAGCTGGACCTGCCGGTGGACCGGCCGCGTCCGGCCCGCCCCAGCCACCGGGGCGAGTCCCTTCCGGTCCGGATCGACAGTGCGGTGCACACCGCGCTGTCGGCGCTGGCCCGGGCGCACGGCGTGACGTCGTTCATGGCGGTCCAGGCGGCGTTCGCGGCACTGCTCACCCGGCTCGGCGCCGGCTGCGACATCCCCTTCGGCACCCCGGTCGCGGGCCGCTCCGACGAGGCCCTCGGCGACCTGGTCGGCTTCTTCGTCAACACCCTGGTGCTGCGCACGGACACCGGCGGCGACCCCGCCTTCACCGAGCTGCTGCGCCGGGTGCGCGACACCGACCTGGCCGCGTACGACCACCAGGACCTGCCGTTCGACCAGCTCGTCCAGGACCTGAATCCGACCCGGGCCACCGACCGGCACCCCTTGTTCCAGGTCATGCTCGTCCTGCAGAACAACGCCTCGCCGGCCGCCGCCCTCGCGGGCACCGCGTGTGCTCCCGCCGAGGTGCCCAACCTGGCGGCCAAGTTCGACCTGACGCTGTCCCTGCACGAGAGCCCCAGCGGTCTGTCCGGCTATCTGGAGTTCGCCACCGACCTGTTCGACCGGGCGACGGCCGAGCTGATGGTGGCGCGGTTCACCCGCCTGCTGGGCGCCGTGGCCCGCGATCCCCGGCTGCCGATCAGCGCCCTCGACGTCATGGACGCGGAGGAACGCCTCGCGGTGACCGAGCGGTGGACCGGCTCGGCGCGCGCGTGCGACCCCCGTCCCGTGCACTCGGTCGTCGCCGAGCACGCCGTACACAGCCCTGGGGCGACGGCCCTGATCTGCGAGGGGCGGCGGGTCACGTATGCCGGACTGCTGGAGCGTGCCCACCAGTTGGCGCACCACCTGATCGGGCGCGGAGTGCGGCCGGGCGAGGTGGTCGGCGTACTCCTCGAACGCGACGAGGAACTGGTCGTCGCCGTCCTGGCCGCCCTGGCGGCCGGAGCCGGCTACACGATGCTCGACCCGCGGTTCCCCGCGGCGCGGCTCACCGACGCCCTGGAGCGGACGGCCGCCCCGCTGGTGGTGACCACCCGCGACCTGGCCGATCTGGTGCCGGCCACGGCGCCGGTCCTGCTGGACGCCGAGGCCGCGACGATCGCCGGCGCCCCCCGGCGGGCGCCCGACGTCCCGGTCGCCCCGGACGACGTGGCGTGCGTGATGTTCACGTCCGGTTCGACCGGCACGCCCAAGGGTGTGATCACCTCGCACCGGGCGCTGACGGCCACCCTGCTCGGCCAGGAGTTCACGGACTTCGGCGCGGACGCGGTGTGGCTCCAGTGCTCGCCGGTGTCCTGGGACGCCTTCGCCCTGGAACTGTTCGGGCCGCTGCTGCACGGCGCCGCGTGCGTCCTGCAACCGGGCCACTCCACCGACCCCCCTCTCATCGCCCGGCTGCTGACCGAGCACGGCGTCAGCACCGCGCACTTCTCGGCGAGCCTGCTCAACCACCTGGTCGACGAGCACCCGGTCGCGCTGGCCGGCGTGCGCCACCTCATGACCGGCGGCGAGGCGGCGTCCGTGCCGCACGTGCGCGCCCTGCTGGCGCGCCACCCGCGCCTGCGGCTGGTCAACGGCTACTCGCCGGTGGAGAACACCATCTTCACCCTGACCCACGACATCAGCGCCGACGACTCCCCCGTGCCCGTCGGCAGGCCGATCGCGGGCAAGCGGGCCTGGGTGCTCGGACCGGATCTGCGTCCGGTGCCCGTGGGGGTGCCGGGTGAGATCTACATGAGCGGGCCGGGCCTCGCCCACGGCTACGTGGGGCAGCCCGCGCTCACCGCCCAGCGGTTCGTGGCCGCGCCGGACGGCGGCCGCATGTACCGCACCGGCGACCTGGGGCGCTGGCGCGCCGACGGCGCCATCGAATATCTGGGGCGCACGGACGACCAGGTCAAGGTCCGCGGCTTCCGCGTCGAACCGGCCGCCGTGCAGAGCTATGTGACGGCCCATCCGCAGGTGCGGCGATGTGCGGTCGTCGTGCGGGACGAGCGGCTGGTCGCGTATGTGGTGCCCGAGGGTGAACTCGACCTGGCGCGGTTGCGCGCGTTCGTCGCCGAGCGGCAGCCGGAGCATCTGCGGCCCGCCGTGTATGTGCGCGTGGACGAGATCCCGCTGACGCCGAACGGGAAACTCGACGCCGCCGCGCTGCCCGCGCCGGGGTCGCCGGTGGGCGAGGAGGGTGCGGGGCGGGCCGCCCGCACGGTGCGCGAGCAGATCCTGTGCGCTCTGTTCGCCGAGGTGCTCGGCGTCGGCGAAGCCGGCCCGGACCAGGACTTCTTCGCCCTCGGCGGGCATTCCCTGCTCGGTGCCCGGCTCGTCAACCGGGTGCGTTCGGCGCTGGGCGCGGAGGTCGGGCTGCGGGAGCTGTTCGCCCGTCCGACACCGGCCGCGCTGGCCGCCGCCGTGGACACCGCCGCCGCGGCACGCCCGGCCCTGACGGCGGTGGAGCGCCCCGCCGAGCTGCCGCTGTCCGCGGCGCAGCACCGCCTGTGGTTCCTCGACCGGATGCACGGCGCGAACGCCGCGTACAACGTGAGCCACACCGTGGAGCTCGAAGGCGCTCTGGACCTGGCGGCACTGCGGTCGGCCCTCATGGATGTCGTGGTCCGGCACGAGGCGCTGCGCACGACGTTCCGCTCGGTCGACGGGGTACCCGTCTGCGTGGTCGCGCAGGCGGAGGAGGTGCGGTTCGAGGTGCCGTGCCGGGAGGTCGGCGGCCGGGAGGTCGAGGAGGAGGTTGCGCGGGCCGCACGGTACGCCTTCGACCTCGGTGTCGACCTCCCCGTCCGGGCGACGGTGCTGCGGACCGGCCCGCGCTCCCATGTACTCGTACTGACGTTGCATCACATCGCGGCGGACGGCTGGTCGATGCGGCCCCTGCTGGAGGATCTCGCGACGGCGTACACGGCCCGGTCGAACGGGGCCGCCCCGCAGTGGCCGCTCTTGTCGGTGCAGTACGCGGACTACAGCCTCTGGCACCAACGGTTGCTGGGCGACGGCGACGATCCGCATTCCCCGCTGTCCCGCCAACTGGCCTATTGGGAAAAGGCGCTGGCCGGGCTGCCGGACGAGGTGGCGCTGCCCGTCGACCGGCCGCGCCCGGCACAGCCCACGGGGCGCGCCGACACCGTCGACATCGCGATCGACGCCCCGACGCACGAGGCGCTGCTGGCTCTGGCGCGCACGCATGGCGTGACGCTGTTCATGGTGGTGCAGGCCGCGCTGGCGGCGCTGCTCACCCGGCTCGGCGCCGGCCCGGACGTCCCGGTCGGCACACCCGTGGCGGGGCGGACCGACGCCGCCCTGGACGACCTCGTGGGGTTCTTCGTCAATACGTTGGTGCTGCGTACGGACACCGGTGGCGACCCCACGTTCGGGGAGCTGCTGGCCCGGGTGCGCGAGAGCGACCTGGCGGCGTTCGACCACCAGGACGTGCCCTTCGAGCGGATCGTGGAGCACCTCAACCCGGGCCGCACGGCTCACCAGCACCCCTTCTTCCGGACCGTGTTGGCGCTCCAGAACAACGCCGCCGCCGACCTGCGGCTGCCGGGGCTGCGGACCGCTGTCGCCCCGGTGAGCACCGGGAGCGCCAAGTTCGACCTCGTGGTGTCACTCGACGAGCGCCTTGACGAGGGCGCCCGGCCCGCGGGCATCGGCGGCCGCGTGGAGTTCGCCACCGACCTGTTCGACCGGACGACGGCGCGGGCGCTCGTGGACCGCTTGGCCGGTGTGCTGCGGCAGGTCGCCGCCGACCCTCAGGTGCGGGTCGACGAGCTCGACGTCCTGACGCCTGACGAGCACGAGGTGCTGGTCGGGCGGTGGGCCACGGGCGGGGCGGGGGTGGAGGACCGCTGCGTGCACGCGGCCGTCGCCGGACAAGCCGCCGCCACCCCCGGGGCGACCGCCCTCGTGTTCGGGGAACAGCGGGTCACCTACGCGGAGTTGGAGAGTCGGGCGAGCCGGCTCGCGCACCGCCTGGCCGCGCGGGGCGTGGGGCCCGGCCGGTTCGCGGCCGTACTCCTGGACCGGGGCGTCGATCTGGTGGTGGGCGTCCTCGCGGTGCTCAAGACCGGGGCGGGCTACTCACTGCTCGACCCGCGATTCCCCGAGGAGCGGGTGACGGCGATCCTGGAGGCGGCCGACGCGGCGCTGGTCCTCACCGACACTGCCGGCGCCGCCCGCCTCGACACCCGCCGGCCCGTGCTCAACATCGGCACCGACCTCGACCCCGAGCCGGGCGCCCTGCCGGACGGTCCCTTGGACGTGGCCGTCGGCGCGGACGCCCCGGCGTGCCTGATGTTCACCTCCGGCTCCACGGGCCGGCCCAAGGGCGTCGTCGCCCCGCACCGGGCGATCACCGGCACGCTGCTGGGCCAGACGTACGTCGGCTTCGACGCCGCGCAGGTGTGGTTGCAGTGCGCGCCGATGCCGTGGGACGCGTTCGCGCTGGAGCTGTTCGCCCCGCTCCTGCACGGCGCGACCTGCGTCCTGCAGCCCGGACCGACGCCCGAGCCGGAGCAGATCGCCCGCCTGGTGCGGCGCCACGCGGTGACCACCGTGTTCCTGTCGACGAGCCTGTTCAACTTCCTCCTCGACGAGTACCCCGACCTCTTCGGCCGGCTGCGGCAGGTGATGACGGGCGGCGAGGCGGTCTCGCCGGACCACATGGCGCGGCTGCTGCGGGACCATCCGCACATCCGGCTCGTGCACGCGTACGGCCCGGTCGAGCACATGATCTTCACCAGCTGCCATGACGTGCGCGCCGACGACATGTCCTCGGGCACCGTGCCCATCGGCACCTCGCTCGCGGGCAAGCAGTCCTACGTCCTGGACGCCCGGCTGCGGCCGGTGCCGCCGAACGTGCCCGGCGAGCTGTACGTCGCCGGAGTCGGCTCGGCCCACGGCTATCTCGGCGAACCGGCCCTGACGGCGGAGCGGTTCGTGGCCTGCCCGTACGGGGCGCCGGGGACCCGCATGTACCGCACCGGCGACCTGGTGCGCCGAAGGGCCGACGGGGCGCTGGAGTTCGTGGGGCGCACCGACGACCAGGTGAAGGTCCGGGGCTTTCGCATCGAGCCGGGCGAGGTGCGGGCGGCGGTCACCGCGCATCCGGGGGTGCGCACGGGTGCCGTCGTCGTCCGGGAGGACAAGCCGGGTGACAAGCGGCTCGTCGCGTACGTCGTGCCCGAGCCGGGCAGCGGCCTGGACGACGCCTCGCTGCGCGAACACGCCCGGCGGCGCCTGCCCGAGCATCTGCGCCCCGGCGCGTACGTCCTGCTGGAGCGGCTGCCGCTCAATCCCAACGGCAAGCTCGACCGGGCGGCGCTCCCCGCGCCGGACCTGGGCGAGCGGCCCGGCGGCCGGGCTCCCCGGACGCGCGAGGAGACGGTGCTCTGTGAAATGTTCGCCGAGCTGCTCGGCCTGGACTCGGTCGGCGTGGACGAGGACTTCTTCGTCCTCGGCGGACATTCGCTGCTGGTCGGCAGGCTGATCAGCCGGGTGCGGGCGGCGCTCGACGCCGAGGTGTCCCTCAAGACGGTGTTCGAGGCGCGGACGGTGGCCGCTCTGGCCGGCCGGCTGGACCGGGCGGCCCCGGCGCGGCCCGCGCTGCGGCGGCGCCCCAGGCAGGAGGAGGTGCGATGACCATGTCCATCGAGACGGCCCCGCTGTCGTACAACCAGCAGCGGCTGTGGTTTCTCGGCCGGGCCGAGCCGGGGCCCGCGTACAACATCCCGGTCGTGCTGCGGCTGCGCGGCGAGCTGGACGTGCGCGCGTTGCGGGCGGCGCTGGGCGATGTGGCGGCCCGGCACGAGGTGCTGCGCACCGTCTACCCCGAGGTCGACGGCGCGCCCCGGCAGCGGATCATGCCGCCCGGCGCGCTCCCCCTGGAGGTCGTGGACACGGACGATCCGGCGGCCGCGCTCGATCAGGCGGCCCGGCACGTGTTCGACCTCCTGGGCGACCCGCCGGTGCGGGCGACCCTGTTCCGGTCGCCGGGCACCGACCTTCACGTACTGCTGCTGCTCGTGCACCACATCGCGGGGGACGGCTGGTCCATCGCTCCACTGACGCGTGACCTGGCGGCCGCGTATGCCGCCCGGGTGGCGGGCGGCGCCCCGGAGTTCCCCGAACTTCCGGTGCAGTACGCGGACTTCGCGTACTGGCAGCAGGACATGCTGGGCGAGGCGGACGACCCCGGCAGCCTGTTGTCCCGTCAGCTCGCTTACTGGCATGCGGCGTTGGCCGGGGCTCCGGAGGAGGTGGGGTTCCCGGCGGACCGGCCCCGGCCGGCGCTGCCGGACCGGCGCGGCGGCAGCGTGACGGTACGGATCGGGGCGGGGAGACACCGGGCGCTGCTCGATCTCGCGGCACGCTCGGAGACGACGCTGTTCATGGTCGTGCACGCGGCCGTCGCCGCGCTGCTGACCCGGCTGACCGGCGGGAGTGACCTGCCGCTGGGCACGGTCGTCGCCGGACGGTCGGACGAGGCACTGAACGACCTGGTCGGGTTCTTCGTGAACACGGTGGTGCTGCGCACCGACACCTGCGGTGATCCGTCGTTCACCGAGCTGCTCGACCGGGTGCGCGCCACCGATCTGGACGCGTTCGCCCACCAGGACGTGCCGTTCGAGCGGGTGGTGGAGGAGGTCAACCCGGCCCGGGTCTTCGGCCGGCACCCGCTGTTCCAGGTGATGCTGGTGCTCACCACCCAGGCCGGTGGGCCCGCCGCGTGGCCCGGGCTGCGCGTCGAGCCGGTGCACCAGGGCACGGGCACGGCCAAGTTCGACACGACGATCGGGGTGCGCGAGTCCCGCTCCGCCACCGGGGCACCCCTAGGCCTGGAGATCACCTGGGAGTACGCGGCGAGCCGCTACGAGCACGCTTCGGCGCGGCTGCTCGCGCACCGCCTGGAGCGGCTGCTGACGCAGGTCGCGGCGGATCCGTCGCCGAGGCTGAGCGAGCTGGCGGTCCTCGACGAGGCGGAACGGTCGCAGCTCACCTCGCCGGCCGCGGCCGACGGCGTGCAGGAGCGCTGCCTGCACGAACTGTTCGCCGAGCAGTGCGCCCGTACGCCGACGGCGACCGCCCTGGTGCACGAGGGCCGTCACGTCTCGTACGCGGAACTGGCGGACCACGCCCGCCGGGTGGCCGCCCAACTGCCCACCGGTCCCGGTGACGTGGTGGGCGTACATCTCGACCGGAGTCCCGAGATGGTGGCCGCGCTGCTCGGCACCTTGCGGACCGGCGCCTGCTACACGCTGCTGGACACCGCGTTCCCCGCGGAGCGGCTGCGCTCGGCGCTGGACCTCGCCGGTATCCGCACGGTGATCGGCTCGTCCTCCTCGGCGCGGGTCCTCGGCCGCGCCTGCCTCGACATCGCCGACGTCCCACCCGGCCACGAACGAGGGCCCTCGCCGGCCACGGAAGCATCTCCGGTCGCCGAAACGCCCTTGGTCACGGTGCGTCCCGAGGACCCGGCGGTGGTGATGTTCACCTCCGGCTCGACGGGTGTGCCCAAGGGCGTCATGGCCTCCCACCGCGCGGTCAGCGCGACCCTCACCGGCCAGACGTACGCCGGCTTCGGCCCCGGCGAGGTGTGGCTGCAGAGCGCGCCGGTGTCCTGGGACGCGTTCGGCACCCAGCTGTTCGGGCCCCTGCTGCACGGCGGTACGTCGGTCCTGCTGCCCGGCGCGCGGGTCGACCCCGCCGTCGTCGCCGAACTGGTCGTCGCGCACGGTGTGACCGTCTTCGACGCGTCGGCGAGCCTGTTCAACCACGTCCTCGACGAGCATCCGGAGGTCTTCGCGACCGTCCGGCACGCGCTGACCGGGGGCGAGCCGGCGTCCGCGCACCACTTGGCGCTGGCGCGGGCGAAGTTCCCGCACGTCCGGCTCGTCAACGGCTACGGGCCCGCCGAGAGCACCGGTTTCACCACGACCCACCTCCTCACGGACCCGCCGGACGCCCGGGTGCCGATCGGCCGCCCCCTGCCCGGCAAGCACGGCTACGTCCTCGACGGCCGCCTGCGGCTCGTGCCCCTGGGCGGCGTCGGCGAGCTGTATCTGACCGGGGCGGGCCTGGCCCTCGGCTATCTGGGCGCCCCGGGCGCCACCGCGGAGCGCTTCGTCGCCGACCCGTACGGGCCCCCGGGGACCCGCATGTACCGCACGGGCGACATCGTGCGGTGGCGGCCCGACCGCACCCTCGACTACCTGGGCCGCGCCGACGGCCAGGTCAAGGTGCGGGGCTTTCGCATCGAGCCGGCCGAGATCGAGGCCGCGCTCACCGCGCACCCCTCGGTCGCCAGGGCCGCGGTCGTCGTACGGGAGGACCGGCCGGGCGACAGGCGGCTCGTCGCGTACGCCGCGCCGGTCACCGGTGCCGCGCCGCGAGCGGCGGCGCTGCGCGAGCACCTCGCGGCGAGGCTGCCGGGGCACATGGTGCCGGCCGCCGTCGTCCTCCTGGACGCCCTGCCGTACACCGCCAACGGCAAGCTGGACCGGCGTGCCCTGCCCGCCCCCGCGTACACGCCGACCGGCGGCCGGGGGCCCGTCACGCCGACGGAGCGCGCCCTGTGCGAGCTGTTCGCCGAGGTCCTCGGCCTCGCCGCCCCGGCGGGCGTCGAGGACGGCTTCTTCGACCTCGGCGGACACTCGCTGCTCGCCACCCGCCTGACGGCACGTATCGAGGCGCGCCTCGGGGCACGGGTGGGCATCCAGACCCTGTTCGAGGCGCCGACGCCCGCCACCCTGGCCACGCGTCTCGGCTCCCGCGAGGCGGACGACGGCCTGGCCGTCCTGCTCCCACTGCGCGCCGAGGGTTCGAGACCACCGCTGTTCTGCGTCCATCCCGCGGCCGGCATCAGCTGGGTCTACTCGGGCCTGCTGCGCCATCTGCCGGACCGGCCCGTCCACGGCCTCCAGGCGCACGGCCTGGCCGAGCCCGGCGCCGCGCCGGACTCGATCGCCGCCATGGCCGACGACTACCTCGCCCGGATCCGCGGCGTCCAGCCCCGGGGGCCCTACCACCTGCTGGGCTGGTCGTTCGGCGCGGGCGTCGCCCACGCGATGGCGGTCGCGCTGCGGGCGGCCGGTGAGGAGGTCGCGCTCCTCGCGATGCTGGACGGCTATCCCGCCGACGGCACCGGCGCGTCCTTCAGCGCCGAGGACCCCCAGGTCCAAGGCGCCCTGCGGGAGTCGCTGGGGCTCGCCGACTTGACGCCGGCGGCGTTCCGCGAGCACCTCGGCGCCCCCGCGACCCTCGACGCCGTCTTCGCGCACCATCTGACGCTCGGCCACGCCGGTCCACCCGCCCACTACCCCGGGCGCGCCCTGTTCTTCCACGCCACCGCGGGCAAGACGCACGAGGCGCCCTCGCCCGACGCGTGGCTGCCGTACGTCGCCGCTCTGGAGGTCCACCCTCTCGACTGCCGGCACGCGGATCTGACCGCTCCCGGGCCGATCGCCCGGATCGCCGCCGTGCTCGACGCCCGCCTGCGCCACGACCGCCCTGACTGCTCCGCCCTCTCCGACCCTTCCGATAACTCCGACCACTGCGACCACTGCGACCACGTAGGAGATTCACGATGACCGCCGCTGTGCTGCACCGGTTCTACCGACTCGTCGACGCCGGAGACGTGTCCGGGCTCGTCGCGATGTTCACGCCGGACGCCACCTACCACCGCCCCGGCTATCCCCCGGTCCTCGGCCGGTCGGGCGTCGAGCACTTCTACACCCACGAGCGGGTCATCCGCGAAGGGCGCCACCAGCTCGACTCCGTGGTGGTGAACGGCGACGAGGTCGCCGTGAAGGGCTCGTTCGAGGGAGTGCTGCGCGACGGCACGCCGGCCAAGCACCGCTTCGCCGAGTTCTTCTCCCTCACGCCGGACCACCTGATCGACCGCCGGGAGACGTTCTTCTCCGCCCCGCTCGTCTGACCACCGCCACGCCCACCCCGAGCCACACTCACACGCAGGGAGATCACCATGACCTCGATCCTGGAGCAGCCCGCCGCACAGCCCGCCTCACCCGGCCACGGCGACGCCTTCACGCGGCACCTCTACACCATGCGGTACTCCCCCGAGCGCGGGTGGTACGACGGCTCGCTGCAGCCGATGGAGAACCTCTCGCTGCACCCGGCGACCATAGGTCTGCACTACGGCCAGGTGATCTTCGAGGGCATGAAGGCGTTCCGTCAGACGGACGGCTCGGTCGCGGTGTTCCGGCCGCTGGAGAACGCCCGCCGCTTCCGCCGTTCCGCGGCGCGCCTGGCCATGCCCGAGCTGCCCGAGCACCTGTACATGGCGGGCGTGGACCAGGTCGTCGCCGCCGACCAGGGCGAACTGTCCGACCACCCGGAGCACAGCCTGTATCTGCGGCCGCTGATGTTCGCCACCGACGTCAACCTCATGCTGCGGCCCTCGGAGGAGTACCAGTTCCTGGTCCTCGCGTTCGTGGCCGGCGGCTTCTTCGGCGACGAGGTGCGTCCCGTGTCGGTGCTGATCTGCCGTACGCAGAGCCGGGCGATGCCCGACGGCACGGGCGACGTCAAGTGCGCCGCGAACTACGCCCCGTCGTTCGTCGCCCAGCGCCAGGCGCAGGAGGCCGGCTGCCAGCAGGTGGTGTGGCTGGACTCCGTTGAGCGGCGCTGGGTGGAGGAGATGGGCGGCATGAACCTCTTCTTCGTCCGGGGCAACGGCCCCGACGCCGAGGTGTGCACCACCCCGCTGACCGGCACGCTGCTGCCGGGCGTCACCCGTGACTCGCTGCTGCGCCTGGCCGCGCGCCTCGGCCACCGGGTGAGCGAACGCCCCATCTCGGTCGACGAGTGGCGGGCCGGCTGCGCCAGTGGCGAGATCACCGAGGTGTTCGCCTGCGGGACGGCCGCGGTGCTCACCCCGGTCGGCACCGTCCGCGACGGCGAGGGCGGTGACTGGACCGTGGGGGACGGCGAGATGGGCCCGGTCACGCGGAAGCTCCGCCAGTCACTGGTCGACCTCCAGCACGGCCGGGCCGCCGACCCCGACGGCTGGCTGCACCGCGTGCGGTGACGACACGCCACCGCCCCGGGCCGATGCCACCGGCGCGACCAGGGTGCGGGCGGCTGCCCGTGCAGGACACGGCTGGAAGGAAACGGCCTAGTACCGCAACGGTGTCTACCGTGGCTGCCGCCGGCCCGGCGGGTGCTGCGGGGGCGGTGGCCGGTGCGGTTCAGGTAGACGCGAACAGGCCGCCCTCCGGGAAGGAAGGGCGGCCTGGAAGCGGGAAGCGTGCTGCGGGGTCACTTGCTCGGGCAGGTCTCCTGGGTCACCTTGCCACCCGACTTGTCGGCGGTGGCCGGGTCCATCGACAGGCACAGGCCCGTCCAGTTGTTGACGAACTTGTAGGCCTGCTGTTCACCGTTCGGGGTGGTGACCTTGACCGGGACGATGTTCCACATCTGGCTGCCGGAGAACCAGCGGGTCTCGCAGTCCCACCAGAACATCTGGGTGCCGGAGCCGGGCGGGGTGCCGTTGTTGTAGGGCACGGTCAGGCACTTGCCGTTGCTCGCCTTGATCCAGAAGTGGCCCTTGTTGTCGAACGAGGAGGGCTTCTCGGCCCCCCACTGGTGGCTGCTGGGCGGGCTCGACTGGCATTCGCGCTGGGTGACCAGACCGCCGGACTTGGAGTCTTCGAACTCGGGGCCCCGCACCATGCAACGGCCGTACAGCGTGTTCACGTAGGTCTTGTCGCCCTTGACCTGCCAGAGCATCCGGTTGCCGCTGCTGCGGGCATCGTCCTTGTTGTGGTCGATGATCGCGTTCACCAGGCCCCAGCCGGGAAAGTCCATCATGACGATGCCGACGCGGCCCTGCGTCTTGTTGAGGTACTTCATCAGGTGGTAGTTCACACCCGGGACCTCGGTGCTGACGCCGCTCTGGACCTTCGTGTAACCGCCGGCGTAGTAACGCGGCGACCCCCCGCTGGGGACCTTGCTCGCGGACGCGTACGTCACGTACATGTTGGAGGCGGCGGACATGGCCTCGTCGACGTTCTTCTTGACGTAGTTCCACTTCTCCGTGATGTCCGAAGCGCTGTAGTGGTCCTCGGTGCGGTCGTTGAAGCCCGCGAGCCCGTAGCCCGAGTCCTCGACGCTGTCGAAGCTGCCCAGGACCAGCTTGCCGCGGACCTCCCCGAGCTTGGGGATCGTCGCCGGGCCGTCGCCCGTGATCGAGGGCGCCCAGAACAGGTCGGAGTATTCCCTCTTCTTCGCGTAGAAGCCGAAGATGTCCCTGACGTTCTTCGCGGTCATCGTGTCCGGGTCGTGCTTGCACTCGAACAACGAGGCACCCGAGTAGGGGCACTCGGACTTCAGTCGCATCACGACCGTCTCGGTCGGATGCGTGTCGAGGAAGGACCGCGTCTTTTTCAGGACGTCGTCGAAGTTGGCGTTCTGGTAGAACGCGGCGTGGTGGATCGCGAAGTCCTGGCCGTGGTTGACGACGCGGACCCGGATGTCGAGGGCACGGATCCCGCGTTCGTACTGCGCCGCCAGCGTCTCCGCGCTGTCGCCGTAGTCCTCCTGCGTCTGCACGGCCGCCCCGCCGTGGAGGGAGAGCGTGTCATGGGTGCCGGGGATGGACATCGCCGACAGCCTGGTCTCGCTGGCGACGCCCGACATCCAATCGGCCCGGTCCGGCTGCCCGAGGTTGTCGAAGGCGTCCTTGTTGCTCGACCCGGCCGCCCCTGCGGCCGTGGGCGTCAGAAGGGCCGCGCCCAGCGCGACACTGACCGTCATCAAACCTGCCAGCGTGCGGGACCATCTGCGCGATCCCGCGCCGACGGCGCGGGGGGTGGGGCTGGGCATGGGACTCCTGTCCAGAGCGGGGCAATGTGCCCAGCTTCCACCCTGCCGCTCACGTTTCTCTCACGTTTCTCTTACGTCCGCCTCAGAGGTCCTGACAAAGACGTAACCAGGGCAAACGTCCCTCCATGACTCCGGCTACGAGTTGGAGTGCACCCCAAGTCACCCCATGGTCTGCCAGGTCTGGGCCGCTGTCACCGCGTGGAGGGCGTCTACTTTGCCGTGACCGAACCATGGGCTCCACCCGGTTTCGTCGAAGGAACCACGCCTGCACCGCGGGACAAGGGGGTGGTCCCAGGCGGCGTCGGGCGACGTCGGCGGGGGCAGGTCGTATCCCGTGTGGCTCAGGTCCTTCGAGGCCGAAGATTGCAGGATCCGGCAGACCTCCGAGGCGGAGAGGCCGGGATTTGCGCTCAAGACCAAAGCGGCTGCTCCGGCTACCAGAGCCGCCGCGCCCGACGTGCCCTTGAATCGGTTGGTCGGCTTCTCCGGGTCCCCCGTCGACGTGGTGAGACCCAAGCCGCTCAGGGCATCGCCACGGAAGGCGCGCGAATTGCTCGACGGCGCACAGAGATCGATTCCCGGACCGTAACAGGAGTAGTGACATCGCTGCGCCAGGCTGGAAATCGCGCTCACGTGCAAGACGCCGGGCAGAGATGCGAGAACGTTTCGAAACGTCTTGGAGAATTTGATGAGCGGCTCGGCCTGGGCACCGCCGCCGAACACGACTTCATAGGGCACGGCAATGTCGGCGTCGATGTCGATGGGACAGTTGGAATTTCCTGCAGCACAAACGAATACCAGCCCGCTGCCGCGCCGCCCGCCGCTCGAGGTCAACTCCTCGACTCGGTCGACGACGGATTTCGACAGCATGAAGTGCGGCAGTTTCGACCACGGAACCAACAGCACGTCCGCCCGTTCCGACACATAGTCGAGGATGCGGTGCATTGCGTACTCGGAAATGCGCGCGCGATTCGCTACGGTCTGCAGCCTGATCGGAAGCAGCCGGCAGCCGGGCGCGACCCCGAGCGGGTGACTGTGCCCGACCGCCCCCGAGATCAACGCGCACATCGACGTTCCGTGATGCGCGCCCGGCAGATACATCTTGGCGGCGGCGCTGCCCGGCATGCCCCTCGTCCGCAGTTCCCCGCCGTCGAAGTATCCCCACCCGGCGAACTTGCCCATCCCGCCGAAGGCGGGGTGGTCGAGGTTGCACCCGCTGTCGGTGGCGGCGACCACTATCCGGGGGTCGCCGAAGCCTGCCAACCTCGACCAGGCCTCGTCGCAGCGCATGGAGGAGCGTACATCCACCTCGACGTGCTCGAACCCGGTGTGCAGATGCCATTGCCGCGCGTAGTACGGGTTGTCGATACCGATATCTTGCACCGCGCCTCCACGACAATCACGAATTACCGACGCGATAGACGCCGGGAAGTCCGTACTCGCACCGGCGGCAGAGAACGGTCGAGTCCGGATCTGCGAGCATGGCCATGATGCGCTGGAAGCCAGGCCCTGCCACGATCTCCCGATAGGTCTGCGAGCCCAGATTGCCGAGCTTATGCTCCAGGCCGTAATCCATGCTGCAGAGCTGAACATCGCCGTTGGGCAGGAGAACGTTGGCAAAGATGCGGTCCTTGCGGCAAATCAGACTGGTGTGGCCGTTCCGCTCGGCGATCTCTGCGGCGCTGAACGCCGTGCCGACCGTCGTGGCGGACAGATCGACATTGCCCGCGCGGCTGTGGACGCGGCGGGTTGACGGCATTCTGCTGAGCTCGGCGGCGATCGCCGGATGCGGAATGCCGATGGTGTAGAACTGCAGGTTAGAAATCCCGCTCGACGTCAGCAGTGTCAGCAGCGAGAGATATTCCTCGGTCACTTCCTTTCGCATCTCACCGCCATTGTCGGGCAGATGCACCAGGAATCTCTTGAACGGGATGTCCGCAAGCGGCGTCACCTGGTCGTGCGTCATCCGGTCCGCCGTCGTGAAAACGGCTATCGGATGACCGCGCCGGTGCGCGATCCGAATCATGTCCACGCAGTCGCCTGCGTGGAAGGGTTCGCTGAAGCCGGAGAAGTGGATGTGCACGGACGACGGAACCGTCTCGATGTAGGCCGCGAACAACTCCCGCGTCATGGTGCGGACCGACGCTCCCGCAGCAGTTCTCCCGACCGCTGCCGCTTCGTGGTAGGCACCGGTGACCGTCGACTGCGGACAGTAGGAGCACTGCAGTCGACAGCCGATGTTGGTCGTCACCTCGAGGACACGTTCGGGGGGCATCCGATCTCCCGTCGCTGCGCCACCAGCCCGCTACTGTTCGGCCAGTCTTGCCAAGCGCCTCGCGACGTAAGCGTGTGCCAACACCTCGGCCTTCTCGACGGAGTACTTTTCGGCGATCCACTCGAGCGCACCTTCGAAGGTGAGCTCGCGCAACCCCATCAGCAACTCGAACGCCTTTTTCCCGGAGTGCATCACGTCATCACCTCGAATGATCGCGAAATCTCCACCGAGCACCTTGATCTCGACCCTGGTCTCGGAGTCGTAGTCGAAGGTGATGATGTCGCCGACCACCCGGCCCGGGTTCCCCGTCAAGTCGTAGACCAGCTCGGCCGCCGTCAGATACTCGTCCGTCGAGCCCCCGCCGCCGAAACTCCCGCCGCCGGACGGGCCGCAGCACAACAGCTGGTAGTCGCTGTCGTCCACGTAGACCTGACGGCTCAGATCGACCGGATCCGAGATGTACACCCGGTCCGCTTCCTCATCCATGTGCACCCCCTACTTTCTGCTCGATGGAGAACTTCAACAAGTCCCTGGTGAGATCGCACAACGGGCCGCTCTGTGAAATCCCTTGGCGGCTTACCCGTGCGGACAGACAGCCGCCCGCGCAGTTCCACCGCGCCATGCACGAGGTGCACTCGGAGAATGAATGAACGTCAATGGCCCGCAGGGCGTTCACTCGATCGATATCGAACTGGAAGCGACTGCCGTCGTATCGCCCGATGCGGAACAGATCGTATCCGTCATGCTCCTCCTTGCTGTAGCGGTGGCACCCGGAAACGATCCCTTCGGGTGTCACGGAAAACTCTGCGTTGCAGAACCGGGAGCTTCGCCTCAGCGTGTTCTGGAACATCTTGCAGGTGACGTCGATACCCAGCTCGCGGCCGAGTTTGTAGGCCGCCTTGAACGACTCGACGAACTCCTGCTGCAGCGGCTTGGCCATACCCTGCGTCACCGAACGCCCAATTTCGGACATCGGCTCGAAGCGCACGCTTGCGGCGCCGGTGTTGTCGTGGACGAACTGCACCATGTCGACCAATCGGGCCGCGCCCTGCGCGGATACCGTCGTCCGCAGGTGGAAGTCGACGCCCCGTTCCACCAACTCCCTGATGACCTTTACCAGCTTGCCGTGGGTACTTCGGCCATCGGCGTAGGACCGTTGCGCCTGCAGCTCGGGCAGGATGTCGAAGGACAGCGTCACGAACTGGATGTTGTCGCGAATCCATGCCACCCGGTCCGGCGTCAGCAGGGTGCCGTTGGTGATGAGCCGAATGCGATATCGAACGCCCATGGCCTGCGATGCCGACCGGATGTAGTCGGTCACGGACTGCAGGAGCTTCCATTCCATGGTGGGTTCGCCGCCGCCGATGTAGCGGATGAGCGCCAGGTTCTCATCTGTCTCGCTCGCGTTCTGGAGAACGAGATCGACTGCTGCCCGGGCGACCTCCTCGCTCATCGGCGGAGACTTCTGCGGCGACGCGCTGGCGTAGCAGTAGGTGCACCCGAGATTGCAGCTCTCGGTGAAGATGAGAGTGGCCTCGGTGGGGCGGAACTCCTGCAGCGGCCGCGTCGTCGGCTCCGGCGCCAGTTCGCCGCCGATGATTCCCATCTCGTCGAGTGCGGCAAGAACTCTCGCACTGACGTCGCCCTCCGGAAGCGCTTGTCCTGCGACAATTTTCTCGATGATCCGCCCGGTGCGGTCGTCGACGCGGAAGGCCCGGCCCTTCAGCGGGAGGTGAACTATGGCGCCTCCATCGGACGCATCGAAGATCGACACTTCGGTGTTGACCGCGCCTTGGCCGGCCGCTCGAGCAACTCCTTGAGCCACGCCGTGGACTGCGTCTGCGCCGCGCGTGGGCGGCGACATGGCAGGCCAAGGCAGGTCGACGCGCGGGCCGCCTCCGCTGCTGGTGTTCACGTCCATATTCCAGCTCCTAGTCGTCTTGATCGACACTGCTGTCGCGCTGGGCACGTATCCCCAAGCGCCTGGCGACGTAAGCGTGGGCCAACACCTCGGCCCTCTCGACGGAGTACTTATCGGCGATCCACTCGAGCGCACCTTCAAAGGTGAGTTCCCGCAACCTCCCGCCGCCGGACGGGCCGCAGCACAACAGCTGATGGTCGCTGTCGTCCACGGAGACCTGACGGCTCAGATCGACCGGATCCGAGATGTACACCCGGTCCGCACCCTCATCCGCCATGCAAATCCTTCCATCGTGCCAACTCTTTGATGCATTTCGACAGCTGCGGCGGGACAGGTCTGCCGAGCTCCCGGCTCGCCGTACGAGCCGCAGCGTGGCGCTTGCTCAGCAGACAGTGGAGATGGAAGTGGAACGGCTCGTCCAAGGCTTGGAAGTGCCAGTGCGGATGGCCGCGGAATGCGACGCCGCAGTGTCGGGTGACGTTGGCGTACCGCTGCGATGCGATCGGACAGAGTTCGAACCTCTTGGCCAGGTGACTGCGCCATATTCTGGTGTGCGGATCGAGGAGTCGCCTGCCACCGACGTCCCTTTCCAGGCGCGGCTCGTACCAGTAGCTCGTCTCGGAGGTCAGCGTGTAACACGAACAACTCACGACGTCGAATCTCTCGTCGAGTTGCGCGATTGCGGTGATGACATCGGGGTTGTAGTAGTCATCCGCATCGAACTGGAACACCCACTCCACGCCGAGATCTTCGAGCAGGTCCAAGGCGAAATTTCGGGCGGAGAGCTGATCGTAGCCGCCGTCGGCGAGGCTTCTGGAATAACCCTCGCCGAAATTCCGGTGAACCTCCCGAACGTTGGCGTAGCGAGCGGCGAGAGCGCCGTAGTCGGGCGGGCGGCGAAGTCCGGTGTGGACTACGAGGGCGACGCCGACCCCGTCGTGCTCCAGCAGATTCCGCATGGTGAGGCCGAGCAATGGATAATCCGCTTCCGAGACTACGCACCAGATCCCCACCAACGACATTCCGGGACCATCCTCTAGGCTATATTCCAGTCGATTACAGCGCCAATGCATTCACTCTTGTCCACGCGGAGCATCCGGTATGTCTGGGCCAGTTCACCGGGTGCGACGTAATGGGTGATGAGGCCCGTGATCTCGAGCGAGCCTTCCTGTATCAGACGCACCGGCAAGTCGAGCAGACTTTCCCATTCGGTAGGGTTGCCGGCACCTTGCACGGCACCGATTTCGTGTGCGCCGATCATTCGGATGTTTCGCCGGAACACACGGTCGTGGATATCGAGGCTCATCGCTCCCGTGCCTGCGCCGACCAGCACCAGGGCACCGCCGCTCGCCACGATCTCAAGCCCTTCGGCCAGGGCGGAGGCACTGCCACAGGCGAGCAGTACCGCGTCCGCCTCCTGCGGCCGAGGCTCGCCGGACTGTCGGATCTGCACGACTCGCAGACCCTCCGCCGCGCATCGGCGGTTTTTGTGGTGGTCTGCGGCCGTCACCGGGCGCGCTCCGGCTATGACTGCAAGGCGTGCGATCAACTGCCCCACTATTCCGAGCCCGATGACATGCGCAGAGACGCCGAGCCTGAGGCCTGCCCGCTTGACCGCGTGGATTCCGACGATCGCCTGGCGCGCGAGGAGCACGGCTTCATCGCTGAGATCGATTGGAATGACATAGACGCAGTCGCGCAAGACATTGCATCGCACATAAGCGCGATGGCTCTGCCTTACGAATACTCGACTGCCCGGCATCAACTCGGGGCGCACTGCTGTCACGGCATCGCCGACCTGCACAATTTCGCCGACTATCCCCGGCCCCGGCCGGATCGCATACTTTGTATCGAAGAATGCCGTTTCGGTGCCTGCGCTCACCATTGACAGCCGCGCACGAACGATGAGGTCGTAGGGCGACGGCGCGGGGAGCGTATCTCCTGATCTTATCGAGACTCTGCCATCGCCTTCGAAGACGACCTCGCGCTGCTGGTAGGTCACGGCTCAAGTCCCATCCGACAGAGTCGCAAACATGAACACCACCTGGCGATGATGGTTCCACAGGCGCCGAGTTCCAGCAAAAGATCACCGGCGCCGACGGATCCTGGCCGCCGTCCCGGACAGACGCCGACCAGGCAATTGGCGGAGCGAGTTGGGCGGACAGAACTTGGCCGGGTTCGATACGCTGGGCAGCGGTCATCCCGTGAAAACTCTTGTTGACTTGGTCGTCTTGGAGGCTCACGCGGTGACCGTCATCGTTCCGGAATCGACACACCGGACTTCAGTCAGGTGTCCAGCTCGTCCACCACACTATTGGACGCAACCCGACGAAATTGTCACGCGAGAGCTGACAGGGCGCGAGGTTCCTTGCGACAGTTCGTGGTGGCGCGACCTCGACTCCAGGAAGGCGTTCCATGTCCGGCAAGGCAACAGTGGGGGTTGTCGGTCTGGGGCATGTCGGCAGCATGACCGCAGACCTGCTCGCCCGCCACATGGATCTGGTGACCTACGACATCATCAGTGCGCGGCCGTACCCCGGGGCGGAACTGGCGAAGTGCGATTTCGTGGTCGTCTGCGTGAATACCCCCGCATCGGCCTGCGGGACGGTGGATCTCAGCCAGGTCGAGAGAGCGTTCGAGTCGCTCCCACCGCGCGTTCCGGTCATCCTGCGGTCCACTGTGCCCCCCGGGACGACGGACGCGCTCGCGAAACGGTATGGGCGCGAGGTGATCTTCTGGCCGGAGTACGTGGGCGAGACCAAGTTCGCCACGCCGACCTGGCGCGTGCTTGCCGAGACCCGGCCGTTCCAGCTCGTAGGAGCAGAGAAATCGAGCGTGACGACCTGCTGGCTGGACCTGATGGCCGAGACGTTCGGGCCGCTCGTGCGAGTCCATCGAGTCGACCCGGCGGAGGCGGAACTCGCCAAGTACATGGAAAACTCGTGGTTCGCGGTGAAAGTGACATTCGTGAACGAGTTTCGCCGCCTCGCCGAAGGTCTCGGGCTGGACTGGCGGAGCGTGCGAGAAGGGTGGCTGCTCGACCCCAGGGTCGAACGCGACCACTCGGACGCCTTCGTCTCCGAACCTGGCTACAGCGGCAAGTGCCTGCCCAAGGACGTCGCGGGCATCATCTGCCATGCGGCCGCCAACGGCATCGACCTTCCCTTGTTGACAAGCGCCAAGGCGATCAATGACGCGATCCACAATCGGTGTCGAGACGACGACGGGTAGCCTCGCTGCCTTGCGGCGGCCGTGAACTTGGCGCAGGGGTTGGTGAACATGAGAGGGACCCTTCGTGCGCGCAGTGCCGTCCACCCCGCTTTTATGCCGACTGAGAAGCCTCGTCACAGCGTCTCAGCGGCGCACGCGCGGCATTCCCAGGCCGATCCAGGAGATGATCTCGCGCTGGATCTCGTTGTTGCCGCCGCCGAACGTGAAGATCACGGCCGAGCGGTAGCCGCGTTCCAGTTCGCCGTGGAGCACCGAGCCCGCCGAGCCCTCCTTCAGGGCGCCCGCCGCGCCGACGACCTCCATGAGCCAGGCGTACGCGTCGCGGCGGGCCTCGGAGCCGTAGACCTTGACGGCCGAGGCGTCCTGCGGGGTCAGGGTGCCTTCCTGGACGGCGTTCACCATCTGCCAGTTCAGGAGCTTCATGGCGTCGAGCCTCGCGTGGGTGCGCGCCAGGCAGCGGCGGACCCAGCCGAGGTCGATGACGCGGCGGCCGTCGGCGAGTTCGGTGTCCATGGCCCAGCGCTGCACGTCGTGCAGGGCACGGATGGCCGTGGTGCCGTGGGCGGCGAGGGTGACGCGTTCGTGGTTGAGCTGGTTGGTGATCAGCCGCCAGCCCTTGTTCTCCTCGCCCACCCGGCGGGAGACGGGGACGCGGATGTTCTCGTAGTGGCTCGCGGTGGTGTCGTGCGAGGCGAGGGTGTTGATGAGGGTGCAGGAGTAGCCGGGGTCGCTCGTCGGGACGAGGAGCATGGTGATGCCCTTGTGGAGCGGGACGCCCTCCTCGGGGGCGGCGGTGCGGACGGCCAGCCACACCCAGTCGGCGGTGTCGCCGTTGGTCGTCCAGATCTTCTGGCCGTTGACCGTGTAGTGGCCGGTGGCCTCGTCACCCTCCCGCACCGCCTTCGTCCTGAGCGCGGCCAGGTCGGTGCCGGCGTCGGGCTCGCTGTAGCCGATGGCGAAGTCGAGTTCACCGGAGAGGATCCTCGGCAGGAAGTAGCTTTTCTGCTCCTGCGTGCCGTACCGCATGATCGTGGGGCCGACGGTGTTGAGGGCCATCAGCGGGAGGGGTACGCCGGCCTGGGCGGCCTCGTCGAAGAAGATGAACTGTTCCATGGGCGTGAGCCCGCGCCCGCCGTACTCCTTGGGCCAGCCGACCCCGAGCCAGCCGTCGGCGCCGAGGCGTCGGACGGTCTGCCGGTAGAACCGCTTCCGCGCGGCGGGATCGGCGTGGCGCGCGTAGACGTGGTCCGGCACCAGTTCGGCGAAGTACGCACGCAGCTCGGCGCGCAACTGCTGCTGCTCGGGCGTGTATTCGAGGTGCACGGCCCCTCCAGGCTCTCACTGGCTCGCTCGGCCTCGGACTTGACGGCGCACACAGTAGAACGCGTTTCAGAAATAGGGAATGCCGGTGACGGGGGCGGGCGGCACTCAGCCCAGGGCCGCGAGGAAGTCCTCGCAGGCCCGCGCGCAGCGTCGGCAGGCCTGTGCGCAAGCGGCCGAGGCGGGGCCCGGATCGCACAGTGCGGCGCACTGAAGGCACACGTCGCGGCACCACTCGACCTGGGCGCGGACCTGACGCTCGTCCCGGTCGGCCTGGTCCGTCTGTTCGCCGAGGAGGCGGGAGGTCGCGTCGCACACGTCGGCGCACGCGAGGTGGAGGCGGGCCGCGTCACTCGACCCCGCGGGACCCTGTCGGCGGGCGCACGCCCGTACACAGTCCTCGCAGGCCTCCACGCACGCGAAGCGGTCCTCCAGATAGCGGACGAGGTCCTGGTGGTCGCACCGCGGCGGTCCCCCGGCGGGCGCGCCGGGCCGGATGCGCGGGTCCGGCGCGGGGGCGAGGGGGGTGGCGGGGCGGGGCACGGCCGGTGAGGAGGGCGTGACGGTCACGGGATTGCTCCCTTCGGTCCCGCACGGGTAGCCGAACCGCCGTCGGCCAAACACATCGGGCGCCCGACTCCTCTGCGGCGCCCTGCCGGCCACGAAGGAGCCCCGCCGCGACGGGGGAGACACGGCGGGGCCCAATTGTTCGAGTGCCCGTTCCGGGGCGTGTCACACCCTTCTGCCCGAAACTCATCACGACGAGGCCGGATTCGCGCCGGCCGAGGGGTCCGGCCCACGGCGACGGCTCAGGCGTACGTGCGCCTCCCCCGCCGGTACGCGATCTCGCCCAGCACGATGTCCACGGCGAGAAACGTTACGAGCGGGATGCCGAGCAGCGGCACGAAGTAGCCGAGCACCGCGATCGCCGCCATCAAGGGGACCAGGACATACGGCGGTACGTCCTGCCAGGCACCGCGCGGCACCGGCCGGCCGAAGGACGAGGCGCGGCCGCGCTGCCACCACATGCGGTAGCCCCAGACGATGAGCAGGATCACGCAGAGCGCGAGCGCGGCGAGCGCGATCTGATTGGCGATGCCGAAGAGCGAGCCGGCGTGCGCGTCGATGCCCCAGCGCGACAGCTTGGCCAGCACGGGATAGTCGGCGAACCGCAGGGCGTCGGTGACTTCGCCGTTCGCCGGGTCCACGGCGACCGAGTCCTGTTTCTCGGGCCAGCTGCGCTGGATCTGCTTGACGACGTACGCCGTCGGCCCGGACGTGTCGCCGGCGGGCGGGACGATCTCCACCGGGTCCGAGAGTCCCAGGCCGCGCGCGGACTTCAGGACGGCGTCGAGACCGACGTCGACTCCCGCCCCGGCCTGCGCGGTCCCGGCCGCGCCCCCGTGCCCGGCGTGCTCCCCGGCGGCCTCCGCCGTCACCGAGGGGGTGCTCTGCCCGAGGGAGTCCCGCAGGTCGCTGATGCTCTGGCCCGCGTACGTCGACCACGTCAGGCCCGTCGCCGACAGGAAGAACAGGCCGGCCGCCGCCCAGACGCCCACCGAGCCGTGCAGCGACAGCGTGCGGCGCCGGCCCGTCGCGTTCCCCGACTTCCGCTGCCCCCGCGGCTTCCGTCGCGCCCTGCGGCGCCCGAACCACAGGACGAGGCCGCCGCCCGCGATCACCCACAGCCAGCTCGCGGCGAGTTCGCTGTAGAGCCGGCCCGGCTCGCCGAGGTGCAGATCGCGGTGGAGTCCGTCGATCCAGGTGCGCAGGGGAAGCGCCCCGGACGCGCCGTACTGTGCGAGGGCGCCGCGCACCTCGCCCGTGTAGGGGTTCACGAAGACCGCGAGCGTCTGGTCGGAGTCGACGCCTGGCACCCCGGAGAGCAGGACGCGCGTGGTGGCGCCGTCCTCGGGCGCGGGCCTGACCGCGCTGATCGTCCCCTCCGGGTGCGCCTGACGGGCCGCGGCCACCTGCCGGGTCAGGGACAGTTCGCTCTTGCCGGCCGGGACGGACACGCGCAGTTCATCGGCGTACAGGAGCTTCTCGGCCTGGTACGAGCCCGCGTACAACAGGCCCGTCGTGGCGGCGACCAGGAGGAAGGGCGCGATCAACAGCCCTGCGTAAAAGTGCAGGCGCAGCACCAGCGGACGCAGCGACGCCCAGCCGGATCGCCGGGCCGCGGGCCGGGCCTCCGTAACCTCGGGCGGGCTCGGAGGGTCGGCCGGCTGCGGCCCGTCGCCTTCGGCGAGGACGGTGGGTTCGGCGGGCATGAGGTGTTCTCCTGGATCGACGGGCCACGGCCCGATTGCGACCGGGCCGGTCCAGGAGTCGGCCGGCGGTCCGGCGAAGTTCCCGCGCCCCCGTGTGACGTGCGCCACTGCGGCGCGGTCAGGTGTGCGTGTGGTGGGCCAGGGCCAGATGCGGGTCGCGCTCACCGGTCGCCGGTGCCGGGTCCGCGTGCACGAGGGCGCCGGTCAGGCGGGGGACGGCGTGCAGCAGCGCGTGCTCGGCCTCGACCGCCACCTGGTGGGCCGCGCGCACGGTCAGTGTTCCGTCCACGACGACCGCCACTTCGGCGCGCAGCCGATGGCCGATCCACCGCATCCGCAGCTCGCCCACCTCGTGGACGCCGGCCACCTCCAGGAGCGCGCGTTCGGCCGTGTCGACGAGCGCCGGGTCCACGGCGTCCATCACGCGGCGGAAGACCTCGCGGGCGGCGTCCCGCAGGACGAGCAGGATCGCGGCCGTGATCAGGAGGCCGACGAGGGGGTCGGCGAGCCGCAGTCCCAGGGCCGCGCCGCCCGCCCCGAACAGCACGGCCAGTGAGGTGAATCCGTCCGTACGCGCGTGCAGTCCGTCCGCGATCAGGGCGGCGGAGCCGATCTCGCGGCCGACGCGGATGCGGTAGCGGGCCACGCCCTCGTTGCCGAGGAAGCCGATCACCGCGGCGAGGGCCACCACGGGAACATGGCTCATGTCGCGCGGGTTCAGGAGGCGTTCGACCGCCGACCACGCCGCGAACGCGGCCGAGGCGGCGATCGTGAGGACGATGACGAGGCCCGCCAGATCCTCGGCACGGCCGTATCCGTAGGTGAAGCGGCGGGTGGCCGCCCGTCGGCCCAGGACAAAGGCGATACCGAGGGGTACGGCGGTCAGGGCGTCGGCCGCGTTGTGCACGGTGTCCCCGAGGAGGGCGACGGAGCCGGACAGCACCACGACGGCGGCCTGCGCGCAGGCGGTCAGCCCCAGCACCAGCAGGGACACCCACAGCGCCCGGATGCCGCGCGCCGAACTCTCCAGCGCGGTGTCGACCTTGTCGGCGGAGTCGTGGGAGTGCGGGGTGCAGAGGTGCCGCAGGCGGTGGGCGACCCGGCGACGGCCATGCTCATGGCCGTGGGAGTGCGGGTGCGGGTGCGGGTGCGGGTGGTGATGCTGCGCGCGGTGGAGGCGGGGATGTTCGTGGTGCTCGTCGCTCACGTGGTGCCCCTTCCGGTGTGCGGGGCCATGCCGACCGGGCTCGGCCGCGACGGCCCGGCCCGGCCCGGGTGGCCCCCGGGCGTGCGGGCCCCCATTATGTGCGTATGAGCGCACGCATGCATCTCTCACCTGCGCATCCTGCGCACCAGCACACCCCGGGCCCCTCGCACCCCGCGCACCAGCAGGCCCCGGGGCCTGGGCGGCATGCGCACCCGCGCCCGCCGAGCGAGGAGCAATTCGCCCTCGCCGCCGATCTGTTGGCCCTTCTCGCCGACCGCACCCGCCTGGCGCTGCTCAGCCGGTTGAGCGACGGCGAGGCCGACGTGACCACGTTGACCGAGGCCTGCGGCG
The DNA here is from genome assembly GCF_055581265.1 of Streptomyces sp. NPDC031466. Lineage (NCBI taxonomy): Bacteria > Bacillati > Actinomycetota > Actinomycetes > Kitasatosporales > Streptomycetaceae > Streptomyces > Streptomyces sp. NPDC031466. The sequence goes on from NZ_JBVIJT010000001.1 coordinate 399,070, forward strand.
CCGCGCGGCCCGCCGTCAGCCAGCATCTGGCGAAGCTCCGCCTCGCCGGACTCGTCGGCTCGCGCAAGGAGGGCCGCCGGGTCGTCTACGCCCTCCACGACGGCCATCTGCGGCGGGTCGTCGACGAGGCACTGGATCTCGCCACGCGCCGGCGCCAAGACGGCCCGCCGACGGCGCCCGCTCAGGACAGCGTGCGGACCACCTCGCGGACCTGACCCGCGACGGAGCGGGGCAGCGGCGCGTAGTGCAGCCGGGACAGCGGCTTCTGGCCCGCCGCGCTCGCGGTGTAGCCGAGGAACGACCTGAGGGCGGGCAGGGTCTCCTTCCGGTTCCCCCTGTCGCACACGATCTCGTAGGTGACCTGGACGATCGGATAGGCGCCGGGCGTCGCGGTGCCGTAGCGGAACTTCAGCGTCATGTCCTTGCCCTCGCCCGCGACCCCGGCCGCCGCGATTCCGGCCGACGCCGTCGCGGGCGTCGGCTCGACGGGGGCGGGCGCGCCGGTGTCGATCCTGACGGTCTTGATGTCCCGGGCCCGCGCGAAGGACAGTTCGAAGTAGCCGATCGCGCCGAAGCCGGAGGTGACCTCGGAGGCGACGCCGCCCGACCCGCTCGCGGACGCGCCGGCCCCGCCCTGCCAGGCCTTGCCCACCGGGTACCGCCAGACGTCGGGGGCGGCGCCCGCGAGGTAGGCCTGGAAGTTCGCCGTGGTCCCCGAGTCGTCGGAGCGGTGGACGGGGCGGACCGGTAGCGAGGGGAGTTCGACGCCGGGGTTGAGGCGCTGGATCCGCGGATCGCCCCAGGAGGTGATACGCCGGTCGAAGATCTTGGCGAGCGTCGGGGCGTCCAGGACCAGGCGGTCGACGCCCGGGAGGTCGTAGCCGATCGCGATGGGCCCGCCGACCATGGGCAGGTCGATGGCGCGACCGCCCCGACAGGCGTCCTTGGACCGTTCGATCTCGTCGGCCTTCAAGGGGCTGTCGGAGCCGCCGAAGGCGGTGGCGCCGCGCAGGAACTGGGCGCTGCCCGCTCCCGAGCCGATCGGGTTGTAGGCGAGCCGTACCCCGGGACAGGCGCGTTGGTACTCCGTGATCCAGTGCTTCATCGCGCTCTGCTGGGCGCTCGAACCGGTCCCCGGGACCTTCCCCGCCCGTGCGCACTCGATCCCGGCGACGGCCGCGGGAGCGGCGGACGCATGAGCGGCGGCGTCACCCTCCCCCGGCCCCATGAGGCCGCACCCCGCGAGGCCGCATCCCGCGAAGGCCAGTGCCAGCGTGACCACCAGCGGTCCGGTAAAGAGCGTTCTACCGCCTCGATACGTACGTCTCGGACGTGGGCGTCGCAACGTGGCCCCCTCGGCTCGACCGCGATCGGGACTCAGATGGTCGCCGGTCGAGGACGTCGGCGGGTGACGTCGGGGCGAACATCGGGCGACGCCCGGGTGCACCAGGGGACGTTTGCATGGCCATGCGTTCTGATGCATACTCTTGCCATGTCCAAGGTCCTCACCTCCCTCCCCATCGGCGAGCGTGTCGGCATCGCCTTCTCCGGCGGCCTCGACACCTCCGTAGCCGTCGCCTGGATGCGCGACAAGGGCGCCGTCCCGTGCACGTACACCGCCGACATCGGCCAGTACGACGAGCCCGACATCGCCTCCGTGCCCGGCCGAGCCTCCGCGTACGGCGCCGAGATCACCCGACTCGTCGACTGCCGTGCCGCGCTGGTCGAGGAAGGCCTTGCGGCGCTGGCCTGCGGCGCTTTCCACATCAAGTCCGGCGGGCGCCCCTACTTCAACACCACGCCCCTGGGGCGCGCCGTGACCGGCACGCTCCTGGTGCGGGCCATGCTGGAAGACGGCGTGCAGATCTGGGGCGACGGCTCCACGTTCAAGGGCAACGACATCGAGCGGTTCTACCGCTACGGCCTGCTCGCCAACCCGCACCTGCGGATCTACAAGCCCTGGCTGGACGCGGACTTCGTGACGGAGCTCGGCGGCCGCAAGGAGATGTCCGAGTGGCTGGTCGCGCACGGCCTGCCCTACCGGGACTCCACGGAGAAGGCGTACTCCACGGACGCCAACATCTGGGGCGCCACGCACGAGGCGAAGACCCTGGAGCACCTCGACACCGGCGTCGAGACCGTCGACCCGATCATGGGCGTGCGGTTCTGGGACCCGTCGGTGGAGATCGGCACCGAGGACGTCACGGTCGCCTTCGACCAGGGCCGCCCGGTCGCCATCAACGGCAAGGAGTTCGCCACCCCGGTCGACCTGGTCATGGAGGCCAACGCGATCGGCGGCCGCCACGGGCTCGGCATGTCCGACCAGATCGAGAACCGGATCATCGAGGCCAAGAGCCGGGGCATCTACGAGGCGCCCGGCATGGCGCTCCTCCACATCGTCTACGAGCGGCTCGTCAACGCGATCCACAACGAGGACACGATCGCGGCCTACCACAACGAGGGCAGGCGCCTCGGCCGTCTCCTCTACGAGGGCCGCTGGCTCGACCCGCAGGCGCTGATGGTGCGCGAGTCGTTGCAGCGGTGGGTCGGCGCGGCGATCACCGGTGAGGTGACCCTGCGGCTGCGGCGCGGCGAGGACTACTCGGTCCTCGACACGCGGGGACCGACGCTCAGCTACCACCCGGACAAGCTCTCGATGGAGCGGACCGAGGACTCGGCGTTCGGCCCGGTGGACCGGATCGGCCAGCTCACCATGCGCAACCTCGACATCGCGGACTCGCGCTCCCGTCTCGAGCAGTACGTCGGTCTCGGCCTGGTCGGCACCGCCCACCCGACGCCGATCGGTGCCGCGCAGGCGGCCTCGACGGGCCTGATCGGGGCCATGGACGCGGGCGGTGCCCAGGCGATCGCCTCGCGGGGCGAGACGACGGACGAGGAGACGATGCTGGACCGTGCCGCGATGGAGGCCGGCACCGACTGAGCACACTCCGAGCACTCCCGACCTGCGGGCCCGGCGGATTCCTTCCGCCGGGCCCGCAGGCGTGTGCCCCCGGACACCGCCGCGCACCGCGTGTCCGGATGTGACAGGGAATCGTCATTGCGGCCCTCGGCGGCGGCCGTGAGGATGGTCGCATGCCCCTCTCGCACCGCGTCGTCATCGCGGTCTTCCCCGACGTCGATCTCCTCGACGTGACCGGTCCCGCCGAGGTCTTCGCGCTGGCCAACCGGGTGACACGCGGCCGCGCCGGTTACGAGGTCCAACTGGCGGGGCCGGTCGTCGGCGCGGTCCGCACCTCGGCGGGCGTGCGGCTGCTCACCGACGTGTCCTTCGACCGGACCGATGGCCGGGTGGACACCCTGCTGGTGCCCGGCGCGGTGGACATGACCGAGGACGGCCCGATCGCCCGCATCGACGCTCAGGTCGTGCGGTGGCTGGAGGAGACCGCGCCCGCGGCCCGCAGGGTGGCGTCGGTGTGTGTCGGCGCTCATCTGCTGGCCGCGGCCGGGCTCCTCGACGGGAAGACCGCGACCACGCACTGGTCGACCGCCGCCCAGCTCGCCGCCGACCATCCCGCCGTCACGGTCGACCCGGACCCCATCTTCGTCCGCGCGGACCGCGGGCGGCTGTGGACCGGTGCCGGGATCAGCGCCTGCCTGGATCTGGCGCTGGCCCTGGTGGCCGAGGATCAGGGCGAGGACGTCGCCCTGGCGGTGGCCCGGCAACTGGTGATGTACCTCAGGCGCCAGGGCGGGCAGAGCCAGTTCTCGGTGCCGCTCAGCCGGCCCGTCTCCGACCGGCGCGACATCGACGAGCTGCGGCTGTGGATCACCGAGCACCTCTGCGAGGACCTGTCCGCGGCGGCGCTCGCGGCCCGGATGTGTCTCAGCGAGCGGCACTTCGCGCGGGTGTTCAAGCAGGAGACGGGCACGAGCCCGGCCGACTACGTCGAGGCGGCCCGGGTGGAGACGGCCCGCCGACTCCTGGAGAGCACCGACTGCCCCCTGGAGAAGGTCGCCTCCGCCGCCGGGCTCGGCTCGGTCGAGACCCTGCACCGCGCCTTCCGACGGCAGCTCGCCAGTACACCGGCCGCCTACCGCCGCCGCTTCCGCATCACCACCTGATCCTTCTCCGTCCCGTCGGAGCCCCGCCGATGCCCTCGGCGGCGCCCGGCACTCTCCGGCACGCGGTCGGCCATGGGCCCCGCCCTGCCCTTTTCCCGAAAGGCACCTCATGAGCACCCACCCGCACTCCGCTTCCACCACCCTGCGCGACGTGATCGGCCTGGACGGCCGACTGCCCCGGCTGAGCCAGTCCGCGCTGGTCCTGATCGACTTCCAGAACACCTACCGCACGGGCGTCATGGCCCTGGAGGGCGCCGAAGCGGCCCTCGCGGCGGGCGCCAGGCTGCTGGAGCGGGCCCGCGCGGCGGGCGTCCCGGTCGTCCATGTCGTCAACGACGGCGGTGAGGGCACCCCGTACGACATCCGCGCCCACATCGGCGCCATCAGCGACGAGGTCGCTCCGGTGGCGGGTGAGCCGGTCGTGGTCAAGGAGTTCCCCGACTCCTTCCATGCCACCGAGCTGGAGAAGACGCTCACCGGCCTCGGCTTCGCCCCGGGCGCCGGCGGGGAGCTGGTCCTTGCCGGGTTCATGACGCACATGTGCGTCAACTACACGGCGCAGGGCGCCTTCAAGCTGGGGTACCGGCCCACTGTCGTCGCGGAGGCGACCGCCACCCGTGCACTCGCCGCCCCGGACGGCACGGTCCTGACGGCCGACGCGCTCCAGAGGGCCACCTTGACGACCCTCACCGATCTGTTCGCCACCGTCGTCCCGACCGTCGACGCCCTCCCCGCCTGACCTGACGCGCGTGCCGGGGCCGCCGGGCCGATGTGCCGTCAGGCGCCCGGGGGACGGCGGCCCCGCCGTCCCGGCACACGCTCACGGGGCGTTCCGCTCGGTCTCGCGGCGGCGCAGCTCCCGCAGCGCGATGGTGCGCTTGTGCACCTCGTCGGGGCCGTCGGCCAGGCGCAGGGTGCGCAGATGGGCGTACATGCTCGCGAGCGGGAAGTCGTCGCTGACGCCGGCGCCGCCGTGGACCTGGATCGCCCGGTCGACGACCTTGAGGGCCACCGCGGGCGCGGCGACCTTGATGGCGGCGATCTCCGTGCGGGCCTGTTTGTTGCCGACGGTGTCCATGAGGTGCGCGGCCTTGAGCGTGAGCAGCCGCGCCATGTCGATCTCGACGCGGGACTCGGCGATCCAGTCCTGGATGTTGGCCCGGTCGGCCAGGGGCACGCCGAACGTCGTACGGGACCGGGCGCGGTCGATCATCAGGTCGAGGGCGCGTTCGGCCATGCCGATGGAGCGCATGCAGTGGTGGATGCGGCCGGGGCCGAGCCGGGCCTGGCTGATCATGAAGCCGTCGCCCTCGCCGGCCAGCAGGGCGGTGCGCGGGACGCGTACGTCCTCGAAGAGCACCTCGGCGTGGCCCTCGCGGTCCTGGTAGCCGAAGACGGGCAGGCCGCGCAGGACCGTGACGCCCGGGGTGTCGAGGGGGACGACCATCATGCTCTGCTGCCGGTGGCTCGGCCCCTGCGGGTCGGTCTTGCCCATCACGATGAGCACCCGGCAGTTCTTGTGCAGGGCGTTGGACGTCCACCACTTGCGGCCGTTGAGGACGTAGTCGTCGCCGTCGCGCACCATCCGCATCTCGATGTTGCGGGCGTCGGAGCTGGCGACGGCGGGTTCGGTCATCGCGAACGCGGAGGCGATCTCCCCGGCGAGGAGCGGCTTCAGCCACTTCTCCTTGTGCTCGTCGGTGCCGAAGAGGGTGAGGACCTCCATGTTGCCGGTGTCCGGGGCGTTGCAATTGGTGGCCTCGGGGGCGAGGTGCGCGCTGCGGCCCATGATCTCGGCGAGCGGCGCGTACTCCAGGTTGGTCAGGCCGGGACCCCACTGGGGGTGGGGGTGGAAGAGGTTCCACAGGCCGCGCTTCTTGGCCTCGGCCTTGAGGTCCTCGAGCACCGGCGGTTGGTGGTGGGGGTCGCCGGACTCGGCCAGCTGCCTCTCGTACACCGCCTCGGCGGGGTAGATGTGCTCGTCCATGAAGGCGAGCAGCTCCTCCCGGTACTCCTCGGCCCTGTCGGTCACGTCGAACACGGGTCCTCCCACGGTCGTCTCGCCTCGGCGCCGTCACCGTATTTGAATCCGTATTCAGGTTCAAGAGTCATCTCCCGGCCCTCGGCGGTATGTTTGAATCCAACGTCAAGTTCGATACGCCCCGACCACAGGAGTGCTGCCTGATGACGACGCATGTGCCGGTCAGCGAGTGGGAGCGCGTCGCGACGCGCCGGGTCGCCACGGGCGGCATCACGCTGCGGGTCTTCGACCACGGCGAGGCGCGGCCGGGCAGGCCGCCGGTGGTGCTGTGCCACGGCTTCCCGGAGCTGGCGTTCTCCTGGCGGCACCAGGTGTTCGCGCTGGCGGAGGCGGGGCACCGGGTCCTAGTGCCCGACATGCGCGGCTACGGCGGCAGTTCGCGCCCCGCCGACGTCGACGCGTACGACATTCTGACGCTCTGCTCGGACCTGGCCGCGCTCCTCGACGACGTGGGCGCGGACGACGCGGTGTTCGTGGGGCACGACTGGGGCGCGAACGTGGTGTGGAACATGGCCCTGGCGCATCCCGAGCGGGTGCGGGCGGTGACCGGGATGAGTGTGCCGGTGACGCCGCGGGCCCCCGCCCCGCCCCTGCCGATCCTGCGCTCGCGGCTCGGGGACGACTTCTACATGGTGTGGTTCCAGGAGCCGGGCGTCGCGGACCGGGCGCTGAGCCGCAATGTGCGCAGGACCCTCGTCACGAGGGAGATCTACTCCGCCGAGTGGGCGGCCAGGCCCGATGAGCAGTTGCCTCCCCCGTCGTGGCTCGGCGAGGAGGAACTCGCCTACTACGTCGACACGTTCGAGGAGACCGGTTTCACCGGCGGCCTCAACTACTACCGCAACCTGGACCGCAACTGGGCGCTCACCGAGCACCTGGACGGCCGCGTGATCGAGCAGCCCTCGTTGTTCGTCACCGGGTCCAAGGATCCCGTCGCCCGCTTCATGCCCGCCGGAGGCCTCGACCGGATGCTCACCGACCTGCGCGGGCACGTCGTGCTCGACGGCGCGGGCCACTGGATTCAGCAGGAGCGGCCCGCCGAGGTGAACGCCGCTCTCCTGGAATTCCTCGCCACGGTCGGCTGATGGCATCCGCTGCGCCGGTTACGCACAGGTTCGCAAACGACAGTGAAGGGATCGCAGTGGCTGCCCAGGCCCCGGCCGCGGACGGCGGCCAGAAGCAACCGATCACGCCCCGCAGCGCACGCGGTGTCAGGACCCGCAACGCGTTGATCGCCGCGGCCCGCGAGGTCTTCGAACGCGACGGGTACCTGGACGCCCGGATCACGGACATCACCAAGGCGGCACAGGTCGCCTCCGGGTCGTTCTACACGTACTTCAACAGCAAGGAAGAGATCTTCCAGGCGCTCGTCGAGCAGGTGCAGGAGGAGATGCTGCACCCGCAGCTGCGCGAGCGCACCGGCATCACCGACACCCGCGATCTCATCGACGCCGCCAACCGCGAGTACTTGCGGGCATACAAGAAGAACGCGCGCCTGATGGCGCTGTTCGAGCAAGTGGCGCAGGTGGACGAGCAGTTCATGGCGCTGCGCATCGAGCGCGGCAACGCCTTCGTGCGACGCAACGCCAAGCTGATCCGCACCCTCCAGGAGAACGGCGAGGCCGACCGGAGCCTCGACCCGCTGGTGACCGCGCACGCCCTGTCGGTGATGGTGAGCCGCATGGCGTACACGGTGTTCGTGCTGGGCCAGCGCATCCCGTACGAGCGGCTGGTCACGACGCTGAACAAGATCTGGGAGAACGGACTGCGGCTCACGGAGCCCGAACCGCGGCCCTGACGCCCGCGTGGTCACCGACCGATCCTGCGCCCGGACGGTGGGCGAGGGCGCCCCGGTGGGCGGCGGCGGTCATGGGGCGCTTGCGTCAGTAGTCGACGCGGTCGGACTTGGCCAGCCAGGCGTCGAAGGGCGCCGTACGGTTCGCCACGTCCAGCCGCTCGACCGGCATCGGCCACATCGAGCCGGGCTTCTTCTCGAACAGGTCGTAGAACTTCCGGTCGTCGAACCCGGCCACCGCGGCGTCGTCCCGGTCGGCGGCGAAGACGATCCGGTCGACCCGCGCCCACAGCGCCGACGACAGGCACATCGGGCACGGCTCGCACGAGGTGACCAGGACGCAGCCCTCCAGCGCGAAGGTGTCCAGCTTCTTGCAGGCGGCGCGCATCGCGCTCACCTCGGCGTGCGCCGTCGGGTCCAGGGAGGCGGTCACCTGGTTGTTTCCCGTGGCGACGACCTCGCCGCCCTTGGCGACCAGGGCGCCGAACGGCCCACCGCCGTTCCTGACACTGTCCGTGGCGAGCTTGATCGCCTCGTCCATCCAGGCCTTCTCGATCTCCCGAACGTCCACTTCCTGGGCATACGCGGTCATGGTGACTCCCTTTTTCGGTGGGGGTGCGGGCGCTACGCGCCGGGGGCGCCTGGTCCATCGCAACTTGTTGAGCAGTACACAGCCCGGTGGCCGAAATCAGCTAGGCGTGGAAGACCTGAAAGGGCCTGCCGACGTCTCGTAGGTTTCTCCGAAAACTGCCCGGGACCTGCGACAACGGCAACGAGACGCTCCCCCTCAGTCGCAGTCCTGTGAGGACGCCAGCAGGTGGTCGCGGACCAGGGCGACGTGCGGGTTGTCCGAGGAGCCGGGGCGCTGCACAAGGAAGCCCGTGTTGATCGGCGGGTCCTCCGGATCGTTCAGCAGGACGAGGTCCCCCGAGGCCAGCTCGTCGCGGCACAGATAGCGGGGCAGGACGCTGAAGCCGGCGCCGCCGAGCACGGCCGCCTTGACCGCGCGCAGGTCGGGCATGGTGACGGCGGGCTCGCAGACCAGGCGCTTGTCGAAGACGTGCCGCCAGTAGCGGCGGACGATGGGCACGTCCTCCGCGTACGCGATCAGGGGCACCCCGCGCAGGGCCGCCGGGCCCTGGCCGGCGATCGCCTCGGCGCCCCCGGTCCGCTCCGCCCAGGCACCCGTCGTGACCAGCACGAACTCTTCGTCGGCCAGGGGTACGGCGGTCAGGGTCCGGCCGCGGGGGCGGGTCGTGGCGACCACGAGGTCATGGCGGCCCGCGCGCAACTCGTCCAGGAGGTCGTCGGTGAGCCCCGTGGTGATCCGCAGCCGCACCCCCTTCTCCACGAGGGGGGCGAGGCCGGGCAGCACGCAGTGGGAGAGGAATTCGGCCGGTCCCGCGAGATGGACGGGCTCCGCCGAGCCGTCGACGCCGTGGCCCGCGACCTCCGCGAGGGCGTCCAGGGGCTCGACGATACGGGCCGCCAGTTCGTCGGCGAACGGGGCGGGGGCGGCGCCGCGGGGCAGCCGCTGGAAGAGCTCCCGGTCGAGCTGCCGTTCGAGGGAGCGGATCTGGGCGGTGACCGTGGGCTGGGACAGACCGAGGAGGCGGGCGGCGGCGGTGAAGGACCCGGAGCGGTAGACGGCGAGGAACGTCCGCAACTGGTTGAGGTCCAGCGCCCCCACCCCCGCCTGCGGTCCCGCCGCCTCGCTCCCGGCCCCTCCCTTGCCCGTGGCCTGTGTCTTTCCCATACGGCCGAGCCTAGGCCCGCCGGACGGCTCAGGTCGCGCCGGGGGCGACAAGGCGGGTGTGGGTCAGGAGCCGCATGTTCGTGCGCCCGTGTGCAGGGCGAGCGCCGTGTTGGGGGCGAGCGTGGCGGTGAACCGGCCGGCGGAGTCGACCGTGACGCGCCTGTCGGCCTGGACGTCGCAGTAGTCGCCGGCGGCCAGCGAGGTCTGGAAGGTGCGGTTCAGCGAGGCGCCCTCGTGGTTGATCGCGACGTACGCCTTGTCGCCGCGGCCGAAGGCGATCTGGTTGCCGCCGTTGTCCCACCAGTGGGTGACGGTCTGGCCGCGCGCGGTGTTGCGGAAGGCCACCATGCCCGCTATCTCGCGCCACGCGTGCTGGCACTTCCAGCCGTCGGAGTAGCAGGCCCGCACGGTACCGCCGTTGGGCGGCCCGGCGTCGCGGTCGGAGAACTCGTAGCCGGAGTGGACATCGGGCGAGCCGTAGGGCCAGGCGAGCATGAAGACGTTGGCCAGGGTGTAGTTGGCGCCGTCCTTGTAGCTGAGGGTGTCGCCGCCGCGCTCGGTGTCGTGGTTGTCGACGAAGACGGCGGCCTTGTCGGAGGGCAGGTACCCCCAGCCCTCGCCGTAGTTTTTCAGGTAGGCGAGTTTCTCGGCGTTGAAGACGCGCTTGAGGTCGCGGGCGTACCGGAACTCCTGGACGTCACCGTTGCCCAGGTATTCGCCCGGAGAGACCGCCTCACCGGCGCCGTAGATGGTCTCCTGCTTCCAGTACACGCCCGGATCGCTCAGCCGCGACTTGATGTCGGCGAGGTCCCCGGCCGGCATGTGCTTGGCCGCGTCGACGCGGAATCCGTCGACACCGAGGGAGAGCAGGTCGTTGAGGTAGGCGGCGATCCGGCCGCGTACGTAGCCCTCGCCGGTGTCCAGGTCGGCCAGGTCCACGAGTTCGCAGTTCTGTACGTTGCCGCGGTCGCCGTAGTCGGTGACGCGCGAGCGGCAGTCGTCCATGTCCGCGCCCGAGTAGGTGCCGGGGTAGTCGTACTTCGTGTAGGAGGAGCCGCCCGTGCCGGTGCCCGAGCCGGCCGCCATGTGGTTGATCACGGCGTCCGCGACCACCTTGACGCCGGCGCCGTGGCAGGTGTCGACCATGTTCTTGAAGGCCGCCCGGTCACCGAGCCGCCCGGCGATCTTGTAGCTGACCGGTTGGTACGAGGTCCACCACTGGCCGCCCTGGACGTGCTCCTGGGGCGGTGAGACCTGGACGAATCCGTAACCGTCGGGACCGAGCCGGTTCTTGCACGCCTCGGCGACCGAGTCGAAGCGCCACTCGAAGAGCACGGCGGTGACGTCCTTGCCGCCGGGCGGGGTCGCCCCGGCCTCGGGGGGCGCTGCGAGGAGGCCCCCGAGGACCCCGGCCGCGAGGGCGAGGGTGACGGCGACAGGTCTGCGGGTCGGGTGCGTCGGGCCGTTCATGGGGGCCTCCAGTGGGGGGCGGGGACGGGCGGGAGTGGGGGGCACGGGGGCGTGGCTGAATCACCGGCAGGATCTTGCAGGTTGAATCTGCAAGAACTTGCGATCGGGACCGTAAGCGCCCTGGCAGGCCCGGTCAACCCTTCGCGCACGCCCCGCCGCACCGGGGAGGCCACCCCGGAGCGGCCAGGCGCCGCGTCAGGCCCTGGCCCGGGCGCGGTGACGGCGTACCGCGTCGCGGTTGGCGCACGGATGGGAGCAGTAGCGCTGCCGTCCGGTACGGGACGTGTCGGCGAAGATCGTGGTGCACTCGCCGACCTCGCACCGCCGCAGCCGGTGCATTCCGCGCCCGGCCAGATGCAGGGCGGTGCCGACGGACAGCAGGGAGAACAGCAGGGCTCCGAGGGGGAGTTGGTCGTCGCGGTAGTGCAGGTGCCAGCCGCCGCCCGCGTGATCGGTCAGCCGGGGATGGGCACAGGACGCGGCGAGCATCCGGTTGACCGACTGCGCCCGCTCCTGCTCGTCGGTGGCGTCGACGACTTCCTCCCACGCGTCCAGGGCGGCCCCGAGGACGACCAAGTCCTGCGCCGTGGCGGGGACTTCCAGGGCCAGTCCGGCAGCGCGGCAGCGCTCCGTCAGGTCCGCGGCGTCGACCGGCCGCCGGTTGGCCAGGTCCGCCGCCAGGTTCACGGCATCCGCGCCGTAAGGGTTGAGGTGCATAAGGCCATTACATCAGGGTGATCACATGAGCCACCCCGAGAAACACCCCACGTCCCCTCGGCCCGCGACGCCCGCTCCCGCTCCCGCTCCCGCTCCCGCACAGCCGATCAGTAGTCCCGGCCCTGTGGTGCGGCGGGCCGCCAAAGAGGATCTGCCGGAACTCGTGCGCCTGCGTGCGTCGTTGTTCGAGAACCTCGGCGGGGACTACTTCAACCCCGCCTCGGCGGGTGACGACTGGCGTCACCACCTCGCCGAGGTACTCAATGACCAGCTCACCGCCGACTCCGCGCGGATCCTCGTCGTGGACGGCGACGAAGGCCTCGCCGCCTGCGGCATCGGCACCGTCGAGCAGTGGTTTCCCGGCCCGCACAACATCAACGGCCGTGTCGGTCACGTCATCGGCGTGATCACCGACCCGGCGCACCGGCGCCGTGGCCACAGCCGCGCGATCATGCGGGCCCTGCTGGACTGGTTCCGCGGGCGGGAGGCCTCCCGCGTGGACCTGTACGCCTCCCCCGAGGGCGAACCGCTCTACCGCGCCCTGGGCTTCGTCGACCATCCCGACCCCGCGCTGTACTGGCGTCCGTGACGTTCCCTCGGGGCACTCCCCGGGCCCTCGCTTAGCATCACAGAGACGTTCACAGGGAGGAGTCGGGAGTGGCTAGGGATGCGCACAGCGATAGGCGCGACAACGGGGCGGCGATGGGAGGGGCTGCGGCGGAAGGAGCGGCGGACCAGCTCACGGCGATGGTCGCGGACCTGCGGGATCTCGTGGTGTGCGAGTCCTTCTCCGCCGACCTGGAGGCGCTGGCGCGCAGCGCCGATGTCGTGGCGGCGCAGGGCACCCGGCACCTCGGTGTCCCGCCCGAACGCCTCGTCGTCGACGGGGTGACGCATCTGCGGTGGGTGTTCGGCACACCCCGGGTGCTGCTGCTCGGCCATCACGACACCGTGTGGCCGATGGGGTCCCTGGAGACCCATCCCTGGTCGCTGGAGGACGGCATCGCGCGCGGGCCCGGCGTCTTCGACATGAAGACCGGTCTGGTGCAGATGTTCCACGCGCTCGGCTCGCTGCCCTCCCTGGAGGGGGTGTGCGTCCTGGTCACCGGCGACGAGGAGACCGGCTCGGACACCTCGCGGCCGCTCATCGAGGAGATGGCACGGCAGTGCGCGGCCACCTTCGTACTGGAGGCCGCGGGCGACGGCGGCGCACTGAAGACGGCGCGCAAGGGCACCTCCGCCTACGAGTTGGTGGTCCACGGCAAGGCGGCGCACTCCGGGCTCGAACCGGAGAAGGGCGTCAACGCGGCGATCGGGGCCGCCCAGCTCATCCTCGCCATGGAGGCCCTGGCCCGGCAGGCCGACGGCGACGCCCAGGAAGGCTGGCGGACCACGGCGACGCCGACGATGGCCTGGGCCGGGACGGCGACCAACACCGTGCCCGCCGAGGCGACGGTCTGTGTGGACGTCCGCGTTCCGAGCCTCGGCGCGCAGGAGCGGGTGGACACGGCGATGCGGGCGCTGGAGATCACCGTGCCGGGAGCACGTCTGGAGGTGCGGGGCGGCCCCAACAGGCCTCCTCTGGAGGAATCCTTGTCCGCCGACCTCTTCGAGCGGGCGTGCGCGGTCGCCCGGCGCCTGGGCCTCCCCCCGCTGCGGTCGGTCGCGGTCGGCGGAGCGTCCGACGGCAACTTCACGGGCGGGATCGGCTGTCCGACGCTGGACGGACTGGGCGCGGTGGGCGGCGGGGCGCACGCCGATCACGAGCATGTGGTCGTCGCCGAGATGGTCCCCCGGGCGCGACTGCTGGCCGCCCTCGTCGAGGAGGTCGTCCGGGACGCGTAGAGGTTGCGGGGCACGTAGACGTTGCGGGGCGCAAAGCAGGGCGCAAGTGTGCGGGCGGCGCAGCTGTGCCGGGCCGCGCCGATGTGCTGGGAGGCGGAGGCGTGCCGAGGAGCGGTGGCGGACACCCCGTACTCGGCACGAGCACCCGGCATGCCGTGCCCGGCACCGCGCGCCCAGCGCCCCATACCCAGCACCGCACACCGCACACCGCACACCGCACACCGCACACCGCACACCGCACACCGCACCAAAAGCGTGTGCCTTCCACGTATCCGCTTGACAGGCTGAGACCATGAACTCTCCGCACGACCCCGTTCCCGCCCCCGGCCCCGCCTCCGACCCCGGCTCCCGCACCACTCCCCCGGAACCGGAGTGGATCACGACACCGATCACCACGTCCCTCGCCGCCGATCTCCTGCGCGGCGCGCTCGACGTGGAGGGCACCGAGCACGGCGTGCTGCCGCACCGGCTGCCCGCCCGGGCCCGTGCGCAGTGCGCCGACGGGCAGTTGGCCATGGCCGAGTCCCAGCCCTCCGGCGTACGGCTGGTGTTCCGCACGCAGGCGACCGCCGTAGAACTCGACACGCTCCGCACCAAGATGGCCTACCGGGGCGCACCGCCCCGTCCGGACGGCGTGTACGACCTGCTGGTCGACGGCTCCCTCACCGGTCAGGCCAGTACGACGGGCGGCAACGTCCTGACGCTGGACATGACCACCGGTGCGGCGGAGACCGAGCCCGGGCCGGTCGGCACGGTCCGTTTCCAGGGGCTGCCGGACCGGGTCAAGGACGTCGAGATCTGGCTGCCGTACAACGAGGTCACCCGGCTGGTCGCCCTGCGTACCGACGCCCCCGTCGAGGCGGCCCCGCCGAGCGGCCGCGAAGTGTGGCTGCACCACGGCAGTTCGATCAGCCACGGCTCCACCGCGGCGAGCCCCACCACGACCTGGCCCGCGCTGGCCGCCTCCCTCGGCGGCGTGGAGCTGATCAATGTCGGCCTGGCCGGCAGCGCCCTGCTCGACCCGTTCACCGCACGCGCCCTGCGCGACACTCCCGCCGACCTGATCAGCGTCAAGATCGGCATCAACCTCGTCAATCTGGACCTGATGCGCCTGCGGGCCTTCGGGCCGGCGGTCCACGGCTTCCTCGACACGATCCGCGAGGGGCACCCCACCGCTCCGCTGCTGGTCGTGTCGCCGCTGCTGTGCCCGATCCACGAGGACACGCCCGGACCGGGCGCGCCGGACCTCAGCGGGCTCAGCGAGGGGCGGTTCCAGTTCCGGGCGATGGGCGACCCCGCGGAGGTGCCCGGCGGGAAGCTGACGCTGACCGTCATCCGGGACGAACTGGCGCGCATCGTGAAGCAGCGCGCCGGCGACGACCCGAACCTCCACTACCTCGACGGCCGTGAGCTGTACGGCCGGGCGGACTTCGAGGAGCTGCCGCTGCCCGACCAGCTCCATCCCGACGCCGCGACCCATCGCCGCATCGGCGAACGTTTCGCGTCCCTGGCCTTCGGCCCGGGCGGCCCGCTCACCCGGGCGACCACCGGTCGGCCGTCAGGTGTTACTCGGAGTCGATGAAGAACACCTGGTCGGTGCGGTCGGTGCAGGCCTCCTGCTTGGCCGCGGCGCCCTCCGCCGTGGACCTGTCCGTGATGCCCACGCAGAACTTCCGGTCGGGGGTGAAGAGCGTGTAGATCCGGAAGGTGTTGGGGACGGGCGTCTCGACCGCCTCGATGTAGAACGAGTTGGCCCCCGCGCAGTCGCTCGTCGTCTCCAGCAGGTCGGGCACCGAACTGAAGGGGAACACCATGAGGCAGCGGATGCCCGCCTGGGTGTTGTGCCACTGGAGCTTGTAGAGGCCGTTGCCCTGCGACGCCAGGTATGTGCGCGGGGTCGTGGCCTTCGCGCAGGGGCGCTGCACGGCGACCGGGACGCTCAGGAGCCCGGCGCGCCCCTCGGTCAGGCACTGGCCGGGCGCGCTGGCGGGGCGGATCTTGATCCAGCCCTCCTGGAGGCCCCGGAACGTCCCCTGCGTGAATTTCGCGCCCGGTTGGTTCTCGCAGGTCCACTGGCGCAGTGGCGTGCCGTCGGTGGTGGCGGAGGCGGTGACCTCGAGGCACTTGCGCGGGCTCGCCGTCGCCGACTGGATCAGCGCGGAGTCCCCGAGGTCCTCGAAGAAGAAGCTGGTGCCGGGCCGGCCGTCGCAGTCCGTCTGCACGACGGCGGCTCCGTTGTCGGCGCTGGAGTTCTCCACCGCCATGCACTTGCCGCTGAGGGCGCTGATGATGTGCACGGCCCCGCTGTGCGCCGAGGATTCCTGCAAGGACCACAGCGCTCCCTCCCGGCCGGCACAGCGCCGCTGCTTGACGCGCTCGCCGGCCGTCTGGGTGGCGACTTCCAGGCACATGCCGGTGTGGGTCGCGGCGATGTTGAGTTGCTGGCCGGCGGCGGTGCTCGCGGCCCGGGCCACTTGGCCGGCGCCCGGCAGCAGGGCCGAGGCCAGTGCCAGGACGAGGACGAGGAGCAGGGTCGGGGTGAGCGCGTACGGGCGGGCTGAACGGGAGCTCAGCATGGACTTCTCCATCCCTGGGGGATCGAGCCCGCCCGGCGGACCGAGCGCCCCGGCTCGGCTCGCACGATGCGGGCGTGGCGGCGCCAGATGCTGCCCGTCACCGCTGACGCCCGCCTGACACGGCCGCCCCCGGGCGGCGGCCCCCAGCACGGCGGAAACCCACCCGGGTGCGACGATCTTGGCTGATATACGCTGCGGCTACTCTCCCGGCAGTGAGCCGGGACAGGTGTCGAGCCCGGGGGGGCCTTCTCACATGACCAAGCAGTCCGGCATGCCCGCACAGACCGGCATGCCCGCACACGCCGAAATGCAGGCACAGGCCGATATGCACATGCAGACCGATGCGCAGGCACGGCCTCGCGTCACCGCACCGTCCCGCGGCATCAGGCAGTCCCACGCCACCATGCGGACCCGCACGCTCCGGGGAAGCGCGCTCGTGTCCGTGCTCGCACTCGGTGTCCTCGCGCCGTACGCGCAGGCGGCCACGCCCGCGGCGGTTCCCTCGGTCGCCCCGGTCGGCCTCGGTCCGTGGACCGCGCCCGAGGAACTGCCCGGCGTCACCGGCGTCGTCGACCTGAAGTCGACCCGTGACGGGACCCTCGCGGGGCTCTTCACTCAGGACGGCCGGACCGTGCTGTCGGTGCGGCCCGCGGGCAGCACCACCTGGCAGCCGGCCACGCCCGCCCCGGGCCGCAGCCTCCAGCGCACCGACGACGGTGCCGTCTCCCTGCTGTGGTGGACCGACCCCGCGGACGGCGGGGCCGCCACGCTGAAGATGTCGCGGCTCGCACCGGACGGCACCGCTTTCACGCCCGCCGAGGACGTCACGACCGGCACGGTCGCGCGCGCCGGGGACCGCACGCGTACCCAGGGCGCCACGCTGGCCTCCAACGCGCGGGGCCACCAGGCCGTCGCGTGGATGGACGAGGAGCGTCGCCTGACCGTGGTCGAGCGGTCGGGCCCGGACGGCGCCTGGTCCGCCCCCACGACCCTGGACCGGCTGCCGGACCCGATCGTGGGCGACGACCACGTGTACGCCTACGCGCTGTGGGACATGCGGGTCGCCGTCGACCCGGCGGGCACGGTCGGGGTGATCTGGGGCGGCAACAGTTTCTACGAGGGCGACGGCGTCGACCCGGATCCGTCCGCCCACAAGTGGCACTACAGGTACCTGGAGAAGCCCGCGGGCGCCGATGCCGCCTGGGCGCCGCCGCGTGAGCTGCCGCAGCTGGGCGAGAAGCCCCGGCTGGTCACGCTGGCCGCCCATCCGCAGGGCGGGTTCCAACTGCTCTCGCACGGCGGTTACGCCCGCAAGGCGGCCGGTGCGGCACAGTGGGGCGAGGCCGTGCAGACGGGCGTCGGGGCACGGCCGGCCGCGCCCGCCGACCTCCTGACAGCCCCGAACGGTGACATCACCGCTGTCGGCATGCGGGGGCCGGGCGAGCCCGCCGTCGCCACCCGGCTCTCTTCCGGCGGCGGTTGGGGCGCGGCGCGCAAGCTCGCCTCGAACGTCGACGGGGACTCGCTGGGCGCGGTCGCCGGCGCGGGCGGCGCGGTCGTGGTCACGTACACGCAGAAGCGCTTCGAACTGGGGCGTGTCCTGCGCGAGGACTTCGTCGCGCAGACCGTGGAGGGCGGCGATCTGTCCAAGCCGCGCACGCTCGGCGCGCAGACCAAGGACACCGTGAGCGCGGGCCGGGCCGCCGTCGACGGCAAGGGGCGGCCGGTGGCCGTGTGGACGCGGTCGCCCGGTGCGGGCGGCGCGGCCACGGCGTACACGGCGACGACGGGCACGCGTGCCGCGCCCAAGTGGCACGACTACGCCGACGACGCGCGCGGGGACGTCGTCGGCCTGTCGTTCAGCGATTCGATGAAGTTGTACACCGGGGACACCACCAACCCCACCGACACCTTCTACGCGTCGCCGTGGAACGAGAAGACGCGGGTGGTGCCGTTCGGCGACTTCGACGGTGACCGCTGCAATGACCTGATCGTCCGGCTGCCCGACGGCGAGACCCGGCTGTACACCCCGGCGTGCGGCGGCGGCCTGCCGGCGCCCGACTCCGCGTACAAGCGCCTCGCCCGTGACTGGACCCGCTACGACACGCTGTTCGCGAGCGGCGACCAGACGGGTGACGGCCGCCCGGACCTGCTGGCCCGCGACAAGGCCACCGGCGATGTGTATCTGTACGCGGCCGACGGCTCGGGGGCCTTCGAGCCGCGGGTGAGGATCCGCGCGGCCTGGACCGGCTACTCGCGGGTGATCGGCGCCGGGGACCTCAACGGCGACGGTCTCGGGGACGTACTCGCCCTCGACAAGTCCGGCGAACTGTGGCGCTACGACGGCCTGCGCACCGGCAGGCTCAAGGACCGCGTCCAGGTGTTCAAGGACTGGGGCGCCTCCTACAAGGACGTCATCGGCGCGGGTGACGTGAACGGCGACGGCCGGCAGGACCTGCTCGCGCGGGACACCTCGCACCGTCTGTGGCTCAACGCGGGCAAGGGCGCCGGCTCCTTCGCCGGGCGGGTCCCGTTCGGCGCGGCGGAGTACTGGAAGAGCTGGGCCTCGCTCGCCTGACCGGCGCGACGCAGCGGCCCGGCCGGGGAGATCCCGGTCGGGCCGCTGTGCTGAAGGCGTTCGTCAGTTGGTCTTGCAGTGGTTGCCGGTGGCCGGGTTGAGGAGCCCGATGACGTCGACGGTGTTGCCGCAGAGGTTGACGCCGAGGTCGATCGGCAGCTGAACGGCGTTGCCGGAGAGAAGGCCGGGGCTGTTGGCGACGTGGGCGTCGGCGGAGGGGCCGTCGTCGGCGAGCGCCTGGCTCGTACCGCCGAGCACGGTGCCGACGGCGAGCAGGGCGGCGACGCTGAGAGTACGGACACGCATGGAGTGATCTCCTCCGTGTAGGAAATGCGATCTCTCTCCAGCAGATAGCGCGAGGGCCGTTCGCGCGAACGCTTGCCTCCATTCGGGTGACCCCGGGCCTCTCCACGGCGTGGCGCGCACCCGGCCCCGGGCCCGCCTGCCACGGGCCTCGGAAGGGGCTCAGCGCGCTCCGCAGCAGCCGTCGGCGGACTCGTCGGCGTCCGCCGGTTCGTCGAAGAGGCCCGCGCCGCCACAGACGCCGGTCTCGGGGAGGGTCAGCTCGCTGCGCCCGGCGGCCTCCTGGTCCCCGGCGAGGGCGGCCGCGACGGAACGGACCTGCTCGTATCCCGTCATGGCGAGGAAGGTCGGGGCGCGGCCGTAGCTCTTCATGCCGACCAGGTGGACGTCCTTCTCGGGGTGGGAGAGCTCCCGCACGCCGTGCGGGCGGACGCTGCCGCAGGAGTGCTGGTTGGGGTCGATCAGCGGGGCGAGCGTGACGGGCGCCTGGAGCCGCTCGTCGAGAGCGAGGCGCAGCTCGCCGAGGAAGGACAGGTCGGGGCGGAAACCGGTCAGGACGATGATCTCGTCGACCGGGTCGAGGCGGCGGCCGTCCTCGGCCACCAGCACCAGCCGGTCGCCGCTCCTGTCGACGGCGTCGGTGCGGAAGCCGGTGACGGCGTCGGCGTGGCCGTCGTCCACGGCCGCCTTCGCCGCCAGGCCCAGGGCGCCGCGCGCCGGCAGCTCGTCCGCCGCGCCGCCGCCGAAGGTCGCGCCGCCGATGCCCCGCCGCAGCACCCACACGGCGTGCGTGCCGGGCGCTTCCCGGGCGAGGTCGGCCAGCTGGGCCAGGGCGGTGAACGCGGAGGCCCCGGCACCGATCACCGCGGTGCGCCGGCCCGCGTACCGCGCCCGTACGGCAGGGTCCCGCAGGTCGGGAACGCGGTACGAGACGCGGTCCCGCGCGGCGTGCTCACCGAGGGCGGGGAGGCCGTCGGCGCCGATCGGGCCCGGGGTGGCCCAGGTGCCGGAGGCGTCCATGACCGCGCGGGCGAGGACGCGCCGCTCGGCGCCGCCGGCGTCGCGGACGTGCACGGTGAAGGGCCGCCGCTCGCGGTCGACGTCGACCACGCGGTCGCGACCCTGGCGGGAGACACCGGTCACCGCCGCCTGGAAGCGGACACGGTCGCCCAGTACGTCGGCCAGCGGCTGGAGGTACGCGCGCACCCAGTCCCCGCCGGTCGGACAGGCCGCCGCGTCCGGCCTCACCCAGCCGGTGGGGGCCAGGAGCTTCTCGGCGGCGGGGTCGACGAGCTCGGCCCACGGTGAGAAGAGGCGTACGTGCGACCACTCGCGCACGGCGCTTCCGGCGGCGGCGCCCGCCTCCAGGACGAGAGGCCGAAGGCCCCGCCCGACGAGGTGGGCGGCCGCGGCGAGGCCGACGGGGCCGGCGCCGATCACCACGGTGGGCAGCTCGGCGGTGGACATGCGGTGGTCCGGCGCGTTCACGGTGACTCCCTCTGATTCGACATCCGTCGATGAGTTGTGCGGCCAGCGTGCTCTCCATATCGACGTACGTCAACATAGACACTCACCGAAACAGAGACGTGGCGTGCACGGGGGCGGGCGCACCGTCGGGGCGAGGCTCCTTGATTCGACATGTGTCAACATAGACAGATGCCGAATGCCAAGGTGCTGCCCCTCGTGGACACGGACGTCGAGCCCTGCTGCCCGCCCCTGACGGAGCGCCCCCTCACGGCCGAGGAGGCCGCCCGGACGGCCGCGATGTTCAAGGCGCTCGGCGACCCGGTGCGGCTTCGGCTGTTCTCCCTGATCGCCTCGCACGAGGGTGGGGAGGCGTGCGTGTGCGACATCTCCGACGTGGGCGTCTCCCAGCCGACCGTGTCCCACCACCTCAAGAGGCTCAAGGAGGCCGGCCTGCTCGCCTCCGAGCGGCGCGGCACCTGGGTGTACTACCGCGTCGAGCCGTCCGTGCTCGCGGCGCTGGGGCACGTCCTCGGGCGCGTCGCCGCCTGACGCCACGCCCGCACACGAGCTGACGCCACGCCCGCACACGAGCCGAGAGAGCCCCCGGTGCCCGAGAAGCCTTCCGTCCTGTTCGTCTGCGTCCACAACGCCGGCCGGTCCCAGATGGCCGCCGCCTGGCTGACCCACCTGGCGGGCGACCGCGTGGTGGTCCGCTCCGCCGGGTCCGACCCCGGCGGAGCGGTGAATCCCGCCGCGGTCGCCGCCATGCGCGAGGTGGGCATCGACATCTCCGCCGAGCGCCCGAAACTGCTCACCGTCGACGCCGTCGAGGAGTCGGACGTGTGCGTGACGATGGGCTGTGGGGACACCTGCCCGGTCTTTCCCGGCAAGCGCTATCTCGACTGGCGCCTCGACGACCCCGCCGGTCGGGGTGTCGAGGCCGTCCGTCCGATCCGCGACGAGATCAGGGCCCTGGTGGAGGACCTGCTCGCGGAGATCGCTCCCGGGAGGACGGCGTGACAAGGGCGGGGCGCGGCTCGGCCGGGGAGGAGCCCTAGTACGCCAACATCACCGCCAACCTCCTGCGCGACGCCGGCGTCCCCGTGGCCATCACCGACCGGTCGCATATGCCAGAGCGCCGCTGATGGAGGTGCGGGGGCAGCGTGTCACCGGCCCGCGGCCTCACTGCAAGAGAGGGGTGGAGAGATGTACTCGGGAGCGTTGGAATGCAGATGCACCACCCCCGTGTAATCCCTATGCGACCCCCACCAGGGGTTGTCTTCCGATGCGACGGCGGGTGCCCTGGAACATAGGCGACTTGCTCTGCGGATAGCAGGGCGAAGGGCACTCACTCTCTCCCACGCGCCTTCGATCGCACCATCACGCCCTCAGTGTCGCGGCCGTTTCTGTCATGCCTCCCCCTCCCCCGCGGATCGCCCGGTCTCAGTCAATGGATCTCCGGCAAGCAACGCTGCGGCTATCGAGGAAGCACGGCATGCCGGCTCGCGTAGGAGCCCAGCACATGACCGAAGCCCCGTCCTGCTCCACTCCTGCCACTCGCGCCCTGGTCCTCGGAGGAGGCGCCCTGGGCGGCGGCGCCTGGGAAGCCGGCATGCTCCTCGGGTTGGCGGAGGCCGGAATCGATCTTTCCCAGGCAGACCTCGTGATCGGAACCTCAGCCGGCGCCATCATCGGCGCAGAAGTCGCTTCGGGACGCACAGCCCAACAGATCTACGATCGCCAGACCCGTGCGCCCGCACCGGATCTAGGGCCACACACTACGCGTGCCGTTCTGTTCAACCTTCTCGTTGCCCTCTTGGGCCCCCGCAAGCCGGGCCCTGCTGCCCGCTGCACCACCCGACTCGCACGGCTTCTCCCTGCCCGCAGTGCGGACCAGGCGTTCCAAGCCATCGGCGCCTCCCTCCACATACAGCAATGGCCGAAACGCACCCTGCATATCTGCACCGTCGACAGCGCGAACGGCAACCTCATCGTCCTGGACCGCAGTACCCCTATCAGTCTGCTGCGCGCCGCCACCGCCAGTTGCTCCGTCCCGGGCCTGTTTCCACCGATTCCCCTCGACATGCGTCTGTGCATCGACGGTGGGATGCACTCCCCCGCCAATGCCCACCAGGCAGCCGGCTACGAACGCGTCGTCATTCTGGCCCCTGTCCCGCGGCTCTACTGGCGCAGGCCCACCACGAAAGATCAGGCCGCATACCTCGCTGAAAAGGGCGCGCACGTCGTGTTGATCTCACCCGATCGGGCGTCACGCCGAGCCATCGGCATCAACCCTCTCAGTGCGCGCAACCGTATGTCAGCCGGCCGAGCAGGCCGTGCCCAAGCAGCAGCCTGGGCCGCTCGAACAGCCACTGTCTGGAACCTGGAGCGTGAGCCGGGCTGAGAACTCACGACGAAGCGACCTGCTCGGCCTGGCTGTTTGCGTACTCCGGCCAGGGTGCTGTCTTCCTGCCGCTCCTGCTCGTACGGAGTTCCACGCCGCACGCGTGGGCGAACCCGTGGATGCTGACGGCGGTCGCGCCGGTTCGCGGCTGTGCCGACACCGGCGACCGCGGGCCGTCCATGAGGTGCGGTGCAACAGTGGTCAGTGGCTGGAAAGTTGCGGATCGGCGGCTGACAGCCCCAGGGTCTGAGGGCACCACAAGTCCCCGTCCCCGCTGTGCGGCGCCGGAAGCAAGAGCCGGTCCGCGCTTCCGCCGTAGCGGGCGCGCAGCAGGGCGCCCAGTTGTGAGGGGTCCTCAGCGACGGTGGCGAACACTTGGAGCGTGTCGTCGTCGACAAGGTCGGCCATGCGACGGTAGCGGGAGGGGCCGGTGTCCGCGGCGATCCGCACGATGGCGTCCGAGACCGCCCCCAGTTGGTACAGGTCGAAGACGGGGCGGTAGGCGCGGGTGCCGCAGAAGAACGCGATGAGAGTCCGGGCTCGTTCTGCTGTCATCTGCCGTTCCGCCGCGTCACGTCCGGTCACGAGCAGCGGGGGGCACACCACCTCGATGTCGGTACGGTCACGTCCGGCCTTCTCCAGGCCACGTTCGAGGGCGGGCAGGAGGACGCGGGTGAAAAGCAGGGGGGGTGCGTAGGGCGGTGCGATGAGTCCGTCCGCGAATTGCCCCGCCAGCTCGGCCATGCGGGGCCCGGTCGCGGTCAGGAAGACGCGTGGCGGCCCGTGGGGACAGGGCGGTGGGGTGAAGAAGGGGCTGTCGAGGACGTGCTTGTAGTGCCGTCCCCGGAACTTCAGGGGCTCGCCTGTGTTCCAGCTGCTCCAGATGTGCCGAAGCGCCTGGATGAACTCACGCATGCGGGACAGACGCTGGTCGGCGGGCATGGAATAGCGGTAGAGCAGGTTCGCCTTGAGTTGCGGCGCGATGCCCAGGATCAGCCGGCCCTGGGAGAGGTGCTGGAGGTCGTGCGCCGCGTGGGCCAGGGTCATGGGGTTACGGGTGAGGGCGACCACGGCCGCGGTCCCCAGAGGGAGGGTCGTGTGGTCGGCCGTCCGGGCGAGGGCGAGCAGCGGGTTGTGCTGTTGTTCCTGGACCCAGAAGCCGCCGTACCCGGCCGTCTGGCACGCCGTGGCCGCGGCCACGGGATCGGGGGCGTGGCCGTTGTGCGCGAAATGGACCGGGGCAGCTAGGCCGTCGATCCGTACGGGTGGGGGCTCGGTGGAGGGTGGCGTCGCGATCCGGTTCACTGTCCGTGCCGGATGGGCGTGGTGTCCGCGTTCGACGGAAGAGGCGCCCCTCGGCGTCGGCAGCGAGAACGCCGCGATCAGCCGGTCAAAGTACTGGGGTGTCCAGGAGGCCGGTGTGACCCCGGCGTCGGTGAGTGCCTGCCAGGTGACGTCGCAGCGCACACGGGGGGCCGCGGCGCGCACCGTACAGGGCAGCATGGGTTGGCTGACGTCGCGCATGGCTGCCATGGGGCGGACGCATGGGTCGTGCACGTGGTCCTCGACCAGTTTCCACCATGCCTCCACTGACACGCTCTCCAGGCAGTGGCCCGCTCGGCGCAGTGCCTCGAAGAGGTCGTGCATGCGCAGGGGCTCGGGTTCGATGACGTGGAAGACACCTGCGCCAGGGTCCGGCCGGGGGATCAGCCGCGCGATGCAGCGGGCGACGGCGTCGACGCACTGGCCGGGTACCCACAGCTCCCCCGTCGGTGCGGCGCCGAGCGCCGCGGCGGCTGTGAGGAGAGGGGCCAGGGGGTCGGTCGATGTCGTCCGCCCGGTTTCGGAGTGCCCGGTGATGACACCGGGACGGTAGACGGTGACCGGTAGCCCGTCGGTGGTGGCCGCGGTGCGCAGTGCGGCCTCGGCCTCTCTCTTGGTGCGAGGATAGCCCTGAGGCCCGCTGGTGGCCGGAGAAAGAGGCGTCCGCTCGTCCACTGTGTCCCAGCCGGCGGTTCGTGCGTGGAGGAGGGTGGCGAGAGTGGAGACGTGGTGCAGGCGCGAGGGACGGCCGGTGAGTTCGGCGCGGCGCCGGGCCAGGGCGATGACGTGGTGGACCGCTCCCAGGTTGGCGGGTGCGAGGTCGTCGTAGTCGGCGGCCAGGTTGACGGTGGCCGCGGTGTGCAGGATGGTGTCGACCGTCTCGGCCAGGGCGTCGAACTCCGGTTCCGAGCAGCCGAACGCGGGGGTGCTCAGGTCTCCCGCAATGGCGTGCAGGCGGGGGTCTTCGAGGGCGTGGGGCATGCCCAGTTCGTTCAGGCGCTGTTGCAGGCGGCGCCGGGCACCGTCGGTGTCGTCCGCTCTGACCAGGCAGTACACGCTCGCGGTTGTGGTGTGCAGCAGCTCGCGGCACAGATAGCCGCCGAGGCTCCCGGTCGCGCCGGTCAGGAGAACTGCGTTGACGGCGGGGGCCGGTGCCGTGTTCATGAGGTATTGGCTCCCGTGCTGGAGGCCAGTTCGGCGGCGAGGCTGCGCAGGCTCTGGGCCTTGATCATGCGCGAGACCGTCACGTCGTGTCCGTGTTCACGGCGCAGGCGGGTGGTGACTTCGGCTGCCAGGAGCGAGTCGATGCCGAGCCGGTTGACGGGACGGGTGGTATCGACGTCGTCGACGGACGACTCCAGGACTCGCGCGACTTCGGCGGCCAGCCACGATTCCAGAGCGGTGGAGGACGCCGTCGCCGGCTGGGGTGTTTCGGCCGACGGAGCCCGAGCCGTCTCTGTCTGTGACTGCCGCTCCGCTGGGGCGGGAGCGGTCGGCCTGGGAGCAGGAACAGTTCGTCGTTGCGCCGCGGGCTCCGACTGCGGTGATTCTCCGGCGATTCTTGGTCCGGGCATGTTCCGGGCGGGGCGAGGAAGTTGCGGTGAGGGAGTGGAACGCTCGGACGCGGGTGTCACTGCGGGCACCTTGCCGCAGGTGGCGAGAAGTTCCCGCAGAATGGGGGCACCGGCGTCCTGCGGCGCGGCCTTCGCGTAGGCGGGCCAGTCCGCCGGCATGCAGCAGACGGGCCCTTCGGCCGCGAGGACGGCGGGGAACAGTTCGGCGGCGTCGGCGGGGCGCAGTGGGTGGATTCCGTCGGGGCAGACGCTGCGGTCACCGCGTTCGCTGAGCCGGTGAGCCATACCCGTCTGATCCCAGTAGCCCCACTGCACGACGGTGGCGGGCAGTCCGGCCGCGCGCCGGTGTGCCGCGAGCGCGTCCAGGAAGGCGTTGGCCGCGGCGTAGGCAGCCAGTTGACCGCCCAGGCGCAGCCCGCTCAGCAGGGAGACCGCGGAGGAGAACAGGAGCAGGAAGTCCAGATCGTTTCCGGGGAAGAGGCGGTGCAAGGTCCAGCCCCCGGCGACCTTGGGGTGCATCGTCTGTTCGATTTCAGCCTCGGTCATGTCGATGAGCGGGGTGGGTTCCAGTGCCAGGGCGCTGTGGACCACACCGGCCACCGCGGGAAGCTGTCGGCGCTCGCGTTCATCCAGCAGTTCGCGCATGGCGCTCTCGTCGGCCACGTCCACGGCCGCGTAGGTCACTTGGCACTCCGGGTGGGCAGAGAGCCGGGCCAGCCTCTGGGCGCGCTCGTCACCGTGGGGGTCGGCGGTGACGTGGCTACGGCCGGTGAGCAGCAAGTGCCGTGCGCCCTGGTCGAGGAGCCAGTCGGTGAAGAGGCCGCCGACGCCGCTGAGACCGCCGATGACGAGGTAGGTGGCTTCCGGGCGCACTCCAACCTGAGTCGGTCCGCTCCGGACGGGGCCCGGGCTGGGGGGAAAGGCCAGGGCGAGTTTGCCGGTGTGGCCTGCCCGTGCCATCAGGCTCATGGCGTCGGCCGCCTTCTCCGCGGCGAAGACCTGGGTACGGGGTGGTGCGAGTTCACCGCGTGCGAGCAGGCCGGTGACGGTACGGAGCGTGGCGCCCAGGGTTACCGGGTCGTGGCGGTGCAAGGCGGCCAGGTCCATGGGGTGGAAGGAGCGGCCGGGCTGGAGGAGGTGCAGGGGCAATGCCTCTCCCTCGTGCAGTTCGTTGCGTGCCGTTTCCACGTACCGGCCGAAGGGGGAGAGCAGGGCGAAGTTCGCCTCTCGTGCCTCGGACCCTTTCAGGGTGTTGAGGATGACGTCCACCGGTGCCTCACCGGGTTCGGCCAACTGCTGGGCGAAGTTGGCCGAGCGGGAGTCGGCGACCCGGGCCGCCCCCATCTGCAGAAGGAGGTTTCGTTTGGATTCGGTGCCGGCCGTGGCGTAGACGGTGGCTCCGCGCCGGCGGGCGATGTCCAGTGCGGCCATGCCCATACCGCCCGTCGCGGAGTGGATCAGGACGGTCTCGCCGGGCTGGAGCTGTGCCATTTCGATCAGTCCGCGGTAGGCGGAGACGTGGGCGACGGGCACGCAGGCGGCCTGGGCGGGGGTCAGCTCGTGCGGCCGGTGGGCGGCGCAGGCAGCGGGCGTGAGGGTGTAGGAGGCGGGTGGGGTGAACATGTAGGTCAGGACGTCGTCGCCGACCGAGAATTCCGTGACGTCCGCACCTACCCCGACCACTGTTCCCGTGCACTCGCATGCGGTGAGGCCGTCTTCTTCTCCGGCGAGCAGCCCTACTGCCCGGAGAACGTCTCGGTAGTTCAGGCCGGTGTGGGAGACCTGTACGGCGATTTCCCCCGGGCCTGGTTGCGGGCAGTTGGAGAGGGGGGCGAGATGGATGCCTCCGATGCCTCCGGTGGTCTGCAGGCGGACAGCGTCCGGTCGGGGCCCGTCTTGCCCGGCGGGTACAAGACGCGGCGCGTAGGCGCGTTCGCCACGCAATGCCAGCCTGTCCTCTTGTCCGGACGCCGACAGCAGGCGGACCAGGAGGTGTGCTTCGGCGGACGGTTCTGCTGTTTCGTCGAGGTCGAGCAGGACGGTGGCGCACTTCGGCATTTCCAGGCGGAGGGTCTGGGAGAAGGCCCAGAGGCCGGCCTGCCACGGGGCGGGTACCCGGTCACTGTCCACAACGGCGTGTGCCCCGCGGGTGAGGACGCAGAGGTTCGGTGTGGTGGTCAGTCCTGCCTTGTCCAAAGCGCGGGCCAGGGGCAGGAGTCCGGAGCACAGGTCGGCGGTGGTCCATTGGACTTCGCGGGTCGAGGCGTCGGCCCGGGTGGCGCCGCCCAGGGCGCCGAAGTGCAGGATGTGCGTCAGGGGTGCTTCCTTGGACGCCTCTACCAGGACGTCGACCAGGTTGTCCTGCGCGGTGAGGTCTGCGCGGAATTCGCCGGGGGCGACCTGGTGGAACCGGTTCCCGGGCCGTAGGAAGTGGACTGTGCAGCCGGTGGGGTGCAGTGCTCGACGCACTGCCGCTTCCAGGGGGCCGCCGGATCCCACCAGCAGCCAGTTGCCTTGGCGGGAGACGTCAGGCGGGTCGAGCGGGCGCCAGCGCAGCTGGAGCATGCCCGCCGCAGCCGAGGTCGTGGGCAGCCGGGGCGTGGAGGCGGTGTGCGCCTGATCGACCGGTGGTTCCGAGGTGGTCGCGGGATGCAGCCTGCGGCCCCGTACCCCGTGGGCCTGGGCCAGCACCTTGCCGTCTGCGTCCATCACCGTCAGGGCGGCGGACAGCTCGCCGTCCACCGGTGACGCCAGCTGCCGGGCGTGGACCCACAGTTCATCCACCTCCAGGTCAGCATGCAGGTGCAGGCTGTCCACGCCCAGCAGGACGAAGCCGCGTCCGGCCCCCGTGGTGTCCTGCGTCGTCGTGAGGGCGGCCTGAAGGCAGCCGTCGAGGACGCCGGGGTGGACACGGAATCCGCCCCGCACCGTGGGCCGCAGTCGCACCAGGCTTTCCTGCCGCCCGTGGAAGATCTCCGCCATGCAGTGGAACGGGCCCTGCCAGTCGTTTCCTCCCAGTGCCTGGGTGCGGTAGAAGCGTTCACCGGCCTGCCATGCGCTGCAGCGCTGTCGGAGCACGTCGAGGGACGCCTCTGGCAACGGCGCGGCCGGCTCGGCGTTCGTACGCCTCATTGTGGCGTGCACGCGCCACGGGCCGTCGGGCCCTGAGCGGGTCGCCACTTCGATACGGCTGCCGTCATCGCCCTGCGCCTCGACTCGGCATTGCAGGTCCCAGGGGCCGTTGTCGTCGAGCAGCAGCAGTTCCCGCAGAACCACGTCGCCCAGGCCGCTGCCGGGGTCCGTCTCGTGGACCGCTGCCAGGGCCAGTTCGATGTAGAAGGTGGCCGGCGCCACGGGGCGGTCGCCGACGCGGTGGCCCAGAAGAAAGCCGTGGCGCACGTGATCGAGACGCCCGCTCCAGCGCCGGCGCCCCTGCGGAGCGGATTCCCGTTCCTCCAGCACGGGATGGCGGCTGGTGACGGGGAGAGCCGTGGGGGGTGCCCCCGTAGGTGCCGGTGTCATGGAAGCCTCCATAGGGTCCTCGCCTATCGCGGGCCAGGGGAAGTCGGCAGACTGGTGCCAGTAGCGATCGCGCTGCCACGGGTAGTGGGGCAGGTCCACACGGAGCGTGGGTTTGCCCAGCACCCGACTCCAGTCGGGGTCGCAGCCCGCGGTATAGAGCATCCCCAACGAACGGTGCAGGGTGGCCAGTTCGTCGTGGTCGCGGCGCAGCGACGGCAGGCTCCGGGCGCCCTCGCTGGTCAGTGCCGCGGTCAGGACGGGATGCGGCGACACCTGGAGGAAGAGGGTGGGCCGGCCGTCGTCCAGCACCGAACGTACCGCTGGTTCCAGGCGGACCGGTTCGCGCAGATTCCGCCACCAGTACTCCGCGTCCAGCCGCTCACCGGGCAGGGGTGCCGCGGTGACGGTCGACAGCAGGGGCACCCCGGTCGGCTGCGGCCGCAGTGCGGCCAGTTGTTCCAGCAGTGGTTTTTCCACGGGGTCGACACTCGGGCTGTGGGCGGCGTACGCGACGGGGATCGGCAGACAGGAGATCCCGCGCTCTTCGCAGGATTCGACGATGCGGTCGATGTCCTGCGGTGTGCCCGCCAGAACACTGGACGTGCGGCTTTCCTGGACGGCCAGTTCCGCACGCACCCCGAGGCTGCGCAGGAGTTCGGGAACCCTGTGGTGCACAAGCTCGATCCAGCACAGCGCGCCCGGCAGAGCGAGGTCGTCGATGAGCCGCGCCCTGAGGCAGCTGACCCGGCCCGCTTCCTCCAAGGTGAGCGCGCCGGCGACCTGTGCGGCCGCGATCTCGCCCTGGCTGTGTCCCATGACCAGGTCCGGCTCGATCCCCCAGGAGCGCCACAGGGCAGCGAGGGAAACCCCCATCGCCCACAGGGCGGGCTGTATCCGCGAGGTGCGGCGCAGCCAGCCGTCGTCGCCGGTCGTCAGCGCCTCGTGCAGCGACCAGCCGCCATGGCGGCGGATCACCGCGTCGCACCGTTGCAGCGTCTCGGTGAACATGCCGTCCGTGGCGAGAAGGGTCTTTCCCATGCCCGCCCATTGCGCCCCCTGGCCGGGGAAGACAAACGCCAGCCGCGGCTTGGACCAGCAACCCTCCCCCGAGACGGACACTCCGGGGCTCTCCTCGCCATCGAGATGCCGGCGCAGCACCTCGCTCATGTCCTTGGAGGTGCAGCCCGTGGCCGCCAGCCGGTACTCGTAGTGATCGCGGCAGTCCGCCGCGGCTGCGCAGACCTCTGCCAGGGGCGGGGCGTCGGGGGCGGACAGCAGTTCCTCGTAGGAGCGTGTGAGGGAGGCCAGCGCGGAGGGGGAGCGGGCGGACAGCGCCAGTACCGCCGAAGCGCCATGGGCCCTGCGGCCAGGGGCTGCAGTGGGCGGGGGCGGGGGCGTCGACAGTACGAGGTGCGCACCGGTACCGGAGGCTCCGAAGGAGGTGACCCCGGCCAGCAGGCGGGCGTTACCCTCCTTCAGTTCCACCGGGTGGCGGGGCATCTCGAACGGCACGTTGCCCCAGTCGACGTCGGGGCGGGGCTGGGCGAAGTGCGGGTTGCCGGGGACGGTGCGCTGTTCCAGGCACAGCACAGTCTTGATCAGGCCGACCACTCCGGCGGCGCCCTCGGTGTGGCCCACGCTCGTCTTCGCCGTGCCGAGCAGGCACCGGGGCCGTCCGTTCTCCCGTGGCCCGAGTACGCGGGCCAAGGCGCTCAGCTCCACAGGATCGCCAGCGGCCGTACCGGGGCCGTGCGCCTCCACGTACCTCACGTCGCGCGGGTCGACACCCGCTGCCCGGTAGGCGGTTCGTAGGATGTCCTCCTGGCTGGCGGTGGTGGGGGCGATCATGCCCTGACCGGTGAAGCCGCTGTTGCCCACGGCTCCGCCCAGGATCACCGCGCGCACGCGGTCACCGTCGGCGAGTGCCTGATGAAGCGGTTTGAGCAATACCATGCCGGCCGCTTCCCCCTGCACATAGCCGTCGGCCGATGCGTCGCCGAACTTGCACCGCCCGTCCGCTCCCAGTGCTCCGGCCTGGGCCAGGGAAAGCGACGAGTAGGGTGCGAGCAGGACGTGACAGCCGCCGGCCAGCGCCAGATCGCACTCGCCCAGGCGCAGTGACTGGCATGCGGTGTGGATCGACACCAGGCTCGAGGAGCACGCGGTGTCGACGGTCAGGGCAGGGCCGCGCAGGTTCATGGCGTAGGCGACCCGGCCGTGCAGCGCGCTATGGGTACCGCCTTGCAGGGCATGTACGTCCAGGCCTTGGAGGTCGCCGATCTGACGCAGCCAGTAGTCGCTGCTGAAGGCACCGATGAAGACCCCGGTGCGGACCTCGGCGAGTCGGCGCACCGGGGTCGAGGCGTCCTCGGCAGCCTCATGGGAGAGTTCCAGCAGCAGCCTCTGCTGAGGGTCGATGCGCCGTGCTTCACGTGGGGAGATCTCGAAGAAGGAAGCGTCGAATCGGTCCAGGCCCTCGAGGAAGCCTCCGCGCGTGGTGGGCAGGCGTCCCGCGGTCTGCCGCCCTGCGGCATGCAGCTCGTGCAGCCAGGCCCGATCGCCGGGCGCTTGGGTGATTCCGTCGCGGCCCTGGCACAACAGTTCCCAGAACGCCGGCAGGTCCGGAGCCTGCGGGAATCGGCCGCTCATGCCGACGATGGCGACGGGCTGGTTCAGGGTCGGGTTCTCGGCGGCACTCTCCATGGTTCCGTTTCGCCTTTCGGGACTGAGGTTCCGCGCGCGGTGCGGGGATGAAACACCTGAGGGACGGCGGGCGGGCGGCGCGACGAGGAGATTCGGGTTCTATTCGGCGACGCAGGTGCGGTAGGACCACTGGTAGTGCCTGACACAGCCGTGGCCGTCGTCGGGTCCGTCGGTGCCGGTGTAGAGGAAGTGCTCGTAGCCGGCTCGGAAGGGCACGCGGATGTGGTCGTCCAGATCCTCTGGGGCAACGCTGCGTATGCGCTGCTCGGGCAGGATTTCGGCGGGTCCGCCAAGCAAGCGGACGCGAACGTTTTGCATGGGTTGCTGCCTCCATGTGCTGTTGTCTGCGGTTGCTGGTGGTTCACGGGGCACGAGCGAGCCGTCCGTTCCGGGCCCGGCATGGTCCGTTCCGGGCCCGGCATGGGCTTTCGGGGCAACGGCGGGCGCTTGGCTCAGCCTGTTGCTTGCGAGGGCGTGCACCGCTGGGGTTCAGGTACTGCGGGGAACCGGGCGGAGATCTCTGCGAATGCCCGCTGGATGTGATCAGTCAGTGCGCCGGTGTCGCTGATGAGATCGGGGTCGCAGTTCAGCGTGACATGGCATGTTTCGCGGTACGTGACCATGGAGACAAGAGCCCCCGTGCCGAGTAGCGGCCCGATCCCGTAGATCGCCTTGACAGGGCGGCCTGCGATCGTGAAGGGGCTCAGTCCTGCAGGCACGTTGGTGACCATGAAGTCATGTCGGTTCACGACGTGGCTGAGGGCTGCCAACAGCAGGCGGGTGGGCAGTGCCGGGGCGACTTTGGCGATGAGGTGTGCCGCGTCGGCCGGTCGCGCTCCTCCGGAGGCCTTGACCGCCTCTCTGATGGACTGGACGGCGGCCTTGACGTCGCACCCTTGTCCGGCAGGCAGAGCGAGGCTGGCGAAGGTGAAGTTGTTGCCGGCGTGGGGTGCCGGCAGGTGGGCGCGGCCTACAAGGTGGATGGCCGAGAGTCGCGCCGCCCGACTGTTCTGCGTTTCCGCCCGGTATTGGGAGATGCCGCGGGTGAGAGCGTACAGAAGCACATCGTTGACTGTTCCGCCGGTCTCCCGAGCGACGCGTTTCATCTCGGCCAGCGGGAGAGTGAAGAAGGTGTACTGCCGTGCCGCGCTTGCGGTGTAGGAAGTTCGGCCTTGTCGGGAGGGCAGGAGCGAGTCTGCTCCCAGCCGGTACCACAAGCGCATACGGGCGCGTCGGTCCGCGCGGGCGCCCCTCCGACGACCATCCGACTTCTGTTGCCGAGGGGCGCCGACTGGAGGCCGCCGATTCCTCAGGAGATACATGAGGCGCAGTCCGTCCGCGAGGCTATGAGCGATTTTCAGGAGATAGACGCTCCCCCCGTCCGAGGCGCCTTCGATGAGGTAGGCCTGCCACGGTGCGGCGTCCGGTGGTAGGGACGTGTTCGCCAAGCCATGAAGCAGGTGCTCGAACTCCTCCCCCTCCGTCCCGCCCGGAAGTGAGACGCGCAATGCGTGCCGACTCAGCGTGAAGTGAGGATCGCGTTGCCAGGCGGGCCTCCTGCCGGTGCCAGCCGGACGATGGGTGAAGCGCGGGCACAGGGTGATCAGGTCTTGATGCCATGCAACGAACTGTTCGTGCTCCACGGCGCCTTCGAGATGGACAAGGACAACGATCGTGGCCTGGTGGGGGGACTGACTCTGGATCCGCCACAGGACTTGGTCCAATGGGGACATGGGGCTTTCCCTTTGGACGCAGTCGGACCCTGTGGTGAGCATGCGGCCTCCTTGGCAAAGCGCGCGCCGTCTCCTGTCCCGCGCATCCGGCTCCGTTCCGGAAAGGAGAACAAGCCTGTACGGGGGCTTGGCCTAATGAACCAGGCCCGGGGGCTTCGGGGGAACCTTGATTGGCGGACAGTGCGTGAACGCGTCGAACGCGCCGACTCCTGCGCTGCCTCGGATGGTGAGGCACTCCAGCGCGCGGGAGCATTTGGCCGGGCCCACGCCACTCCTGCGTGCTGCGCGCGCCCCTCACTACACGAGTTGCTTTCCCGTGCAACGGCGGGTGTTCCGAACACGAGCGGCTCCACCAGCCCGGCTTCGGCCCCGAAAGCCCCCGAAAAGGGAAGGTTAGTGTGAAAGGCGCTCAGCAAGAGCGTGAAGCCCGAGAAGAACAACCACGAGACGCCCATGATCGACGGCAAACACGGCGGCAGGGCCCGCCCGGGAGACCCGCTGACCAGCACGCAAAGATCGCCGTGAACAACGTCTCCTCAGGAGTGTTCTGAGTTCCGCCGGCCCTGCGGCCGCACCTTCGGCGGTGGGATGAGGGGTTTCGCCATCTCTCACAGCCCGTCCGGAGCGATCCAACTCCACGTGCCCTGGCCCACGTTGGGCTGCACTACTCAGCTGCACCACATAGGACCCCGCCTTTCCAGTAAATTCCCACGTCTCCGCCGGGGCTCGACCATCTGAAGATCATGGACACCATCCCGGGAAGTGAGTCCGATACGTACGTCCTGCAGTCCCACGCGCTGGGAGTCGGCTTATGGCCCTTTCGTTTCATCCCGTGGGCCGCAGCGCGAGGACGCAGTTGTGGCCGCCGAAGCCGAAGGAGTTGCTCAGGGCGAGACGGATGTCCTGTACCCGTTCCGCGGTGCGCACGGTGTCCAGGAACAGAGCGGGGTCCTGCGTGTCCAGATTGGTGCACACCGGAATGACCTGGTGAGCGATGGACAGAGCCGTGAAGGCGGCTTCGACGGCTCCCGCTCCCCCTAACATGTGTCCCAGGACACCCTTGTTGGCTGTCACCGAAGGACGCTGCTCGAAGAGGTCATCCAGAACTTTTCCCTCGACGGCGTCATTGAGCTTCGTGCCGGTACCGTGCGCGTTTACGTGGTCGACCTCCCCCCGGTTGGCGCCGGCATCTGCCAGGGCGGCCCCGATGGCCTGCCGTGCCCCCGTTCCCTCGGGGTGGGGGGCGACGGGATGGTGGGCGTCGGAGGATGATCCGTAGCCGACGATATGCGCGTAACCGGGATGCCGTCGTCGGCGTGCGTAGTCGGCACGTTCGAGGACGAGGACGCCGGCGCCCTCCGCGATGACGAAGCCGCTGCGGTCCTTGTCGAACGGGCGTGACGCGCCCGCCGGGTCGGCCGTCCGCCGGGACAGAGCCCGCAGCCGGGTGAAGGCGCTGACCACCATAGGGGTCACTGCAGCCTCGGCTCCCCCCACGACGGCGATGTCGCAGGCCCGCGAACGCAGGAGTGACACCGCGATACCGATGGCGGTGGCGCCGGAGGCGCAGGCGGTGCTGGTGTGCAGGCTGGGGCCACGAGCGTTCAGGAGACGCGACAGTTGCCCCGCCAGCATGTTGGGCAGGAACTTCGGCAGGAAGGCGGCGGTTACGCCGCGGACTCCGGTCGTCACGAAACGCTCACACTGCTCTTCCCACGTTCTGGCTCCACCAGTGGCGGAGCCGAGCACTACGGCAACGCGCTCGGACGGCCAGGCCGTCGTGTCGTGCCCCGCGTCTTGGACCGCCTCACGAGCGGCGACCAGTGCGAACTGGGTGCAGCGGTCCAGGTTGCGCTCTTCGGCCGTGGCGGCAGCCAGTGCGGTGTCGAAGCGTGGGACGCGGCAGGCGATATCGACGGCCAGCCCGGCGAGCTCCGGGTCCGAGGCGGCCACCGATCTGCCTGCGCGCAGGTTGCGCCAGGAGGCGGCGGTTCCCACACCTGCTGGTGTCACCAGCCCGATGCCCGTCACAGCGATGGGGTCGAGGGTCATTGACTTCTGCTCCTCAAGGAGTGCCGACGCGGCACAGGGGCTGCGGTCCCGGACGCGTTCTTCTCGGTCAGGCAGCCTCCTGCTTGGCACTCAGCAGATCCGCCATGTCTTTCAACGTGGCTGCCTCGCCGATCTCGTCGTCGTCGATCGGGGCGGCACAATGTTCCTGCATGATGTCGAGAAGTTCGACGGTTGCCAGTGAGTCCATGTCAAGGTCCGTGAGTGTCTTGTCGGGCGTGATGTTCTCGACTGGAACGTCGAACTTCTCGCTGAGCGTCCTGACGAGGAAGTCATACGTGGTCATGGATACCTCTCTTCTTCTGTTAGAGGGCTGCTCTGGTTCAGACGGGTCTATCAGGGCCGGCTGCCGGCACGGGCGGGCAACCGGTGCACGGCGGGAGCTGATGGCCAGGTCAGTGTCGCCGAACCCCAGGTCAGCCCACCGCCAAAGGCGGACAGCAAGGTTCTTGACCCGGCCGCGACCTGTCTTCGTGACGCGATGTCGGCCAGGGCCAGCGGGATGGAGGCGGCGGCTGTGTTCCCGACGTGTGCAATGTTGCCGAAGCAATTGGACGAGACGATCCCGATACGCTCTGCCACGGCGTCCAAGATGCGCTGGTTGGCCTGATGCCCGACGAACGCCTCGACATCATCGGCGGCCCAGCATGACCGCGCCATCACGCGCTGCGAGGATTCGACGAGGTGACGGATAGCCAGGCTGTACACCTTCTTTCCCTGCATCTTGAAATACTGCTTCTGACCAGGATCCGTGGGATCCCACGGCCTGCGGGATCCACCGTCAGGAATACAGATGAGCTCCCCGCCCGAGCCGTCACTACCGAGGTCGGTGGCCAACAGCGCCCCGGCTTCACCAGGATCTCCGTCGCGGATCACGACCGCTCCAGCACCGTCGCCGAAGATGACAGCCGTATCCCGATCCCCCGGGTCGATGATCCGCGAATACGTTTCCGCCCCGACAAGCAGGATCCGTCGGCAAGAACCGGATCGGATGAGGGATGAGGCCAGGGCCAGTCCATAGACGAACCCCGAGCACACGGCCGACACATCGAGTGCGGGAATCTCTCCCAGTCCCAGCCGCCACGCCACCTCAGGCGCAGTGGCCGGGCAGCGGCGATCGGGAGTCGTGGTCGCCAGGAGTACAAGATCCGCCTGGAGGACACCGGAAGACTCCAACGCCGCCAGCCCGGCACCCACGGCGAGATCCGACGTGCTGATGTCGGCCTCTGCCCGTCGGCGGAACGAGATTCCCGTGCGACTGGATATCCAATCGGGCGAAGTGTCCAGACTGCGCGACAGGAACTCGTTGCTGATCTCTCGGGGCGGAAGGCAGCCGCCCCAACCGGTTATGACGGCAACAGATTTCATTTCATCCACCTTCGGATTCCTGATTCCGAGGCAGGCAGCCGATGGCAGCGCGACTGCACTCTTGATGTCCGGTGTGAACCTTGCCATGCGCAGTTCAGCCGGCACTGACACACCCCGCGGGAGGAAACCATCGCCGCGAGGGCTCCTGCGCCATTCGCCGGCCTCGCTCTGACTGCCGGACAGGACGGCGACAGCAAGGCCGCCCTGCACGCCACCCGAGAACCAGCGGGAACCCGCGGGCGGACCGCGTTGTTGCCCGCGCGGGATGCCGACAGGCGGACGCGTCCTACGAGGTAGATGGCTGAGAGTCGCGCCGCCGGGCTGTTCTGCCTCTCTGCCCGGTGCTGGGTGGTGCCCCGGGCAGGGGTACAGGGGAGCACACCATTGCCTGTTGCACCGGCCTTCCGGGCGACCCGTTTCATGCCGGCGAGCGGAGGAGAGAAGAACGCGTAGTGCCGTGCCGTACTCGCGGTGCGCGAAGTCCGGCTCAGCTGTGACGGCAGGAACGCGGCTGCACCCACCCGGCACCACAGGCGCATACGGACAAAGCGGTCCGCAAGGATGTTCCGCCGGTGGCGAGCCGCCTCCCGCTGCCGCGAGTCACCGACGGAGGGCCGCCGCCCCGTCAGCAGACGCACCGCACACAGTCCGTCCGCGAGGGTGCGGGCGATCCTCAGGAGAAGACGCACTGCTGCAATTCCTCCTCCCATGCCTCGAACAGGACTGATATAGGGGGCAGCTCTGGCAGCTCTAATCAATCAGGTACAGAGCGCCAGGAGTACCTTCACGGCCGGGCAGTGCGTGAACGCGTTGAACGCGCAGCACACGGCTCCCGCACAGCGAGTGATCACACGTCGGCGGAATCCGGAGACCCGGCGTGCAGTGCGGACCGTTCACGGATCCGTGGTCGTTTCCATTCCGGGCATGGATCCGCTCAATCAAGCCGGGGCCGCCTGATGGCCACGGCGCACGGTTGTCCGGTGCGTACTGGCTCGAGTCCCCAGTACGCGGGTAGAACGACGACTGCGTGTGGTGTCGTCAGTTGCTGGGACTTGATGTCCGCGCTCAGCCTGCCAGCCCGAGTGAAGCACCGAAGAGACAGAGAAGCGCTCCTCTGCGCGCGCTGCACCTCGTACGACCTGTGATGGTCGCGCTCGCCGTCGTCACCATTGCCGCGGAGACTCTGCCAGTCGCGCTTGCCTGAAATCACGGGCGAAGTCCCTGAGTTGTCAAGGGGCCTGTCCACCTGAACTGCGTGCGGGCGAGCCGCCTGCTCAGCAAGGTAATCGCGTTTCGGAGCGTTGGATGAGACGTTCGTAGTCCCGCGGCGTGCCGGCAGGCATGCATCATCCAGGCATGCTCGTTCCGCGACCCAGCGGCGGGGCACCAAGATGAATCCGGAGGCGTCCTTGGGACGGCTGCATGCAGCACAGGTCCTGTCCCGAGGCGGCGATTGGTCGAAGGCGATGAACACCACCGCGGCTCCGCCGCGTTCGCGGGCCTGCGCGAGCGCAGCAGCTCGGTGAAGGCCGGACAGCCGTCCCTGTAGGCGCAGACCCCCGCGTCCAGGGCGCTGCCCACAGGCAGGGTGCCAGGTACCGGGCGAGATGGGGAAGCCCTGCTCGAGGTGGCGGCCACTGCGGGACTGCAGCACCACCCGGCCGGCCTCGGCACTCCAGGGCACGAAGGCCAGGGGCCATGCGACACCCCTAGTGGGGAAGTGTCGACCGGCTCGCGACGCCCGACAGGGTCCCGGTCACAGGATGCGCCAGCGTGTTGGCGACACCCTCTTGCGGCGGTTGACGCCGCACGAGGCGTAGGTCGCCGGGTGGGTCAAGGAGGTGTGGCTCTGCGCGGAAGGATCGCGGCGGCCCGGGGAGCCTGGCTCGTCTTCGAGACGAAGCCGGATTCTTCATGATGCCGAAAGACCTGGGCACAGCGCGGCCGGACCCCGGTGGTGAGGGTCCGCGGCCGTTCCCGCAGACGGGTGTCCATCGCCGCAACGACCACTGGGAACTCGGCCATTGGTCCCGACTCATCTACCGGCCACACCGGGGACAACGGCCGGCGACTACCGTGACCTGCTGATCGCCGCGCAGGGCAGGACACCTCAACGTACCGAGGAGGGCGGTCGAGACGATCACCGGTGAGGATGGCCAGGAGGTGGCGGTGAAGCCCGGGCATGGGTTGCCGACAACCGCCAACACGTCAACGCACTCACCCCCGGCCGACGGGCGGATCTTGGTGCGCTTGAGATGAGGTGGGCTGGTACCTCGGTTGGGTGAGCAGGTCGAGCAGGCCGGCCGGTCCGTCGGCGTGGTGGGTGAGGCGTTGTCGGATGGCGCCGGTTCCGCCGTTCTGGCTCTGGTGGGCGAGGTCGCGCAGGTGGTCGAGGTCCCCTGTTTCGATGGCGGCGTCCTTGATGTGGGTGAAGAGCTGGTGCAGGCGCCGGGGTGCATGAGTCCGCTCGCCGGTGATGGGGTCGAGTGCGGGGCCGTCCAGTCCGTGGCGGGCCGCGGTCCACAGGGCTGCGGCGGCGGAGGTCTCGGACAGGTCGGGTGCGGGGCGGCCCTCGGCGATGTGGTGCAGGGCGGTGCGCACCAGCGCGCGGGTGAGGCCTGCTTGGAGGACGGCTTCGTCGGCGGTGCGGCAGACGTCGGCCACTCGGACTTCGACGGTGGGCAGGTGGTTGGACAGGCGTGCCAGCCAGTGGGCGTCGCTGGAGAGAGCGAGCAGGCCACCGCGGTGCAGTTCGGCCAGAGTGCGGTCGTAGTGGTCGGCGTCCTTGAACCGTGGGGGTACCCGGACGGCGGGCCAGCGGGACAGGCTGATGGTGCGCCAGCTGGCGTAGCCGGTGTCTTGGCCGTGGAGGAAGGGGGAGTTCGCGGACAGGGCCAGGAGGGTGGGCAGCCAGGGGCGGAGGTGGTTGAGGACGGCGGCGCCGGTGTCGCGGTCGGCGACGCCGATGTGTACGTGGCAGGAGCAGATCTCTTGGTCGGTGACGAGGGCGCCGTAGAGGGCGTGCATCGTGTCGTAATGCTGGGTGTCGGTGACCGGCGAGCGAGGGGCTGTCGGTGGCAGGGGTGGGCTTGCGGTGGCCAGCAGGCGGGCGCCGGTGTGGGCGGCACTTGTGGCGAGGCGGATGCGGGCGGTGGCGAGGTGGTGGTGCAGCTCGGTCAGTGTGGTGCAGACGCCGGTCGCGGATTCGACCATGGTTTGCAGGAGTTCGGTCCGGGGCCCGGCGCCGGGAGTGCTGGGGCCGTAGTTGTGGCCCACCCGTGCGACGACTTGGGGGCCGTGGGGCGCGGCGGCGCCGGTTTCGGGGTGGGCGAGGAGGAATTCCTCCTCCACCCCCATCGTCGTGCCGTCAGCTGGGGTGTCGGTGGAGGGCACTGCGTCTCCTCGTTTCGAGGCTGCGGAAACGGCTGGGGGGCGTGTCGGCCACACGTCGCCGTCGGCCGGGGGCGTGTGGCCCGGGCCGGGGCAGGCGGAAGGCCGGGGCGGTCAAGGGGATGTGGGGCGGCGGTGGACGGCACCGCGGTGAAGGACGAAGGCGATGCGCCCGGTGGCGTGGATGTCGGTGAAGGGGTCACCGTCGAGGGCGATGAGGTCGGCTGCCGTACCGGGGGCGATACGGCCGATGTCGTCGCGGCCGAGCAGGGCTGCTGCTTCCCCCGTCGCTGCACGGAGGGCGCGTAGCGGGGTGATCCCGGCGTCGACCATGGCGGGGAACTCTCGCCAGGTGTCCTCGTAGGGCACGACGCCGGCGTCGGTGCCGAACGCGATGCGTACCTGGCTGGCGCCGGGGTGACCGGCCCGCTCCCGCAGATCGGCGGTGTGCTTGCGGATCTTGTCGCGCAGTTCGGGTTCCTTGTCCTGCCAGTAGTCGTCGTTGTCGAGTTGCTCGGTGAGCAGGGCGGCGACGTAGCGGGTGGGGACCAGCCAGACCCCTCGCTCCGCGAGGAGGTCGAACGTCTCAGGGGTGGCCAGGTTGGCGTGCTCGACGGAACGCACTCCGGCTCGCACCGCGCGGCGGATGCCCCGGTCGGTCATGGCGTGCACGGCGCAAGGGCGCTGCATGTCTTCGGCACAGGCCACGAGAGCGTCCATCTCGGTCTGGGTGTAGGTGATCTGGGTGGGGTCGTCGCGGTCGGAGCTGAAGCCGCCGGTGGCGGAGAACTTCACCCAGTCCGCGCCGAGCCGTACCTCGACCCGTACCGCGCGGGTGATCTCCAGGGGGCCGTCGGCCAGGGTGCCGACCTCCACGCCGAAGCCGGCGGCCAGTTCACCGGACTTGTCCCCGTGGCCGCCGCGGCTGGACAGCATGTGCGGTGCGACGATCATGCGCGGTCCCGCCACGATGCCGTCCTGGACGGCTTGGCGCAGGTCGACGGTGACCGAATGGTCGGTGCAGCCGAGGTCTCGCACGGTGGTGAAACCGTGGTCCAGCAGGGTCCGGAGGGCGGGCAGCGCGCCGAGGGCCTGGCGACTGGGAGTGGTATGACTCAGGGCCGGATCCACGACGTGGACGTGGCAGTCGATGAACCCGGGCAGCAGCATGCGCGCCCCCAACTCGACCACCTCGCCCGCCGGTGCGTCCGCCAGGCGGCCGTCGCCCCTCGGCCCGACGTACGTGATGCTCCCGTCGCGCACGTGCACTTCGACAGGGCCTCCCGGCGTGGCGGAGACGCCGTCCCAGTGACGGCTCGCGCGCACCACGAGCGTTTCGACCTGCCCGTTCATCAGGGATGGTCCTCCCTTCGCACTGCCCGACCTCGTGGAATCTCAGATCTGCCGCGAGGGAATCGCCGACAGACAAAGTTATGGCAGGTTTTGCCATAACTGCACCTTTTCGAACCTGTGAGCGGCTTCGACTCGGTCCTCACACCGAAAAGAACAGAAAGATGGATAACCCCGTGGATATACGGTGTGCATCCGATCGATTACGCCAAGTGGCGGAAGGTGAGGGGAGGTGCGACGGTAGAGCCTTGCCTCGGCCTCCATCAAGTCGGCCGCCGGGAGTTCCACGCCTGACCGGGAGGACCCGCAATGCCTTCACCCACGGACACGACGGTCGTCGACGTCTCCCGAGGCAGGGAGCGGATCGACGCGCTGGACGCCCGGCTGATCGACCTGGTGCGGGAGCGAGCCCTGGTCTCGGCCGCGATCCGGTCCCACCGGGTTTCCGGCGGCGGTGTCCGCCTGGAGCTGGGCCGGGAGGCGCAGGTCATCGCCCCGTACGACCAAGCACTGGGTGAGGTGGGCAGGGAGCCGGCCTGCCGGGTCCCGCGCGCGAGCCGCGGTGGCGGCGGCCGGCTCGTCTCCACGGGGACCCGGCCGCACGGCCACCTGGGCCCGCCGAAACGTTCGCCGAGGCCGCGCTGAACGAGCGCCTCACCCGCACCTTCGACGTCCGCTTCCTGGGCTCCCGCCGCGCATCCGCACCCCCGCGATCCGCCCCCGCCACCGACTGACTCCCTACGGGCCTCACGAGCACGACGCTCCTGCCCCCCCTGGCGACCCACCGCGACCAGCCACCACGGCCCCTACTCGACGCACGGCCCCGGCCGTACGTGACGCGCACACCCTCTCACCGTCCTGCGGGCCTCGCGCCCGCTCCACCCTCTACCGGCGGGACACCACCATGAACGACACCAACGCCACGCAGAATCCGCCCCTCCTGGTGGACGGTCACAGCCTCACCCTCGACGACGTCGCCTCTGTGGCAACACGGGGAGCAGCCTCCAGGAAGCGGCTGTCGGTGCCGGATGCCGCCGTGGAGCGCATGGGCGCCTCCTTGAAGCTGAAGCACGAACTCATCGATGAGGGCGCGGCCATCTATGGGGTCACCTCCGGGTTCGGGGACAGCAGCGGGGAGCGCATCGACCCGGCGCAGTCCGAAGATCTCCAGCGTCACCTCGTACGTTTCCTGGGCGCCGGCGTCGGGCCCACCGCTCCCGAGGACGTCACCCGCGCCACCATGCTGATCCGGGCCAACTGCCTGGCCCGCGGTCACTCCGCCGTACGCCCCGAACTCGTCCAGCTCCTCGTCGACTGCCTGAGCGCCGACATCCTGCCGCTCATCCCGGAG
Organism: Streptomyces sp. NPDC031466; assembly: GCF_055581265.1. Lineage (NCBI taxonomy): Bacteria > Bacillati > Actinomycetota > Actinomycetes > Kitasatosporales > Streptomycetaceae > Streptomyces > Streptomyces sp. NPDC031466. The sequence goes on from NZ_JBVIJT010000001.1 coordinate 442,489, forward strand.
CGCGGGTCCGTCGGCGCCAGCGGCGACCTGGTCCCCCTCTCCTACCTCGCCCGCCTCCTGACCGGAGACGGCGAGGTGAGCCACGCGGACCGTCGCACCACGGCCGAGGAGGCCCTGCGGCAGGCAGGCCTCAGTCCGCTCGTCCTGGAGGCCAAGGAAGGGCTGGCGCTGCTCAACGGCACCTCCTTCATGTCCGGCTTCGCCGTCCTCGCTGTTCACCGCGCTGAGCAGATCGCCTTCGCCGCCGACCTGTGCACCGCCCTGACCAGCCAGCTACACCACGGGGAACCGGCCCACTTCGAGGACTTCCTCTTCGCGCAGAAGCCGCATGCCGGCACGCGCGCCGCCGCTGAGCGCATCCGCGGCCTCCTCGACGGTTCCCGTGCCCACGAGGCCGCCGAGGACGACGATGACGTCTCCCTGCAGGACCCGTACTCCATCCGCTGCGCCCCGCACGTCACCGGTGTCCTGGCCGACAGCCTCACCTGGGTCCGGGAGTGGCTGACCACGGAGATCAACTCCTCCAACGACAACCCCCTCTTCAACACCGAGCGCCGGGCGGCGGAGAACGGCGGCAACTTCTACGGCGGGCACGTCGGCCTCGCGATGGACGCGCTGAAGACGGCCGTCGCCAGTGTCGGCGACCTCCTGGACCGACAGCTGGAACTGGTCGTCGACGAGAAGTTCAACGGACTGACCCCCAACCTCGCCCCCCGCCCCGGCGGCGACGACGATCCCGAAGCCGGCCTGAACCACGGCTTCAAGGGCATGCAGATCACCGCCTCCGCCCTGGTCGCCGAAGCCCTGCAGAACACCATGCCCGCCACCTCGTTCTCCCGCTCCACCGAGGCCCACAACCAGGACAAGGTCAGCATGGGCACCATCGCCGCCCGCGACGCCCACACCGTCACCGGCCTCGTCCTGCACGTGACCGCGATCCACCTGCTCGCCCTGTGCCAGGCCGCCGACCTGCGCGGCCCCCACCTCCTCAGCCCCGCCACCCGGGCCGCCCACGACCTGATCCGCAGCCACTCGCCCTACCTCGACACCGACCGACCCCTCGCCCAGGACATCGAGACCGTCACTCAACTCATCGCCGACGGAACGCTGCACACCACCCTCACGCAACAGCATCAGGTCTGATCCCGACGCGTTCCCTGACACTGAACCTGGCGGGCACGGCGTAGCTCGGGCCCTGGGCAGGTCTTCCACCGGGCCTGGAGGCCCCGATCCGGCGCGGGAGGACGATGAAGCCCTTCGTACCGGGGTGCGGCGAACGACTTCGAGGTCGATGCCGAAGCGGGCGGCATGGCCGACGAGGTACTCGCAGTAGCCGCGGCCGGCCGTCCCTTTGCGGATGCTGACGTCGTCGGTTGCGAGCCGGTTGAGGAGGCGTCCGCCGACAACGGAGTCCTGGACGCCGGCGGCCGTGACCAGCACCGCCAGCATCAGGCCGGTGGTGTCGACGAGGATGCTCCGCTTGTGGCCGATGACCTTCTTCCCTGCCTCAGCGCCCTGTTCACGAGCCGGGGGATGGTGGTCGAGGACTTCCCGCTTTGTGCGTCGCTCACGAAGCCGGGCCGCTCTGTGGTGCGTCCCTCTTCCTCGCGGACCCGACGCCGCAGCAGTGCGTTGAGATGCTCGAAGATGCCGGTGCGAGCCACGCAGGGGATCGCGTCGAGCAGGTCACGCAGGTTGTGCAGGGGCCGGGGTGCCGATGTTGCGGCCGTGGCGGCCTTGTCGGTCCGCCACCATCCCCCGCGGCACCGGCAACACCGAGACGAGCCGTCGAAACGTGGCATGAGCGATTTCCAGGAGATAGAAGCACTCCCGGTCTGTGGTGCCCTCGATGGGATAGGCCTGCCACGGTGCGGCGTCCGCGGATAGAGATGAGGTCGTCGGACCGTGGAGCAGTAGTTGGGAATCCTCCCCCCTGCGCCCCGCCCGGGACCGAGAGACGCATGGCGTGCCGACTCAGTGTGAAGTGAGGATCCAGTTGCCAGGCGGGCTGCCCGCGCGTGCCGGTAGCGCGATAGGTGAGGCGCGGGGGCACAGGTCGAGCAGATCTTGATGCCACGCAACGAACTGATCCTGCTCCACGGCGCCTTCGAGCTGAACGCGGGCAGCAATAGCAGCCTGGTGGCAGGATTGTTTTTGGATGCGCCACAGGACCTGGTCCAGTGCTGACATGGGGTTGTCCCGTCGGGCGAAGTCGGTCCCTTTGCTGGGCATGCCGCCTCCTTGGCAAGTGCGATCCGTCGCTTGTTCCGCACAGGCACTTCGTCCTGGGACACGAAAGCCCATGTAGGGGCCTGCTCAAATCAACCAGGTGCCGGGCGTTCCGGGTACCTTCACGTCCCGGGCAGCGCGTGAACGCGTTGAACGTTCAGCCCACGGATTACCGCACCGCCGGTGAGCCGGGTCGACAGAACACGGAGACCATGAACGCGTTGCGGAACATGCATTTCGTAGTGACTTATGAACCCCTTCCCTCCGACTCCGGAGCACTGCCCGTACCAGCAGCATGCGAACGAAGGCAAGACCCAGACGCAAGCTCGAAGCGTGTCGTTCTAGCGGCCCGGATATAGGGGGGTCATAACGGCGTACGCGGGCGCCTCTGAACGCCGCCTCACTTACTTGCGTGCTTCGTGCGCCCCCTCGCCTGGGGTTGATTTCCGGTGCAGCGGCGAGTGCTCTGGAACGCAGACGGCCGCAGGCTCAACCGGGGGCTCCCTCTCAAGGGGCAGCAGTCCATTCGTTGCAGAACCATCGATCGCTCACCAACGACATTCACCAGGCTGCCCGGCGCCCCCGCGGCGTTGCACGGCCTCCAGTTGCCTTGCGGCCGTCTCGTTCTGTCACATGGCACACGCCGGTGACCGGTCCTACCCGAAGGAAGGCATGTCATGGCCCAGCGCACCCATCCCCGCACCGGGGTCACCAAGTTCGCAGGAAATATCATCGACGAGGCCAAAGATTTGGCCGACGACGTCCTGGATCGGGCAAGGGACCTCGAGTATGACCTGCGCAAGGCACTGAGCAAGAGCGTGAAGCCAGAGAAGGACCACCGCGCAACGCCCATAACCGACAACGGTGAACTGCGTCGACTGCAGCGTGAGTTGAGCGAACTGCAGACGAAGCTCTCCCTTCTCACCTCCACCGTGGAGCAGCAGGACCAGACGGATTCCAGCAGTTCGGCACGTTCCAAGCAGTCCTCCACCGGTCGCTGAGGGCTCGGGGGACCTTGGATGACACGATTGCCGGCCGCAGCAGGCACGCCGGAGTGAATGCTGTACCTCCAGTGCGATGGCGTTCTCTACGATGCTGCTGAAAGGCGCCGTGTGCGGCTGGACGCGGGCGCCTTCACCCGTGGACAGGTTCTCTTCCTGATCCGGTCGCCAAACGCTTCAATCGGCCCTCTCCGAGCCGGGCCCCACTGGTAGCTCCAACCGGGGATGACCCATCCCGCTGCCCCGGTCGGCAGGCAGGGCCCCGAACGTCCTGCCTGCCCAAAAGAGCACCTTCACTTCTCCGCTTTCCTGCCTTACCCCCTCATTCTGCTGGGCTGCCGCATGCGTCTCGCAGCCTGCCTCTGCCTTCGTAGGAGCAGTCCATGAGCCATGGTCAACAACGCGCTCGGCAGGTCGCAGGGACCCTCACTCGCCTCGTGGGGCGTGAGATCAGCCGCACAATCCGGGCCACTCGCCTCGAAGCCGAGGGTGTGGCGGCCGGCCGGTCCTCGGCCGTGCGTCAGACGATGGAGAACCTGGGCCCCTTCTACATCAAAGTAGGGCAGATACTCTCCACCAGGTCGGATTTTATGCCGCCCGCGATGCTCGAGGAATTCCAGAAACTCCACGACAGGGTTACGGTCAGCCCGTTCATAAACTTCGAGGGGGTTCTGGCCGCGGAGCTTGGACCGCACTGGCCGTCGACGTTCCGCGACATCGACACCAGCGCTCCTCTGGGAGCCGCGTCACTGGCACAGGTTTACCATGCCGTTCTGGCCGATGGCACGCCCGTGGCAGTTAAAATCCAGCGGCCAGGTGTCCGGAGCGTCGTCCAGGCGGACATGGCTCTGTTAGGGAGAATCGCCCGGTTCGCCGGTCGCCTCGCCCCGCGCTTCAGGGCGGTGATCGATGTCGACGCCATGCTCAAAGTGATCTTCGACGCGATGCGACCCGAACTCGACTTCGTCCTCGAAGCCCGGAACATGGAGATGGCCCGCAAGGTCGCCGAGGATTTCAAGCATGTCGCTGTCCCCGAGGTTCTGTCTGCGACTCCTCGCGTCCTCATCCAAACCCTTGCACCGGGCTGTTCCATACGTGAGGCGAATCCAGCCGACTTCAGCACGCAAGAGCGCATCGACATCGGCACTGACCTTCTCGCCTTCATGTACCGGGGCTACTTCATCGAACGCTTCTTCCACGCCGACCCCCACCCAGGCAATGTCTTCGTCCACCCGGGAAGTCCCGCCCACCTCATCGACTGGGGCATGGTCGGCCGCATCGACCGCCCCTTGAGCCAAAACATCGTGCGCGTTCTGCTCTGCCTTGCACAAAACGATGGAGCCGGTGTGACCCGGGCCTGGGTCGAGATGGGCCACCCCACCCCCTGGTCACGCATACCGGACTTCGGCGACGACATGGCGGCATTGGTCCCACAAGTCGCAACTCGCTCCCTGGAGGAACTCAACTTCGGCCTCACCCTCGGGACCGTGTTGGAGTGCTCCACCCGGCGCGGCATCAAGACGAGCCCCATGGTATCCATCCTGGGAAAATCCTTCGCCAACATCGAAGGCTCCATCCGCCACTTGTGCCCCGAGCTCTCCGTCATCGATGTCTTCGAGGAACAACTCCGTGCCATCGTCTTCAACATCGCTGCGGAATTCCTTTCCGAAACACAGGCAGCACGCACCCTGCTGGAAGCGATCACCGGCAGCGCCCAAGTTCCCGCACAGGCACGCAGCATCGTACGCGACCTCGCCGACCGGGACCTCAGCCTCAACATCAATCAAGGCGTGGTCAAAGAGGACAGCCTGAACGCGCTGCTCGGCACCATGAAGCGCGATGTTGTGCTGACGGCCGGCGCGCTGGTGTTATGGCGCCGCCTGCGGGGACGTTGACGCGCCACACGGTCATACCTCCAGGCGTCGCCGCAGGCAGGGGTGCGCCCTGACCGGCCCAGGTAACGCAGGCCAAAGGCCGTACTGGAACGGGCTGCGTACCATGCACGGCCAGCTGAGCTCGAGCTACCCATCGGGCATGCACCTCACGTGAGCCGGAGGGGACGCATATGTTCTATCGCCCGCACGGGCTGGTGTTCTGGCTGGCCCTGACGACCTTGCTGTTCATCATCGCCATAGCGCCGGTGGAGTTCGGCCACACCATCATCGCCATTCTTCACGCCATAAAACAGTTCTTCACCGGTCTGCAAACTTTGCTTCAGACACTCGCGTCAAGTCCCTGACCCATGGTGCTGGACTGGTGCTGGACCATGCACGCCCCATTCATTTGACAGAAAGAAGGTCTGGTGAGAAACGTGCGGACCCTGCTGTTGTTCTGCGCAGTGATCGCGGCGGCCCTCTTCAGCGTCTCGTGCGCCATTCCGTCGGCGCCACCGCCACCCGCCCCAGAGCACGGACACATTCCGCCTCCAGCTCAAGCCCCGTCATCCGGCCCGCGGTCGGCAGTACCACCCTTCGTGGTCCTGATTCCCCTACCGGTCCAATCCGCCCCATCAGGCAAGGCGCCATCCAGGCCCGGGCCCACAGCCGCGTCACCAGCGGAGAGCACCACCTCATCAGGCCCGCCACAGGAAACCGAAGAGCCAACTTCACCGGGGCCTACGAGCTCCCCGCCGCCCCCGACCTCGTCGCCGGGAAGTGAGCCGCCGTCCAATCCAGGCACTACGGAACCGTCCTGCCCCACACGGTCCACGACCAGCCCGCCACCCTCGGTCGACCATCACTGTTCCGTGCCGCCGTCTGCCCTTCCCGGTGCTCCGCCGAATGATCTCGGTGACCCCAGCAACAAATGGACTCCGACCAAGCCCTGACCATCCGGGGCAGATTTTCCGCCATCGTCAAAACAACCCGCTGCCTGCCCCGCAACAGCCCCACCCTGCACTGCGGGCTGCACGCGCCCACCCGCCAGACACCGTGAAGTTCCCCGGCCCCGTACGAACGCCGCCCCCCTTGCGGAGGAGCCATGGCACGCTGCGAGCCCAACCCTCACTTAACCGCCCTACTGGCCGAGGCCCACTGGAGCGCCGCCGAACTGGCACGGGCCGTCAACGCCCTGGGCTCAGCACAGGGCCTGCACCTACGCTATGACCGTACCGCCGTCGCCCATTGGCTGACCGGGTCCCGGCCCCGCCCACCCGTCCCTGATCTGGTGGCATCTGCGCTCAGCCGGCGCTGCAACCGCCTCTTCACCGCTCAAGACACCGGCCTGGAACAGCCAGCGCAGGCTCAAAGCCCCGAAATAGACCTGTCCTGCGAAGAGGGGCACGCCATGCAGCGTCTTTCCGTCCTGTGCCAGGCGGAGGCTGACCCCACTCGCCGGGCCTTCGTCGTCGGCTGTCTCTACAACCTCAGCACTGCCTCCGGTTCCTTTGCCTGGTCTCCGGCCCACGTCTCCCCCGCGCCGCTGACCACCGGCCGTCCTCCCACACCCGCCGACATGCAGATCCAGCAGGAGATGGTCCGTCTTTTCGCGGACCTCATCGAACGCTATGGGGGTGCTCACGCCCGCACTGCCCTGCGCGCCTACCTCGCCGACAACGCCGGCCACTTGTTCAGCGCAGCTGCCCCGCCCCCGCTCCGCCGCCAGTTGTACGCCGCCGCTGCCCAACTCACCCATCTTCTCGCCCGTATGACGATGGACGCGGGATCTCCAGGGCTGGCACAGCGGTACTACATCACCTCGCTCGAACTCGCCCGCGAAGCCAGTGACCGTAACCTCTACGCCATCACCCTGCGCACCATGAGCCTCCAAGCACACACCCTGGGGCACCCCCAGCAAGCCCGCCGCATCGCCGAAGCCGCCGTAGCCGCCGCCGGCTCCCACCCTCCGCCAGCCACCCATGCCTTCCTCCTCAGCCAGCGCGCCCTCACCCACGCCTGCCAGCACCACCATCGCGCCGCTCTGACCGACCTCGCCGCCGCCGAGAAACAACTCGCCCGCGCCAGCAGTCAGTCTGACCCCTTCAGCCACTACCCGCAGGCCGGCCTCGACTATCAGCGCGCCCAAATACTGCTCGCCCTCGGCGACAACGTCGAAGCCACCCACGCCCTGCGCAGCGCCGTACAAACCCGCAGCACCACCCAGCGCCGCACCAGCGCGCTCACCCACGCCAGACTCGCCGAAACCCTACTGCGCACCGGACAACTCGAAGCCTCCCTCCCCCACTGGCGCGCGTTCCTCGACCGCTACGCCTACCTCCACTCCGCGCCCGTCGCCCAAGCTCTCACCGACCTACGCGGCGCTCTTCTCCCCCACCAGCACCATGCCGCCGTCGCCGCCCTCCTGCACAAGGCCCGTACTCTCACCCACACAACCAAACTCGACCTGAGCAGCCAACCGCCCTACCGTCATCCCTGACGTGACCGCGGGCCAGGCCGCTGCATCCGTCTGGTCCAACCGGCCCAGCAGGCCCGATGCGGGCTTGCCGTTTTCACTGAACGAGGGTCATGAGGTGGCCACCACGCCCTCGCCGACGACGGTGACCACGAGACCGTCCCGTGTGAGCGGGCCCGGGCCGTCTTCCCCGACGCGCTCGTGCAGGGTTGGCGGTGGCGCGTCGAGAGCTGCAGTGATGCCGTCCGGGTTCGCGATTGCGGGTCGCTGGGCTTGGCAGTGGTCTGCAGGCGTGAGAGCAATCCAGTGACGGCTTGGATCGCGGTGACTTCGAGCTGCGGGGTCGGACTGTGCGACGTGCACTGGGGGTTGGCCAAGTGGGGCCGGTTGTCGTGCAGGACAAGGGGCTCGCGGCTCTGGTCCCCGGCCGCGCGAGGCGTTCATGTTCGAGGAGGTCCGCGGGCTCCTGTGGTGGTACGTCGAGGAGATCCGCGGCCTCTGCCGCGACGACCCGGAACACCCTCTGGCGCCGCGGTTCCCCTCCGAGCGGCTGCCGGTGGAGCTCGCCGTGGCGATCACCCCGGGGACCTTCCGCCGGAACCTCGAAGCGGCCTCGCTGCTGTAACTGCCGGGCTGGGTGGACGAGTCATACCCGCATCTGCCGCGGCATGCGTGTGCCACCCACAACCGTGGGCGCGGGATGACGCTGTGGGAGCCACAGCGGCTTCTTGAGACATAGCTGGACGACTACGACGGCGCATTACCTGACGACGGCTCAGGCGGCTCCTGAGCACACGGAGCGCTGGGGGCAGTCGGCCACGCGGGCCGGGCGGCGTCTGGTCGCGGGGTCGATGTCGCCGCTGCGCTGGGCCGCTCGCACACACTCGGCCACCGCCGTCGCGACCGCGGAGAAGCAGGCTGTGACCAGGCGCTCCACCTCAGGGTCGGAGGCGCCGCGCTCCAGGGCCATCTTGGCGGTCCGGTCCGGCGAGCGCCTCCGGCGCGAACTGCCCCAGCCGGGCGGAGTACCCGGCCATCGCCTGCAGCAGCACGCCGTGTTTGCCGTCGAACGCGGCATAGAGGCTGGCGCGGCCGAGGCCGGTGGTGGCGCTTATGTCGTCGACGCTCCAGGCGCGAGGGAAGGCAATCCATGCCTTTGACTCCTCCACGCCGACCAGCGTTGCGACGCCTCGCAGGCCGGTAAGGCCCGTTCTCATGCTGGCCTCGTTCTCGATCATGCGTCCGGGCGCAGGGCACTTCCCGCGCCTCGAACAGCCCGAGACGGTCTTCGACCACCTGGGCCTTCTGAGCAGCGGCCCCTCCTCCGACCACCCAGAACTCGGAGGGTTGACCGAACCATGACTGATAAGGGCGGTGCCACGCGCTCACGGCGGATGGCGACTGGCTCACGAGTCCGTTTCTCTGCGGTTGCAGCATCGAAGGGCTGTCGCGTTCGGGTGCTTGCAACCGGTTCAGGCTCGGCCCGTCTCGAAACGGCTGACCTTGCCGCCGGTGACGGTGAAGCTCCACCGGGTGCGCCTTCTCGTCGAGACCCAGCGAGTCGATCCGCCCGCCATCGGCACAGTCGATGACGTACTCGCTCGCCAGGAAGGTGACACCCAGCATCGTCTCCATGTGCGCCGCAACGAGGTCCTGCACATCCGCCTCGACCACAGCCAGACGCGGCACGACCTCGGCCACGCCCCTACCCACTTGGCAAGGCCCCACGACCGCCCTACCACTCGTTCGCGGGACGACCCGCGTCCACGGGGGTTACTGGCCCTGCTCGTGAGCCTGACCGGCATGGCCTTCAGGTGCGGCGGTGTGATCTCCAGGCCAGGTAGGCCAAGCCCGCGAAGGCCAGCCGTCGGTAGCGTTCGTCTTTGGCGGCGGACAGGGAGGCTCCGGAGGGCCGTTCGGACAGATTGAGGGTGAAGTCCCGGTTGGCCAGGTCCTTCAGCAGCCCGCGGGTCTCGGCCGGGGACGATCCTGACGCGATGAGGAGCTCCATCACGGAGCTCGCCAGCTGCCCCTGGGAGGTGGCCTCTCGAACGAAGTGGGAGAGCAGGGGGCGCAGGTGGTCGGTGAAGACCTCGGTGACGGACAGTTCCGGTGCCAGGTATCGGACCGAGCCGTCGATGTTCGCGAACGATTTACCGAGGATGGAAACGAGTGGGCTGCTCTGAATGCCTCGTCGAGTGCTGTGTTTCAGGACGCTGGTCAGCGTGGTGCCGAAGTTGAGTTCCTCCAGTGAGGCGGTGGCGATCTTCGGGACGAGGATCGCGATGTCGGACGTGAAGCCGGCGAGGTCCGACCACGGTGTCGGTTTGCTCATGTCGATCCAGGCCCGCGCCGCCGCCTGTCCGTCGTTCTGCGAGAGGCTCAGCAGGATGAGGACGAGGGACATGCTCATCCTGCGGTCGATGCGTCCGACCATCCCCCAGTCGATGATGGAGGCCCGTTCACCGGGGTGGACCAAGATATTGCCCGGGTGCGGGTCGGCGTGGAAGAACCGTTCCTGGAAATAGCCGCGGTACATGAACCCCAAGAGGTCCCGGCCGATGGCGATCCGGTCGTCCTCCTTGAAGTCGCTGGGATCAGCGTCGCGGATGTTCCGGCCCGCCGCGAGTGTCTGCACCAGGATGCGCCGTGTCGCATGGATTACGTCCGGGACGGCGAGGGTGCTGAACGCCTGGACCGTACGCCGTGCGGTGTCCATGTTCTGGGCTTCGAGCCGGAAGTCGAGTTCGGGCCTCATGGCGTCAAAGATCACTGTCAGCATCGTCTCGACATCGACGGTGGCGTTGAAGCGGGGAGCACGGTGGGCGACGATGCGCGCCGCACGTCTGAGCATCTTCATGTCGGCGTCCATGATGGTTTGGATGCCGGGGCGTTGGACCTTGACGACCACAGCCGTGCCGTCGCGTAGCCGTGCTTCGTAGACCTGTGCCAAGGAGGCCGAGCCGAGGGGCCGCGCGGTCTCGATGGAGGAGAATCGGCATCGCCATGCGGCGCCCAACTCCTCCTTCAGGACGGGCTCCATCACAGCGAAGGGAACCGCCGAGGCTTGGTCGTGGAGTGTCTCCAGCTCGGCTATCACCGTCGGGTTCACGAAGTCGGGCCGGGTGGAGAGGATCTGTCCGACCTTGATGTACAACGGTCCGAGGGATTCGAACGCCTCCCGGATGGCGACGGCCCGGCGCTCTTGAGGGCTCGTAGCAAAACCGTCGCGGCCGCGACCGGTCATCTCTCCTGTGAGCAAGGATGTCGCCGTGCGGGCCAGCAGCCGCATTCGGGCGGCGGTCATCGTATGTGCCCGTGAGGCGCTCGCCGGGTACATCTGCGCAGAGTCGTCCTCGTCGGCCCCATGGCGGTTGTCTCCTTGCAGGAGCAGGGGGTGCTCCGGGCGGGCGCCCGGAGCACCCTAGGTGGACGTGCCTTCGTCACGCCTGACGGAGGCCGCTAGGAATGGCTGCGCCGTGCAGCGGAAGCCGTCTCCGCCTGAATGTCGGAGTCGGCGGTCGACCGCTTGGATGACTTGGACGATTGGTTGTCTGCCGTGGTGTCCCGGTTCTCGACGACCCGTGTCAGTCCCTTGCGGAAATCGTGCTCCGCGTCGGACAGGCGGTCGAGGATCCCGTCGGTCAGGTCCCGCGTACTGTCGACCACTTCGTCGACGAACTTGGTGATTCCGGTGCGTTTCGAGGTCATTGCTCTTCCTCTCATTGGGAGGCGTACCGCATCGTGCGGTACGGGTTCTGCTCGTCGGCCGTCTGTCTGCCGACGTGGTCCGTGTAATCCAGGAGCCTCCTGACGGAGGGGGTTTTGCTGAATGGACGCAGCATGCGTTTGAGATCGAGGAGGGCTTGCCGGGCCCGCGCCGACCGCAGGTGCGGGGCGATGTCCAGCAGATCGCGGTAGCTGACGCAAGCTTCTTCGACGTGCCCCGTCTGCAGCAGCAGGCGGGTCAGGGCCGCTTGGGTGAGGGCGCGGGCTCGGTGGGAGTGCATGGACCTGTGGGCGAGCGATGTTCGGAAGGCGGTGACAGCGGCGGCGCGTTCACCAAGAGCCGCGAGTGCTTTGCCGCGCTGGAAGCACCATGCCGCGGGTGTGTATGTATGGAAGTCGGCCGGGGTGGGGCCCGGCGTAACCGTGTTCGCCGCGTCGCGTCGGTACCAGGTCTCGGCCTGCTGCAGGGCGGTGCGTGCGGCGGAGCGGTGTCCGGCCAGCGCCCGGGCGACCGCCTGCTGGGAGATGACGTAGGCATGCACGCCCGCGGGGGCCTCGTCCGGCAGCAGGTTCCGGGCGTGTTCGGCGAGTGTGAGGGACTGTCGCAGGTGGCGCAGGGCGGCGGCCTGACTGCTCATGGCGCGCAGAACGGTGGCTTGGGTCGTCGGGTCACCGGCTGTTCCGGCCAGGTCGTAGGCGAGGCGGAAGTAGCGCTGGGCGAGGCCGTCGTGGGCGTCGTCGCTGTGCATTCGGGCCAGCAGGTAGAGCAGACGGGAAGCGTCTGTGATGAGGGAGGAGTGTGCTTCGAGGTCCGGCAGAGCGGCGCGGAGCCAGACGGTGACGTCACCGCTGAGGTAAGCGGCGAGCGCGGTTCTGGCGTGGGTACCGCCAATCTCCAGCGCCATGGAGAAAAAGGGGATCGCTGTGCTCAGGACCAGGGCCACCGGAGCGGCGGGGCGGACCGGCCGGATGCCGTCCCCGCAGGGCGTGCAGGCCGTGACCATCTGGTCCGGGGTGGATGCTTCGGTCGCCTGGTAGACCGACCAGTGCAGGCGGGGCCCTTGGAGGGGGTCGGAGTCAGCCTTGCACAAGTGGGTGAGGCGGGTGAGGGCATCGTGGGGCTGATCGGGGAGGACGGCCGGGGGCGCGTGCTGTGCATCGGTGGCCCAGCCCAGTTCAAGAGGAGTCAAGGGCCTGCCCAGTCGGCGGCCGAGCGCCTCGGCGGCGAGGGTACGAACCCGTGGACGCGGCACGGTGCCGCTGAGCCAGTGCGCAACGGAGGTGCGGTCGTAGCGCACCTGCAGGCCGTTCTCGGCGGCCACCGAGTTGACCGCCCGGGCGAACTGCTGGCCCGTCCAGTCGGCTTCGGCGAGCAGGACGCGTAGTCGCTGGTTGACTGGCTTCTTTCCGGTCACGGTCCCTCCACGACGACATACGTGCGGGTATGACAACGACAGCGTGTCTGAGCGTGCCGGAGGCCGACGTGTACGGATCGCGGGAAGGTAGCCCTTGCGCCGCAGGACCGAGCGTCGCAAGAGCGGATGGTTTCGCCAAGGGTGCGATCGCGTCACCGGCCGGGGCTCGTTCCGCAGATACATTGGCGGCCCTCCCTCGATCCGCGGCGCGACGTGGGCCGGTGCGCCTGGCCGGGGGTTCACGGGGCGGAGGTTCGGTATGCGGCGGCGTGGCTGAGGACGGGCAGAACGAGGCAGGACGGCCGCTCGCGATCATGGAAGACCTCCTGGCGCACCCTGTCGAGCGTTGTGGCACGGGCGAGGTGGGCCCGTGCCCTGCCGGCGCGCGCGAAACGGGGGTACGCGCCGCTGGAGATCTGCACGCGCAGCCGATGACCTCGCCGGAAGAGGCTGGCGGTGGGACTGAGCTGCAGCCGCGCCGGGGCGGCGGAGGTGGCCAAGTCACGCTGTACGTGGGTGAAGGTGTCGCACACGTTCCAGGAACGGCCGTCGGGGCCGAGGTCGCAGAGGCGGACGAAGAGATCGCTTGCGGGGTGGTCCGCGCCGACCCACAGCTGCACCGTCACCTCACCGATCACTTCGATGTCCTCGGCCAGCGGCCCGCTGGTGAAGGTGAGGACATCGGCCCGTTTTTCCAGGGACCGGTTGTCCCGGCGCCCGGCACCGGGAAGGAACAGCGCGCCGCCCACTGCGGGTGTGGGTCTGGCGGGGTCGTAGGAGTAGCTGCTGGACTGCTCACGGTGCGAGGATGGTTCGCAGGACAGCCGACCGTTCTCCCGGAGGTACCAGGGGCGCGGCGAAGTTCCGCGGGGTGGCCACTGGTCGAAGTCCTGCCAGCCTCCGCCTCCGAGCACGTACAGGCGCACCGGCAGGCGGGCGGGGGGCGGTTCGTGCCGGCAGTGGGCGCCGGCCCAGGTGAGGGTTTCGCGTATGCCCGCGGCCAGCGCGCCGGCCCCGAGGTGGGTCCAGGGGCCCACGGTCAGCCGCGGGCGCCGCCCGGCCGCCGACAGCCTCGCATAGTCGCGGAGTTGGTCACCGACGAAGAGGTCGTACCAGCCCGCCACCAAACTGACCGGCGCCGTCGTCGCGCCGACCCGGTCGCTGAAGTCCCACCCCTCCCAGAATGGATCGCTGCCGTCGTGCTGGACGAGAAGCTGGTACAAGGGCAGGGTGCGGCCCCTCAAGCGTCGGTCGGCCTGTTCGACGGGCAGCGCTCCCAGGTCCTTGTGCAGGCGGTCGGCAGCGAAGCGCAGCATGCCCCAGGCGGCTCCGTGGCGCTGCAGGCGGTCGATGAGCAGGCACCAGCGCAGAGCAGCGTCGAAGGCGAACATGCCGTCGCCGCGCAGCGAGAAGGGCAGCCGGGAGGAGGTCATCTGCGGCACCAGTGCCCGCACCTCGGGAGGTAACGCTTCCGCCACGGTCCACTGCACGTAGCCGAGATAGCTCGGCCCGGTCAGCGCGAGGCAGCCGTCGAACCAGTCCTGGCGCGTGATCCACTCCACGACGGCGAGCAGGTCCTCCCGGTCGCTGGCCGGTGAACCGAAATGCGGCTCCCCCGCCTTGAGAGTGCTGGCGAGGCTGGTGAGCAGGACTTGGAAGCCCCGTTCGGCATAGGGGCGGGCCAGCAGCGACGCGAGGAGTGGTCCGCGCCCATAGGGGGTGCCCACCAGCAGGGTCGGCAGGGGCCGCCGGGACGCGCGGGGCGCCCAATGATCGGCCTCCAAGGTGCGGCCACGGGTGACAGGAATGGACACCCCCCGGGTAAGGCTGACAGCGCGCGTGTGGGGGGCGGGCAGGGACAGGGCCTGTTGCAGCAAGTGGCTGGACACGGGCCCGGTGATACGCCGTAGCACGGCTGCCCGCTCAGCCACGGCAGGCGACTTTCTCCAGGCCGTGGCGCAGGCAGTCGCCCAGCCGTTCCACGTCGCCGACGACCGCCGGATCGATATTGATGGTGACATGACAGGCATCGCGATAGGAGACTGTGGTCGCGGTGAACGCCGCCCCCAGGCTCGGAGCGATCCCGTACACCTGCTCGGCCGAGACGCCGGCGATCCGCAGGGTGCTGCGAGAGCCGGGAATGTTGCTGATGATGAAGTCGTGGGAGGCGGTGAAACGGCGGAAGGAAACTTGGAGGAGACGGGCGGGCAGGAACGGGGCCATCCGGGCGACGCCGCCCATCCAGTCCAGTGCGTCCCGGCGGTACACGCGCCGCACGGCGGAGCGGGCCGCGCGGACCCGAGCCGCGAGGTCCGGAGCAGGGGCGGGGACGTCGAAGCGCACGATGAACCAGTGGTTGCCCACGGGGCTGGGGTTGTGGCGGGTGAGCGGAGCTCTGCCGTAGGGCGAAAACACCCGCACACGGGAGCGTCCCAGATCGCTGTGTGTGTAATACCGATGGATTCCTTCGGCCAATCCGGCGACGAGAGCATCCTGAACCGTGCCGTCGCCGGCCCGGGCGGCGGCGCGTACCCCTTCCATCGGCAGATCCAGGGTGAGGTAGCGGCGCGCCACGCCGTCACCGGTGCCGACCGGCCAGGGGGGCAGGTCCCGCATGTCCTGGGCGACCAGCAGGGCGAAGCGGACCGCGTCCCGCGCGCGGCGCATCCGGGAGGCGGCGCGGGTCTTTGGGGCAGTGGACCCGGTGGTGGCCGACTCCCCCGGGGGCCCGTCCAGGGGGCCCGTCTGCTCTGGGGGCACGGCCTGGTCGGCGGACTGCCGGAGAAAGAGGTCGCGCAGGCGCAGCCCGTCGGCTATCGCGTGGGAGATCTTGAGAACGTAGGCGGACCTGCCGCCTTCCAGCGCGTCGATGAGGTAGCACTCCCACAGAGGGCGGCCGGGAATGAACGGCGTCTGGGCGAGCCCCTCGACCAGTTGGAGGAGTTCGGCATGGGTGCCCTTGCCGGATGTGCTCAACCGTCGGATGTGTCGGGCGGGGTCGAACGACGGGTCGGGTTCCCAGCGGAGTGTTCCGAGCGGACCGCCGCGCTGAACCACGCGGGCGGCCATCCGTGGCAACCGACGAGCGGCTTCCTTGTGCCATTCGAGGAGGCTGTGCTGGTCGGGCTCTCCGTCGAGCACGAAGAGCAGCACGATGACGGGACGGACGTCGGTGTCCATCTCCAGCCTCCACGCCAACCGGTCCTTGGCACTCATCCGGTCCGTGGTGGCAGGTGCGGTGCGGCTCCGAGCGGTCATCGGTCAACTCCTGTCGGGGGAAAGGGCGGAGGCCGTCGCGCAGCAAGTGCGCGATACGGATATGCGATGCGTCAGGCGGCCGGAGCGGGTCCGGTGGGGATGTTGGCGAGACCGCCGTGTGGGACCGACAGGCCGCCGTCGATGACGAGAGCGTGCCCGGTGATGAAGGAAGCCGCCGACGAGGAGAGGAATACGGCCGGCCCGGCCACTTCCTCCGGCTCCGCCCAGCGAGCCATGGGAACGTGCTGCAGCAGCAGGCCCGACAACATCTCGTTGCCGTGCACGCTGGCCGTCATATCGGTGCGCACCCACCCGGGGCAGAGCACATTGACGCGGATGTTCTGCGCGGCCCACCCGGTTGCCAGTGAACGCGCCAGGGACACCTGGGCGGATTTCGTCACCCCGTAGGCCTCCATGGTCGGCACACCGATGAGGCCCGCCACGGATGACACCAGGAGGACGCTGGGCCGTTCCGACTCCAGCAGATGGGGGTGGGCGGCACGGCACAGGGCGACGGTGGCGCTGAGGTTCACCGCCAGGACGGGTTCCCACTCCTCGACGGTGGACAGGGCGAGCGGTTTGAAGACCGGATTGCCCTGCGGGTCCAATGGCAGGACGCCCGCGCTGTGGACCAGTACGTCGAGGCCGCCCAGGAACTCAACCGCCTCGTCCACCAGTCGCGGTGCCACGGCGGGGTCGGCCAGGTCGCCTGCTATCTGGTGGGTTTTGAGGCTATCCGGCATCTTTTCCCGGATCTGTTCTGCGGTACGCCGACTGGCTTCCCGGCTGCGTGCTGCGAGCACCACCTGAGCCCCAGCAGCAGCGAAAGCTTCGGCGATGGCCGCACCGATGCCCCGCGAGGCTCCCGTCACCAGGGCACGGGCCCCGTCCAGTCGATAGGAATAGGACGAATTCATGTGATCCCCTCCGGCCTTTGCGCCGCCTGATACTTCTGCGCTTACAGGGACTTCACCTTGGGCGGCGACGGTCTCGTATCCTCTTCCCCCTGGCACTTGTGCGACATGCCGGGCCGCCTGTTGAACGTGTTGAAATACCGGCATGAGAGATCGAAGAGAACAAGGTTCAACATATTCACGGATCGTCCGGGCCGCAGTTGCCTCGCGAGGTCGTTTCAGGACACACGATGCTTGTGCCGCCCCCGGAATAACTCGCCCCCCGGTCGGCCGATCCGGATATGCGCGGCGCCGGACAGCGGCTAGCGGCGCGTCAGCGCGGGGCCTACCCGGATGGTCCAGCAGAGGTTCTTCGGGAGGATTCCAGATGCGGCAACACCCAGTTTCCTGGGAAGACGGGAGAACGAGATGGGAAAGGTGCAGCCCGCTGCAGTAAGGAAGAAGGCGTCCGCCAAGAAAGCGTCCCGGCAGGAATTGCGGGCCGAAGTGGTACACGCGTTTCCCGGTCAGGGAGACTTCTCCGTCAGCACGCTTGTGCGCGCGATGCACGAGAACCCCGTGGTGCGCGACGCCATACGGGACGTATTCAAGCTGGCCGATCCAGCAGGGGCCGAGGAGGGCGTTCCACCAGTCGGCGCGTCTCTCCTGGGGCCGAGGCCACCCAGCGGCCGCGAGCTGGCGGCGGCACCCACAGGGACCTCTCAACTGGTGCTGTACGCAGTCTCCGTAGCTCTCCATCGAGCACTGTGTGCTGTGCACGGCCCCCCAGACCGATTGGTGGCGGTCAGCTTCGGAGAGATCCCGGCGTTGGTGGCGGCCGGCGCCCTGGATGTGACCGCCGGCGCCCGCCTCGCCTGTCGGCTCGCCCAATACATGGCCGGCTCACGCGGGGCGATGCTTCTCGTCGGCGCCGGTGAACGGGTCACGGCCGGACTGCTCGCCACCAGCTCTCAGGGGGAGCTCGCGCTGGCGTGTGTCAACGACCCCGGCGAGACCGTGGTGAGCGGTCCGGTCGCAGCGGTTGCCGAACTGGAACAACTGGCGGCCGCTCGGCGCATCCCGGTAAGCCGCCTGCGGCTGAATGTACTGGCCCATCATCCGGCGCTCTCGGACGCGGCTGACGCCTTTCGTGACTTCGTCGGACGGTTCCCGGTGCGGGCCCCCGATGTGCCCGTGCACTCGGCGGTCAACGGTCTCTACACCGCCCCGGACCAATTGGCGCGCGGGCTGGCGAACTGCCTGGTGTTGCCCGCGCGCTTGCCGGTCGCCCTCGGCACCGCGGTCACCTCCCCGGCGGTCGTGCTGGAGATCGGCACCGGCCAGGCCCTGACCCGTAACGTCCGGCGCACCCTCCCCGATGACCTCGTGACCGCCTTCAATCCGCTGCGCGAAGCCGGATTCCTTTGGCGGCGGTCCCCCCAAGCGCACACGCCGCCCGTCCCCCTCCAACCGTCAGAGCCCGCGGCCCGTGCCGAGCTGGGTGACGCCCGATGATCCCCCTCACCGCCTACCAGGAGGCGTTCACCCACATCACGGGTGAGGATGCGTGCACGGAACAACAGCGCCTGGCCATTGCCGGGGCATTGGCCACCCCCCTGGCTCCTCGGGCGCGCCCGGGCGAGGAGCTCCGGTGCCGCCTCGGCCTGCTGGCGGGCACCCTGCCGTCCGCCGCGCAACTCCTTCGTGATCTACCGCAGATGTCGCTGCTCAGCTCGTACACCGCAGTCGCGGATCCTTCGCTGTACATGGCTGTGCTCTCGCACTACATCCTCTGTCTCGGCTCTGTGCTGACGCTGGCCGGAAGCCCTTCGGAACTCGCGGGGCCTGTCGAAGAGCTCCAGACGGGCCGGCGCAAGGGGGTCTTCATGGTGACCGAAGTCGGTCAGGCCGGCAGTCACCTCGGCGTGCGGACCACCGCCGACTTCGATCTCGCCACCCGTCGCTTCGTCCTGCGCACCCCGGACTCTGACGCGGCCAAATTCTCCGCAGTCGGCGCCCGTCACACCCCCCAGACAGCCGTGGTCTGCGCCCGGGTCAGGGTCGCGGGCGCGGACTGCGGGGTGTTCTCCTTCCTCGTCGACCTTTCCGAGGAGACCGGGCCCGTCCCCGGCGTCCGCATCTCCAGCCGGGTGGACGTCTCCTCGCTACCGCTGGACTACGCGCTGGTCCACTTCGACCGACTGGCCGTACCGTACGAGCGGTGGCTGCGCGACACCGCGTGGATCGACCCGTCGGGGGCCTTTCATGACCCCCTGAACAGCCAGGACAGCAGGCTCCAACGCACCCTGTCCGTCGGCCGGTCCCTATGGTCGTCGCTGCCTTCGGCGATGGCCGCGACAGCCCGGGCAGCGGCCGTCGCCGCCACGCGGGCCTGCTCCACCCGGCTCTCCAACGGCCGGCTCGCCCCTGGCCGGCCGCTGCTGACATACCGCACGCAGCAGCAGGCCGTCCTGGGCGCCCTGAGCGAAGCCTTCGCCCTGACCGCAGGTGCCCGCGCAGCCCGTGGCCTGAGCACGGAACCCGCCGACGCGACGCGCCCCTCTCCCGACATACCGGGCATGACCTTCTCCCCGTGGGCCGCGGTGGACCCGTCCCTCGCGCTCTACAAGGCCCTTACCGTGCGCGGGGCGCGCCGGGTGGCCGCCGTGTGCATGCACCGCCTCGGCCTGCCCGGCCTGATGGACGTGAATGCCTTCCACCCGTATCTGGGACTTGCCCAGGCCTTCGAGAGCGCCGGGGGTGACAACCAGCTGATTTTCCTCGACACGGGGCAGCGTTTGATCGCCGAGCCGGAACTGCCGCTCGGCGAGGCCATGCGGCCCCAGCGCGCCCAGTTCGACGATCCCTGGTGGTGGCAGCCCATCGTCGAGGCCCTCCAGCGCCTGCTGTGCGAGGAACTCCGGCAGGACATGAACCGGCGCGCGAACGCGGGCCTCTGCGGCCTCGATCTCTGGAACCCGCTGCTGCACCGCACTCGGCTGCTCGGCGAGGTCCACGCACAGAACCTGCTCGCCCGGGACGTCGCCGAGACGCTCGACTGCGTGGCGGATCCATGTCTACGCACGGTGCTCTGCGATCTCGCCGCCCTGCACGCCGTCCAGCAGGCGCAACAGCTGGCCGACACCCTGATGGAGACACGCCTCCTCAGCATCGCCGCCGTACGCCGGCTGCCATCGATCGCGGACGACTTGTGCGACCGGCTACTGCCCCATCTGCACCAGCTCACGCAGGCCATGGGCCCCCCACCGGGGCTGGCATCACCCCCGCTGAGCCACGACAACTTCGCCGACTCGCTGGCGAGCCGGCTCACCTGGTACCACGGAGGACCAGCATGACGCGCCACACACCGCCCCCCACCATCGGCGTCCTGGGACTCGGCACCTATCTGCCGCGCGCCCGACGCAGCAACGCAGAGGTCGCCGACACCCTCGGCATAACCCAGGAGTGGATCACCGAGCGGACCGGAGTGCGAGCCCGGCACATCGCCGGCTCCCAGGAGGCCGCCTCGGATCTCGCAAGCACCGCGGTGTGCCGGGCGGCGGCCGCGGCCGGCATCGCCCCCGAGGAGATCGGCGTTCTCATCTCCGCCACCTCCACACCCGACGAGCTCGGACCGGCAACAGCCTGCCGAGTCCAAGCACGCGTCAACGCCCGCAACGCTGTCGCCTTCGATGTCAGCGCCGCCTGTTCGGGCTGGCTGTTCGGCACCCGGGTTGCCCACAACTGGCTGCGCGGCGACCCCACCGCCCGCTACGCCGCAGTGGTCGGCGTCGAGACGTACTCGAAATTCCTCAATCCGAGCGACCGGGGCACGGCAGTGCTCTTCGGTGACGGCGCCGCAGCGGCGGTGCTGGGGCCGGTGACGGACGGCGGCTTCACCAGCTTCCAGCTCGGCTCAGACGGGACGGGAGCGCACCACGTGCTCATTCCCGCAGGCGGCAGCCGGCGCCCCGCGACCGACCGGACCGTACGGGAGGGCGCCCACAACGTCCACATGGACGGCCGGGCCGTCCGCGACTTCATCACCGACGTCTTCCCTCGCCTCGTCGAGGACGCCCTGAAGAACAGCCGGCTCGAACTGACCGATCTCGACCTGATAGTCACCCACCAGCCGAACCCCGTACTGCTGCGTGATCTGGGGGAGCGCATCGGAATCCCGTCCGACCGCCTCGTCATCGTCGGTGACGAAGTGGGCAACATCGGCGCCGCCAGCGCGCCCTACGCCCTGGCGGCCGCCGCCGCCCGAGGCCTGCTTCGCCCAGGTGACCGCGTCCTCATCGCCGTCTTCGGCGCCGGCCTGACGTGGGGTTACGCCCTGCTGACGTGGACTGGCGCGGCATCAGTAACTGACTTGCAAACTGAATCCGTGCCCTCAGCGGGGCCGCCGATCAGCTGCTGATCATGTGTTGTCAGTACTGAGAATGTCCTGCACTCCGGTGTTGACCAGCGCGACGATGCTCTCGGACGGCCCGGGATCGAGGCCAGCCCGTGGTGGGGTTGATCGGGCCTTTGGCCGCTTGCCGAGGCACTCGCCCACCTTCTCCTTGGGACCGGGGGCAAGGATCTGGCGGTTGCGGACCACAGCGCGGCTGTGCGGACCACGGGCAATTCCGCTGCCGCATGCCACCGATGAGGCGCGCCGCCCGCATCGCTGCTCCGCGTACGCAAGAGCGGTGAACCGGAGTACAGCGCCATCCGGCCGGAACATGAACCGCGCAAGAGAATGAAAACGGCCCAGGCCCCGGGCGGCGGGCCCAGGGTGAACGCGTGCACGCCGGGCAAGGTGGTGTCCGTTCCTCGGCTCGCGTTGCGACGTCAGGAGGCGGTCAGGGCCTCTACGGCGGCTGTCATCGCGGCGCGGTGAGCCACGATGCGCTCAGGCGACCAGGCGTCTTGGGGAGCCAGGGATCTCAGGGCGGGTGAGGCGGCGGCCCAGGCGGTGATCAGGCCAAGGACCAGGGCGAGGATGTCCGCTGGGGCGACGCCGCTGGTGACGATGCCCTGCTGCTGAGCGTCGGCGAGGGCCTCGATCTTGGGGCGGTAGGCGTCGATTTCGGCCGCGGTGGGCTCGGGGCGCTCCAGTTGCGTCCAGCCGGTCAGACGGAGAACCTGGGGATGCTGGAGCAGGTAGTCGAAGAGTGCGCCCGCGTAGCCGGGCAGGTCGTCCGCGGTGAAGGGGACGGCTTCGGCGAGGTCGGCCAGGCTCCGCGCGACCACCAGGTCGAAGAACTCGCCCTTGTTGCCGAAGTGGACGTAGATCAGGCGCTTGTTGACCTGCGCGCTCTCGGCGATGCGGTCCACGCGGGCACCGGCCAGCCCGTAGTCGGCAAACTCGTGGTATGCGGCCTCGAGCAGGCGTCTCTTAGTGGCGGTGGCGTCCGGTGGCATGGCAGAAGTGTAAGCACCAGAGGTAACTATCTAGTTATTGAACTATTCGGCGGTCCGGACTACGGTGTATCTATCTAGATGGTTACCTCTGGGTTCAGACGGAACCGGTCTCTGCCCCGCGGAAGAGTGCGCGGACCCGCAGCACACATCGACGCAAGGAGCAGGCCATGAAGGCAGTAGTGATGACTGGGGCCAACAAGCCGTGGGAGGTCCATGAAATCCCGACCCCGACGGCGGAACCCGGACAGGTACTGGTGAAGGTGCACGCTTCAGGCATGTGCTACACGGACGTATGGTCCACCCAGGCTACGGAGGAGACCTCTACCCCCAGACGCCCGGCCACGAGGTGGTCGGCGAGGTCGTCGAGGTGGGCGCCGGCGTGCACAGTCGGCAGGCCGGTGACCGGGTCGGTACGACGTGGGTGCAGTCCGCCTGCGGCCGCTGCGCCTACTGCCGTGAGAATCGGCCGCTGACCGGGCAGACGGCGATGAACTGCGCCGCGCCGCGCACCACGGGATTCTCGGCGCAGGGCGGACACGCGGAGTACATCGCGACCGCCGCCGAGGGCACCGTGCTGCTGCCCGACGGACTGTCCTACCAGGACGCCGCGCCCATGATGTGCGCCGGATACACCACCTGGAGCGGTCTGCGGGACGCGTCCCCCCAGCCGCACGAGAAGGTCGCCGTGGTGGGTATCGGTGGCCTGGGGCACGTGGCACTGCAGCTGTCCAAGGCGTCCGGCTTCGAGACCGTCGCGATCACCCACTCCCCCGACAAGCACGACCTGGCGCTCCAGCTGGGCGCCGACCACGTCGTGGCGAGCGGCGAGGAACTCACCGAGCTCGGCGGCGCGGATGTCCTGCTGGTGACGACCAATGCCTTCGACGTGGCGAAGAAGGCGTTCTCCATCTCCTCCGAGGGCGTGCCGTTCCACATGATGCGCCAGCAGGTCATCGGGTCCACCCATGGCGGCCAGCACTACCTCAGCGAGGTCCTGGACCTCGCCGCGAAGGGCAAGGTCAAGCCGATCCTGGAGACCTTCTCCCTGGATCAGGCCACTGAAGCCTACGACCGGCTCGCCTCGGGGAAGATGCGCTTCCGCGGAGTGTTCACGCCCGCAGCCAACGGCTGACGAACAGTCCCGGAGGCGGGACGGCAGCGGGCCGCTTCACAGTCAGCATCCGGTTCGTACCCCCACACCCCTGCACCGACGCGGTCGGCCGACAGGGCCGGAACAACCAATTCACCAACGCGTGAGCGGTTCTTCTCCTTCGCCCGGTCGGTGCTGAAGCCTCCTGCATGGTGGTCACGCCGGCTCAACGAGCCCCCCGCCGATCGGCACGGGGGCCTCGACCGCACGTCACCCCGCCGGGTGGCCCAGCTGAGCCAGAGCACGACAGGTGTCACCATCAGCGGCACCGGGCCTGCGGCACCAGGATGGCGCGGAGCACGGTCAGAGCATTCTCACGGCGCATCCAAGTCGCCCGACCCGTGCTTGCCCTCAACACGGTTGACCCCGTCCCCGAGCCCGAGCAGAACCTCGCCGGCCGCGCTCGCCAGCTCCTCCATCGACGCGTCCTGGACGTGGTCCGCCGTTCGCGCAACCGCCCGCCGACGGCCCCCGCACGCGACCTGACTGCCGCCGCTCATGGACGCCACGGCCGCAAGGCCGAGCCGGTCGTTGCCGAGGCGTCGGTAGCGGACCAGGTGTTCGAACTCAGCCCGGTGGTCCATCAGCCATGTCAGATGGAAGAGGCCCTGGTTGATGGCGCCGGCGTCGACACCGCCCTTGCACTCCACGATGACCGGGGATCCGTTCTCGTCCAGCCCCAGCGAGTCGATCCGCCCCGTGTGCACCGGCCCGGTGCTGTACTCGCCCTCCAGGAACCGGACGCCCAACAGCGTCTCCATAGGCGTCTCAACGAGACGCCGCAGCCTTATTGCTCGCGATCGACTTGATCATGATCCATCCACCAATGCCGCGAGAGGGACATTCCGGGCTGGGCCATCCGGTGGAGTTCGCGGCGCCGCGCCGACTCGGGCTCCCGGGCGTTCAGGTGCGGTCGAGTTCGGCCGTGATGATCTGGGAGAGCACGCGGCTTCCCTCGTCGCTGAGGTGGACCTGGTCCACGAACAGCCAGTCGTCAGCGGTCCGGCCGGCGGCCAACGCGGGGTTGGCGTCCAGATACGGGACGTCGAGGGCCGCGCATTCGGCTGCCAGCCGCTCGCTGTAGGCCGGGTAGACCGATGGGACCAGGACCTCGTTGAACAGGTCCCACATCTGCCGCCGCTCCTGGTTGTTCTCCTCGATCAGTGCCTTCTCCTCCGGGCTCGGGGGCTTGCCGGTCCAGGCGAGGGCGGGCTGGAGCACGAAGTGCACGCGGGCGCCGGTGGGCGCGGCCAGCTCGCACAGCCGGGCCAGATCCCGGGCGGTGGTGCGGGCGGCGAGTTCGACGCGTGCGGCCGCCTCCAGGGTCGGCGGGGCGTCCGGCGCACCGCCTGTCCTCGCAATGCGGCGAAAGAGGCGTCGCGCCGCGGCGCGACGGCCCAGCGCCCAGTCCGGCTGCTTCTGTTCGGGAACTCCCATCTGGCGCAGGAACGTCCCGGACCAGAAGAACTGCCCGTAGTCCGCCGTCGCCGCGGGCAGCCCCGCCACGACAAGGCTGTTGAGGCCGGAGAGGACGACGATGTCGCGTACGGCGGTGAGCTGGTGCCGGTGCAGCAGGAACAGTACGACTTCCTGGGTGGAGTTGAATCCCGGGGCGGCGAGGGTGAGCCATGTCGGGCCGTCCGGGTCCCGGCCGAGGACGGAGGCGATGGTGTGCTCGTCACTGCTGACTCCGAGGCCGAACGTGAGCGATCCGCCGATCAGCACACTGACTGCGCCGGTGGGAGGCGCGTCCTGGAGTGAGCGTGGCCCTTCGGGGCCGTGGGAGACGCGGAACCCCGCGGAGTCGGTGTTGATGACGGGCGAGGTGCAGCCGGTCCGGTTGAAATAGACGACATACGGCAACCACCGGATGTCGGCCATGGCGAACTCCATGTAGTGCTTCATATAGGGGATCAGGCGCTCCTGCTGTTCCATGGTGCCTCCTGCGTCCTTGCCGGTTGGTCGGACTGCTGGCGTGTGGTCACGGGGCGGCGCGGCGGCGGGACCGCAGGATGAGCGGGAAGGGACAGGTGGTCTCGGGCCCGGCTTCCCAGCACTGCGCCATGCCGTGCGTGTGCCGTCGGCAGGGGTCATCGACCCCCAGCGGATGCCGCCCCTGCCCCTTGACCGGAGGCGCCCGCGTCGAAGTGGATCCAGTAACTGGGCGCGCCCGGGTCCGGGCGACGTCGCAGCGGGTCCCGGACCAGGCGGGCGACCAGCCCGGCCGGCAGGACCAACAGCACGTAGACCAGTGCGGCCAGTACTACCCCGCACGCACGTACCAGGAGTTTCATGGGGTCCCGGCTTTCGTAGACGGTCGCGTTCGTCAGTCGAGCGGGACGTGGTCCCGCCAGTCGCATTCCTCGGTCCACACCGGCTGGGCGTTCTTGTCCAGCAGGAAGGAGCCGAGGGCGAGCAGGTCGATATCGGTGCGCATGAAGCACCGGTACGCGTCCTCGGGCGCGGCGACGATGGGCTCGCCCCGCACGTTGAACGAGGTGTTCACCAGCACCGCACAGCCGGTACGGGCCTTGAAGTCGGACAGCAGCCGGTGCAGAGCGGGGTCGCCCTCGCGGGTGACGGTCTGGATCCGGGCGGAGAAGTCCACATGCGTGACGGCGGGGATCGTCGAGCGTTCCACGCGCAGCAGGTCCAGCCCGCGGATGCCGTCCGACTCCGGCACGGCCCGCCGCTGCCGTGGGGCGACCGGCGCGACCAGCAGCATGTACGGGCTCGGCTGGCGAAGATCGAAGTAGTGGTCCGCGTCCTCGGCGCGTACGACGGGCGCGAACGGCCTGAAGGACTCGCGGAACTTGATCTTCTGATTCATCATCGACTGCATCGCCGGGTTCCGCGCGTCGCCCAGGATCGACCGGCCGCCCAGCGCGCGCGGACCGAACTCCATCCGCCCCTGGAACCAGCCGACCACCTTGCCATCGGCGAGTGCGGCCGCTACCCGACGGGACAGGTCCCGCGTACCCAGCCGCACGTAGGGGAGCTGATGGGCGTCCAGGTACTCTGCGATCCGCTTGTCGTCGTACCCCGGACCCAGCCGCGCACCTTGCATGGCGTCGGCCCCGTGGCTGACGTGGTCGCGTCCTGGACGCCGGGCCAGCAGTGCGGCGCCGAGCGCGCCGCCCGCGTCTCCGGCCGCGGGCTGCACCCAGACCTCGTCCACCGCTCCGCTGTCCAGGAGGTGGCCGTTGGCCACGCAGTTCAGCGCCACGCCACCGGCCAGGCACAGCTTCGACTCCCCGGTCAGCTCGCGCGCGGTGGCCGTGAGCCTGTACATGACCTCCTCGGTGACCTTCTGGACGGACGCGGCGAGGTCGAACTCGCGCTCGGTCAGCGGACCCTCGGGTTGCCGCCGGGGTCCGTCGAACAACTCCTCGAACCTGCGCCCGGTCATCACCCGGCCGTACAGGAACTCGAAGCAGCGAGTGTTCAGCCGGAACGAGCCGTCAGGTTTGACGTCGATCAGCCGCTCGCGGATCAGCGGCGCATACGTCGGCCTGCCGTACGGAGCCAAGCCCATCAGCTTGTACTCCGCAGAGTCGACCTTGAACCCGCAGAAGTCGGTGAAGGCGGAGTACAACAGGCCGAGCGAGTGGGGGAAGCGCAACTCGGCCACCGGCTCGACGCGGTTCCCGGCACCCCGCCAGATCGACGTGGTCGTCCACTCCCCCACCCCGTCCACGCACAGCACGGCCGCAGAATCGTACGGACTGGGGATGAACGCCGACGCCGCGTGCGACTCGTGGTGCCCGAAGCACTCCACTGGCGGCACCGCGCCCAGATCCAGCTCCCTCAACCGCTCCCGCACGGTGGCCGGCATCCGCAGCTTCCAGCTCATCCACTGCGGGAACACCCGGCGGAAAGAGGTCCAGCCGCGGGGGGCCACTCCAGCGTACGTCCACATCACTCGATGGAACTTGCGCACCGGGTCCTCGTAGTAGGCGACTGTGCTCAGATCGCTGAGCGCGGCTCCGGCCTCCTCAAGGCAGTAGCGGACGGCCCGGGTGGGGAAGGACGGCTCGTGGCGACGTCTGGTGAATCGTTCCTCCTGAGCAGCGGCCACGATATTTTCCCCGACGAGCGCCGCGGCGCTGTCGTGGTAATAGGCGGAGATGCCGAGGACTGGGGCAACCACGCGAACTCCTTCTCAGCCTGGAAGTATCGCGTGCGCGCGTGCCCCACGGCAGCGATGGCCTGCCATGGCCCGCACGCTCCACCGCCGTCCACTCGTTCCCACCAAGATCAGCACAGGTTTCGATCCTCGTTCTCGTCCACTTCTAGAACATCGGATAGATCGACCGGTCATCGGAGCGCTTCCTGTGCCGGCGTCGACGCCGGAGGAAAGCGAAGATCCTCCGGCGGAACCGTTTGCGAGGCATCGAACCGACCTCCCCAGCACCCGTCCGTGCGGGACGCTCCTGCCTGGTGCCCAGGCCGCCCCGGTGGCTCGCATGTTCACCGCACCACCGATGAAATCGTAGGTTGGGGGAAAGCATCTGCACAGGCCGTATCAGGCCTGGCGTAGGCGGCCCAGGTTCTCCGGACCGGTTCTGAGACGCAGGTGGCGGCTGAACCGCACCAGGCAGACCTGACAGGCAGGCCCGACAGGGCGGATGGGCCGTGCAGTTCGGCATGTCGACCTTCATCACGCCACCAGGGCATCCGTCCCGCCGCGCTCGCCCGCACTACGGCTGACGTGGCGGGGTCGAACGGGCCCTACCCCGAACCCCACGCCTCACTTGGCAAAAGACAAAGAGGCCCCCACAGGCTCACCCTTGCTGCCACCGAGCGCCACGGCGGGAACTCGCTTGTCCCGCAAATCTCGGCTGCGGCTCGGTACGTGACTCCTGCCGGGGCGCGGCACTGGCTCACAGGGATATACGTGTTCAACGCTTGCACGCTCTGCTTGGTTCTGTCTGCGTTCGATGCTGGGACTGCGGGGAACCCGGAGAAGTAGCCCACCACCTGAGCCCGCCTTTTCTCCGCTCCTGCGGAGAGAAGAGACAAGCGGTGGGTGCTTGCACCGGCCGACGGGAGGAGTTCGTTGGAGAGTGGCGCGTACGTCGCCCGGCACAGCAATCGGTGCGGGCGGCTCCGTAGCCTCGTAGCCTCTCCTTTCCCCGTTCAGGACACCGGCCGCCCCGGGTGGTCTGCCGTGTACCTCCCTGCGGCCGAGGCATCAGCGCTCTCACAGGGAAGAGAAACGAGGATCCAATGAATCGGGATGAGACTGTCACTGCCACACCGGAGCGCAGGGCACGGCCGCCGATCAACAGAATGGACAGCGGCGAGGCTGCCCCTTCAGCCGACCCGGTGGGCAAGGTGCGTATGCATATCCCTGCCCGGGTGCCCCGGGACGAAGCCACAGCGCCGTCCGCTGAGCAGACCCCAGAATGGAATGTCGTGCGCGGCGAAGACTGAGACAGACGTCGATGGGCGCTGCGGCTCTGCTCCGGCAGTTGGCCGCCTGGGCCAGAGTTCACCAGCCGAGCAGCCGGCCTGCGCCAGGAACACGGTGAGTTCCTGGCTGCGGCCGCGCGTTCTGACATGCCGCCTCCTGGCGTGCGGCGGCGCGGTGGCGGCCCGCCCTGGGTTTCTCACCGGAACGCGTCAAGAGGTTCGGTGCAACATGCTCTGCTCTGCCGATGTCCTTCGGCACCGCGATTTCCGCCAACTGCGAGGCGGTGCCCGAGGGAGCAGCAGGACCCGCACAGCATGGAGCGGTGCAGCTGTCGTCCAGCCGACCGCACCGTCCGTTGCAGTGAGAGGGCACTTGCCATCAGGGCCCACCGAGGGCCAAGGCGATGGCCGTCACTTCGCGCGTTCACAAGCGTTCAACGCATTCACGGATTGAACGGGCTCGCCTAGTTCGGTGCGGACATCCTAGGGCACCAGAATCATCGGAACAGCTGAGACCGTAATCGAGAAGCGTATTCACGGGGCTCCTCGCCGGCGCGGCCACTCCTTCGACAAAACACTCACGGCCGTCAACACGTGCACGTCTGGACCTCTTTTCTGGCAGGTTCGGCATCGACTCCCCGAGTAGTTGATGAAAGGACACTGTCCGCCACACGCGACGCAAGTCGTTCTGTGCCCCTTGACATTCGACTGTACTAAACCCATGGCGTGGGCCACTAGCGTGCCCAATGAAGGAGAAAGGCATGACCACCAAGCAGAACACGTTGATACAGGTTCAGAACATTGTCGCCGTCCTAGCCGAGAGGCCCGTCGAAAGTATCCACCCGGAACACAGGCTTCTGGAGGATCTCGATCTCGACTCCCTCCAGATCACGGAACTGGCACAGCAGCTACAAAATGCGCTGGGCAAGCCGATCGATGACGAATTGCTCAACGCAGACGGCACAACCATCTCCCGATGCGTGGAAATCGCACAGACCGCGTGACGTAAGCCACCGCCCGGTCTCCGGATCTGGCAAGTCAAAGTCCAGGCGATGTGCCGACACCTGCCCGGCACGCCGGCACGCAGCACGTGAGCGGCCCACCTAGCCCGGGGCACCAGACCGCACCAAGACAAGAAGGATCAACGAGCATGAACGCAACGTCAATATTCCCGGCAGAGGCCGGCAACCTCGTCGACATTCGTACCTGCTCCGAGATAGCCCTGGAAATCCTCCTCACCACCACACCTGCTGCCTGTCCCCGTGCGGGAGAGCGACGGCTGCCGACCGGGCCGGTCCCCGCATGCGGGACATGCGGTGGGCATGACGCGGAACGCTCATGACCGCTGAACAGGAACAGTGCTCGCCGTCGTCGCCGGGGACCGCCCGGGACACCGATCGGCGGGACACCGGCACGGGGCTGGCTCATGGGAAGGTCATCCTGCTGGGAGAGCACGCCGCGGTCTACGGGGCTCCGGCCGTGGCGCTGCCCGTGCCCCGGCTGGGGTGCCGGGCCCGCGTCGCCCGCCGTGACCGGGGCGGATGCGGAGTGCTGGGATTTCGCCTGGTGGCTGCCCCACCCGGCGTGCCGGCAGGCCTGACGGGTCCGCTGCCGCACACCGCGGAAAGCCCGGTCCCCGAGGGGGTGGTGACACTCACCGAAGCCGTCCTGAGGCAGACAGGACTGCCGGTCCTGCCCGGGGTGGACGTGCATCTGGAGAGCGGCGTGCCGCTCGCACGGGGCCTCGGCTCCAGCGCGGCCTCCGCCCGCGCCCTCACCCTCGCGCTGGACGACCTCTTCGGGCTGGAGCTGAGCGCGGACACCGTCTTCCGCTACATACAGCTGTCCGAGACCGCAGCGCATGGCCAAGCCAGCGGCATTGACGCGTGGACCACAGGCAGCAGCGGGCCCGTACTGCTGGCAGAAGGGCGGATCAGCGTCCCGCCGGTGTGCGCTGACTCCTGGCTCGTCGTGGTGGACAGCGGGAGCGGCGCATCCACCAAGGAAGCCGTCGGCATGCTGCGGCAGAGGTTCTCGCGAGATCCCGCTCGCCGTAAGTCTTTCCTCGACCGCTCCGCCGCACTCACCCGCCAGGCCCTGCTGGACCTGGAGCGGGGCCACCTGGAATCACTGGGCCGCAGGCTCACGGACTGCCACGCGCTGCTCGCCGGCCTGAAGTTGACCACCCAGTGCACCGATCACCTGGTGGAAGCCGCGCTGAGGGCCGGCGCGCTCGGCGCGAAGATGACCGGCGGAGGACTCGGCGGCTGCGTGATCGCCCTGACAACCACCGAACACGCAGCCGACGCACTGGCCGCCCATTTCGTCCGCGAACACTCCCTGCGCTCCTGGACGGCCCCTCTGCCGAGAGGAGAGGGACATGTTCGGTCCTGACGGCGCGATCGCCGTGGCCCACCCCAACATCGCACTGGTCAAGTACTGGGGAAAACGCGATGAGCGCCTCATCCTTCCGTGCGCCGACAGCCTGTCACTGACCCTGGATCTCTTCCCCACCACCACCGAGGTCCGCCTCAGCCCTCGCGCCACGAAGGACCTGGTGATCGTCGACGGGGCCGTTGCCGAGGGCGAGATGCTGCGGCGGATCACCAACTTCCTGGACCTCGTACGAGAGCGGTCCGGGAAGGCCGAGCGCGCCGCGGTGGAAACCCGTAACACTGTGCCGGTCGGCGCCGGGCTGGCCTCATCCGCCAGCGGATTCGCGGCCCTCGCCCTCGCCGCGGCCTGCGCCTTCGGCCTGCCCCTTGAGCCCCGATCGCTGTCCAGGTTGGCCCGCAGAGGCTCCGGGTCCGCCGCACGCTCCCTCTTCGGGGGTTTCGTCCTCTGGCATGCGGGTGCGCCCAACGCCACCGATCCCGACCTCGCCTCCTACGCCGAGCCCCTCGTGAACGCCACTCTGGACCTCGCGCTGGTCGTCGTCCTGGTGGAGACCGGACCCAAGCCGGTCTCCAGCCGCGAGGCCATGCGAAGGACGGCGACGACCTCCCCGCACTTCCAGGACTGGCTCGCGACAACCCGTACCGACCTCAACGTGATGCGCCAGGCACTGGAGACCGACGACCTGGCTACCGTCGGCGAGATCGCCGAGCGCAACGCCCTCGGCATGCACCAGACCATGGAGAGCGCGGTGCCGCCCGTCCGATACCTGACCCCCGCCTCGCACCGGGTGCTCGAGGAGGTGCGCCGCATGCGGAAGGCAGGCTTGCCGGCCTGGGCAACGATGGACGCCGGCCCCAACGTCAAAGTGTTGTGCGGCGGAGCCGACGCCGAGCGTGTGGCCGTCGCACTGCGCGAGTGGTCCGGCTGCTCGGCGGTCGTGGCCCGCAGTGGGCCCGGGGCAACGCTGCAAACGGAGGCCTGCTCATGCCCCAGACGGTGACGCACACGGCCCCGGGCAAGCTCTTCATCGCGGGGGAATACGCCGTACTGAAGCCGGGGCAGCCAGCGATCGTGGTGGCTGTGGATCGCTTCATCACGGTCTCCGCCTCTACGCCCCTGGACGGGGAGGTGGAGCTGGCCACCGATCTCCTGCCTCGCGAGGTGCGGCTGCTCCGCGGCCGCACGGGTTTGCGGCCACTGGATGTGGCGGATACCCCGCACCTGGGTGGGGCCCTGTCCCATCTGGTCTCCGTCGTGGAGGTGGTCGACGAACTGCGCGCGCAGCTCGCGCTGCCGCCTGCACCTGTGCGGCTGACCGTCCGCAGCGGTCTGCACGAACAGGGCGTCAAGATCGGGTTGGGCTCCAGTGGTGCGGTGACGGTCGCGGCCGTGACTGCCCTGACGGAGTTCTGCGGCGTACCGATGTCGCCGGAGTTGCGCTTCCGCGTGGCCCTGCTGGCGAGTATCCGCCGGGATGCGGGTCCCTCGGGTGCGGACCTGGCAGCCAGCACATGGGGCGGCTGGATCGTCTACCAGGCCCCGGATCGCGCACGCCTGTTGCAGAGCCTGAGAAGCAGCGGCCCGGCACAGACACTGCAGGCCAGGTGGCCCGGGTTTTCCGTACGGTCATTGCCGCCGCCGGACGCCCTGTCGTTGCACACGGGCTGGAGCGGCACTCCCGCCTCCACCTCCGCGCGCGTCAGCCAACTCACCCCCACAGCGTGGTGGGGCAGCGCGGCCTTCCACCGGTTTCTCGCACGCAGCGAGAGCTGCGTGACAACAGCGACGCACGCGCTCGATCGAGGCGACCCCGAGGCTCTTCTCGCCGCCATCCACGACGCACGCCACATCCTGGCCGGCCTCGACCAGGACACCCAGCTCGGCATCTTCACCCCGCAGCTCACCCAGCTGTGCACAGCAGCCGAGGCCTTTGGCGGCGCAGGCAAACCGTCGGGCGCCGGCGGCGGCGACTGCGGCATCGCCCTGCTGCCCCACACGGCCCCCGCCCACGCCCTGCGAACGCGCTGGGCAGCAGCCGGGATCACCGCCCTGCCACTGCACGTCACCGACCCCCTGAACCCCGCCGATAGCCCCATCTCGCGCCCTCCCCTCATCTCCGACCGAGGACGATCGCAATGAGCGGATCACGCAAGGACGACCATGTACGCCTCGCCGCCGCCCAGCACGAACACGTAGGGAAAAACGGCGCCGCTCCTGTCCCCATGGCCGGGGTACACAGTCAGTTCGACGAGGTGAACTTCCTTCACCATGCTCTGGCAGGCACCGACCGCGAAAGGGTCCTGCTGCGCACCCAGTTCGGTGGACTGGACTGGCCGGTACCGCTCTACATCAACGCGATGACCGGCGGCAGCACAAGAACCGGGGAGATCAACCGCGACCTCGCGATCGCCGCACACGAGACCGGAGTGCCGATCGCCTCCGGATCCATGAGCCCCTACCTGAAGAACCCGTCCACAGCCGACACCTTCACCCCCTTACGGCACCACAACCCACAGGGCTTCGTGATGGCGAACGTCAACACCACCGCCACCGCGGAGCAAGCCCGCCGAGCCGTCGCCCTGCTGGACGCCAACGCGCTACAGATCCACCTCAACACCGTGCAGGAAACCGTCATGCCCGAAGGTGACCGCTCCTTTGGCACCTGGCCCGCCGCCATCGAGCACATCGTCACAGCAGTCGACGTCCCGGTCATCGTCAAAGAGGTCGGGTTCGGTCTCAGCGGCCACACCGTCTCCCACTTGGCCGACCTCGGCGTGCACATCGCCGACGTGGCCGGGCGCGGAGGAACCAACTTCGCCCGGATCGAGAACGGCCGCCGCCCACACGCCGACTACGCCTACCTGGAGAGCTGGGGGCTGAGCACCCCCGCGGCCCTTCTCGACGCACGCAACCACGGGCTGCCGCTCCTGGCTTCCGGGGGCGTCCGTCACCCGCTCGACGTCGCCAGGGCGCTCGCATTGGGGGCCCACGCCGTCGGGGCTTCCGGGATCTTCCTCACGACCCTCCTCAACGGCGGCGTGAGCGCCCTCATCGAAAAGATCAGCACCTGGCTGGACCACCTCACCGCCCTCATGACGCTCCTCGGCGCCCACACCCCGGCAGACCTGAGCCACTGCGACGTGCTGGTGACCGGATCCCTGCGCGAGTTTTGCGCGCTGCGCGACATCGACACACCCGCCCCCCAGAAGGGCCTCTGATGACCGACCACCCCACCCCAACAAAATCCACCCCGCGAGGCGAGCCGGCCTCCGCGCACGTTCCCCAACGCTGGGTCGGACCACTGCGCATCTCGGGCAACGTAGCCACCACCGAGGTCGAAGTGCCGCTCGCCACCTACGAGTCCCCCCTCTGGTCGTCCGTGGGCCGCGGCGCACTGATCTCCCGGAGGGTCGAGGGGGGTATCACAGCCACGCTCGTGGACGAGCGCATGACCCGCTCCGTCCTCGTCGAAGCCGACAGCGCGGAAGCTGCCCACATCGCCGCACGAGCCGTACACGAGCGCATCGACGAACTGCGTGACATCACCCGCAGCACCAGCCGCTTCGCCGAACTCCTGGCTGTGCGGGAGGAGATCGTCGGCCCGCTGCTCTATCTGCGCTTCGAATTCTCCACCGGGGACGCAGCCGGTCACAACATGGCGACCCTTGCGGCCGATGCCCTGCTCGGCCACCTTCTCGCCCATGTACCGGGCATCAGTTACGGCTCCATCTCCGCCAACTACTGCACCGACAAGAAAGCCACGGCCATCAACGGCATCCTGGGCCGGGGCAAAAACGTGATCGCGGAAATTCGCGTCCCTGAACAGCTCGTCGCCGAACGCCTGCACACCACGGCCGCCCGGATCGTGAAACTCAACATCAACAAAAACCTGGTGGGCACGCTCCTGGCCGGAGGCATTCGCTCCGCCAACGCCCACTACGCGAACATGTTGCTCGCCTTCTACCTCGCGACCGGCCAAGATGCCGCGAACATCGTGGAGGGATCGCAAGGCGTCACCCTCGCCCAGGACTGCGACGGCGATCTCTACTTCTCCTGCACGCTGCCCAACCTCATCGTCGGCACGGTCGGCAACGGAAAAGGCCTCGACTTCGTCGACCAGGCCCTCACCGCGCTCGGCTGCCGCGACGATCGTCCGGTCGGAGACAACGCACGCCGTCTCGCCGTTCTCGCCGCCGCCACCGTGCTGTGCGGCGAACTGTCGCTGCTGGCGGCTCAGACCAATCCCGGTGAACTGATGAAAGCCCACAACCGACTCGAACGCAGCAACGGAGATCACCATGTCCGCTGACCCCACCGTCGGTATCCACGATCTATCCTTCAGCACCGGCGGCCTCGTGCTCACCCACGCCGAACTCAGCAAGCACACCGGCGCCAGCGTGGCCAAATACCACAGGGGCATCGGCCAGAAGGAAATGAGCGTGCCCACAGCCGACGAAGACATCGTCACCATGGCCGCCGACGCAGCAGCACCGATCATCGAACGTCACGGCGCCGACCGCATCCGCACGGTCCTCTTCGCCACTGAATCGTCCATCGACCAATCAAAGGCCGCAGGCGTCTACGTCCACTCGCTGCTCGACTTTCCTTCGCAAGTGCGGGTCGTTGAACTCAAGCAAGCCTGCTACGGGGCAACCGCAGCACTCCAATTCGCGTCCGCACTGGTCCACCGTGATCCGGCACAGCAGGTCCTCGTCCTGGCCAGTGACGTGGCCCGCTACGACCTCGACACTCCGGGAGAAGCCACCCAAGGGGCCGCCGCAGCAGCCATGCTGGTGTCAGCCGACCCTGCCCTCGTAGAGATCAACAGTCCATCGGGCCTGTACACCCAGGACGTCATGGACTTCTGGCGCCCCAACTACCGCTCCACCGCGCTCGTTGACGGAAAGAAGTCGCTGGCCGCCTACCTGGCGGCAGTCGACGGCGCATGGCGCGACTACCAGGACCACGACGGCCTCCCGATCGAGAAGATCCACACGGTCTGTTATCACCAGCCCTTCACCCGGATGGCGTTCAAGGCACACCAGCACCTGCTGAGCCAAGCCGGAGTGCAGGCCGATGCCGCCGCCGTCGAGCATGCCATCGCCCCTACCACTCGCTACAACGAGGTCGTCGGCAACAGCTACACCGCGTCCCTCTACCTCGCACTGGGAGCTCTCTTGGAGGGAGACGGAGAACTTGCCGGTGAAACACTGGGTTTTTTCAGCTACGGGTCAGGAAGTGTCGCCGAGTTCTTCACCGGACAGGTCGCCACCAACTATCAAGCCGGCCTGCGTACGGCCACCCATCGCGATGCAATCTCCCGACGTCGGCCAATCGACTACAGCACCTACCGCGAACTACGCACCCGCCCCCTGCACACGGACGGTGGTCACCACGTGCTGCCTCACCACACCCAAGGGCGCTACCGGCTCGCGGGAATCCAGGAACACCAGCGCATATACGAGATAGCCCGCAACCCGTCGTGACCCCACGGGCACGACCACTGGCCGACGCCATCTGTACTACGGGGACGCCGCTTGCGTGAAGATGGCCGTCGCAGGTGTTCTGACTAGTGGGTGTCTGGGAAGTCCCGTTCAGGGCAGGGCTCTGGTTGCGCGGTGGAGCAACGTCGCTCGATCATCCACCGGTGTGGAACCACGGCGAACACGGCCTCGCGTGGCTTCCCCGCGCCCTGAGCCAGCAGTACCGCGGCGCCGTCCCGGTCGCTGACGTTCGCCGGGCTGACGCAGACCGCCCGTTCACCGGCGTCCGCCTCGGCCTGGTGGATTCCAGCCGCGCAGGGCCTCCGGATGCCCGCCGAGATCGACGGACAGCTTCTCGATCTGCGGTGCGATTCATCTGCGCCGCCCGCCCAGGCAACTCCAGAGAGTACGTCTGGGAGCAGCCATGGTCACAGGTCCTCCCATGAGGTGATGTCTTCCTCTATCGGGCTGCCTTGTCAGGACTGTTGGGCCAGGAGGGGGGCGTACTCGTCCATGTCCTTACGCACCTCGCCGCGTCCCGCAGAGGGGAGCTGAACGATTATTTCTGTGATACCGAGTTCGGCGAATCGCTCCGCCTCAGGCAGGCCGGGCCTTGGGCCGGGCGCCAGGTGCGGGCTCGGAAGAAAGGGGACGACGAACAGGTCTGCGGGGTCCCGGCCTGCGGCCCGCCATTGGGTTTTCAGACGCACGAGAGCGTCCTCGAATACGGAGGTGTCGAGTACCGGCGCCAGCCATCCGTCACCGTATGAGCAAATGTGTTGGAAGAGCCGTGTGGTGGCAGCTCCTTGTCCGCCCACCAGGATCCGGGGCCCACCCGGCCTGGCCGGCTTGGGGTGGCATCGGCTTGGCTGGACCCGTGCGAAGATCCCCTGGTGCCCGACGGGTTCTGACGCCCACAGGGCTCGCATCACCGCGACATGGTCGCGGGCCACTTCGCGTCGGTCAGCGAAGTCCACGCCGTGGTCGGCGGCTTCCTCACGGTTCCAGCCGAACCCGATCCCCAACGTGAAACGCTGGTTGGACAGCAGGTCCAACGTCGCGATCTGCTTTGCGAGAATGATCGGATCATGCTGTGCGACCAGACAGATCGCAGTTCCCAGACGCAGCCGTTCGGTCACGGTGGCTGCTGCCGTGAGGGCGACGAAGGGGTCGAGGAGCCGGCTATACGGCTCTGGACAAGGACCGCCGAGGGGGTATGGTGTGGCCCCGCTCGCAGGGATGTGTGTGTGCTCGGAAAGGTAGAGGGCGGAAAATCCGTACTCCTCCAAGTCGTGTGCGAGATCTGCGGGACCGACAGTCTGGTCGGTCATGAGAAGTGTGGCGCTGACCTGCATCGGTGTCCTTCCTGCCTTCCTGATTTATTTGCCGGGCTGGCGGTTGGGGACGGGGAGCCTGTCGAGGACGGTTGCTCATGGTCGAGGTCGGTATGGTCCCGCGCCGGTTCTCTCGCGGCATCGCGGAGCAGCCGGGGCTCACGTGCATAGCCGGGCTCTCATGTGCATAGCGGGGCGCGCTCACGCGGCCCGCCTCAAGACCAGTGGCCGCTCGTCGCAGATTCGCGCGCCGGTCCGGGCTCGGAAGCCACCGGTGGTCGTTGAGCGCAAATGGATCGTCCGGGACGCCGCTGCCCGCCATGTCCTTGGACGGGGACAAGCAGCCGCCAGGGCCGTGGGGGCCCACACCCATGCGATGCCCGCAAAGGAGACGGCTGTATCCGTTGACTTCGGACCCTCCGCATTCATGGGAGTCGCGGTACCAGGGTCGCGGAGGTCGGGCCATCGGGGCGGATAGTGATGCCGTACACCGTCCCCGTGGGGGTGGCGTGGAAGGTCGGGGTGTAGGCAGGCAGTAGATGTTCGAGCATGGTGGTCGATTCACGGAGCGCGAATTGCATGCCGAGGCAGGCACGAGGGCCTATACCGAAGGGGAAGTAGGCGCCGGGGTGGGCGGGTCGGACGCTCGGAGTGATGAAGCGCAGGGGGTCGAAGTGCTCTGGGTCGGGCCACAGTTCGGGATTGCGGTGCGTCAAGTACGGACAGACCAGGATGTCCGTACCCGCCTCGATGGTGTAGCCACCAAGAGTGTCGTCCTCGGCGGCATGGCGTGGTAGGGCCCAGGCGGCCGGGTAGAGCCGGAGCGTCTCGTTGACCAGAGCCCGGATAGCTTGACGGCGCTGCTCCGGGCCTTCGCCGCAGGCGGTGAGAGCGTGTTCGCGGGCGTCAGGGTGGCGATCGAGGAGCAGGTAGAGCCAGGTCAGGGTGGAGGCAGTGGTCTCGTGCCCGGCTACGAGCAGCGTGACCAGCTCGTCGCGGATCAGCCGGTGAGTGTACTCCTCCTGCTCGGCGGCGGCGTCGAGCAGGACGTGCAGCAGGCCGGGGCCGTCGGGGCCGACCGCCCCACTGCGGGCGGCTTCGATGGTGCGTCCGGCGACCGCGTCGATTCGGGCGAGATCGGCGGCAATGGCGCCCTGGGGATCGGTTGCATCAGCGGGCAGGGTCGGAAGGGCTGCTGCCGCGGTGGCCACGGCGGCCAGTTCGCGCTCGGTTCCGTCATCGAGGGGGTATCCGGTAAGGGAGCGCCAGATGGTGTCCAGGGCGAAGCGGCGCATCTCCTGCCCGACATCGAGGGTCTGCCCGGTGCGGGCGTATCCGTCCCAGCGTCCGGCGGTGGTACGGGCAGCCCCGGTTATCCGGTGTTCGTAGCGGCGCATCCCGGTACCGGTGAACTGAGACTGCAGTATGCGGCGCTGCCGCTTCCATGCCGCACCGGTGGCGACCATGACGCCGTCGCCGATCAGCGCACGGGCGCGGTGGGAGTGCTTGACATACCGCTCCGAGTGCCGGGCCAGCACATGCTGGACCACCTGCGGATCGGTGACGAGAACGGTGGGGGTCGACCCGAGGCGGAAGGCGGCGATGCCGCCGAACCGCTCGCGCACCTGCGACAGCAACTCGACCAGTTCGCCTCCCTCCGAGCGCCACCGCTCCACGAGTTCAGGCTCTGCTTCGGGGACTGGACGCCCCGTTGAGGGAACATACTGAAGGGAACCGAGATTGGCTTCAGTATCCATGCTGGATCTCCTCGAAAGGACTGTTGCTCAGTCGCTTCTTCGAGCGATGCGGCTGTCGGGAGAAGCGGTTCTTCGGTGCGGGCTGCGAGGGTCGCCGAGGCCGCCGGCTCGCCCACTCTTAAGTCATGGCGTATCCGATGCCGCGGCCGTCCGGTGTTGCCGACGCGACTTGCCCTTGGAACGGCGCTTCACGCTGGCCGGCCTGCCCGGATCCCAACGGATTCCGCTCGTGGAATAATTCTGGTAGCCGTATATCGGATGCCGAAATAGTGGCCGTTAGCACCATCAACCCACTCGTCGCACCCCGTGACAAGACGGAGCCGGAGACATTCTCGTGAACGCGTTGAATGGTTGTGAATTACTGGCCTTGAGGCACCCGCGGAGGGCGTCGGGGCGGTATTGGAGCTGACGTAGTCGTCGGCGGACGGCGGTGGTGAGGGATTGGGGGGCGGCGAAGCCCGGTTGGACGGGACGGTGCGCCGCAACACGGACCAGGTGCCCTTGACGGGATTGAGATCGGGTGCGTAGGCCGGCAGTTGGAAGACTGTGAGCCGGGCCGGGTCGTCAATGTCGCGGCGCAATCCTACTGCGAGGTGACTGTTGAGAGTCCGGTGGGCCGTCGGCAAGGTGCCCGTGGTTCGGGTCCGATTCCGTCGGCCCCCTCCCGAACCGTGCAGGCGGCGGCAAGCGCACACGGCCCGGCAAAGTCCAGCCACGCCGTGCGAGCAGCGCGGCGACGCCTTGGATGGCGCAGCTGATGTGGAACCGGCGCCCGCGCAGGGTCTTGTTCCGGGGTTCGCCCGTCGCCCTCAAAGAGGGGGATGATCTCCTGGGCGAGCGCCTTCCGATTGTTCAGAGCCCAAGCTTCCGGAC
This sequence comes from Streptomyces sp. NPDC031466, assembly GCF_055581265.1. NCBI lineage: Bacteria > Bacillati > Actinomycetota > Actinomycetes > Kitasatosporales > Streptomycetaceae > Streptomyces > Streptomyces sp. NPDC031466. Next base: position 483,182 of record NZ_JBVIJT010000001.1, read on the forward strand.
CCCAGGTTCAAGGATCAAGCTAGGAGCCGAAGCGGCGCTGGCGATGACTGAAGGATTGCAGGGCCTCGGTGAGGTCCTCCCTGCTGAAGTCAGGCCATAGCTGCTCGCAGAAGTGCAGTTCGGCGCGGGCGGCCTGCCACAACAGGAACCCTGACGTTCGGAATTCACCGGACGGACGAATGATGAATTCCGGGTCGGGCTGCCCGGCCGTGGACAGTCGCCTGGACAGTTCTTCTTCCGTCACCGGTACGTCCAGGCCCTTTGTCACGTCCTCGACCAGGGAGCGCACTGCGGCGACGATGTCGCGGCGCCCTCCGTAGCCGATGGCGAGGTTCACCAGCATCCCGGCATTGTGGCGGGTGGCCTCTTCGGTATCGGCGAGTAACCGGACGATCGGCTCGGGGAGCAGGTCGGTACTGCCGATGTGGTGCAGCCGCCACTGGTCGCTCCGGCGCAGCCGGCTGATGACACTTTCGTGGATGGCGTACAGGTCTTCGAGTTCGGAGGCGGAGCGGCGGGCGACGTTGTCGTCGGAGAGCATCCACAGGGTGACGACGTGGATGCCCGATTCCGCACACCAGGTGAGTATGTCGGGGATCTTGCCGAACCCGGTGCGGTGCCCGTCGGCAGCCGATTTCAGGCCGTGCCGACTGGCCCAACGGCGATTGCCATCCAGCACGATACCGATGTGGCGGGGGCACTTGGTCTCCACCTCCGTCGATGGGGGCGACTGGAGTGCGGGTACCGTCGGGAGTTCCATGCTTATCCTCCGATCCTCGTGCTGGGAGCTTCGGTGTGTGTCCCCTGGCCGTGGGGTAGGGCAGCGCGGTGAGTCCGAGATCCTCCTGTCGGGAAATCGCATCGTGTGCTTCGTGCTGTTCACATCTCATCAGTACCGAGCAAGAGCGCGTAGAGCTCTCCCTCCGTGCCGCCCGACAGGTCGACGGTGACGACCTTCTCTTCGGTGTCGTCGTCGATCGCCCTGGGGCTGCCTTCGCGTCCGTTGCCGCCCTGCTCCTTCTGTTTCACCACGTCATTCGAAGACGAGCACCGGTTTGACGGCCTCGCCGGAGCGGATGGCCTCACATGCGTCTTCGATACGGTGGAACGGATATCGGGCGATGAGCCGTTCAAAGGGGAAACGTCCCTGGCGCCACAGGTCGATGAGGTGGGGAATGAGCGCGTGCGGGTCAGAGTCGCCCATGAGCGCCCCGGTCAGCGTCCGGCCCAATTGGAGGTGCCCCTGGTCGATGGTGATGTCGTTCTTCATGGCCTGCAGGCCAAGGGTCGCGCAGGTGCCTGGCCTGCGTAGGGACATCAGTGCCTGGCGCACGACCGCTCCGGAGCCGACCGTATCGATGGCGAAGTCCACCCCTGCACCGACGATTTCAGCGATGGCTCGATCGATGCCGTCGACGCGTCCGGGGTCGACGGTGTGGGTGGCGCCCAATTCTTGGGCCAGCGAGCGCCGACGGGGATTGGGGTCGATCCCTATGATCGGGTGACAGTCTGACACTGTGGCGGCCATGACGGCGCTCATCCCCACTCCGCCGAGACCGAACACGGCGATGCCTTGTGCCGGCTGCGGCCGGAGCATGTTGAAGACGGTCCCGGCACCGGTGAGGACTCCGCAGCCCAGGGGGCCGAGAACCTCGATGGGCAGGCCTGCCGGAAGCGCGGGCAACTTCACCGCGTTACGGTCGCTGGCCACGGCATAGGTGCCGAAGGACGACTGGCCGAGCCAGTTGCCGTGCACGGGGAGCCCGTTCTGGGTGAGAGTCGTGGAACCGTCCAGGCGAGTGCCGGTGTAGTTCAGAGCCGCAAAAAACTCGCAATGGGCCGGACGCTTGGCCGCGCACCCGGCACAGCCGCCGCACGAATCGAAGCTCAGGACCACTTCGTCGCCGACCGCCAGGGCATCCACGGCGGAGCCCACTGCCTCCACCACGCCCGCCCCCTCGTGCCCGAGCACAAACGGAACCGGAAGCGGCACGACGCCGGCGGCAGCGGCGAGGTCGGTACGGCAGATCCCCGTTCCGCTCATCCGCACCAGTACCTCACGGGCCGAAAGAGGACCGATCTGGACCGGCTCCAACGAGATGGGCCCACCCGGCTCCTTCAGGAGAGCGACAGTCGCTTCCATCAGGAGTCCTGGCCGTCGGACGTGACCAGTCCACAGTGAAGCGCGAAGACCGGTTTGGCGGCTGGCCGGGCCTTCAGGAGTTTGTTGACCGGTCCGCGGACGCGCATCAGCCCGTCGGCCATGCCGGACGCCGCTGACGTAGCCGGTGCGGAAGCAGCTACCCGGAAAAAGCCGCGCAGGTGCTTGTCCATCTCGCTCTCCTTGTCGCGGTACGTCATCAGGTGCAGCTCCTGAGATAGTGGTTGAATGCAGTCTCGGTGTCCGGGATAAGTGGCCAGCGTTTGGCGGACTGTCGGTATTCCGTCAGGGTGAGCCAGTCGAACCAGGCGATTTCGTGGGTGTCAGGGGTGATCTCTGCCGTAAGGACGGTTTCGTGGATTCCGAACCAGTAGGGGAATTCAGCTCCTTGGCAGATGAACTTGAACAGAGGGCGCACCTCCGCGTGGGTGCCGAGTTCCTCCAGTACCTCGCGAGCTGCGGCCTCGGCGTAACTCTCTCCGACCTTGACCGCTCCACCGACGAGGGCCGTGTACAGGCCGGCGCACCACGGCATCTCCATGGACCGTCGGTGGACCAGAACCCGCCCCTGGGGGTCGCGGCACACTACGCCCGCCACGCGGTGCAACCATCCGTTGCGCACGGCCTCCTGGCGATCCACCACATGGAGAACGTGGTCCTGCGTGTCCACACGCTCGACCAGTTCGCTCATGTCAGCTCACACCCCCGAGTCGGGCCCTTCCATCGGCGAGGAGTAGGCACCTGAGCCTGATATCCGCTGCACGGCAGATCTCCCTCAGGCCGAAACCCCCATAAGGTTACGCTGAGTACGGCCACGTCCGCCCTGCTTTCTTGATCCTGGGCTTGTACTGGTCATTCGTACGGTCGGTGCACGGTGATCGGCTGGGGCGTTCGGATCAGCCCGTCAGGATTCCGCATATCGAAGTCCGCCGTCTCTTGTAGGGCGGCGACGGCTCGGACGTGTTACGGCGCCACCTGCTCGGCGCATTCTGCTTCCGCAGCCCGGGCGAATCTCACGATCTCGGGAGCTGATTACCCAGCCGTACTTCCCAGTGCACCATGAGGCGGTCCCGTTGACCTAGCAAATGTGTCGCGAAGGTGTGAATGCGTTGAACGCGCTAAATGGGTTGAAGCTTGTGGGGTCGTGAACACCACCTGCTACTTCGCCGCGGCGTGGTCCCCTGCTTTCAACGCGTTCACGCCGTCGGTTGAACGCGTCTGCTTCGACATCGCGGTGCCGGGTACCACTGACGGGGCGCGCCCGCAGGCTGTGGTGGCGCTTCCCAGCTGTAGCGCAGCGCGCCAAGAGAGGGGCCGCCGCTGGGCGGGCTTCGCGTCACGCGTGGCGGCCCATGATTCCGCAGCACGGGGAGGAATATCCGTGAGCGCACCAGAAGACCGTCATCCCACTCAAACAGGAGGCTGAAGCCTTCGCGCGAATTCAGCAGGGGATCCAAGAAGGCGACCCTGAAAGGGTCCGATGACAGCGCGCGAAGGGCAAGAAGACGGCACGGGAGCGCATTGACCTGCTGTTCGATGCCGACTTGTTCACCGAGATCGGCCAGTTGCGCCGCCATCACGCCAACGGCTTCGGCATGGAGAACAGGAGACTGCGCACCGACGGAGTCATCACCGGCTGGGGCCCTGTGCACGACCGCACCATCTATGTATATACCCACGCCTTCGCCCGCTTCGGCGGCGCACTCGGCGAAGTCCACGCCGAAAATGTCCAAGAAATCGTGGACTTGGCGATCTCCACAGGCGCACCCCGCGGCTCCCTCAAGGACGAAGACGGCGTCCGCGTTCATGAAGGCATGTTGGCACTCGCCGGTCATGGCGGAATCTTCCGGCGCAACTCCCGGGCCTCGGGCATGCTTCCGCACATCAGCGTGACTCCCTGGCCGCGCACGGGCGGTGCAGCCTACAGCCCTGCCCTCACCGACTTCGTCTTCATGGTCCGCGACTGCACCCGTATGTTCATCACCAGCCAGGCGGGACGCTGTATCCGCGCTGGCCATCTTCTTCCGGACAAATGATGTTGGCAGTGCCTTCCGCACCCATGACGGCGACGTCATTGTCGGGCCAGGTCGGAGTGCCCAAGCTCGGTCCTGCACTCCTCGATCTTTTTCTGACGAACAGCATCAAGGGGGCGGCTGGAGCGCTGGGGACCTGGCCAGAGCGATCGACTTCCTGGGCGAGGCGAGTGGGTGACACTGAGCTACGACCGCACCTCGGTGGCGTACTGGCTCTCCGGGTCGCGCCCGCGATCCCCTGTCCCCGATCTCGCCGACCGGGCACTGAGCCGCCGCGGCGGGAGCGTGATCACCCTTGGGGACCGGGCTGCCCCAGCCACCGAGGAGAGCGATCCAGCACGTCGACTCACCGCGCTGTGCCGCCACGACACAGACCCCGCCCGGCGGTCCCCGCTGACCACCAGCGCCTGCACACTGGCCACTCTCGCCTTGCCCGACTGGACTCGCCGGCCGAGATCCGCCTCTCTGGACGCAGGCCAGCGGGCGGTCGCCTGCTCGTCATCGGATGTGCGCGTCCTGGAGGAGATGGTGGGGGTGCTCGCCTCCCTGGGCTCGGCCGACAGCGGAGGCATGCCGTTCCGCGCTGTCCGCCTACCTCACTGACGGCATGCTGGTCGCTCCGACCACCTCCGTGATACACCACCAACTCTGAACAGCGGCAGCCCAGTTGCGCGCCTGCTGGAAGTGATGACTGAGGGCGCGGGATATGTGGGCCTCGCCCAGCGTTACTACTGCACCACGCTGGACCTGGCCCGTGAGGCCGATGACCGCGGGCAGAGGAGCACAAGTCCGCGGAGGCGACGGACAAACCCTGCACGGCCCGGTTGCCCGGCGCAACGTCTCGACTGCCCCGGTCTCCACGATGGCATTCGCATACAGCGGCTCAAAAGCAAAGGGATCGTCCACACCCTCAGCTTCACCCTCGGCCTCGCAAGAGGCAGCATTCCCGGCTTTCCAGACTGTATTGCACCCGCAGAAAGGATTCAGCTTCCGCCGCATGGTCCTGTGTGCCCGGTCGTGCCGTGCGCCCAAGACGGCTCGGCATGTCTTCCGTCATCAAACCGACCGAGCAGTTCCGAGCCCGAATACACAAGAGCGCAAGCGCACAACGCGTTCACACCACGAGGGCGGAGGCGAGATCCCAACGGGCTGGATGCGGGGCACTCGATGAACCAGAGGCCTCCGCGCCCGAGCGGCAGAGCACTTGAACCCTGTCCCCCTGCTTTGAGCACTGCGCCTACTCCGCCAGCTGCTTCCTCAACTCGGCGGCGTGCGGGCCGGTGTCCGTGGCAGGCATCTTCCACCGGTAGGCGGTCTCTTCGCCGTCCACGTACATCAGGGTTCCGCCCTCTGCCTGCGTCGGCGTCAGATCGAATGCCTGCAGCCGCCACTGGTAGGTACCCGGCTGCACGGCATCAGCGTTGTTGTACTTGCCGATGGTGATGCTCGTGGAGCTGCCGCTGTCGAAGCCGATCGACTCTCCGTCGGAGGCGATCCACGACCAGCCCCCGCCACTGATCGGCGCCACCTCGTCAGCTGGCGCCCCCGTCACCGCCTTGTCCTTCATGGTGACGACGGCGAAGACCCCGCTTTCGGCGGGCTCGGTGCCGCTCTTCTGCACGTACACCACGGTGTCGGGGGTGATCTGCAGGACGCCAGAGCCACCGTCACCGATGGTCTGCGCGCGGTCGCCGAGTTTAAGATCGGCCGCCGCCTGTCCCTCGGTCCCGTCCCCGCCGGTGCCGGATCCTTGCTTTCCGGCACAGTGGCGCAGCCATTCCCTCTGGCTGACGTTCTGGTCCGCACAGTCGACCTTCTTCGCGGACGGCTTCCTCTCAGCCTTGTCGTCCCCATCTCCGCCGCACGCGGTCAGGGCGGCGAGGAGAAGCGCGGCGGTTGCGGTAGCAGTACGAACGCGCATGGGTGCCCCCAGAGTTGCGCCAGTCGGGACACCGTAGGGCAGAAGCGGCCAGCGAGGGAGAGGGTCTCGTGGCCATGCGGCGACGGGTCCTGATCCGATACGCCGCCAACGGAGGCTTCGGGACCGAGGCCCTGTAGGGGCGCTCACATACGACCGGGGAACGGTACTGAAGGCATGCGGCCGTCCTCGGCCCCGCCCGACGAGCGGAGGTGCCGCGCGTGAAGCAGCAGACGACCTTGATGCCCGACGAGTCGGTGTCGGTGCCAAGTCCCCCTTCGCGGACCCTGCCGTCCGCAATGTTCGTTGTCCGTCATCGACCTCTGGTGGCGATCCTGGCCCTGCTGGTGACCGGGTGGGTGGGGTACGACGTCGCCGAGCGCCTCTCCGCGGACGGCATGCTCCCGTCCCGGGCCGAGTCGCTGCGCGTGAACGCCATGTGCCCACGGGACACCGACGCCGCCGGCCAGGGCGATTCCGCAGCGGTCGGCGATGGGTGAGCCCCCGGCGACGCCGCGCGCGGTCGCGCCGAAGCACAGGCGGTGCCCACGGCCACACTCGAGCCTTGGGCCGGCAGGGTGATGCCGATCCCCGCAGCGGTGACCCGCGTCGAACAGCGCGTCGGCGGGTAGTTCGTCGGATAGCCGTGCATGGCGATTCTTCGGTGAGTGGTAGTCGTGGCGCCCGCTCTCGGTTCGGACGTGCCCACCCCCGCGACGCCGGCACTCTCCCACGAGGTGCATGCGGCGCACGTCAACCCGTGCCCGATGTCGCATCGGGCAACGACCTCGGCCGGCGGTGCGACTTCCACCCAAGGAGCAATCGCCCGAGTCGACCCATCTCCTTTCCGGATACAGGGCACTCGGATCAATGTGACTACGTGGATACAGAACGGCGGGCAGGACGCGGTTCGACAGGTTCGTCGAGGATGTTTGGTTTCGCTCGTCGAGGGTGGCCCACGGCCTGTTGGGTGGGAGCGGGCCGACCTCCCGCGCAGGGAGAGTGATCTTTGCATCACCTTGTGTGATCGGAATCGGCGCGAATACAGTGGTTCCGGCCGCTATACGGCTCTCTCGGCATTTCTGGTTCACCGCGTCCCGGCAAGTACCTGGAAGACCGGGTGATGTGAGTGCCTCCCCGACGTCCGCACGAGTTCTTTCCCCCGCTCCCGGCAGACGCCGCGGCCCCAAGGGGCCATCGCACGGGCTCGTACGCCAAGACCGGGTTTCGCGTCGTCGATCACCGGGTCGGCCGTGAACGCCTGGACGAAGCCCGCAGAATATCGGGGGAGTTGGTCCCGCACCCCACGTCCGGTCGGCGCGAGGCGGGCATCTGCGCGGGACCGGAGACAGTCCGAGATTCCCGCCCCGGAGCCGGCACGGACGTCCGATGGTGACGCCGCGCAGGGGTCGCGAGGACCCGGCCCGCGGTGATCGAGCCCCTGACCGTGCGGAGCGCTCACTGCTGATCAGCGCGGCGCGCTGGTGGGATCCCGCCGAGAACACCACCCGCGACAACGCCCGGGTTCTGGTCCGGGACGGTCTCATCCACCACGTCGGACCCGGGGCGGCAGTGCCGTCCGGAGCACGCAGGATCGACCTGGGTGACCGGACGCTGCTGCCGGGGTTGATCGACTCTCACGTGCACCTCACCGAGGCCTCCCCCACGTCGATCTCCGATCCCGTCAGCGCCCAGACACTCGCCGCGCTACCGCACCTGGACAGCCTGCTGCGCAACGGTTTCACCACGGTCAGGGACATGGGCGGGACCCTCGAGGACCCCCTGGTCATCCACCTGCGCGACGCGGTGGCCCGGCGAATCGTGCCGGGCCCCCGCCTGCTCGTCGCACCCCACCTGATCTCCGCGCGCGGCGGACACGGGGACAAAACGGCCGCGGCCGTTCCGCACGGGGCCCACGAGGTGGGGCCCCTCGCCGACGGGGCCAACGAGATCGAGCGCCGGGTTCGCGCCGATGCCCGCGCGGGCGCCGACTGGATCAAGTTCGCCGCCACCGGCGGCGTCACCCACCCCGACGACTCGCCGCTGCGCGCGACCTATTCACAGCTCGAGATGAACACCCTGGTGGGCACCGCGCGCGACCTGGACCTGCCGTGCGCGGTCCACGCGTTCTCCGACGAGGGCATCCGCCGCGCCGTCCGGGCGGGCGTTCGCTCCGTCGAACACGCGTGCTTGGCCACATCGGCAACCCTCGACACGCTCCGACCGCACGGCGTCTACCTCGTCCCCACCATGTACGCCGTGTCGTACTTCCTGTCCCACCTCGACGACGACGCGTTCTGGACCGACCGAGACGCCAAGGAGCGCGCGAAACTGGTACGGCACGCACCGACCCTGCGGGGACACGGCCGGCGGGTGGCCGCCTGCACGGCGACCATCGCCTACGGCACCGATGCCGGGGTGCTCCCACACCGCGACAACTGGCGCGAGTTCCCCGCGATGACGACGGCGGGCCTGACTCCCCTGCAAGCGTTGCGCTCGGCCACCGTCTCGGCCGCCGAACTCCTGCGAAGACCACGGCTCGGTCGCATCGCCGCAGGAGGCGTCGCGGACCTGATCGCCGTGCCGGGAGACCCGTTGCGTGACATCGACACCATGGGCGGCGTCGACTTCGTTCTCCAGGACGGCCGTGTGCACGTCGACCCCACCGACCCACCCCGTCGCGAGCACTCGGTGGAGCCGATGCGAGGCGATGTGCGGGCCGACGACGCGATTCTCCCGGCCCCGGGCCGGCTCGAACTCCGCCTGCTTCGAAATCCTCCGTGACATCGCCGCCTTCCGACCACCCGACAGGAGATCGCATGCGCGTCCCCTTGGAAGAGGACCTGGCCATCGCAGACGAGCCCCGCACCGCCGAGGGGCTGGCAGCCGATCGCGCCCTCCTGAACGACGTCGCGTCCTGGATGCGCGACGAGCGCGCCTACTCCATCGGCGCTCCCGTCAACCTGGACATCGACTACCGGCACCTCGCGCCGTTCCTGGCGGTGCACGGCAACAACGCCGGAAGCCCCTGCGGAACCAGCGAATACCGTCTGCACACCAAGCACTTCGAGCGCGCCGTCGTCGACTTCTTCGCCACGTTGGCCGGCGCCCCGTCGGGCGCCGCGTTCGGTTACGTGAGCAACGGCGGCACCGAAAGCAACCTGTTCGGCGTGTTCGTCGGCCGCGAACGCCACCCCGACGCCGTCCTGTACGCGTCGCGGGACGTGCACTACTCCGTCCCCAAGATCGCCCGCCTGCTCCGCATGGAACTCGCTTCGATACCCACCGGTCGACATGGGGCGATGGACCCGCGAGCTCTGGAATCGGCATGCCGAGCGAATCGACACCGCGCCGCGGTCGTCGTCGCCACCATCGGCAGCACGGGAAGGGGAGCTGTCGACGATCTCCCCGCCATCCACGAGGCGTTGTCCGGCGCCGGCGTCGAACGCGCGCACCTGCACGCGGACGCGGCGTTCGGCGGCCCGTTGGCCGCACTGGGACCGTCCCCGCGACCGTGGGGTTTCGCCGACGGCGCCGACAGCATCGCGATCAGCGGCCACAAGTTGGTCGGCTGCCCGATCCCGTGCGGCATCGTCCTGGCCCGCCCGGAGCACATGGACAACATTCGGGAGAAGGGCGCGGCGGTAGGCGCCGACGACGACACCATCGGCGGCTCCCGCGACGCCCTCTCACCCGTCCTCCTGTGGCACGAGTTGCGCCGGCTCGGCCGCGAGGGGATGGTCGACCGCGTCCGCGAATGCCTGCGGATCGCGGAATACGCCGCCGAACGCCTGGGGCGATGCGGTCGGCGTCCCACGCACCGGTCCGGTACCAACACGGTGCTCTTCGACGCCCCCTCGCAGGCGATGTGCGAGCGGTGGCACCTGTTCCAGGTCGACGGCCGGGCCCACCTGGTGACGATGCCCCACGTCACCGAGGACCACGTCGATCGCCTGTGCGCCGAACTCACCGACCCGCCTACCGACGGAACACCGGGGTGAAGCGAACCCGCGAAACCACGAACGCGGGTCGGATCAGTGAGGAGCCCCGCTGCGAGCCGAGAGCGGTATGCCCGCGCAGCGGCTCAACGGCCGTGCCTCGCCTGGGCGGGCGATTTGGGGGGCTCCCTGGGCGCACGCCGCCGCCACCGGGCGGCACCCGCGCGCCTTCCACAACGCGCAGGCCGCGGCCCGGCACCCGATCGAGGCCGAACGTTCGGGGCATGCGTTCCCCGCTCACGGCCGACACCCACCCGAGACAAGCACCGTCGAGAATGGAGCACCCCCGGATGCGCGCAACACTCATGTACGGCGCCGGCGACGTCCGCATCGAGAACGTCCCCGACCCCGTCGTCAAACTGCCCACCGACGCACTGGTCCGCATCACCGCGTCCTGCGTCTGCGGCAGCGACCTGCACCCCTACGGCTCGATGAAGCCCGAAGACGGCCCGACACGCATGGGCCACGAGTTCGTCGGCATCGTCGAGGGGGCCGGTTCCGAGGTCACCACCGTCAAGAAGGGCGACATGGTCGTTGCGCCGTTCGCCATCTGCGACAACACCTGCGCCTTCTGCCATGAGGGCCTGCACACCTCCTGCGCCCACCCTCAGGCCAACCTGTGGGACGGCGAACCGGAGGAGGGCGGCCAGGCCGAGGCGATCCGTGTCCCGCTCGCCGACGGCACCCTCGTCAAGCTCCCCGTCGCGCCGGACTCGGCCCTGATCCCCTCCCTGCTGACGCTCTCGGACGTCCTGGGCACCGGTCACCACGCCGCCGTGGCCGGCGGCGTCGACGAACGCACCCACGTCACCGTGATCGGTGACGGTGCCGTCGGCCTGTTGGCGGTCCTGTCGGCCAGACGTCTGGGCGCCGAACGGATCATCCTGATGGGGCGCCACCGGGCGCGCACCGACCTCGGCCGGGCCTTCGGCGCCACCGACGTCGTCTCCGCCCGCGGCGAGGAAGGCATAGCCCGGGTACGCGAACTGGGCGGCGGGCACGGCACGCACGTGGTCATCGAAGCCGTCGGCCACATGCCCGCCTACGAGCAGGCACTGGGGGTCGTCCGCCCCGGCGGCGTCATCAGTCGCGTCGGCCTCCCGCAATACCAACAGGCACCCGTCGGCTTCGACAGCCTCTTCGGCCGCAACATCCGCCTGGCCGGTGGAGTGGCCCCGGCCCGGGCCTACATCGAGGAACTGCTGCCCGACATCGTGGACGGCACCATCGAGCCGGGGAAGGTCTTCGACACCTCGACCGACCTCGACGGCGTCCCCGCCGGCTACCGGGACATGGCCGACCGCAAGAGCCTCAAGGTCCTCATCAAACCCTGACCCGGGTTTCGATCGGCCCGGACCGGCGGCGTACACCCACGCGGTGCCGGAGGACGCCGTGCGGAGCGGGTCGACAGCGCCCGTTGCGTCATGTCACACGTCTACCGCGAACTCATCCGAGAGACGTAGTACACAAGCGAATTCGCGAGGCCCCGCCCCTTCCCGTGCAGCCTCCGACAGCCATTCGACAGGCCTCGCCCGCGACCACGAGACCAAACCGGAGCACTCCGAAAGCATGATCCGCTTCGCCCTGGAGGTCGTCGACGCCGTCCGCACGGTGTGACCCGAGGGCCTGCCGGTGTTCTTCCGCACCGTGGCCACCGACTGGCTGACCGAGAACCCCGAGGGCACCCGCGAGGGCTGGACCGGGGACGACACCGTCCGCCTCGCCAAAGAAATCCACGCCCACGGCGTCGACCTGCTGGACGTGTCCACCGGCGGCATGGTCCGCGACGCGAAGATCGTCACCGGGCCGAACTACCAGGTGCCCTTCGCGGACCAGATACGCAACCAGGCCGGCATCCCCACCGCAGCCGTCGGCATCATCACCGAGCCGCAGCAGGCCGAGAACATCATCACAGGCGAGCAGGCCGACGCCGTCGTCCTCGGCCGCGAACTGCTCCGCAACCCTTACTGGGCCCAGCACGCCGCGCCTACGCTCGACGTAGAACCGACCTGGCCCGACCCGTACGCCTACGTCGTCAAGCGCCGCAAGCGCTGACCTCCCCACCCCGTTCAGATACAGCCTCCGCCGCGCTCCCCTCACCTGTTTCACCACCGCACCGGGAGATCCCCATGAACCACCTACAGGACAAGGTCGTCGTCATCACCGGCGCGTCCTCCGGCATCGGCGCCGTCAGCGCCAAGGCCCTCGCCGCCCGCGGTGCCAAGATCGTCGCTGCCGCCCGCGGCCGGGAAGACCTCGACCAGTTGGTCACCGACATCGAGAAGGCCGGCGGCACCGCCACCGCACGGCTCGCCGATGTCACCGACGCCACCGACATGCAGGCGCTGGCCGACTCCGCCGTCGACACGTACGGGCGTATCGACGTCCTCGTCAACAACGCCGGACTGATGCTCTTCTCGCACTGGAAGGATCTCGCGCTCGACGACTGGAACCGGATGCTCGACGTGAACATCCGCGGCTACCTCAACGGTGTCCACGCCGTCCTGCCCGTGATGCTCCGCCAGAAGTCCGGCCACATCCTCAACATGGACTCGGTGGCCGGCCACCAGGTCGGCGACGGCGCCGGTGTCTACAGCGCGACGAAGTTCTTCCTGCAGGCCATGACCGAGTCCATGCGCAAGGAACTCAGCGTCCGCGAGGGCATCAAGGCGTCCACGATCAGCCCAGGCGTCATTGACACCGGCTGGGCCGACAAGGTCACCGACCCCGCCGGACGCAAGGCCGCCCAGGAGCTCAACGCCCTCGCGATCAGCCCCGAGGCCGTCGCCGATGCCGTCGTCTACGCCCTCGACCAACCCGCCGATGTCACCGTCAACGACCTGGTCATCTCCCCCACCCGTCAGGACTGGTAAGCGCGGAGGCACTCCACACCGCATGGAAGGAACACCAGGCCCGTGTCCGGCCTTGCCTTCCCCATCCCCTGCCTCCACCTCGCCGTCCCGGCCCACGACCTCGACGCCTGCCACCGCTTGCACGGCGAGACGCTCGGCCTGGCGCAGGGCCGCAGCGCCGACACCTGGGTGGACTGGAATCTCTGCACGGCCACCAGCTCGTTACCCCCCTCGCCCCGGACAGCTACATGATCCGGTCGACGGCCATGACGTCCCTGTACCGTACTTCGGGCTGATCCTGACCATCGACGCTTTCCACCGGCTCGCCGACCGCCTGCGCGCGGCTGCGTGCGATCAGGCGACGTGCCCCCCGACGACGCCTCCCGCGGAACAGGCCCCCGCCGCTACGGCCAGCTCCACGCCTACTCGTCCTACCTGTATCGGCGCTGGAACATGACCGAGCGTCACGGCACCGACCCTCGACGCCTGGCCCACCTGCGCCGAAGACACCGGAGCCGTAGGAGCGCAGCCCTTCTCCGGGACGGCCAGGAAGTTCTCCGGTTCGACCGGCGACGCCACCGACCCCGTTGGTCCCTGCCGTGGCTCGGTCCGAAGGCGGTCCGCGTCCTGGCCGAGGTGAACGAGCACCTGGCGCCCATCCCCGTCCTGCCGGTGCCGACCCTGACGGCGTTCGGGATGCACAACCCAGGCTTCCTGCGGGCCGGCGTCTGGCCGGTGAGCCCGCTCGTACACCCGCGGATCGTCCGCTTCATGGAGCAGCTGCCGCACGAGCACATGCGAGGTGTGGGAGGTCTCTCCTCACACGTTCCCCTGACCACGGAGCACGAGATCGCCGATTCGCTGCAAACCCGGTGGCTGCGCTTCGTGGCCGGCGAGGGAGAGCCTCTGGAATATGCCATCCCCCACTGCCTTCTGTTTCGATCTTGAAAAACAGGTGGAAACAGAAGGTCAAAGCCGCTCAGGGCCTCGACGCTTGAACTCGTCGCTGTACATCATCCCCACGTACACACCGTTCGCCGAGCCGCGCAGGGCGCGGGGCACGATCCCGGCGTGTTCGAAGGCCTCCCAGGCCACTTCCAGGAGCAGCCGGTGCTGCGGGTCCATGGCGACCGCCTCGCGGGGCGATATGCCGAAGGAGCCGGGGTCGAAGCGGTCGACGCCGGAGAGGAAACCCCGGGGCAGCGCCAGGCTATTCCCACGTTCGCCACGGGGTCGTCGCCCGGCCGCGCCACGCATACGCCGGGGTGCGTGGCGCCGGTGACGGGACACGGGACGGCGCCGCGCGAGCGGAGGTGGGCGGCCAGCACCGCCGCCTCGCCGCGGCGTCTCGCCGGGTGCCGTCATGGTGACCGGGCCCGCCTCCGTACTGCCGTAGTGCTCCAGATACGGGACGCGGCAGAGCGTCTCGAAGGCCTGCCGGAACTCGGGTCCGGCGGCCGCGCCGGCGCTGACGCAGCCGCGCAGCGCCGGTGCGCCGAGCCCGCCGTCGACACCCTCGCCGTCCGTGCCCCGCACCTCGTCGAGCAGGGCCGAGTACGTGGTCGGCACCCCGCCGAGGAGGGTGCAGGGAGCGTCGGCGCGACGCAGTTCGCCGAGGACATCGCGCACCGAGAACCGGGGCAGCTCTTTCCGCCACCGCCCGGTCCGGCGTGCCCGGCGCTTTGCGGGGCAGAGGGAAGTGACAAGCACGAACGTCGAAGAAGGAGGGGTGATGGACGAGCAAGTCTCGCTCACCGCCGTGGGCTGGGCGCGATCGCTGCCGGTGAGCAGCGGCGTGAAGGCGGCCCGCGACTGGACCCGTGAGCACCTGCGGTCCCTGGACTGGTCGAGGACCGCGCCCGACCTGGTGGACGCCGTCCTGTTGACCGTGTCGGAGCTGGTCACCAACGCCCATGTGCACGCCCGCAGGGACGCCCAGCTCATCCTCACCTGGGACCACGACTGCCTGCATGTGACCGTGCACGACCCCGACCCCGACCTGCCGCAGCCGCGCGACGCCGGGGACGACGCCCTGGGCGGGCGCGGCCTCATGCTGGTCGACGCGATGGCCGACGACTGGCAGGTCAGGCCCTGCGCCAAGGGCAAGGCCGTCATCGCCTGTTTCCAGCCCCCCAAGTCCCCCGATGCCACCGATCCCACCGCTCGACCGGCCACGTAGGGCCCGCGCCCTTGCGCCGGACGCCGCCCGTGTAGTCGGCTGAGGCGCATGGGGAAGAGAAGCATGGCCGCAATGACCGCCGCCCTGGTCGCGGGGTCCCTCTTGACGGTCGCGCCGCACGCGGGCGCGCAAGCCGCCGATCGAGGTGGCGAGCGAGGATCGTCGCCGCATGGGCGCTCTTCCGTGCCCGGGGTCGACCTCGACACGGTGACGATTCCGGAACTGCAGGCGCGTATGACCGACGGGTCGCTGACCTCGTCGGCGTTGACCCGGGCCTACCTCCGGCGGATCGAGGACGTGGACCCCCGCATCCATGCCGTGCTGCGCACCAGTCCGACGGCTCTGCGCCAGGCGGCCGCGAGCGACGCGAGGCACCGGCGCGGCAAGGCCCTTGGGCCGCTGGACGGCATCCCTGTCCTGGTCAAGGACAATGTGAACACGCGTGACATGCCGACGACGGCCGGTTCGCTGGCGCTGGCCGGGAAGCCGCCCGGCACGGACGCCCGGCTGGTCACCCGGCTGCGCGCGGCGGGGGCGGTGATCCTCGGCAAGACCAACCTGTCCGAATGGGCCAACTTCCGCGCGGCGAAGCCGACATCGGGGTGGTCGGCGGTGGGCGGGCAGACCCACAACCCCTACGTCCTGGACCGGAACCCGTGCGGGTCCTCGTCCGGCTCCGCCGCCGCGCTGGCCGCGTCGTTGTCGCAGGTGGCGATCGGCACCGAGACGGACGGCTCCATCGTGTGCCCGGCCGGGACGAACGGCGTCGTCGGCCACAAGCCCAGCCTCGGCCTGGTCAGCGGGTCGGGCGTGGTGCCGATCTCCGCCGAACAGGACACGGCCGGGCCCATGGCGCGCAACGTCGTCGACACCGCGCTGACCCTTGCGGTATTGAGCGAGGGCGTGGACCCACGCGGTGACGGAGCCCGCTCGGCCCTGCGAGGTCTCCCGGGCGTCCGGGCCCTCCCCCCGGGAGCGCCCGGTGTCGCCGGGAGCGCGACGGCACAGTACGGCACCGGTCTGCGCGGCAAGCGGATCGGCCTGTGGCGCCTGCCCTCGCTCGGGTCGGAGGTGGACGCGGTGATGACCCGTACCGCGAGGAAGCTGCGCGAGGCGGGTGCCGTGGTCGTCGAGGTGACACCGCCCTACCAGGCACGTCTGGCCGAGCTCGAATTCCCGGCGCTGCTGAGCGAGTTCCACCGGGACATCGACGCCTATCTCGGCACGCGCGAAGGGCCGCGGAACCTCGCCGAACTGATCGAGTTCAACCGCGCCCAGCCCAGGGAACGGACCTGCTTCGCCGGTCAGGAACTCTTCGAGCAGGCCCTCGCCGCGCCGCCCACCACCGATCCGGCGTACCGGGCGATGCGCGCGGAACTGACGGACCTCTCCCGGCGTTCCATCGACGAGACCATGGCCGACCACCGCCTGGACGCCATCGCGGCCCCCGCGAACCCGCCCGCCTGGACGACCGACTGCGCACGCGGCGACAACGACGTCATCCCCTCCTCCACCCCGGCGGCCGTCGCCGGATACCCGTCCCTGTCGGTGCCCGCCGGCAGAGTGGGCGAACTGCCGGTCGGGCTGCTCCTGATGGCCGGCGACCACCAGGACGCCCGGTTGCTGTCGCTGGGGGCCTCGGTGGAGCACCGCCTCAACGCCTGGCGCGCACCGCGCTATCTGCCGACGACGGGGTCCGTGGCGCCTCGGTGAACAGCCTGGTGAACGGCGTCGCCCGGTGAGCGCGGGAGCCACCCGGGCCTGAAGTCCCGGTGGGGCGCGCCGGGTTGGGGCATGCTGGAGGTATGCTCGCGCGCTCCACTTCGGCGGCAGGGGGGCCGGTCGGTGTTACGCATTCACTTCACCGCGCAAGACCTCGCCCGGACCCGGGTGGCCGCGACGATCGGTGTCGCGGCGGAGGTCTACTTCAGCCTGGAGCTGCTGCGGGAGAAGCGGGAGCTGCCCCACTTCCGCTCGTGGCGGTCGGCGGTCGCGGGCCGGATGGGGGCGGACACACGCCCTTTGACGTCGCTGGTCCCGGTGCGGGGTCCCGGGCTCGACCTGCTGGCGCTGGCGGGTGATGTGCCTCTGCTGGACCACGCGGTGGACAACCTGCTGCATGCCCCGGTGTCCCGGCTGCGACGCGAGATCGAGGGCCTCGACTTCCACCCGGCGCACCTGCCGTGGGCCAGGCGGGTGTCCGAGGGCGACCGGGAGGCGGTACGGGAGCTCGCCGAGGGGGTGCGCGCCTGCCATCGGCTGACCGTGGAGCCCTACTGGCACCAAGGGCGTTCCGAGCTGGTCGCGTTGTCCACCCGGTGCGCGAACCTGGTGCTGGAGGGAGGCGTCGATCTGTTGCTGCGTTCGATCTGCCCGCCCCTGGTCCGCTGGTGTCCGCCGGTGCTGGAGGCGCCCTACCCGCGCCGGGTCGAGGTGCGGCTGCAAGGCAGGGGGCTGATCATCACGCCCACGATCTTCTCCAAGCGTCCGGTGAGCTTTCTGTGGGACCCGCTCGACACCGCGCAGCCGCCCCGACTGACCGTGCCGGCTCTCCGCCGGTCGCTGACCGGTACCGGGCCGGCGGAGGCGGACGGTTCCACCCTGCGCAACCTGGAGTCCCTGCTGGGCCGCACGCGGGCTGCCGCCCTGCGCGTGACGGCGGAGGGCTGCACGACGAGTGAACTGGCCCGCCGCCTGAACGTCACGGCCGCCGCCGCCAGTCAGCACGCGACGGTGCTGCGGAACGCGGACCTCATCACCACCAGCCGCCGGGGCGGCTCCGTGCTGCACCGCATCACCCCGCTCGGCCTTGCCCTGCTGCGGACGGGTGTCCCGACGGAACCGTGAGACCCCGGGCCCGCGGAGGCCTTAAGCCATGACTTAAGAGGTGGGCCGCAGGCGGCAGGACTCCCAGGATGTGAAGCCGCAACGGACCCATCCCACCTCCCCCTTGGAGAGCGCATGAAGACTCCTCTCGCCGCCGCCCTCGGTTCCGCCGTGCTGACCGCGGGCGCCTTGCTGGGCGCTCCCGCCGTCAGCGCGCAGACCACCGCCTATCCGACCACTCCCGTCGACGTCACCTACGGGGCCAGCTACGTCCGCGGCACCCTGACCTGGTACAACCGATCGGTCGGTTTCAGCGGGACACTCCGGGCCGTCGGCTGCCGCAGGGCGTGGTTCGGCGCTTACGATGCCAACAACGTCAAGCGCGGTGAAGTGAGCACCAGCACCAAGTGCGACACGACGTATGCGATCAATGTCGGAATCCCCGCGGATGTGGCCGGTGGGGCCGCGTCCGTCATCGTCTGCATCGACGACGCGAACGCGAACCCGCTCAAGTGCGTGCGGTACTACCGGCCCTGACCCGTCCGACCGGTCGGGGAACGGGTGCCGCACCAACCCCGGGGCGGAGCGGCAGCGCGACGCCCCGGGGCTCGTGTGGGGAGGACGGGAATGGTCACACGCCGGGGCTTCATCGACGGGGTGTCGGCGGCGGGTGCCGCGACCCTCTTCGGCGCCACGCCGCCGGCGTCCGCCGCCGCGCGGGCGAGCGGGGCGGCAGACACCGAGCGGCAGGCGCGCGACGCGATCCGCGCGGCCAACGTCGGCATGCGCGCGAGCTATGCCGCACTCAAGTCCGAGCTGATCCACCGCCTGAGCCCCGTCATCGTCGTCCAGAACGATGCGACCGGCGGCAGGTTCACCCTCATCCGCGACGGCCACCCGCAGGAGTCCGTCACCCCGGTGCCCGAGCTGTTCGAGCTGGCGAAGTCGATCAGTCACGTGCCCCAGGGCATCTTCTCCATCCTTGCCGCGTACTTGAGCGACAAGGTGCCCCACCATCCCGCTGCGGGGCGTATCGACCCCCACGACCTGGGCATGGTCGCCTTCGAGGGGCCCCGCTCGGCGGGCTGGATCGGCCCGCTCCAGGATTACGCCGCCACCCTGACCACCGCGCGCCGGCAGCTCGGCGACGCCCACATGCCACGGCGATTCGAGGACGCCTGCGGGAGGATCCTCGACCTGGCACTGGCGTTCATCCGCGATTCCGTGCGGAGCGGGGGCTTCGACATGGCGTCGTTCGAGGAGTTCTCGGCCAAGGCGTATCCCAGTATCCGCACGAACATGGAGTACGCGGCCGCGGCACAGATCTCCGGCGTGGAGGGTCTCCTGCGCGTATGGCGGGAGACCCTCGGCGAGAAGGCCTGGAAGGACCTGTACACGGTCGTGCTGTCGATCTGGACGACGTCCGAACTGAACCAGGCGTCGATCATCATCAGGCGATGCATGGATCCGGCGAAGGTCGCCACCCATCTGATCGATCTGCCGACGGTCGAGGTGCCGCGCGACCCGGTCTTCGTCGCCCTGGACAATCTCGCCCGGATCGTTCAGGACAACGTCTCGGCGGAAATGGTCTTCCCCACCGATCCGACGGTCGCGGACGCCTTCAAGGGCAAGGAGGACCTGCTCTCCGTCGAGATTCTCGGCCAACTCGGAGCGCGGGCCGGGACTCCCGCGGCCTCGCCCTCGCCGGCGTCCGCGTGTCCTGTCCGCAGGGGCTCGTGACCGCCCCTGCCGGCGGTCAGCGGCGCTCGGGCAGGTCCGCCTCCGCGGGCAGGGTGGTGAGTGCGCGCGGCGCCGTGGTGGACGAGGTCGCGGGTGCGGGCTTCTTTCCGCAGAAGGCCGCCTCCAGCGTCCCGCCGAGCGCCGTGTTCGCGGCACCCCGGTTCGAGGTGTTCGCCATGGCGGAGAGCGAGCGCCGGCCGTCGCGGGTGGCGAAGGCGTACGTGTAGTAACCCTGGACGGTGCCGGTGTGCCCGTACACCTGGGCGCCGCAGGACAGGTCGTAGCGGCGCAGCCCGAGCCCGTAGAAGCGGGTCTGGGTGGTGTCCGTCGGGGTGACGGTGGTCATGGCGTCCAGCATCCGGGGCGAGAGCAGTTTGCCCCGCATCAGCGCGGTCGTGAAGGTGTTGAGGTCAGCGGGGTCGGAGATGACCGCGCCGGCCGACTGGGCCCAGGAGACGGTCTGCTCCGTGGAGTCGACGAGCGGTGCCCCCGCCTCGTCCGGGTGGAGGTAGCCGCGTACGTGCACACCCGTGATCTGGGTCTGCGGGTGGACGTACGAGGTGTTGCGCAGGTTCAACGGCTTGAAGACGCGCCGCTCGTACTGCTGGGCGACCGAGGTCCCCGTGGCCTTCTCGATGAGCATGCCGACGACGACGAAGTTGGTGTTGGAGTACTTGTAGGCCGCCCCGGGCTCGGTGGTGCGGGGCTCGGCCAGGGAGAGGTCGACCAGTTCCTTGTAGGTGAAGACGCGGTTGCGCACCGCTTCGAAGCCGGGCACGGTCTTGGCGAACATGGCGTCGGTGTAGTCGGCCAGGCCGCTGCGGTGGGTGAGCAGGTGGCGGACCGTGATGCGGTCGTCGGGCAGCAGGCCGGGGAGGTAGCGGTTGACCGGCGCGTCGAGTTCCAGCCGCCCCTCGTCGACCAGTTGGAGCAGCACGACGCTGGAGAAGGTCTTGCTGACGCTGCCGATGCGGAAGCGTGCCCGGGTGCTCATGGCCTCGCTGGAGACGCGGTCACGGACGCCGGCCGTGCGCGTGCGGACGCCGTCGGGACCGGTGAAGCGGGCCATCGCGCCCGGGGCGCCGTTGGCCATGGCGGCCTTCAGGGCCGCGCTCACGCCGTCCATGTCGGGGGCGGGGTCGGCGGGGGCCGTGGTGCGGGCGGGTGCCGTGGGGGCCGCCGGGGCCGCGGAGGCGGCGGTGGCGGGGGTGATGACGCCCGCGAGGGCGGCGATCAGGGTGGCGCTCGTGGCCAGACGTCTGTGTGTCAGCAGGGGCACGTGGGTTCCTCGTTCTCGACTCTGCAGGAAACGGCGCACGCGTGCGGTGTGCCGTGCGGGCCGGGGAGAAGCGATCACTGCGCGCTGCCCCCGTCACCCATGGAGCATGAGTGCCAACGCGTCACGTCGGTTCCTGTCACGGTGACCGAGTCCCCTCCGACCGGGCGTCAGGACCGTTTTGCGCCAGATGCCCGGCCCCCGCGACGGTTCCGGCGCGCCCGTTGCCCCCCCCCAGCGTCGGGCCGGCGGACCGAGTCCACCTCGCGGGCGCGGAGGCCGTCCGGCGCCGAGGACCGGGCGGTGACGTGGTGGGCGGGCCGGTTCGTCAGCAGCGTGTCAGGCGCGGCGGTCACCATCGGGCCCGTACCGCCGGAATCGGACGGATGTGCCGACCGGCACGAGGTCGACCGAGACGAGGGGTGTGCTCACCATGAGGGGAAGACCCGGGGGCCGGCTGCGTCGACTGCGCGGCGCCGTGGGCCCGTTCGCCGCCGCCGCGCTGATGTGCGGGGCGCTGACCGCGCCCGCGTCCGCCGCGACCGACGTGGAACCGGTGTGCTGGCTGCGGGCCGGCGAGGCGCACGTGGACTGGACCAACATGCACTTCACCGGGGACATGTGGTGCGACCTCACCCCCGGCTCGGTGCGCATCCAGTCCCGCTCGACCAGCCCGGTGGTCGGCAAGATGCTGTACAGCCCGCGCTGGTTCGTGTGCTGGAAAGAAGGCTCCGACTACATGGGCAACAACATCTGGTACTACACCCAGGGCGATCAGATCGTGGCCTCCCCCACCGTCAAGGCGTGGGGCTACATGCCGGCGGTGGCGGTGAAGGCACCCCAGCACCCCTTCCCCGGCCTGGCGAAGTGCTCCTGGTCGTGACCGGCGCCGTCCCCGGCATCGCTCCCCTCCCCCACTCGCTCTCTCGCCCCCCCCTTCCCTCCCCTTCCCTCTTCCCTCCCCTTCCGGCACCTGACGATCCTTCAGGAGTACGCCATGAGACGAAGACCGTTCCTGCCACGCACCTCGCCACGGGCGGCCGCCGCCGCCGCGGCCGCCGGGGTGCTGCTGTTCCTTCCCCTGTCGACCGCGCCCGCGAGCGCCGGTGAGCGGGGCACCTGTGCCCTGCAGGAGGGCCTCAACCTCCGGGACTCCATCGGCAATACGTTCACCAAGGCGCTGTACTGCGACAACCTGCCGTCGGACGTGTACGGCAGGCCCACGTTCGACGCGCCGATCACCGGCTGGCTGCGCCTGTCCCCGTCCTGGTTCACCTGCTACACCATCGGCCCCAGGGACACCCAGGGCAACAACGTCTGGTACTACACCCAGGGTGACCGGGTGGGTGAACTGCCCACCATCAAGGGCTGGGGCAACGTCCCCGCGGAGGTCGTGACGATCCCCTCCGGCATGTCACACCCCGCCCCCGGACTGCCCCGCTGCCCCTGGTACTGAACACGATCCCCTAACCGTCCCGTCCCGACCGGTATCAGCAGGCGCCGCTCCGGCGCGAGGAGGAGCCCCGATGAAGAGCGTACGCACGACACGGCAGACCCGACACACGATACGGACGACGGCGGGGGTGGCCGTGGCGGCCGCCGCCCTGGCGATGTCGGCGGCCGGTCCCGTCGCCGCGCACACCCCGGTGGCCAGTGGGGCGACCGGCACCGAATGGCGTCTGTGCATGTACCTGGGCGGGCACACCACCCTCCAGACGGGAAGCACGGGCGAGGGCGTGCGCCACCTCCAGTGCATCCTCAACGAGGTCTACCGTTACGTGAACGTCCCCATGACCGGCGTCTTCGAAGAGGTCACCAGGGCCTCGGTCGAGCATCTGCAACGGCAGTTCTCGCTGCCCGTGACGGGCGTCGTGGACACCGCCACCTGGGCCGCCCTGCACCCCTGAGGGAGCAACGGCATGAGCGGGTAATGTGGGGATCTTCGGCCGGTGGAAGCCGCCTGGAGTCCTCTTGAGGTTGCCTGTGCCGACGACGATCATCTCCGACGACGCCGCCCCGCTGAAGCGTCTCGACCGTGCGCTGGACCGCGTGGAGGTCACCTTTCGCGGTATGACCGCTCGTGCCGACGAGGCCCAGTGCACCTGCCATTGGGGCAGCGAGGAAGAGCTGGCCCTGCTGAAGGTCCCGGACGTGGAACTCGACCCGGACCTGCTCCACCGCACGTGGAGCGCCACCGACTGGACCGACGCCGGCGCGGTGACGCGCCGCGTTCTGCCGCAGTTGGCCAGGGCGTTGGTCGCCGGCCAGGTGGAGCCCCTGTTCGGCATGGCCGAAGTCGGGGGCGCCTTCGCCCGGGCCGGGTGGCGGCTGTGGCCGGCGCGGCAGACCGTGGTGGTATGGGAGTTTCTGCATGCCTGGTGGGCGGCCACCCTGGTGGATGCGGACCCGGCTGTTCCGGCGCACGAGGTGTTCGCCCTGTGTGTGGAGGCGTCCGCCTCGCTCGACCCCTGGCTCGCGGTGTGGGAAGCCGTCGAGCACCCCGCCGCCGACCGGCACCTGGCCGAGGCCGCCGCCTCGTGGGAGTACGACCTGCTGGGCGACCAACTCCCCTGGCACACCTCCGAGGACGCGGGGGCCCTGCACGCCGGGCTCGCGGACTGGCTGGTCCGGCACGCCCCGGCGCGGCTGCGGGCCCATGGCGCCGACGCCGAACTGCTGCACCGGATACGCCTCGTCGGGCTCACCGGCCCCGCCCGGTGGGAGGACCCGCACTGGCCGGGCCACCGCTACTGACCGGGCGTCACCGGGGCGGCAACCGGTGCAGTGTCACGTCGTGCAGGGCGCCGTCCGCGACGGTCAGGGTGAGGAACGTACAGAAAGGCTGGCGCCTGCGGTCGGTGGGTGAACCCGGGTTGAGCAACCGCAGGCCGCCGGGCGCGCGCGTGTCCCACGGAATGTGGCTGTGTCCGAACACGAGGACGTCCAGGTCCGGGAAGCGTTCCGCGCACCGGCGCTCCCGGCCGGTGGCCGCGCCCGTCTCGTGCACGACACCGAACCGCACTCCCGCCAGCTCCGCGCGTGCGACCTCCGGGAGGCGGCGGCGCAGCGGCGGCCCGTCGTTGTTGCCGAAGACGCCGATCAGGCGGCGTGCACGGGAGGCGAAGAGGTCGAGTGTCGCCTCGTCGATCCAGTCACCGGCGTGGACCACCACGTCCGCCTCGTCCAGGCCGGCGAGAAGGGCGTCCGGGAGGCGTTTGGCGCGGGCGGGCACGTGAGTGTCGGAGGTCAGCAGCAGCCGCATGAAAACAGCGTAGGCCGCGTGGCCGGGAAGGGGGGCCCGGCCTCGCTACGGGCGGGTTCGGCGCAGGTCGAGCCGCATCAGGACACGGGGGTGGCCGGCCAGCACCGAGTCGGTGTCGGCGGCGTGGACGAACCCGGCGCGCTCGAAGTTCTTCCGGATACCGGCGTACGCCATCGTCAGATCGACCTTGGCGTCGCCGCTGTCCAGGGGGTACGCCTCGATCACCGGGGCGTCATGGGCGCGGGCGAACTCGACCGCGCCGGTGATGAGGGCGTGCGAGATGCCCTGCTTCCGGTGCCCCGGCCGTACGCGGACGCACCGCAGGGACCAGACGGGCAGGTCGTCGATGTGCGGGATGACGCGGCTGCGCGCGAAGGAGGTGTCCGAGCGCGGCGCGACGGCGGCCCAGCCCACCGGCTCGTCGCCGTCGTAGGCGAGGACGCCCGGAGGCGGGCCCGTGCGGCAGAGTTCGGCGAGGTACTCACCGCGGGCCGGCCCGCGCAGCGCGTTGTTCAGCCGGGCCGGGAGCCGGTAGCTCAGACACCAGCAGACGTTGGCCCCGGGCGATTTCGGGCCGAGCACGGCGCGAACGTCCTCGAAGTGCGAAGCCGGACGGACTTCGATGGTCATGACACCACGATGCCACGACGGAACGGTTCCCGGCCCACGCCGACCCGCTCCCGGCCCGAGCCGACCCTCCCCCTCGGAGCCGACCCCCTCCCCGCCGGGGCCGTCCCGCTCTCTGCCCCGGGCCGTCTCCCTCTGCCCGGGATGCCCCTGCCGACCGGGGCCGCCGCTCTGGGCCGGGGCCGCCGCTCTGGGCCGGAACCGCCACTTCCATTGCGGTGAGGCGACCGGCGGATCGACCGGTGGATCAGCCACCCCCACGCCCGTCACTCTGTGTTACCCTTAACCGTTTGCGCGCACGCGGCGTCCGGCGCTCCCGCCCGGCCGGTGCCGGTCGTGCGCCGACGTGTCCTGCCGGGCCTTCCTCGGTATGTCCCCCTCGCGGAAGGCTCTTCGTGCATCACCCGGACCGCCCCGACACCTCCTCCGACGCCCTCACCGGCAGCCCCGCCGCCGAGTCCGCCGCCGCTCCTGCCGTCTCCTTCGCCGACATGGAACTGCCGGCCGAGGTGCTGCGGACGCTCACCGCGCTCGATGTGTGCGAGCCGTTCCCGATCCAGGCGGCCACGCTGCCCAGCGCCCTCGCGGGCCGCGACGTCCTGGGGCGCGGGCGCACCGGCTCCGGCAAGACGCTCGCCTTCGGTCTGGCGCTGCTGACGCGGACGGCGCGGCGGCGCGCGGAGCCCAAGCAGCCGCTCGGCCTCGTTCTCGTGCCCACCCGAGAGCTGGCCCAGCAGGTCACCGAAGCGCTCACGCCGTACGCCGAGGCGCTGCGGCTGCGGATGGCCGCGGTCGTCGGCGGCATGTCGATCGGCCGGCAGATCGCCGCGCTGCGCGACGGCGCCGAGATCGTCGTCGCCACCCCGGGCCGCCTGCACGACCTGGTCGAGCGCAAGGCCTGCCGCCTGGACAAGGTCCGGATCACCGTCCTCGACGAGGCCGACCAGATGTGTGACCTGGGCTTCCTGCCGCAGGTCACCGAGGTGCTCGACCAGGTGCGCCCGGACGGCCAGCGCATGCTGTTCTCGGCCACCTTGGACCGCGACGTGGACGACCTGGTCGGGCGTTACCTCCACGACCCCGTCGTGCACTCCGTGGACCCCGCCGCGGGCGCGGTGACGACGATGGACCACCATCTGCTGATCGTGCACGGGCCGGACCGGTACGCGGTCACCACGGAGATCGCCGCCCGTGACGGCCGGGTGCTGCTCTTCCTGGACACCAAGCACGCCGTCGACCAGCTCACCCGCCATCTGCGGGCCAACGGGGTGCACGCCGCGGCCCTGCACAGCGGCAAGTCGCAGCCGCAGCGCACGCGGACCCTCGGTCAGTTCAAGAGCGGCCAGGTCACCGTCCTGGTGGCGACGAATGTCGCGGCCCGGGGCCTGCACGTCGACGACCTCGACCTGGTGGTCAACGTCGACCCGCCCACCGACCCCAAGGACTACCTGCACCGCGCGGGACGCACCGCGCGGGCCGGCGAGTCCGGCCGCGTCGTCACCCTGGTCCTGTCGGGCCAGCGCCGCGAGGCCGCCCGTGTGATGGCCGAGGCCGGCATCGAGCCGTCGGTCACCAAGGTGCGCTCGGGCGAGGCGGAGCTGAGCCGGATCACCGGGGCCAAGGCACCCTCCGGCAACCCGCTCGACGCCGGCCCCGCCACACCCCGGCCCAAGAACGTCAACGCCCCCTTCCGTGGCCTCGGCACCAGCAAGGACGCCGCCCGCGGCACCGGCGGCAAGTCCCGCAAGGCGGGCGAGGCCCGCAAACTGGCCGAGGCCCGCAAGGCGGCACAGGTGCGCCGGGGCCGCTGAGCGCCCCGCGCGACTCGGTCGCCGAGCGCCGACCACGAGCCCGGAGGGGACGGTCCGATGACCCGGACCGCGTTCGACACGGCCGAGCGGCAGGCGTGGGCGGGACAGGCCGCTGCCTACGCGGGGAGTTTCGCCAAGCTCTGCGCGTATTCTGGGCGCCCCGCGGCGCCCGGCCAGGCCCTCCTCGGCAGGGCCGTGCAGGCGGCGGGAGTCACCCGTCCCGCTCACCTGCCGCCCCTCGCCACCGAGGACGACTTCCCTCGCACCGAGCAGGGCCTGGCCGCGCTGCTGGACCGCGCCGGACTGCGCGACGGCGGCTCCGAGACCCTGCTCTGGGACCACGGGGCGACCCCGGAGGAGTGGTGGAGCGGCCCCGCCTCGGGAGTGGCGACGATCGGGCAGGTCGTGACGGGCCGCACTCCGGTGGTCATCGCCCGGATCAAGGAGCATTTCGTGGAGCCGGCGGCGGAGTTCGCCGGTGACGGCGGCACGCTGGTGCTGCCGCACGCGGCCCTGCCGGCCCACGGCCGGGCCGCTTCTTAGGGACGTTGATCTTGGGCACATGTAGAGAGGTGATCTTCACCCCGTCCTCGTGAGCCCGTAAGGGAGTCCCATGTCCATACCCACGCGCCCCGTTCGCCGCCCCGACCGCAGGCGGCGTTTCGATCTGCGCGCGACCGCCCTGTTCTTCGTGCTGCTCGCGGTCCTCCTGTGCGTCCTGGTGTTCCTGGCCCGCACCGCCGCGCACCTCGTGCAGAGCCGCCCGCTGTGGGCCGTCGTCCTGGTCATGGTCGGTGTCGCCGCCGCGCTGCTGTGCCGGTCCCGGTGGCGCCGCTTCTCCGCCGCGCGGTACGCGCGCCGCGCGGCCGAGGCGCTGGAGGAAGCGGCCGAGAACGCCTCCGAGCACCTTGCCGCCCCACCGGTGGACGAGGAGTTCACCGCCGTGGACGAGCAGTTGACCACCGTCGTGGAGGAAGAGGTGCGGGCCGCCGCGCCGGTCGACTACGCCCTCCTGGACGCCGACGGTTTCGAGCAGGCCATAGCCGATCTGTGCGCCCGTGACCAGTGCACGGAGGTGGAAGTGGTGGGCGGGGCCTGCGACTTGGGCGCGGACGTCGTGGCGGTGACCGGCGACGGGCGGCGCGTGGTCATCCAGTGCAAGCGGTACGGCGACACCAACAAGGTCGGCTCGCAGGACCTGCAGCGCTTCGGGGGCACCTGCTTCACCGTGCACGAGGCGGACGTCGCCGCACTCGTCACGACCAGCGACTTCACGGCCCCGGCCCTGGAGTACGCGCAGCAGTGCGGCATCATCTGCGTGAACGGCGAGGACCTGCGGGCCTGGCACGACGGCACCGGCCCGAGCCCCTGGGACGGCGCCCCTCTCACGCCCGCCGCCGACTGCTTCCCGGCGCGAGGGTGAACCGGCGCGCTCCCCCTACGGGCTCGCCTCGGCCGCGCCGCCCCGCCTACTTCTTCGGTTCCCGGAAGCGGCCGAAAGCCTTCGTGAGTGCGCTCAGCGGGGACCCTTCCGTCTTGCCCGGACCCGGCGCGGCCACCGGCCGGGGCGTGCCGTCGCCGCCGGTCGCCTCGGCCAGCGCGGCCATCGCCGCCTCGGCCGCCTCCTGGTAGAGGTCACGGGACTTCGTCATGGCGTCGAGAGCCTCGGCGTACTTGGTGACCATGCCCTGGGCGTGCACCAGCTCCTCTTCCGGCGTGAGCAGGTGCCAGCCCTGGCGCAACCGCGTCAAGGCCCGCTCGGCGTCGGCGGGCAGCGGCCTCGGGAGCGCCACGAACTCCATGATCCTGTCGAGGAGTTCGGTCGGTTCCGAACCGTCCAGGAAGACGCTGCGCACCGTGAAGCGCTCCGCCTCGTACTCCAGGCCCTGCCCGGCCGTGGGCAGGACGACGCCGCCGCCGCGCGGCATCCGCACGCCCAGCTCCCGCTTCATCGCGAAGTCCGCGATCTGCGCCTGCTCCGGTGTGCCGCGGTGCTCGACCACCCGGTGCCGCAGGCTCGGCGGCAGGAACGTCGAGACCGGCTGCTGGCCCCTCGCGTCCGGCGTCATCGCCTCGTGCACCACGACGTGGATGTACCAGCTCTGCCGGGTGCAGTCCCGCAGCCGGTGGCGCAGCTCGTCGTCGTCCTTGGGCAGGTGGTTCGTCGTCCGCAGGCGGACGCCCGGCACCGTGTCGTGGTCCCAGGCGACGCGGTCGCTGTCGGGCCAGAACATCGTGGCGGGCGAGAGCCAGTGGGCGTCCCACGGCTGCTCCGCCTCGGCGGCGAGCACCCAGGCGACGCCCTCACCGTCCTTGCGGCGGCTCTCGGGGTCGTACGTGGTCAGCTGGGCGCGCACCGTGACGTCGCCGGTCACGCGCCAGCGGGCCTCGAACAGGCGGCGGGCCGACGGACCGGGGTCGGCGGACTCGTCGCGCGGGTGCAGGACGGTGGAGCGGGCCGCCTCGACGGGGTCGAGGTCCAGGTAGTCGTCGAGCACCCCGGCCGCCTTGAGGGCGATGAGGTTGCGCCGGACGTCCTGCTCGGGCTCGGGCCCGAGGTGGCGCCCGCGCCCCAGCCACGCGGTGTCGGGGACGGTGGTCGAGGAGGTGCTGTTCTTGGCCATGGAGTCGTTCTGTGGGTGATCGGGACCCGACCAGTATGGTCCCTGGCCCTGTCGATGGAAGCGGTACCGGGTTTTCCGTGCCGCGCAGGCCAGGATGCCTGCCCACCGGTGAGGATGTGACACCCGGAGCACACAGGAAGCACACGAAGCACATGAAGCCCGCCCATGGCCTCCTCGTGGGCGCCGCGCCCGTTCCATGATCACCCCTGGATAGAGTGTGCTCATGTCACACAGCCGTCTCGCTCTCGCCGGTACAGCCCTTCTCGCCGCGTTCACTCTCACCGCCTGTTCCGCCGACGAGAAGCCGGGCGGTGCCGCGGATCACGCGGAAGCCAGGGACGGGGGCGGCAAGAAGGCGGGCCGGGCGGCGGTGGCGAAGCCGATCACGCGGGACCTGCCCCAGGGCGCGCTCACCCAGGCGCTCATGGGCGACGGCGAGGCGCTGCCCGAGTACTCCCTGCACGGCGACAAGGGCGTGATGAAGACGACGTACTGCAACGGTCAGGACGTGGAGGGCGCCCCGAAGGGCTGGGTCCGCGGCGGGGACGCGTCCTACGAGTACCAGGGGTCCACCCGCAACATGGCCGATGTCTACATCTGCCTGTTCGAAAGCCCCGCCGACGCGCACGCCGTCTACACGGCGATGAGGGGTTCCAAGGACAAGCCGCACAAGCCCTCCAAGCCCATCGGCGACGAGGCCGCCCTGCTCATCGACCCCAACGGCACCGAGGACTACATCCAGGGCATCAGTCGTTCCGGCAGGGCCGTCATCGAGGTGCGCCTGTCGGGCGGCGCCGGCGCGGGCGAGGACCCCACCGGCACCGAGGCCATGCTGGCCGCGACGCTGAAGCGTCTCCAGCAGGTCCAGGACGGGAAGCCGGCCACCGCGACGGCGGCGGGGGAGCAGGCGGCCGTGACGGCACCGTAGCCTCCCGGACGGCCCGTAGCCTCGCGCCCGACCTGCACGCGACCTGCATGGAAGGCTCCCGAAGGGGCATCCGGTTTCCCTGGAACTGGGAGGACGCCATGAGCATGACGGAGCGACCGGGCGAGCGGGTCGAGGAGGACGGCACCGGCTGCCCGTGCCACCACGGCGAGGGGCCGCGCGCTGGGAGCGGCGAGGGCCCCGAGCCGGCGCGCGAGAGGGTCAATCGCCGCTGGAACGAGATCCTCCAGGAGACCCGCGTCGCCCAGACAGGTGTGCAGATCCTCTTCGGATTCCTGCTGAGTGTGGCGTTCACCCCCCTGTTCCGGGAGCTGGGCACGTTCGACCGGGTCGTCTACGTCATCACCGTGGTTCTCGGCGCGTCGGCCACGGGAGCACTGATCGCCCCCGTCTCCCTGCACCGCTTCCTGTCGGGGCAGCGCATGAAGGACGAGGTGGTGGAGACCGCCGGGCGCCTGATGATGTGCGGCATCGTCCTCCTCGCGCTGACCATCGGCTGCACCCTCCTGCTGATTCTGCGCACCGTCATCACCGGCCCCCTCGCGGAGGCCCTGGTCGGTGGGGTCATGCTGTGGTTCGCCATCTGCTGGTACGTGCTGCCGCTGCGCCTTCGGCGCCGCGCCGCCCGGCGCCCCGACACGGACGAGGCGTAGCACCCCTCGTACCGACGGCCGGTTCGGCATGAAAGCGCGTTACCGGGGAACACGTACGGCAGTCAAGAGCCTGGAAAGGACGTGTGGTCGTGTTGAAGTCGGAGTCCCGCCAAGTGAGGACCCTGCTCTCCCGCTATGCGAACGCCCGCATCGCGCTGGCGGAGAACCCCGGGGCGGCGTGGCAGCGAGAGCTGGCAGAGGTGACCCGCACGCTGTGCGCGGTGACCGGGACCCGCACCATCAACCACGCGATCGCGGCTGCCGACGAGATCCTGGCGGCGGCCGAGCGCCCCGCAGTGTCCCGCCGCCCCACCCTGGCAGCGGACACACCCCTCGCCGCCGCCTGAGACCGCCGCCCCACCGGCACCGACTCCCCCGGCACCACCGCGCAGGAACATCCGCATCGCGTGCCGGGCCGTCGCCGCGATCTCCTCGTCCCTGACGTCGGCGGGCAGGTCGACGTATCCGCGCAGCTGCTCGAACACTCCGCGGGCCATGCGCCGGGCCAGCTCGTCGACTCTCTGCTCGCAGCGGGCAGCGAGCGCCACGGCCTCGGGTGGCAGGCCGTTCGGCCGCGTCCGGTCCTGGGGTTGCTCATGGAGTGCCATGGCCCGCCTCACGGACGACTGCGACCGATCACGGTACCCGGCGCGCACGCCCGTGACCCGCCCACGTCGTGGCCTTGGGACGACGGTGTCCGGTCCGCACCCGCCGGGGCATTGTGCGTGTTGTCCGCCCTTGTCATGATGGCGCCTGCCGAGCGGTCTCCGACTGATCCAGGACGGTGCGATGACCCGGCACTTGGCCGTGCCCGACGAGCCACTCCCCCCGCCGCTGGCGCAGGTGTACGACACCGCGCTCCTCGATCTCGACGGCGTCGTGTACGTGGGGCCGCACGCGGTGGAGCACGCCGCCCCCTCCCTGGCGCGCGCCGAGACGCTGGGCTTGCGCCTGGCCTACGTCACGAACAACGCCTACCGGACGCCCCGGGCGATCTGCGCGCACCTGCGGCGGCTCGGTCTGCCGGCGGCGGAGGACGCCGTGGTGACGTCCGCCCAGGCCGCCGCCCGCCTCGCCGCCGAACTGCGCCCCCGCGTGGTCCGGGTCCTCGCCATCGGCGGCGAGGGGCTGTTGACCGCGCTGCGGGCGCAGGGCCTCGAGCCCGTCCGTTCGGCCGACGACGACCCCCACTGCGTCGTCCAGGGCTTCGCGCCGACCGTCAGCTGGTGCGAACTGGCCGAGGCCGCGTACGCCGTGGGACGCGGCGTGCCCTGGATCGTCACCAACGCCGACCCGAACGCGCCCACGCACCGCGGCACGGCGCCGGGCAACGGCGCTCTGGCCGACGTCGTGCGGGCCGCCACCGGCGCCGTCCCCGTGGTGGCGGGCAAACCGTCCGCCGCGCTGCTGCGGGAGGGCGCGGCCCGCACCGGCGCCCGGCGCCCCCTCATGGTCGGCGACCGGCTGGACACCGACGTGGAGGGCGCGCGCAGGGCGGGCTTCGACAGCCTCGTGGTGCTCACAGGTGCCACCACCGCGCGGGACCTGCTCACCGCCCCGGAACAGCGGCGGCCCACGCATCTGGCGGCGGACCTGCGCGGCCTGCTGGCTCCCGCACGCCGCGTCGAGGAACACGCCGGAGGCTACCGGTGCGGCGGCTGGCGAGGCAGCGTGCGCGGGCGCGAACTGCTGCTGACGGGGCAGGGCGACGCCGAGGACGCCCTGTGGGCGGCGTGCCGGGCGGCGTGGTCGGCGCCCGGCCCCACTTCGGCGGACAGGGTCCTCGCGGTCCTGGCCCGGTGCGTACGGACGTGACACCGGCCGGTCACCGGTCCCGCGCCCGGAGGTCAGCGCGGCGGCTCGCCCACGCGCCCGGGAGGGCCGTCACCGAGCCCCGCCCGGTGCCGCACGTGGTCGGCGACCTGCGCGTGCGTCGCGTACCAGACGTCGGCGCGCCCGCAGACGTGCTCCATCAGCTGCTCCAGGAGCACGATGCGTGAGCGGTGGCCGATGACATGGGGGTGCAGGGTGATCTGGAAAAGACCGCCCTCGGCGTAGGCGGCGTCGAACTCGTCCCGCCACAGCGCCAGTACGTGCCGCGGCATCGTGTACGGGCGCACGGCGCTGTAGCGGTCCATGTTGAAGTAGACGGCGTCGTCCCGGATCCACTCGGGCGGGATCTCCACCAGACCCGTCGGTTCGCCGTAGGCGAGGATCTCGTACGGGTCGTCGTCGGCCATCAACGACGAGTCGTAGGACAGGCCGAGTTCCAGGGTGATGTCGAGCGTGTGCTCGCTGAAGTCCCAGGAGGGCGTGCGGATGCCCACCGGTCGCCGGCCGGTGAGCTGTTCGAGGACCTCCGCGCAGCGGAAGGCCAGCTCCCGCTCGTCCCGCCGGCCGAGTTCCATGTTGCGCTCGTGGATCCAGCCGTGGAGGGCGACCTCGTGACCGCTTTCCACATAGCCCCTGGCCTCCTCGGGGCGGAGCAGCGCGGACACGGCCGGCATGAAGAACGTCGCGGGCAGGGCGTGCCGGTCGAGCAGCCGGAGGATGCGCGGCACGCCCACCCGGGCCCCGTACTCGCCCTGCGACAGCTTCCCCGGCATCACCTCCCCGTCCCGCAGCGGAATCGTCTCGTGGTCGGGGTCGAAGGAGAACGCCACCGCGGCCCTGGCGCCGTGCGGCCACCGGTCCGGTGTGAGGCTGCGGCCCGCGCGCACCCGCTCGACGTGCCGGCGCCATTCCTCCTCCCGCCACTGCCAGGGAGCCCGTGGTGCCTCTCCGGTGTCCGCGCCCGACTGGGTCATAGGCGTCCCTCGCTCCTTCTGCGGCTCGACGGGTGAACCCCATGAGTGGGCCCACGAGCATGCCAGGGCCCCGAAGCGGGGACAGGAGCGCGAACAGGACAACGCCGCGCGGCAACACGCTGACCGAAACGCGGCCCCCGGTGCCGAGGCCGTCTGCCCGGCACCCGGGCACTTTCCCTACTGTGGTGCCGTCGACACTGTGGTGACGTCGCCGCTGTGAAGGGGAGTCAGCATGATCCTGGGCGAAGCCCGGCGGTACCTGCCCGACGCGGTGGCGCTGCGCCGCGCCCTGCACGCCTGGCCGGAGACCGGCCTCGACCTGCCGAAGACCCAGCAGCGCGTGCTGGAGGCGCTGGACGGCCTGGGCCTTGACCTGCGCACCGGCCGACGGCTGTCGTCGGTGACCGCGACGCTCGACGGGGACCGGGAGGGCCCGGTGGTCCTGCTGCGCGCGGACATGGACGCGCTGCCGGTGACCGAGGCCACCGGCCTCGGCTTCGCCTCGCGGGTCCCCGGGGCCATGCACGCCTGCGGGCACGACGCCCACATGGCCATGCTGGTCGCCGCGGCCCGGCTGCTCGCCACGCGCCGCGCAGAGCTCGCCGGCCGCGTGGTGTTCATGTTCCAGCCCGGCGAGGAGGGCCACCACGGCGCCCGTCACATGATCGAGGAGGGGCTGCTCCGCCTGGACGGCCGCGAGGTGGACGCCGCGTTCGCCCTGCACGTCATGCCGGGACTGCCGAGCGGCAGCCTGTGGCTGCGGCCCGGCCCGCAGATGGCCGCCTCCGACCGGCTGCGCATCGTGGTCCGCGGCCGTGGCGGGCACGCGTCGTCGCCGCACACGGCGTGTGATCCCGTGCCCGTGGCCTGCGAGGTCGTCCTCGCCCTGCAGACGGCCGTGACCCGGAGTGTCGACGTCGCCGATCCGGCCGTCGTCACGATCAGCTCCCTTGCGGCGGGTTCGCTGCCGGGCATCATCCCGGAGTCGGTCACCCTCGGCGGGACCCTGCGCACGCTGACGCGGGAGACGCGCGCGCAGGTCCACCGAACGGTCGCCCGGGTCGCCCGAGGCGTGGCCGCGGCGCATGGGGCGGCGGCGGAGGTGTCGATCGAAGCGGGGTATCCAGTGACGCGCAACGACCCGGCGTTCACCGATCTCGTGCTGCGTACGGCGGCGGAGGTGCTCGGCGCCGAGCACGTCGACGTGCTGCCCGCACCCGCGATGACCGCCGAGGACTTCTCCTACGTCCTGGACGCCGTACCGGGTGCCCTGGCCTTCCTGGGCGCGTGCCCGCCCGGCCTCGAACCCGGGCGCGCGCCCGCCCTGCACTCCGAGCGCGCGGACATCGACGAGGACGCCCTCGCGGCCGGCATCGCCTGTCACGCGGCCGTCGCCCTGCGCCGCTTGGGCGCCGGTGCGAAGGCGGACGCGTCTTGAGCGGCCTGCGGATCCGCCCCGCGCGCCACGACGAGCTGGACCGCGTGGAGGGCCTTTGGCTGGAGGCGAGCCGCTGGCTCGCCTCCCGAGGGATCGACCAGTGGCAGTACCCGCCCCGGCGCCGGCGCATGGCGCAGGCCGTCGGCGCGGGTGACTGCCACCTCGCGTTCCGGGACGGCCGGCTGGTGGGGATGGTGACCGTGCAGCGTCACGCCGATCCCGAATGGTGGGCGGACGACGACCCCGACTCGGCCCTGTACGTCCACGACCTGGCGGTGAGCAGAGCGGCCGCCGGGCAGTCCGTGGGCGCGCGGTTGCTGGACTGGGCGGGTCGGGTGGCGGCCCGGGGGGAGAAGCCCTGGCTCAGGCTGGAGGCGTGGAAGACCAACCACGTGTTGCACCGTTACTACCTCAACCAGGGGTTCGAGCTGCTGCGGATCGTCGACCTGCCGCACCGCAATTCCGGTGCGCTGTTCCAACGGCCCTCGGGCATCACCGTCGCGCCGGGCGCCGCCGACACGTGACGGCTCTTCGTACTGTCCCACTTGGTCACCCGTACTGATTCATCCGCGAGTTGACGGAGGGACGGAGTCAGGCTGAGTGGAGCTAGGTTTGTTCGCGGTCGCAATTCTCCGCCGTGTCCGGAGGTTCGGCCTCCGTCCGGCGAGCGCGGTGCGCTCCACCAGAAGGAGCCGTCTCATGAGGCGTGGACATCTCGACCGGCGGGCCGTGGTGTCAGACGGACGCGGTGACTTTGCGGACCCGATGGCGGTCGGTCTCCGCGATGAGGAGGTCGCCGCCCGCCGTCACGCGCACGGCCCGCGGATAGCGCAGCAGCGCCCCGGTGGCCGGGCCGCTCTCCCGGTCGTCACCGGGAGGCCCGCCGGCCACCGTCACGAGGCGCCCGTCGGGCAGGACGAGGTGGACGCATTCATTGAGGGAATCGGCCACGTAGAGGCGGCCCGCGCCATCCAGGTCGACGCCGCGTGGCTGGTGGAGCGGGCTCTTGGTGGCCGGCAGGCAGCCGTCGTCGTAACCGGGCTCCCCGGTCCCCGCCACGGTCGTGATCAGTCCGTCGGGCGACACCACGCGCACCCGGTGGGACCAGCAGTCGGCGATGTACACGCGGCCGACGGCGTCTGTGACGAGGTCGATGGGGTGGTGCAGGTCGCTGTCGAGGGCCGGCACGCCGTCCGCCCCGGAGCCGGGCTCTCCGGTGCCCGCGACGGTGGTGATGCGGCCGTCGGCGCCGATGGCACGGACCCGGTGCCCCTTCCACTCGGCGACATACAGGGTGCCGGCGCCGTCCAGGGCCAGCCCTCTGGGCTCGTTGAGGACGGCGCGGGTCGCGGGCCCGCCGTCCCCGCCGTATCCCGGTTCGCCGGTGCCGGCGACGGTCGTGATGGAGCCGTCCGGCGCGATCCTGCGCACCCGGTGGTTCCAGTAGTCGGCGACGTACAGATGCCCCACGGCGTCGCGGACCAGGCCGCCGGGTTCGTTGAGCGCCGCCTCGGTGGCCGGCCCGCCGTCCCCGCCGAACCCGGGTTCGCCGGTGCCCGCGACGGTCGTGATGGAGCCGTCCGGCGCGATCCTGCGCACCCGGTGCCCCTTCCACTCGGCGATGTACACAGCGCCCGCCGCGGCGACCGCCAGGGCCCGGGGCTGGTTCAGCGCCGCCCGCACGGCGGGGCCGCCGTCTCCTCGTGAGCCGGCCTCGCCGGTGCCGGCGACGGTGAGGATGACACGGTCCGCCGCGAGGTGCACGGCCCCGGTGCCCGAACTCGTCCTACCCGTCATACCCGCCTCCTGGCCAAGGGTCGGAGCGCAATGCAGCCGTGGAAATCGAGCGATTTCGCGCATCGCCGACCCACCGTAGAGACCGTTCGCGGACCTGGGTAGAGAGCCCCCGGCCGGTGCCGGGCACTTTCCGGTCACCGGCCGCTCGACGGCCGCCGTCCGGTTCCCACGCAACCGCGGGGACAACAAAAACACTCTGGTGCGACCGAGGGGCCGTCGTTAGAATCGGGAAACTCGTGCATTCGCGCAGAGGCCATCTCAGGGATCATTGGTGACGCCTCGGAAGATATGCCCTACCGCTCTCCCCCATCGGCGGGGGTGGTCGGCGGCATGACATCGCAGTGGATATGGGTATCCGGCTGAGCATGCCTGATCACCCCTAGGTACTCGGCCCCCGAATGCCACACGCTCGCGGGCCATTCCCTGGGGTCGGCATGGAAACTCTCCGCGCATACCGCAGCTGTCGGCTCGCGGTACGGCTGCGGTACTGGTGATCGGGGCGCTGGCCAACATGGTCTGGCAGCTGCGCCTCACCCGGGCGCCGGCCCGGCGCGGCGGCGGCTCGGTGCGGGATCGCCCGCGGCGTCGCCCTGACGGCCTTCGGATTCGTGCCGCCCCTCCTGGTGTGCGGTTCCGGCACGCCGGGCGGCTGGGGCGCGGCCGCGCGCAATGCCTGCCCGCGCCCTGGTGGCGGCCGATGGCCCGGCGGATCGGCCTGCGCGCCGGATGCGGGTGCTGTCGCGCGTACGTCCCCACCCGTTGTCAGTCAGGGCGCGGCCTGGGCGCCCACTGCTCCGCAGTGCGCACAAGCCTCAGGAAAAACAGGCGCCACAAGGGCATCTTCACCGGCCTGCGCCGTCAATGAATGGCCGTGCATTCGGATGTGGCGCATTCCCTTCCTTGTGCTGCCTGTTACGGAACCCTAGCCTGGGTGCTGGAGCAGTTCCGTGCGCCACAGCAGTTCTCAAGGATCCGGTCCCGGCGAGACAGCGTCACGGAGGCGTCTTGGAAACTTTTCCGGATCGGTTTCCTGACGGCTCCCCACCATCGCACAGCTCTTGGCCTCCCAGCCCGGTGGTGCCGCTGCACATCGTGTACGACGACGTACCGAGAACGCTCTGGCTGAAACTCGAAGCACATAACCTCTACGGTTCCATAAAGGGGCGCACCGCATTCTCTCTCTGGCAGAGCGTGAAAGACCGCATAGACCCCCGCATCGGATTGATAGAATCCACGTCGGGAAATCTCGGTCTCGCCCTGGCCGGTCTGGCCGCCGCCCTGCACGTGCCTTTCACCGCCGTCGTGGACCCCCGGGTCAGTCCCTCGGTGCAGAACGCCATGCGCGCGACGGGTGCCCGCGTCGTCATGGTCGATCAGCCGGACGGAGCCGGCGGATTCCTGCTCAACCGCCTCGCCGACGTCGCGCGGCGGGTGGACCGCGAACCGGGGCTCGTCTGGCCGAACCAGTACACCAATCCGGCCAACCCCGCCGTACACGCCCGGTGGACGGCGCCGGAGCTGTCCA
This sequence comes from Streptomyces sp. NPDC031466, assembly GCF_055581265.1. Taxonomy (NCBI): domain Bacteria; kingdom Bacillati; phylum Actinomycetota; class Actinomycetes; order Kitasatosporales; family Streptomycetaceae; genus Streptomyces; species Streptomyces sp. NPDC031466. Next base: position 521,655 of record NZ_JBVIJT010000001.1, read on the forward strand.
CCCAGCTGCCCGCCACGCCGATGAGCGTCCTGGTGGCGGTGTCCACCGGGGGCACCCTGGCGGGTTTCCGCGACTACGTCCTCGCCCACGGGCCGGCCTGGGAGCTGATAGGGGTGGACGTCGTCGGCTCGATGGCCCTGGGCGAGGCGCACGGCGAACGTGTGCTTTCGGGAATCGGGGCGAGCCGCCGGTCGACGTTCCTGCCGGACGGATACCGGCCCGCCGTGCACATCGACGCGCCGGAAGCGGTCAGCGCCTGCCTATGGCTTAAGGAGGCGACCGCTATCGCCGTGGGCTCCAGCTCCGGTGCGCTCGTCGCGGCGGCTCTGCGGCTCTTTCGCGAGAGCCCCGAGCGCACGGATGTCGTCTGCCTGTGTCCGGACGGCGGAGACCACTACCTCGACACCGTCTACTCACCACTGTGGCGCTCCCGGCACGCCCTGGCCCCGGTCGACGTAGCCGACGGGGTCACGTGGGACCGGTCCGGCGCGCAGGGCCCCGCCCGAGGCGAGGTGACGCGGAGTTGAGCGCGCAGGAACGGGACTGGTACCAGCGTGCCGGGGTCCGCAGCGGTCCCCGGCGTCAGTTGCGGGACGAACTGGAGACCGGGCGCGCCTTCTTCCCTCCGGCCCTGGTGCCCTACCTCGACCATCCCCTGGTGGCGCGGCTCGGCGAGAGCGGCCGCAGCCAGCTCCTGGCCCGGCACCTCTTCCAGTACCTCGACTTCACGGCCCAGTTCGAGACGCGGGTGGTCAACCGTGCCACGGAACGCATCGCGGGCAACCGGTGCGGAGTCGAGACGGACGACGCCGTCCGACTGGACGCCTACCGCATCTACTGCGACGAGGGGTACCACTCCCTCTACAGCTTCGACGTCGTCCAGCAGGTCTCCCGCGCTTCGGGAGTGACGCCGTTGGCCTACGACTTCGGCCCGTTCCTGCGACGGCTCGACGCGGTCGGCACCGAGGCCCTGCCGTACGAGCCGGCCCTGGCCCAGCTGCTGCAGGTCGTGGTCTTCGAAACGCTGATCACAGCGGTGCTCAACGACATACCCAAGGATCCCGACGTGCTGGGCGTCGTCCGGGACATCGTCCGGGACCACGCCAAGGACGAAGGCTGGCACCACGCCTTCTTCTCCCAATTCTTCCGGGAGTTGTGGACGCGCGAGACCGTCCGCTCGCGTGGCCGCATCGCCCGCTGCCTGCCCGATCTGGTCCGGTGCAGCCTGCTCCCCGATCTGCGGCCCGTACGCGCGTCGTTGGCCGCCGCCGGACTCGCTCCCTCGGCCGTCGAGGACGTCGTACGCGACTCCTACCCGGCGGCCTCGGTCGGCGAAGGCATCCGCAGGGCGTCCCGGCACGCCGTGCGGCTCTTCGAGGAAGTCGGGGCCATGGCCGTGCCGGGCGGCGCCGAGGCGTTCGCGGCCGCCGGTCTGCTGCCGTGAACCCGTTCGGGCCGAGGACCACGCAGACCGAGAGGTGACGATGTCGGAGCAACTCCTCTTTCTGGACAGGGAAGCGGTGCTCGCCTGTCTCGCGCGGGTGGATGTGTGCGCGGAGACCGCGAAGGTGCTGTGCCGGCATGCCGAGGGCCGGGTGGAGCTGCCCCCCGAGGGCTATCTGCCCTGGGTCAACGGTGAGGGCGCCTACTGCCGTTCCCTGGCCATGCTCGGCGCGGTGGAGACCGACGGCGGACCGCCGTTGCGGGGGATGAAGCTCATCAACGCCGCGACGAGCAATCCGTCGCACGGGCGGGAGCGGGCGGCGGGCCTGATGATGCTGTTCGACCCGGACACCGCCCGGCCCCGGGTGCTGGCCGAGGCCGGCTGGCTGAGCGCGACCCGGACGGCCGCCTACACGATGGTCAGCCTGCGCCACCTCGGCCCGGAGCGGTGGGGGACGACGGCGTTCCTCGGCTGCGGGATGCTCGCCCGTGTCCATGTCGGGCTGCTCGCCACGACGTTCCCCCACGCCACCCGCGTACACCTGTACGACACCGAGCCACGGCGTGCCGAGGAGCTGGCCGGCTGGGTCCGGGAGCGGCACCCGGACCTCACCGTCCGGGTGGAGCCGGACGCCCGGCAGGCGGTGGCCGCGGCGCGGGTGGTGGTGACGACGACCACCGCCGACCGCGGCTACCTTCCGGCGGCGTGGCTCGCGCCCGGCACCTTCGTCGCCCACGTGTCGCTGGCCGACCTGCTGCCCGACGCGTTCCTCGAGGCCCAGGCCGTGTTCGTGGACGACGTCGCCCTGGTCGCCGACAACCCCCGCAGAGTCCTCGGGCGCCTCATGCGCGAGGGGCGGATCACGGACCGACCGGCAAAGGACGGCGACCCGGCCCGCGTCCTGAACGGCACCCTCGGCCAGGTACTCGTCGGCGAGCGGCCGCCCGTGCGGCCCACCACGTCCCATGTCATCAGCAACCCCTTCGGCATGGCCGTCCTGGACGTCGGGCTGCTCGGCGCGGTGCACGACGCCGCCGTCGGCCTGGGGCTCGGCCGGTCACTGACTCTCTACTGACCATTGGCCCTCTACTGAACCGGGACAGCATGGACAATCACTTCTCCTGGGCCGGCCCCACGCCCGCACGCGGCCTGTTCTCCCTCGCCGAGCCGGAACCCGCCGTGATCAGGAAACTCGCCGTGCGGTCGGTGGAACTGTTCCGGGACCCGCGCGCGCACGACCGGCCCCTGTCGGGCAGCGTCGCCGGTGTGCTGTTCACCAGGACCTCGACCCGCACGCGTACGGCCTTCACCGCCGGCGCCATCAGGTTGGGCGCGGCCCCTGTCACGTACGGCCCGCGGGACCTCCAGTTGAACACCGGCGAGTCACTGGCCGACACGGGGCGGGTCCTCGGCAGCATGCTCGACCTCCTGGTCGCGCGCACCTCCGGCCCGCTGGACGAACTGCGGGAACTGTCCCGCCAGGGCGGCCTGCCGGTGATCAACGCGATGGCGGCCGAGGAGCACCCCACCCAGGCGGTGACCGACCTGGCCACCCTGCACCTGGCGCTCGGGGATCCGTCCGGAGTGAGCGTGCTCTACGTGGGCGAGGGCAACAACACGGCGGTGGCCCTGGCCCACGCCCTGGCGGCCGTGCCGGGGGCGCGCGCCACCTTCAGCACTCCGCCCGGCTACGGGCTGCCGGAGGCGGAGTTGACGCGGGCGTCGCGGCGGGCCGAGGAGGTGGGTGCCTCGCTGGCAGAGGTGCATGATCTGGCACGTCTGCCCGATCGGGTGGACGTCGTGTACACCACCCGCTGGCAGACGACGGGCACCGCGAAACCCGACGCCGACTGGCGTGAGACGTTCCGCCCGTTCCATGTGGACGCCGCCTTGCTGGCCCGCTGGCCGCAGGCCCTGTTCATGCACGATCTGCCCGCCCACCGGGGCGACGAGGTCACTGGTGAAGTCCTGGACGGGCCACGGTCGTTGGCCTGGACCCAGGCGGCCATGAAGCTCCCCGCGGCCATGGCCGTCCTGGAGTGGGTGGGCGGACAGCACCCCGACACGAGCTGACGCGCCGCGCACCGCACCGTCCCCCGCCCGCCTCCCCATGGATCGAGGCCCGCCCGTGAGACCGGCCCGTGTCACCGCCTACCGCCATCTGACCCCCCGCGACCTGACGCCGCCCTCGTCGCCGCAGGTCTTCTTCGAACCGGCCGACACCGAGATCGGCGTGTGGGTCGCGCAGGACCTCATCGGCGAGGGCTGCGCCGTCCTCGACCTGGGGTCCGGCAGCGGCGCCGCCGCCGCTGCCATGGCCCGCGCGGGGGCGGCCCGGGTGCACGGCGTCGACTCGGGAGCGGACACCGTGGCCTGGGCGCGCGGGCACTACGCCTCGTGCGACGGCGACCGTCCCGTCACCTTCTCGCACGGCGACTTCACCGCGCTCTCCCCCGCCGAGCTGCTGGCGACCGCGCCCGCCCCGCTCCCCCGCCCCCTGGTCGTCACCAGCAATCCGCCCTACGTCCCGCTCTCCCCCCGGGTCGACGCCCTGCGCCGGTCCGTCGGCGGGGGCCCGGACGGTCTGAAACTGATCCCCGCCGTCATCGCGCACGGCCGTGCGCTCGGAGAGGGCCTGGGCATCACCATCGGAAGCTACTCCAGTCCCCAAAAGGCCGTCGCGATGCTGGAAGCGGCCGGCTTCGCGGTGCACGCGGTCACCTTGTGCCCGCTGCCCTTCGGGGACTTCACCCGCGACCACCCCGATCAGGTCTTCCTCCTCGAGGAGCGGGGTGAGGCGGTGATCTGGCGCTCGGGCCCGTATCCACCGGCGTACTTCATCGTCGGCCTGGCCTGCCACAAGACCACCGGGGGCGAGGTCCGGCCGGGCCATGTGGCCGGTCGGCCCGGGGACGCGGACGCGGCGCCGCGAAGGGGCCGGCTGACCGGCGAGGGGCTGATGGGGCTGCTGCGTGCCGCCGCCCGCTCCCGCACCACCCGGTTGGAGGCCCTGGACGAGGAGGCCTCGCACCCCGGGGAGGTTCTTGTGCGCGTCGTGGATCTGCCCCAGCCCGCCCTCCGTCGGCACTGGTGACCCGCGCCCACCGGCCGGTGGGCATCTCGTCCCGTCGAGCAGAAAGGCCGTTCATGGACACCGCTCGGTTCGTGCCCGTCTCCCCCGTCAGCGTCACCACCGGCGCTGTCGAACACAGCGTCGACTTCATCCGCCCACGGCTGCTGGCGACCGGGCACGACCGGGTGTCCCTGTACGCCGGTGTCCAGATCAACGGCGCCCCGCACCTGGGCACCAGCGTCATGCAGACCTCCGCGTTCCTGCTCGCCCGGACGGCGCGGGAGAGGTTCGGCGTCGACGTCGGCCTGCGGTTCGGCGCCCTGGACAACGCCGGCTGCGAGACACGCCGGTGCCCGCGGACCGGGACCCTGTACGAGCGTTCCTTCCACCACGCGTTGGGCGCCGAGCGGATAGCGGAACTGACCCGGACCTACTACGGCGGTTTCTTCGACGCACTGTCCGCGGCCACGGGCGTCGCCTACGAGATCGAGACCTACACGCGGCAGCAGGGCCGGTGGGACTTCCGGCAGGAGTTCCTCGACTCGCTGACCCGGATGGACACCCTGCGGTGGGTGCTCGCGCCGTCGCACGGCCAGGTGCCCCTGAGCCCTCCCTGCCCGCGGTGCGGCTGGGCGCAGAAGCGGGGCGAGCACACCGAGGTGGGCACGGCCGGGCCCGACCAGGCGGAGCTGGCGGCGGTCTGCCTGGACCACGGCCGATACGTCGTGCGGATCCGGGCCGACGAGGCGGCCGGGGCGTACATCGGCTCGGGCACGCTCCACCGCAACCTCCTCAAGGAGCGGGTGGCGGCGCGGGAGGACGCGCTCGCCGTGGTGGTCAAGGGCGCCGACTGGGCCGCGGGGTGCCGTCTGCTCGACGAGGCGTTCCTGTGCTGTGCGGGGGCGGCGCTCCCGGTGCGCGTGTTCACCCCCGTGGTGCTCTCCGCGTCCGGGGCCAAGCTCTCCAAGTCGCTGATCCGGGCGGGCGGGGCGGAGGCGTCGGCGGGCAGTGAGCCCTGGATGCTCGACGCGAGCGCCTGGCCGGGAACGGTCGAGGAGTACGCCCGGCTGCTGCTGGGGCTGGTCTCTTTGATGCTGTCCGAGCCGTGCCACTTCGAGCGCGGCTACACCACGCTCGAAGTGGCACGGCTCATCGACGCGGCCGGTCTGCGGATCGGGGCAGCGGCGTGAACTCCCGGTCGGCGAGGTATCCCGGCCGTTGCTGCGGCGCGGCGTACGGCGTGGTCAGCGGGTTCTCGACGCTGTTGTAGACGACGAAGAGGTTGGTCCTGGGGAACGGTGAAACGTTTCCTCCGGAGGCGTGCAGGCAGTTGCAGTCGAACATGACGGCAGAGCCGGCCGCTCCCGTGAACTGCCGGATGCCGTGCCGTTCGGCCAGTGCCGTCACGGCGGGACGGTCGGCCGGCCCGGCGGGCAGGTTCTTGCCCAGCAGCGAAAGCCGGTGATAGCCGGGAGGGGTCCGGCCGACCGAGGGCACGAAGGTCCGCTGGGAGCCGGGGATGATCATGAGGGGGCCGTTGAACGGGAGGTTGTCCGTGAGGGCCACGGAGAAGCTGAGCGCGCGGGGCGCGGGCATGCCGTCCTCGGAGTGCCAGGTCTCGAAGTCCGAGTGCCAGCCGAACTTCGAGCCGTCGAAGGCGGCCTTGTAGTTGATCCTGCTCTGGTGGACGTAGACGTCCGAGCCGAGGACCTGCCGGGCGCGGTCGGCGAGGCGGCCGGACCGCACCAGGTGCTCGAAGACCTGGCTGAGCCGGTGCACCTCGAAGACGGAACGGATCTCGTCGGAGTCCGGTTCGCGGACCACTCGCCCGGAGGAACGCACGGCGGCATCGGAGGCCATGCGCCGCATTTCCTCCCGGCACTCCCGCACTTCGGCGCGCTCCAGCAGGGCGCCGAAGGCGAGGAAGCCGTCCCGGTCGTAGGCCGCCACCTCCTCGGCGGACAGCGGGCCTTCCGTGCCGTCGCCCCACACCACGGGATGACGGCGCCCGAAGGGCACCGACTCGGTCACGAAACGGGTCGGATAGAGATCTTCCCTGAATTCCCCGGACTCGACGCATTCCCTGGACTCGACGGATTCGACGGACTCGGCCATATTGATTTCCTCCGCGGCGGGCAGTGGACATTTTTCCCCTGCCCGCAGTCATGTCCGGAGAAACTTTCGCCGGAACACGTCCGTCGAGTCCTCGCCATTTCCTTCACGCGGAATGTGTCGCAATTCGACGGGCGACATACGAAAGGAGGAGGCACGTGATGATGTACAGGGAACCGACCACGGAGAGAACGGGTAGATAGGGGTAGCCGTAAGGAGTCGCCGTGTTCTGTGCCAGGAGTTTTCCGGCGTAGAGGAGTTCTTCGTACATGATGAAGAAGCCGAGTGAGGTGTCCTTCAGCGTCACGACCATTTGGCTGATTATGCTCGGCAGCATGGTCCGCACCGCCTGAGGCATGACCACCGCCGTCATCACCTGTGCCTTGCGCATCCCCAGCGCGTATCCGGCCTCGAACTGCCCCTTGGGGACGGCGCCGACCCCCGCCCGCAGGATCTCCGCCTGTGCCGCGCCGTTGTACAGGGCGATGCCGATGGCCAGGGCCCACAGGGTCGGGCTCGTGAAGTTCGCCGCCACCCATTCCCCGGGGCTGCCCAGGTACTCGCGCAGCAGATCGGCGACGGCCGTGGTGGAGGTGCGCAGCAGGTCGGTGGCGTACAGGGCGAAGACCGTGATGATCACCGGCACGGCGCGGAAGAACTCCACCAGCGCCCCGGCCGGCCCGCGCACGAGGCGGTGCGAAGAGAGCCGGCCCGCGGCGAAGAGGAAGCCCAGGAGCAGGGAGAGCACCACCGCGAGGACGAACGCCTTGAAGGTGTCCACCATGCCGGTGAGGACGCGCACCTGCACCCCGCGGTACTCGAACGCCTCCCACATCCGCGCGTCGAACTGCCCTGCGTCGGAAAGCCGCAGCAGGATCCAGCAGAGCGCGCCCCCGGTCACCGCGGCCACCGCCAGCGCGTACCAGCCGTGGCGACGGCGGGCACGCGGGCCCGGGGCCTCGAACAGGGCCGACTTCATCCGGGCACCGCCAGACGCCTTTCCAGCAGCCGGAACGCGGTGCTGATGATCGCGATCAGCACCAGGTAGGCGACGGTCACCCAGAGGAAGACGACCGCCACCGCGTAACCGCGCTCCACCAAGGTCTTCTCCGTGCTGAACAGTTCGTAGACGCTGAAGCCGCCGGCGAGCGCGGAGTTCTTGACCAGAGTGATCATGACGTTGCCCAGTGGGGGGACCGCCGCCCGCCCGGCCTGGGGAAAGACGATCAGCACGGTCGTCTGCGCCGTGGACATGCCGAGGCTGCGGGCGGCTTCCGCCTGACCGATCTCCACCGTGTTGATGCCCGAGCGCAGCGCCTCGCACACGAACGCCGACGCGTAGGCCCCCATCACCAGCACGGCGAGCGTGAAGTAGTCCGCTCCGGTGAGGCCGAGCATGGGCAGCCCGAGCGTCACCCCGAAGAACAGGACGGTGAGCGGGGTGTTGCAGAGCACCGTCACGACCGTCGCCCCCAGCGCGCGGCACAGCGGCACCGGGCCGACGCGCAGGGAGACGAGCAGGACTCCCAGGGCGAACGCGAGCAGGGTGCTCAGGCACATCAGCCGAATGGTGCCCAGGAACCCCTGCCAGAAGAGATCGGCATTCTCGGTCAACACCTCCATGGGCGCCTCCATGCTGACGCGGTGGCGACGGTGAACGGCCCGGCCAGACGCCGTCGAGGGCGGACGACCGTCACGGGTCAGTACCGCTGTACCGGTGGCGGCGTCGGTGCCGCGACGCCGGAACGGCCGAGGGTGGCGCGGTACGCCCGGAGCCAGTCGCCGTTGCGGACGTGGTGTTCGAGAGCGTCGTTGACGGCGTCGCGGAGGACCGCGTCCCCGCGTGCGAGGCCCACGCCGTAGGGCTCCTTCGAGAAGGGTCTGCCGAGGACCCGCAGACGGCCCTGGTTCTGCGCCGCGTAACCCTTCAGGATCGTGTCGTCGGCGGTGACGGCGTCCACCACGTTCATGATGAGGTCCTGTACGCAGTGCGCGTAGCTGTCGTGGGAGACGACGGCCACCCCGAATTCCGGCCGGCGGATCCGCTCGAAGGGCGTGGACCCGGTGACCGTGCAGACCCTCTTGCCGCGCAGTTCCCTCGGGCCCCGGATGTCCCGGTTCTCCTTCGCGACCAGCAGATCCTGCCCGCCCAGGTAGTAGGGACCCGCGAAGGAGACCTGCTTCTTTCTCTCCTCGTTGATCGTGTAGGCGCCCACGTACAGGTCGACGTCACCTTTGGATATCGAGATCTCCCGCACCTGCGGAGCCACGGTCTTCCATTCGATCTCGTCCGGACCGAACCCCAGATACGCGGCGACCATGGTCGCGATCTCCACGTCGAATCCCGAGCGCTGTCCGGTCACCGGATCCTCGAACCCCATGAACGGGTGGTCGGACTTCACCCCGATGGTTATGGTCTTCTTCGCGACGGCACGCGAGAGGCCCGCGGAACCGACGGCGTCGGGCTTCATCCGGACGGGATATTCGAGGCGGGGGGCGTCGGCCGTCAGCGCTCCGACACTCCCCGGGACACTTCCTTGCCTGCCGCACCCGCTCAGAACCGGAAATAACAGCAGCACCAGGAAACCCAGCCGACGAACCCGTGCTCGCATCTTCCCTCCTCAGGGCGATGGCACCGCCGGTACGAGGACCCGAAAGGACATGCGTCGAAATGGAGTGGCGTCCGCCCAGTATCAGTGACACCGATGTGCCGCGCTACCGATTCGGCGCCGGAGGACCGGAACGCCCCGGCATCAGTGACGGCTCACCGGCGTCACCGCGGGCAACAGCCCGTCCGCCTCGCGGAGCGGACGGGCCGTACCGGTCCCGTCAGGTGCGGTACGCGAAGTAACGCGCGTCGGGGTACGACGCGAGGACGCTCGCGAGCGACCTTCGGTAGGTGTCGGTGGAGTGGTAGGTGAGGTACGGCATGCCCCGCCGGTTGTCGCGGTACGTCACCAGCATGGAGTGGTCCTTGGACCCGTTCTTGTCGAAGTCCACCTGGAGGACGTCACCGACGTCCAGCTTGTAGACGCTCGACAGGTTGGGGGCCCGCCGGTTGGACAGCGTGAACCACGCGAACTCGTTCACGCCGACCCAGGAGGTGCTCTGCTTCGTGCCGTCGTACCACCAGTTCCGGTAGTCGGAGGCGGAGCCCGGGACGGACTTCCAGCCGCCCGCCTTCAGCGCCTGGCTGACGAAGTTGGTGCAGTCACCGCCGGCTCCGTTGAACTTCCGGTACGCCGGGTTGTAGCTGTACCAGTACTTCTCCGCGTACCGCGCCATGGCGGAGTAGTCATAGGTACCGGCCGTCTTGCCCGAGGGCAGCGGCGAGGAGGGGTACTTGGTGGACGCCGGCGTACCGTCCGGGTACTGGTTGCCGTCGTCGACGGTGTTCACGCGGGCCACCGACGGTTCGGCGACCGCGACGGGGCCGTCGTCGCGGGAGGTGATCGCCGTCAGCTTCCAGCCGCCGTCCTTCGTGCCGGCGAGCTTCAGCTCCTGCCGCGTCGAGAACGCGGTGGTGTCCGGTTCGTCCCCGCGCAGCTTCTTGTACGTGAGCGTCGATTCCGCGGTGACCTGGACGGTCGCCGTGCCACCGGTGATCGTGGCGCGCTCCACGACGACGCGGGTGTCCGCCTTGGTGTAGGCCTCGCCGAGCTTCGCCAGTCGCGACTTGCGGGCGCGCAACGACCGCAGCGCGGCGTCCTCGTCCTTCTTCAGCCGGCCGGACATGCGCGTCGCGGAAGCGTCGGTACCGGAGTCGCCGCGTCCCGCGTGCTTCTCCACCAGGGCCCCGGTGCGCCGGGAGAGGACGTCGTCGGCGATGCGGGCGAAGGTGGCGACCGTCTCGCGGTCGGCCTTGCGGGGCTGTTCGCCGGCGGTGTCCGCGTGCGCGGGGGACGCGAGCAGGGAGCCGGACGCCACGGCCGCGGCCAGACTTGCGACGGCGGCGGGTCTGTATCTCTTGGGTATCACTGTGTTTCCTCATTTGTCGCCTGATCACCCCGGTTGGGGGACGGAATCTTCGCACAACTCCGCGCCGTCCCCGCGCCGTTCGTTTCGCGCGGGGCCAGGAGGGCGACGTACCGGCCCGCGAGAGCCCCGGCGGCGGCGCCCCGGGTACCTCTAGGGTGTGCGGCAGAGCGCAGCAGAGGAGGCACACGGGGTGGGTGGGCGCAGGATAGCCGCAGGTGAGGGATCCGTGGAACGCCGGGCTGCACCGGGGGGCCGCCGCGCGGCGACCGGCCGGCGCAGGAAGGCCGCGGAGCGGCGCGGGGCGTGGTCGGACGGCACCATGTCCAGTGCCCTCGCCGGGGTGCGCGGCCGGCTCCGATGGCTGCGCCCCGCCTACCCCCGGCCGGGCCGTGCCGGATGGCGGCGGTGGATACCGTCGTGGCGTCAGTGGCTGGGCGCCTTCCTGTACTTGGTCCTCGGTGTGACCGGCTTCGTCACGATCGCGTACGCCGCCACGGACATACCGGATGATCTCAACTCGTTCGCCACGCAACAGGACAACGTGTACTACTGGTCCGACGGCACCGTCATGGCCCGCACCGGCTGGGTCATCAGGCAGGAGATACCGCTGGACAAGGTGCCGCCGAAGGTCCGGGGGGCCGTCCTCGCGGCCGAGAACGCGAGCTTCTACTCGGATTCCGGCGTCTCGCCGAGCGGCGTGCTGCGGGCCGCGGGCGCCGCGCTCACCGGAGGGGAGACCCAGGGCGGGTCGACCATCACCCAGCAGTACGTGAAGAACGTCTACCTCAGCCAGGACCGCACGCTGTCCCGGAAGTTCACCGAGGCGCTGATCGCCGTGAAGCTGGACAACCGGACGAGCAAGGACAAGATCTTCCAGGACTACCTGAACACGAGCTGGTTCGGGCGTGGCACCTACGGCATCCAGCGCGCCTCGCACGCCTACTACGGCAAGGACGTCTCGCGGCTCAACGCCAGCGAGGGCGCCTTCCTCGCCTCGCTCCTGAAGGGCGCGGGGCTCTACGACCCGGCCCTCGGCAAGGAGAACCACGAGCGGGCCGTCGAGCGGTGGAACTGGATCCTGGACCGCATGGTCGAGACGGGCCATCTCACGCAGGCCGAGCGTGCCACGTACAAGAAGTTCCCGGAGCCCACGAAGTCGGGCTCCGGCACCACCCCCGGCGCGCAGACCGGCTACCTGGTGGAGCTGGCCAAGCGGAACGCGATCAAGGCCGGGCACATCAAGGCCGCCGACTACGACCTCGGCGGCTACCAGATCCGCACGACCTTCGACCGGGGCCGCACGAAGGCGCTGACCGCCGCCGTCCGGGAGGCCGAGAAGGACTTCGACGCCAAGCGGCGGCCCGAGAACGACACGTACGCGAGGATCGGCGCGGCGAGCGTGGCCCCGGACGGCCGGCTGCTCGCCGTGTACGGCGGCCACGACTTCCTGAAGCAGGGCTTCAACCAGTCGAACGCGACGACCATTCCGGCCGGCTCGGCGTTCACCCCCTTCGTCTACGCCGCCGCGCTGGAGGACGGTGTGCGGCGCACCCGGGAGGGGGGCCGCACACCGGTCTCCCCGGCCAGCGTCTACGACGGCGACGACGGGATCGCCGTACGGACGCCGGAGGGGCCGTACTGGGACCGCAGCGGCAAGGTGGTGAAGGGACAGAACGAAGGCGGCCGCGACTGGGGCGAGGTGACGCTGCGGCGGGCCGTCGCCGACTCGGTCAACACGCCCATGCTCCAACTCGGTCTCGACGTCGGCCTCGACCGGGTGGAGAAGTACGCCCTGCGATCCGGGCTGCTCGAATCGAGCCTCGGGGAGCGGATCCCCGCCTTCGCGCTCGGGGAGAACTCCACGCCCAGCGCCATCCGGATGGCCGGCGCCTACCGGACCTTCGCCGACGACGGCATGCACACCGACCCCTACTCGGTGCGCTCGGTCACCCGGGCCGGGGACGCGGTGCCGCTCACCAGGCCGAGGCCCGCCCGCGCGATGTCGAAGGAGACCGCCCGGGCGGTCACGGACGCCCTGCGGACCACCATGACCGACGGGTCGGCCGAGGCGGCGGGCGGGGCGCACGCCGGCGCCGTGGGCAAGACCGGGACGACCACCGCGAACACGGCGGGCTGGTTCGTGGGGGGCACCGAGGACGAGACGACGGCCGTGGTCGTCTACCGCATGTCGCTGAAGAACCTGGTGCCGCTCCCGCTGACGGGGCTCGGCGGCGACGCCCCCGGGACGCTCGGCAGCGAGCGGGCGGTGCGCCTGTGGGCCGACTACGTCAAGGCGGCCAAGTAGCGTCGGGCGACCCCGGCGGCACTACTTCACCAGTGACTTCCAGTCAGGCGCCTGCGCGGGGTCGAGCAGCCGCAGCCGGTCCAGGACCTTCGGGTCCTGGACGTCGAGCCAGTCCGCCAGCTCCCGGAAGGACACGCAGCGGACGCCCTTGCGCGGGCAGACCTCCCGCATCACGTCCTCGACGGCGTTCATGTAGATGCCGCCGTTCCAGTCCTCGAAGTGGTTGCCGACGAACATCGGCGCCCGGCTGCCGTTGTAGACGCGGTTGAAGCCGTTCATGTACGACTTGCGGACCTGCGCCTCCCAGGCCGGGTACTTCGCCGGGTCGCCCTGGGTGCTGTCGCCGGACTGGTGGTAGAGGAAGTTGAAGTCCATGGAGAGGACCTGCACCTCTTTGCCCTCCATGGGCAGGAGTTGGAGGGGGAAGTTCCAGATGGAGTCGACCTTGGACGGCCAGATCTGGAAGTCCCCCGAGGAACTCGCGTCGTAGCGCCAGCCGAACGGCTTGATCGCGGCCAGCAGGTTCTTCTGCCCCTCCAGACAGGGCGCGCGGCCACCGACCACCTCCCGGTCGGGGTCGAAGGGCAGGGGTGCCTCCTGGGTGAAGCCGGTGTTGGTCTTCCACTCCTTCATGAACGCGTACGTCTGCTCGATCTCGCTCTTCCACTCCCCGGTGCTCCAGTCACCGCCGCCCTTGGGGCCGCAGAAGTGGCCGTTGAAGTGCGAGCCGATCTCGTTGCCGTCCTTCCAGGCGCCGCGCAGCTGCTCCAGCGTGGTCTGGATGTGCGGGACGGTGGGGTACGAGATGGCGGCCGACCCCGGGTTGTGCTGCGGCGGGCGGTAGAGCGATTTCTTGCTCTCCGGCAGGAGGTAGATGCCGGTGAGGAAGAACGTCATGTGGGCCTTGCTCTCCCGCGCCACCTGGCGGAAGTGGGAGAAGCGGTGGTCGTCGCCCTCCAGCGCGCCGTCCCAGGAGAAGACCACGAACTGCGGCGGCTTCTCACCGGGCTGCAGCTTCTTGGGCTTGAGCTGCCCGGGCTGCGGCCCGGCGTACGAGGTGGAGCCGTCGCCCAGCACCCGGACCTTGCCGTCCCACTTCTCCTCGTTCTTCTTCGCGCGCTTGGCGGCCCGCGCCTTCTCCGCCGCGTCGCCCGAAGAGGTGGCCGGGGTGTGCCGGGCATCGCCCCGGCTCCCGGAGGAGTCCCCGAAGGCGAGAACGCACGTGGTGGCCACCCCGCCCAGGCCGAGCACGGCCGCCACCACGGCCATGCGCCTGCGCTTGCGCGCCTTCTCGCGCGCCTTGCGGGCGGCGCGGGACTCGGTCCAGGCGGGTTCAGTGCCGGCGGGTTCGCTCACTGCGGTCCTACCCCGTGTTCATCGCAGCAGGGCCGCGCGTGAATTGTTTGTATGAATATAGGACCGACCGAGTGGTCTTCAGTACCCCGATCCGCTCACACCGCCCTTTCGGGACCGTGACACGGAGGCGAACACCGGGAGCAACGGTGCCAATGGGGCTGGTTTGTTCCGGTATGCACGGCGCATCGCATGTGCGTGTGAACGCCCCGTGAGCACGCTGTGCGCCCTTACGGTTCCTAGGGGTGACGTAAATGCTGGGCACACCGCACATGACTCAGGTGACCCCCGATCCCCCGGCCCCCGCGGCCGGGCGGATCGGCGGCGGAAGGAGTGCACGGTGTTGCTTCTCATCTCCCCGGACAGCGTCGAGGAGGCCCTCGACTGCGCGAAGGCGGCGGAGCACCTCGACATCGTCGACGTCAAGAAGCCCGATGAGGGCTCCCTCGGCGCCAACTTCCCGTGGGTCATCCGGGAGATCCGCGCCACCGTTCCGGCCGACAAGCCGGTGTCCGCCACCGTGGGGGACGTGCCGTACAAGCCGGGCACGGTGGCGCAGGCCGCGCTCGGCGCGGTGGTCTCCGGCGCGACGTACATCAAGGTAGGCCTCTACGGATGCACGACGCCCGAGCAGGGCATCGACGTCATGCGCGCGGTCGTCAGGGCGGTGAAGGACCACCGGCCCGACGCACTCGTCGTCGCCTCCGGTTACGCCGACGCGCACCGCGTCGGCTGCGTCAATCCGCTCGCCCTGCCCGACATCGCCGCCCGCTCCGGAGCCGACGCGGCCATGCTGGACACCGCGATCAAGGACGGGACGCGGCTCTTCGACCACGTTCCGGCGGACGCCTGCGCCGAGTTCGTCCGCCGCGCGCACGCGTCCGGCCTGCTCGCCGCCCTCGCGGGCAGCGTCAAGCAGGCCGACCTCGGTCCGCTGACCCGCGCCGGGACGGACATCGTGGGGGTGCGGGGAGCGGTCTGCGCGGGCGGTGACCGCAATGCCGGACGGATCCGGCCGCAGCTGATCGCCGCCTTCCGGGCGGAGATGGACCGGCAGGCCAGGGAGTACGCCGCCGACGTCCCGGCCACGAACTGACCACCGGGATGCGGAGAGCCGAAGTCGGCCGCGCCCCGCGCGCCGGGGCCGGATGGCCCGGCGGCCCGGCCGCCCGCACCACCGGGACGCGCGCCACGGCCGATGTCGTCGGGGCTCTCGGAGACGGTCTCGCACCCCGGACCCGGCAGTTCGGTTCCGTCCTTGCCACCGTCCCACCCGCACACGTCCCGGCCCTCGTCACCCACCGTGGCCCCCGAGGCGGTTGTGACCTGGGCGGACGCGCCGGGCCGTACCTCGCCCGCTGCCTGCGGCAGGCGTGGCGATGAGGTGCCGGGCAGCCGTACTGCGCGCGTACGACGCCCCGTTCACGGTCGAGGACGTGGTCCTGAGCAGCGAGCCGGCCCCCGGCGAGCTCCTGGTCGAGATCGCGGGCTGCGGGATGTGCCGGACGGATCTCGCGGTCCGGCGGTCCGGCGGCCGCAGCCCGCTGCCGGCCGTCCTCGGCCACGAGGGCGCCGGGGTCGTCGTGGGGGCGGGGAGCGGCCCTGACGCCGCATTCGACGTGGGCGACCACGTCGTGCTGAGCTTCGACTCCTGCGGGCACTGCCGCAACTGCCTGGCCGCGGCCCCCGCCTACTGTGACTCCTTCGCCTCCCTCAACCTCTTCGGAGGGCGCGAGGAGCGACCCCCGCGGCTCAGCGACGCGGCCGGTGCGGCGCTGGCCCCCCGCTGGTTCGGGCAGTCCTCGTTCGCCGAGTACGCGCTCGTCCCGGCTCGCAACGCCGTCCGGGTCGACCCCGCCCTGCCGCTCGAACTGCTCGGGCCCCTCGGCTGCGGCTTCCTCACGGGCGCCGGAGCCGTCCTGAACACCTTCCGCGCGGGTCCCGGCGACACCCTCGTCATCCTCGGCGCGGGGGCGGTGGGCCTGGCCGCGGTGATGGCGGCCACCGCCGCCGGCGCGCTGACCGTGGCCGTCGACCGGCGGCCCGGGCGACTGGCCCTGGCCGAACGGTTCGGCGCGATCCCGCTGCCCGCCGCGACGGCCGCGCTGCCCGAACGGATCCGCCGGCTGACCGACGGCGGCGCGCGGTACGCCCTGGACACCACGGCCTCGGGCCCGCTCATCAACGCCGCGCTGCACGCGCTGTGCCCCACCGGCAACCTCGGCCTGGTGGCACGCCTGCACACACCCCTGGCCCTCGAACCGGGCACGCTCGACCGGGGTCGCGGCGTCCGCCACATCTGCGAGGGGGACGCCGTGCCCGCGCTGTTGATCCCGCGGCTGACCGGCATGTGGCAGGCCGGTCGCTTCCCCTTCGACCAGCTGATCCGCACCTACCCGCTGGCCGACATCAACGAGGCCGAACGCGACTGCGACGCGGGCCGCGTGGTCAAGCCCGTCCTCCTCCCGGAGGGAACGAGATGAGGCGCGGCACGCGGAACCACGGCTTCCCCTCATGGCACACACAGACACCCCAGCCCTCACTCCCGTCAACGGAGGAACCATGGCCGGCACGGCGCCGCAGCGGACCGACGCGGAAGGTGTGGACGGAGGTGTGGGTCTGACCGCCCTCCTGGTCGCCGCCGCACGGGCGATCGAGACCCACCGCCACGACAGCCTCGCCCAGGACCCCTACGCGGAGCACTTCGTGCGCGCCGCCGCCGCCTGTGCGCGCTGGCCGGTGCGCATCGAGCAGGTTCCCGAGGGAGACGGCGACCCGCTGTGGGGGCGCTTCGCCCGCTACTTCGGCCTGCGCACCAGGGTCCTCGACGACTTCCTCCTGCGGTCGGCCCGCGCGGACGCCCGCCAGGTGGTCCTGCTGGGGGCCGGGTTGGACACCCGGGCCTTCCGGCTGGACCTGCCGTCCGATTGCGTCGTGTTCGAGATCGACAGGGCGGGCGTCCTCGCCTTCAAGCAGCGGGTGCTCACGGACCTGTCGGCCGCCCCGAGGGTGAAGCGCGTCGCCGTACCGGCCGACCTGCGCGCGGACTGGGTCAGCGCGCTGACCACCGCCGGCTTCGACCCCGCCGCACCGAGCGTCTGGCTGGCCGAGGGCCTCCTCTTCTATCTGCCGGGCCCCACCGAGACGTACCTCGTCGACACGGTGGACAGGCTCACCACCCCGGGCAGTGCTCTTGCCTTCGAGGCCAAACTGGAGAAGGACCTGCTGGCGTACCGCGACAGCCCGATCTACGTGGCGACGCGCGAACAGATCGGCATCGACCTGCTCCACCTCTTCGACGAGGGGCCACGGCCCGACTCCGCGGGCGACCTGACGGGCAAGGGCTGGTCCACCTCGATGCACACGCCGTTCGAATTCACCCGACGGCACCGGCGTGGCCCCCTCCCCGAGCCGAACGACGCGCTGGAGGGGAACCGGTGGGTGTTCGCGCACAAGCGTCGGCCGAACCGCTGACGGGCCGGCTCGGACGTGCCGGGCGGCCGACTCCCACGTAACCGTGCGGGAGGACAGGCGCGCGGGTGAAGCGCGTTTCCGCACCGGAAAAGGTGAGTTCACCGGCCGGGCGCCGGCACACCGAGGCCCTTGCTGCGGGTGGCCGTCACCGCGGCGAGGGCCACCAGGGCGGGGAAGACCAGCATGGCCGGTGCCGGATCGAAGCGGGCCAGGAGGGCACCGGCCAGGGCGGGGGCGAGCGCGGCGGCGGACCCCGCGGCGAACAGCACGCCGCTGACCACGCGCCCTTGCAGGTGGTCCGGTGTGACGGCGGCTTGGTGGGCGAAGAGCGCCGCGTTCGCCGTGGGCCCGAGGAACACGGCAGCGGCCAGCGGGACGGCGGCCAGCACGCTGCCGGCCAGCAGTGTGCTCACCGCCATCAGCGCGGCGGTCGTCCAGCACAGCACCCTCATCAGGACGGGCAGCCGCAACCGGCGTTGCAGCGCGGGGGCCACGAGGGCGCCGAGGAAGCCGCCCAACGCGAAGATCGTGCCGGCGAGTCCGACCAGGGCCGGGGGGACGCCCGCGTCGAGCAGGGCGAGCGTCATCGCGAAGATCATGCCGGTGAAGGCCATGTTCAGCGGCGCGGCGATCACCAGCAGGGCGCGCAGGAAGGGATGGCCGAGGAGGAAGCGCAGGCCCTGCGCCGCGGAGACGGCGGCGGGCCGGGCCGCCTCCTGCCGGGCCTCCTGGAGCGGCCGCCGGATGCAGGTGACGGCCACGAGGGAGAGCAGATGGCTCAGCGCGTTCCCGAGGAAGGGCAGGGCGCGGCCGAGCCCGAACAGCAGGCCGCCCAGCGGTGGACCGGTCAGCGAGACGGCGTACGCGCGCGCCTCGTTGCGGGCGACGGCGGCGGTGAGTTGCTCGGGGCGGACGAGGTTGCGCACCGAGGCGTGCTCGGCGGTGCTGAAGACGGCCGTGGCGGCGGCGCCGGCGATCACCACCGCGACGATCACCGGCAGGCTCGCGGCGCCCGTGGCCACCGCCCAGCCGAGCAGCGCGTACCCCGCGAGCCGCAGCACATCGCAGACGATCATCAGGCGGCGCCGGTCGACGCGGTCGGCGAGGACCCCGGCCGGCAGCCGGCACACCAGGGTGGTGACGAGACCGGCGGTGCCGACGAGCCCGGCCTGCGCGGGGGACCCGGTCTGCTGGAGCACCAGCAGCGGCAGCGCCAGTTCCACCATGGCGCCACCCAGGTCGGACAGGCACTGCCCGCTCCACAGCAGGTTGAAGTCGCGGTTGCGCCACAGCCCCGGCGGCCGGTCGCCGTCCGCCGTCCCGACGGTGCCCTCACCGACGGACGGTCGGCTCACACCGGGTCCCCGGCGGACGCGGTCCCGGGTGTCCCGGCGGCGCCCTCCGTGACCGGGATGACCATCATCTTCGTGACGGAGCCGTCGTCGCCGACGACATCCCGGACGTGGCGGAAGCCCATGCGGCGGCACAGGGCGAGGCTGGCGGTGTTCTCGGCGCCGACCATGCCGTAGGCCTCGCTGAGCCCGAGGGTGTCGCCGGCGTACCGGAGCAGGCCCCGTACGGTCTCGCCGCCGAGGCCGCGCCCCCAGTAGGCGGGGGCGAGCGCGGTGATGAGTTCATGGCCGTCGACGTTGCCGGTGGGTTTCACCTCGGCGTGACCGACGTAGGCGTCCGCGAGCCACAGGCCCCACACGTCGAACCGGTGCTGGGGGTAGACATCGGTGAGGATGGCGCGGAACACCTCGCGCAGTTGTGCTTCGGGCGCACGGTCCTGGCCCATCCAGCGGCACACCTCCTCGTCCCGCAGCAGCGCGACGAAGTGGTCCTCGTGTTCGGGTCGGTAGGGGACGAATTCCAGGCGTTCGGTACGCAGGACGGGGGTCATGGCGGCTCCTCGGGGGTGTTGCCGTGCGGTGGTGGGCCGAGGGCGGTGGGGCGCCGGAACGGCACTGGGCGGGGGGCGGGCGCCGGGCCGGCGCGGGTGCGGCCGGCCCGGCGGGTGGAGCGACGGGCGGTCAGGCCCCGGCGTTCTCCATGCGCTCGCGCAGGCTCTTGGGCCGCATGTCGGTCCAGACCTCGTCGACGTAGGCGGAGCACTCGGCCTCGGTGCCCTCCTTCCCGACGGGCTGCCAGCCCGCGGGCACCTCGATGTCGGCGGGCCAGAGCGAGTACTGCTCCTCGTCGTTGCGCAGCACCTGGTAGCGGGTGTTCTCGTCCATGTCGCCTTCTCTCATTGCCGGTTCGGGTGGTCGCTGGGGTTCGGGTGGTTGGTGGGGGCCGGTCGGGGCGCGGGGTGCGCGAGGGCCGTGCCGGGCGGTGCGCCGGGGCGGTACCTCGCGGGACCGGAGTGGGGTCACCGGCCTCCCCGGGCGTGCCGGGCGAGGTGGCGCAGGGCCTCGGCGAAGTCCTCGGCCGCCCGGCGCACGGCCGCCGTGTCGTGCAGGCCGGGCCGGTGGTGCCAGGTGAAGGCGAGCCGGCCGTGCTGCACCGCGCCCACCACCTCCACCGGGTGCGAGCCGGGGTCCCTCGGGTCGTGGTCCTGTCCGAAGGAGCCGTGTTCGGCGCGGACGAGGCCGCCGTCCGCCGTCTCGGGGCGCGCGTCCCACTGGCCGAGGTAGTTGAACACCACCTGGCTGTGGGCCTGGGCGCCGAGGCGTTCACGGACCTCGGCCGGGCCGAAGGTGCGCAGGGCGCCGTAGCCGATGCCGTTGCCGGGCACGGCGCGCAGCTGGCGGCGGACCGCCTTGACCAGGGACCGCCAGTCGCGGTCGGGGCCGAGGTCGCCGGGTCCCGGCACCTGGATGGCGACCGGGTAGACGGTGGTGAACCAGCCGACGGTGCGCGAGAGGTCGACGCCGTCGAGCAGGTCCTCCCGGCCGTGGCCCTCCAGGTCCAGGCGGACCCGGTCGTGGCCGGTCCAGCGGGCCAACGCGAGGGCGAGCGCGGCGAGCAGGACGTCGTTGACCCGGGTGCGGTAGGCGGTGGGCGCGGAGCGCAGCAGGGCCGTGGTGTCGTCCTCGTCGAGTTCCACGCTCACCGTGGCGGCCGGTCCGCCGCCGCTCGCCGTGGCCGGGTCCGCCGGGGCGGGCTCGGCGCCCACCGTCTGCTCCCAGTGCGGCAGTTCGCTGTCCAGGCCGCCCTCGGCGACGTGCGCGGCCAGGCGCCGGGACCACTCGCGGAAGCTGGTGCCGCGCTCGCCGAGCGCGACCGGATCGCCCTGGCGGGCCTGTCGGTAGGCGCTCTCCAGGTCGTCGCGCAGGACGCGCCAGGAGACGGCGTCCACCACCAGGTGGTGGGCGACGAGCAGGAGGTACGCGGGCCGCTCCGGGTCCCCGGTGAACAGGGCCGCCCGCAGGTGCGGGCCGCGGGCCAGGTCGAAGCCCGCGTGGAGTTCGTCGGCGGCCTTGGCCATCGCCGCGTCGGCGTCCTCGGTGGACAGGCCGGTCAGGTCGTGGCGCACGAGGATGTCGGCGCCGGGGGCGGGCGGCGGGTTGAACTGCCGCCAGCCGTGCTCGTCCCGGGTGAAGCGCATGCGCAGGGCGTCGTGGTGTTCAAGGAGGGCGTCGAGCGCGGCGCGCAGCGCCCGGGGCTCGGGGAGACCGTCGAGTTCGAGGAGCGCCGACTGGTTGAAGTGGTGGTGGGCCGCGCGGGGTGTGGTCAGGAACCACTCCTGGATCGGGGTGAGCGGCACCTCGCCGGTGACCGGGCCGTCGGCGGAGGGCCGGGGCGCGGCGCGGACCACGGTGGCGAGTTCGGCGACGGTCTGGTGCGTGAACAGGTCCCGGGTCGCGACGTGCAGTCCGTCGCGGCGCATCCGGGAGACGACCTGCATGCTGAGGATGGAGTCGCCGCCGAGCGCGAAGAAGTTGCCGTCGGCGCCGACCTCCTCGATGCCGAGCACATCGGCCCAGATACGGGCGATACGGCGTTCGGTGTCGGTGCGCGGCGCGGTCCGCGGGCCGTCCACGGCCTGGGCGGGCCCGGGTGCGGGCAGCGCCCGCCGGTCCGTCTTGCCGCTCGGGGTGAGCGGCAGCCGGTCGAGCGGTACGAAGACGGAGGGCACCATGTGCGGGGGCAGCGTCCCGGCCAGGTGCAGCCGCAGTTCCCCGACGGGCAGCGCGGTCCCGGCCGCTCCGCTGGCCAAGGGGCCGGTGCCGGACGGTTCGGGGTCGGCGGGTGCGGGGGCGGGGGCGGTCGGCGGGGCCGGTACGACGTAGGCGACGAGCCGGGCCGGTGCGCCGGGCCCGTCCCCGGCGCGGACGACCACGGCCGCGTCCCGCACCAGTGGACTGCGCCGCAGGGCGCTCTCGATCTCCCCGGGTTCGATCCGGAAGCCGCGCAGTTTGACCTGGTCGTCGGCGCGGCCGGCGAACCGCAGCCGGCCGTCGGCGGTCCAGCGCACCAGGTCCCCGGTGCGGTACATCCGCTCCCCCGGCGTGCCGAACGGGTCGGGCAGGAACCGCTGGGCGGTGAGTCGCGGTCGGCCCAGGTAGCCGCGGGCGAGGCCGGGCCCGGCGAGGTACAGCTCGCCGGTCACGCCGGGCGGTACGGGACGCAGAGCGGCGTCGAGCACGTACACGCGGGTGGCGCCGGACGGGCGG
The DNA here is from genome assembly GCF_055581265.1 of Streptomyces sp. NPDC031466. Taxonomy (NCBI): domain Bacteria; kingdom Bacillati; phylum Actinomycetota; class Actinomycetes; order Kitasatosporales; family Streptomycetaceae; genus Streptomyces; species Streptomyces sp. NPDC031466. The sequence continues at coordinate 544,013 of NZ_JBVIJT010000001.1, forward strand.
CCGATGGTCGGCGTGCCGGTGCCCGCGGTCAGCGGGCCGGTCCAGGAGGCGACCACGGTGGCCTCGGTGGGGCCGTAGGAGTTGACCATGCGGCGGCCGGCCGCCCAGGTGTCGACCAGGTCGGCCGGGCAGGCCTCGGCGCCGACGATGAGGGTGCGCAGGTGGGGCAGGTCGGCGGCGGTCTCCGGCGCCAGGGTGGCCAGCGCCGCCGGCGGGACCAGCGTGTGGCTGATCCGCCGGTCGGCGAGCACCTGCGCCAGCCGTTCGCCGACCAGGGGCCCTTCCTCGCCCGTGACCAGCGCGGCCCCGCTGAGCAGGGAGACGCACAGTTCCAGTACGGACGCGTCGAAGCTCGGGGAGGCGAATTGGAGCACCCGGTCGCCGGGTCCCGCCGCGTACTGTTCGGCGGCCGCCGCGGCGAAGGAGGCGAGGCCCCGGTGGGTGACCACGACGCCCTTGGGCGTGCCCGTCGAGCCGGAGGTGTAGATGACGTAGGCGGGGTGGGCGGGGGTGAGCGCGGTGGTGCGGTCGGCATCGGTGAGCGGCGTGTCCGGCCCGTCGGTGGACCACACCTCGGCCGGGTCGTCGATCACCAGGTGGGCGCCCGCGTCCTTGCTCATGAACTCCCGCCGGTGCGGCGGGTAGTCGGGGTCCACGGGCAGGAAGGCCCCGCCGGCCTTGGCGACGGCGAGCTGCGCCACCACGGCGGCCGCCGAGCGCGGCAGGGCGAGGGCGACCACGCGCTCCGGTCCGACGCCGTCGCGGACGAGTCGGTGGGCCAGCCGGTCGGCGGCCCGGTCCACGTCGGCGTAGGTCATCTCCCGGTCGCCGTCGATCAGTGCCGGGGCCTCCGGGGTGCGTGCCGCCTGCTGTGCGAACAGGGCGGGGAGGGTGGTCTCGGCCACCGGGCGGAAGGTGCCCCGGCCCTGCGCCAGCAGGTTCTCTCGTTCGTCGTCGGAGGCGAGCGGGAGCGCGCCGAGCGGGCGGCGGGGGTCCTCGGCGACGGCGTGCAGCAGGGCGCCGAGCTGTCCCGCCATGCGTTCGGCCGTGGCCGCGTCGAACAGGTCGGTGTTGTAGGTGAGCAGGGCGTGCAGTTCGCCCGAGTCGGTCTCGGCGAACTCCAGGGTGAGGTCGAACGCGGTCTGCTCCGAGTCCGGTTCGACGTCGGCGACGTCCAGGCCGGGCAGGTCGAGGGCGACGGCCGGGGTGTTCTGGAGGACGACCATGACCTGGAAGAGCGGGCTGCGGCTGGTGTCGCGGACGGGCTGCACCTCGTCCACGACGCGTTCGAACGGTACGTCCTGATGGGCGAAGGCGTCCTGGACGGTCTGCCGTACGTCGCCGAGGAACGCGGTGAAGGGCCGGTCGGCCTCGGCCCGGGAGCGCAGCACGAGGGTGTTGACGAAGAAGCCGACGAGGGCCTGCGTCTCGGGCCGGTCGCGGCCGGCGTTGACGGTGCCGACGGTGATGTCCTCGGCGCCCGACAGCCGGGCGAGGTAGGTCTGGGCGGCGGCCACGAGTGTGGTGAACAGGGTGGTGCCGTGGTCCCGGGCGAGCCGGGTGAGCCGCCGGGCGGTCGTGGCGGGCACCACCAGGCGGGCGGTCGCGCCGGAGCTGGTGCGCACCGCGGGCCGGGTCCGGTCGGTGGGCAGCTCCAGCGGTGCGGTGTCGGCCAGTTGCTCCTTCCAGTAGGCGAGATGCTCGGCGGTCTCGGTGTCGCCGGCGGTGCGCTGCCAGTGGGCGTAGTCGGCGTACTGCACCGGCAGCGGCGCCAACTCGGTTTGCACGGCGCCCAGTTCGGCGCGGTAGAAGTGCGCGAGGTCGCCGAGCAGGACGGAGGTGGACCAGCCGTCGGTGACGATGTGGTGCAGGGTGAGGGCGAGTACGTGCTCGTGCTCGGCGAGCCGGAGCAGGCCGGCGCGCAGCAGCGGTCCCTCGCGCAGGTCGAAGGGGCTCAGGCGTTCCTCGGTGAGCAGACGGCGCAGGGCCGGTTCCCGCTCCCCCGCGTCGAGCCGGGACAGGTCCCGCAGGGGCAGGGGTACGTCGTGGGGCGGGTGGACGCGCTGGATGCCGTGTCCGTCGACGCTGTCGAAGGTGGTGCGCAGCGACTCGTGCCGGGCGACCACGGCGCCGAGGGCGGCGCGCAGTGCCCCGGTGTCCAGGGTGCCGCGCAGCCGCAGGGCGAGCGTGGTGACGTACTCGGCGCCCTCGGGCTCGAACTCGTGCAGGAACCACAGGCGTTGCTGGGCGTGTGACATCGGTGCGACCGCGTCACGGGCGACCGGGACGAGTCCCGGGCGACCGGTGCCGCGCCGCTCGCCGAGCAGGCCGGCCAGGGCGGCCGGCGTCGGGTGCGTGAAGACGGCGCGCGGGGTGACGTCGGCGTCGAAGGCCTCGGCGAGGCGGGAGGCGAGCCGGATGCTGAGGATCGAGTCGCCGCCGAGCTGGAAGAAGTCGTCCTCCACTCCGGGCGGTTCGCTGCCGAGGACCTCGCCGAAGACGTCCGCCGTGCGGCGCTCGGCCTCGGTGCGGGGCTCGACCCGTTCGCGGCCCGGCACGGCGTCCGGGGCGGGCAGGGCGGCCCGATCGACCTTGCCGTTGCGGCTGAGCGGCAGCGCGGCGAGCGGGACGACGGCGGTGGGCACGAGGTAGTCGGGCAGGATGCGGGCGGCGAACGTCCGCAGCTCCTCGGCGTCCTCGCCGGCCGGTCCGACGACGTAGGCGACGAGCCGCTTGGCGCCTGGGCGGTCCTCGCGGGCGAGGACGGCCACGTCGACGACATCCGGGTGGGCGGCGAGCGCGGCCTCGACCTCGCCGGGCTCCACCCGGAAGCCCCGGATCTTGACCTGGTCGTCGGCGCGGCCGAGGAACTCGACGGTGCCGTCCGGGCGCCGCCTGGCCAGGTCGCCGGTGCGGTACATGCGGGCGCCGGGCGGGCCGAGCGGGTCGGCGAGGAAGCGGGCGGCGGTGTCGCCGGGGCGGCCGAGGTAGCCCCGGGCGACGCCCTCGCCCGCCAGGTACAGCTCGCCCGGGCAGCCCGGCGGTACGGGCCGCAGCCGGGTGTCGAGGACGAGTGCCCGCATGTCGTCCAGCGGCCGCCCGATGGGGATCGTGCCGGGCACCGCCGCCGGGTCGCCAAGGGCGTACGAGGTCGCGAAGGTGGTGGTCTCGGTGGGGCCGTAGCCGTCCACGACGGTCAGGCCGGGGCAGGCGTCGAGGACGCGGCGCACGGCCTGTGCCGGTACGACGTCACCGCCGGTCCACAACTGGGCGAGGCCGCGGAAGCAGTCGGGCGCGTCCTGGGCGAGCAGCCGGAACAGTCCGGCGGTCAGCCACAGCGCGGTCGGTCCGCCGTCTGCGGCGGCGAGTCGGCGCAGCGTGGCCGCGTCGAGGCTGTCGCCCGGGGCCACGACCACGCAGCCGCCGTTGAGGAGTGGCGCCCACACCTCGAAGGTCGCGGCGTCGAACGCCACCGGTGAGTGCAACAGCACGCGGTCGCACACCCCGCCGGCGAACCGGCTGTCGGTGGCCAGCGCCGCCACGTCCCGGTGCCGTACCGCGACCGCCTTGGGCAGTCCGGTGGAGCCGGAGGTGAACATCACGTAGGCGAGCCGGTCGGGATCGGCGGACGGCAGAGGGCCCGTCCCGGCGGGCTGCGCGGGCCGCGTCTGCGGCTCCGGCGTCCCACCGTCCCGCGGCTCCGTGGTTCCGTGGCGGGCCGCCGCCACTTCCGGGGCGGTGAGCCTGCGGGTGGCGCCCGCCTGGGTGAGCAAGGTACGGCGGCGCTCCTCGGGGGCGCGGGTGTCGACAGGGACGTAGGCGCCGCCGGCCAGGAGCACCGCGAGCTGGGCGACGACCAGTTCGGCGGAGCGGTCGAGCAGGAGCGCCACCCGGTCCTCGGGGGCCAGTCCGTCGGCCCGCAGCCGGTCAGCCAGCGCGCTTGCCCAGTCGTAGAGTTGACGGTAGGTCAGGCGGCTCTCGCCGTCGTGGACCGCGGGCGCGTTCGGGGTGCGTCGGGCCTGTTCGGTGAACAGGTCGACGGGGCTGCGCGGCACGGCCCGGCGGGCGGTGGTGTTCCAGGCGGCCAGCAGTGCGCGGTCGGCCGGGGCGAGTACGTCCAGGTCGGTCAGGTCGGTGTCGAACCCGTCGGCGAGGGCGGTGAGCAGTCCGGCAAGCCGGTCCGCGGCGCGCTCGGCGGTGGCGGCGTCGAACAGCTCGGGGTCGTAGGACAGGTCGAAGCCGAGCCGTTCGGCCAGGTGGGCGCGGAGGCACCAGGGGAAGGTGGTGGCGTCGTCGGTGCGGACCTCCTCGACGCGGACGCCGGTGCGGGCCGTCGCCGACTCGTCCACGGGGTAGTTCTCGAACACCAGCATGCTGTCGAACAAAGCCTCGCCGGACGGTACTTCGCTCACGGACTGGATGCGGGGCAGGGCGAGGAAGTCGAAGCGGCGGGCGTCGCTCTGCCGTTCCTGGAGGTCGCGCAGCCAGGGCAGCACCGGCCCGGCGGGTATGCGGACCCGGGTCGGCACCGTGTTGATGAACATGCCGATCATGCCTTCGACGCCGGGCAGTTCGGCCGGGCGGCCGGAGACGGTGGTGCCGAAGACCACGTCGTCGCGTCCGCCGGAGCGGGCCAGGAGCAGCGCCCAGGCGCCCTCCACCACCGTGTTCACGGTGAGTCCGGCGCGGGCGGCGCTCTCCCGCAGTCGCCGCGAGAGGCCGTCGTCCAGCTCGTGGTGGACGGCCGCCGCGGAACGGGCGCGGTGGGCCTCGGCGGGCGTGCGGTCGTAGGGCAGCGGCGTGCGGGCGGTGAACCCGGCGAGGGCGTCGGCCCAGTGCCGCTCGGCCGCCGTCTCGTCCTGCTCCCGCAGCCAGTGCAGGAAGTCCGCGAAGGGCCGTCGGAGGGGGGGTGCCTGGTCCGGGCCGCCGGTGAGCGCGGCGTAGCGCTCGCAGACCTCGGTGAGCAGCTGGCCGGTGCTCCAGCCGTCGAGGACGATGTGGTGGGTGGACCACACCAGGAGCACCTCGTCGCCGGGCAGGGCGGCCAGGGCGAGCCGGGTGAGCGGTGCCGTGCCGAGGTCCATGCCGGCGGCGCGGTCCTCGGCGAGCAGCCGCTCGGTGGCCTCGGTGCGCTCGGCGGGGGTGAGCGCGCGCCAGTCGAGGTGGCGGACGGGCAGTTCCGCGTGGTGGTGGACCACCTGGACGGGGTGCGGCAGGCCGTGCCAGTGGACGCTGGTGCGCAGCGCCGGGGTGCGGTCGGCGACCTGCTGCCAGGCGGCGGCGAAGGCGTCCGGGTCGGCCACGCCGGACAGCCGTACGGCCGTGCGGTCGAAGTAGGCGTGCTCGGTGTCCACGAGGCCGTGGAAGAGCATGCCGGACTGGAGCGGGGTGAGCGGCAGGACGTCCTCGGCGTGCGGGCCGGCGCCCAGGAGCCGGTCGAGCTGTTCCTGGCCGAGGCCGGCGAGGGGGAAGTCGGAGGGGGTGCGGCCGCCCGCCTCGGGGCGGGCGCAGTGCGCCACGATCTCCCGCAGGGCCGCGAGGGTGTCCTGTGCGAGGCGGTGGACGGTGGCCTGGTCGTAGACGGCCGCGGGGTAGGTCCAGCCGAGTTCGAGCCGGCCCTGTTGGACCACGCCGGTGATGTCCAGGAGGTAGGGGCGGGGTTCATCGGGGTCGGTGTCCTGGCCGGCCGGGGGCAGGGCGCCGTGGAACAGGCCGCCGGTGCCGGTGCCGTCCGTGTCCCATTGGCCGTGGTAATTGAAGCCGATCTGCGGGGCGGGGGCGGCGGCGAGCGGGCTGTCGGGCACGAGGTGGCGCAGGGCGCCGTGGCTCAGGCCGTGCAGAGGTACCGCGCGCAGCTGTTCCTTGACCGAGCGGAGGGTGTCGTGCCAGCCGGCGTCCGGGGCGACGCGCAGGGCGAGCGGGAACTCGGCGGTGAACCAGCCGACGGTCCGCGACAGGTCCACGTCCGCGAACAGCTCCTCCCGGCCGTGGCCCTCGACGCCCAGCAGGACGGTGTCGCGTGCGCACCAGCGGGCCAGGGTGCGGCCGAGGGCGCTGAGCAGGACGTCGTTGACCTGGGTGCGGTAGGTGCGGGGGACCTCGCGCAGCAGGGCTTCGGTGGTCCGCGTGTCCAGGGTGACGGTGAGGGTGGCGGCGGTGCCGTGGGTGTTCGGGCCGGGACGGCCGGCGGGCAGGGCGGCCGGCGCCGTGCCGGTGTGTGTCCAGTACGGCAGGTCGGCGTCGAGCGCCCCGGAGCGGGTGTGCCGGTCGAGGCGGGTGGCCCAGCGGCCGTACGACGTGCCGGTGGGGGGCAATTCCGCGGGCCGGCCGAGCGCCGCGGCCCGCTGGGCGGCCTCCAGGTCGGCGAGCAGGATGCGCCAGGAGACGCCGTCGATGACCAGGTGGTGGGCGGTGACCACCAGTTGGCCGGGCCGGCCCGGACCCCGGTCGAAGAACAGGACGCGGACGACCCGCCCGTCGGCGGGGTTCAAGGCGGCCTGCGCCTCCTCCGTCAGCCGCTGGACCTCGGCCTCCAGGGCCGGGTCGGCCAGGCCGGTCGCGTCGTGCCGGGTGAAGACGCCGTCCGGTGCCTCGGGCAGGACGTCCTGGCGCCAGCCGTCGGCGGTGCGGCGGAACCGGGTGCGCAGGGCGGCGTGGTGGCGTACGAGGGCGTCGGTGGCGGCCCGGAGTGTCGTCCCGGTGGTGTCCGGGGCGAGTTCGAGGCGCTGGGTCATGGTGAACCGGAGCCGCTGACCCGGGTCGCGGCCGTCCAGGTACCAGTGCTGGATCGGGGTGAGCGGCGCCTCGCCCGGTTCCTCGGCGGCTTCCTGGTCCGGCGACGACTCCGTTACGCGCAGGGCGAGTTCGGCGACCGTCTGATGGCGGAAGACGTCCTTGGTGGCGAGGGCGAGTCCGGCCTGCCGGGCGCGGGAGACGATCTGGATGCTCAGGATGGAGTCGCCGCCGAGCGTGAAGAAGTTGTCGCGGGCGCCGACCCGTTCGACGCCGAGCACCTGCGCCCAGATCGCGGCCAGGCGTTCCTCCGTGCCGGCCCGGGGAGCGACGTAGGGCGTGTCGCTGTCGGGCTGTGCGGGCGGGGCGGGCAGGGCGCGGCGGTCGGTCTTGCCGCTGGTGGTGCGCGGGATGCGGGCCAGCGGGACGAACGCGGCGGGCACCATGTGGTCGGGCAGGGTGCGGCGCAGCGCGAGGCGCAGGGCGTCCGGGGACGGGACGCGGTCGGTGGCGGGCACGACGTAGCCGACGAGCATGAGGCGGCCGGCGTTCTCGCGGGCGGCGACGGCGGCGTCGGCGATGTCCGGGTGGTCCAGGAGGGCGGCCTCCACCTCGCCGGGTTCGATGCGGAACCCGCGGATCTTGACCTGCTCGTCGGCCCGGCCGAGGAACTCCAGGAGCCCGTCCCGGTCCCAGCGGGCCCGGTCGCCGGTGCGGTACATCCGCTCGCCGGGCGCCGCGAACGGGTCGGCGAGGAAGCGGGCGGCGGTGAGGCCGGGCCGGTGCAGATAGCCGCGGGCCACCTGCGCCCCGGCCAGGTACAGCTCGCCGGGGGTGCCGGGCGGTACCGGGTTCAGGGCGGCGTCGAGGACGTAGGCCCGGAGATTGCCGCCGGGGCGACCGATGACCGGGCGGTCCGGTTGGTCGGCGCAGCGGCCGTAGACCGCGTCCACGGTGGTCTCGGTGGGCCCGTACATGTTGTACACCGCGACGCCGAGGTCGCGTTCGGCGCGCACGAGGTCGCGCCAGCCGGCCGGGGTGACGGCCTCGCCGCCGACGAGGAGCAGGCGCGGGTGGTGGCGGTCGGCGGCGAGCAGCCCGGCGGCGGTGAGTTCGCGCAGGTAGGACGGGGTGACGTTGACCAGGTCGAGGCGGTGTTCGGCGACTTGGTCACAGAAGGCGCGCGGGTCCAGGCGTACGTCCTCGTCGATCAGGTGGACCTCGTGGCCGAGGGCGAGGAGCAGCGGCCCTTCCCAGGAGGTGTCGAAGGAGAAGGAGGCGCTGAGCGCGGCCCGCAGCCGCCGTCCGCCGGCGGTGTGCGGGGCGAGCAGGCCGGCACGGTGGTCGTGGCAGAGGTTGACGAGGTTGCGGTGTTCGACGGCGACGCCCTTGGGGCGGCCGGTGGAGCCCGAGGTGTAGATGAGGTAGGCGGTGTTCTCGGGCCGCAGGGGCCGGACGCGGTCGGCGTCGGTCGGGTCGTGGGCGGGCAACCGGTCCCACGGCACCATGTCGAGGCCGGTCAGGAGGGTGCGCGGGCGGGCGTCGGCGAGGAGGAAGTCCTGCCGTTCGGCGGGGAGCACGGAGTCCAGGCAGAGCAGGGTGGCGCCCGCCTTGAGGACGGCGAGCACCGCCACCATCAGGTCGGAGGTGCGCGGCAGCCGGACGGCGACCACGTCTTCGGGTCCCGCGCCCTGGAGGATGAGGTGGTGGGCGAGCCGGTTGGCGCGCTGGTTCAGCGCGGCGAGGTCCAGCGTGGCGTCGCGGGCGACCAGGGCGGTGTGCTGCGGGGTGCGGGCGGCCTGTGCCTCGAACAGGGCGGGGAAGGTGGTGTGCGGCTCGGGCAGGTGGATGCCCTCCCCGTGGCGCAGTACGCGGTGCCGCTCGTCGTCGGTCATCAGCGGCAGCCGGTCCACGCTCTGCCCGGGGTCCGCCGCGACGGCCTCCAGCAGGACGCGCAGTCGGGCGGCGAGGCGTTGGGCGGTGTCGGTGTCGAAAAGACCGGTGTTGTACTCCAGGTGGCCGGTGAGTCCCTCCTCGCCCTCCACGAAGTCGAAGGCGAGGTCGTAGGTGGCGACGCGCACCGGCGGCGTCACGGGCTCCGCCGTCAGGCCGGGCAGGCGCAGCGGCTCGGCGCCGAGGTTGTGCAGGGCGACCATGACCTGGAACAGCGGGGTGCGGCTGGTGTCCCGTTCGGGTTGGAGGGCGTCCACCACGCGCTCGAAGGGCACCTCCTGGTGGGCGAACGCCTCCAGGGCGGTGTCGCGCACCTCGGCGAGCAGGTCCCGGAAGGGCACACCGGGGCGGACCCGGGCGCGCAGCACCAGGGTGTTGACGAACATGCCGACCAAGTCGTGCAGTTCGGCGCGTTCGCGTCCTGCGGTGACGGTGCCGACGGTGACGTCCTCCTGGCCCGCCCAGCGGGCGAGCAGCGTCTGGCAGGCCGTCACCAGGGTCATGTAGAGGGTGGCGTCGGCCTCCCTGGCCCGTTCGCGCAGCCGCTCGGTGAGCGCGGGGGGCAGGGTGAAGGTCAGCAGGGCGCCGTCGCGGCCGCGGACGGCCGGGCGCGGCCGGTCGGTGGGCAGCTCCAGCGGGCTCACGCCGTCCAGGGCCCGGCGCCAGTAGGCGAGTTCGGCGTCGGCGCGGTCGGCGCGGGAACGCTGCCAGGACGCGTAGTCGGCGTAGCGGACGGGGAGCGCGGGCAGCTGCGGGCGGCGGTCCTCCAGGGCGGCCGCGTACAGCTCGCCCAGGTCCCGGGCGAGCACACCGCTGGACCAGCCGTCGGTGACGATGTGGTGCACGGCCAGGACGAGGACGTGCTCGTCGGGGGCGGACCGGGCCAGGTGGGCGCGGAGCAGGGGGCCCGCGGCCAGGTCGAAGGGAGCGGCGGCGACCCGGTCCACGAGGGCGTCCAGGGCGGCGTCGTCCGGGAGGTCGAGCACGGGCAGGTCCACGGGCCGGGGCGGGTGGACGAGCTGGTGGGCCTGGCCGTCGTGCTCGGTGAACGTGGTGCGCAGCGTCTCGTGCCGGGCGACCAGGCCGTCCAGGGCGGCGCGCAGGGCGGCCGGGTCCAGCGAGCCGCGCAGCCGCAGCACGGACAGGGTCGTGAACTCCGTGCCGCCCGGTTCGAACCGGTCGAGGAACCACAGGCGCTGCTGGGCGTACGACAGGGGCGCCGGGGTGTCCGGGGTGGTGGCCGGGATGGCGTCGGCGGTGTCCGCGCCGCCCGGTTCGCCCAGGGCGGCGGCGAGGTCGCGGAGCGTGGAGTGGGTGAACAGCATGCGGGGCGAGACGTCCGTGCCGAAGGCGGCGCGCAGCCGGGAGGTGACGCGGACGGCGAGGATGGAGTCGCCGCCGAGGGCGAAGAAGTCGTCGTCGGCGCCGGCCTCCTCGATGTCCAGTACGTCCGTCCAGGCGGCGGCGACGAGCCGTTCGGCCGGGGTGCGCGGCGAGGTCCGCGTGCCCTCGGTGGCGAAGCCGTCGGGTCCGGGCGCGGGCAGGGCGCGCCGGTCGAGCTTGCCGTTGGCGGTGAGCGGCAGCGCGGCCATCGGCACGTAGACGGCCGGCACCATGTGCGCGGGCAGCAGCCCTTCGAGGTGGGCGCGGAGTTCGGCGGCGGGCGGCGCGGTGGCGCGCTCCCCGGTGCCTATGCCGGTGCCGCTACCCGTACCGGTTCCGGTGCCGACGACGTGGGCGACCAGGCGGCGGGTCCCCGCGCTGTCCTCGTACACGCCGACGGCGGCCGCGCCGACGCCGGGGTGGGCGTACAGGGCGGCCTCGATCTCGCCGGGTTCGATGCGGTAGCCGCGGATCTTGACCTGCTGGTCGGCGCGGCCCAGATACTCCAGGGTTCCGTCGGCCCGCCAGCGGGCCCGGTCCCCGGTGCGGTACATGCGGGTGCCCGGCCGGCCGAAGGGGTCGGCGAGGAAGCGGGTCGCGGTCAGTCCCGGCCGGTTCAGGTAGCCGCGCGCCAGGCCCTCGCCGGCGACGAAGAGTTCGCCCACGGCGCCCGGGGGCACCGGCTGGAGCGTGTCGTCGAGGACGTAGAGCCGCAGGTCGGGGATGCCGGTGCCGATGGGGCTCGCGGCGCCGGGCCGGGCGGCCGCGCGGTCGAGGCCGGCGTAGGTGACGTGCACGGTGGTCTCGGTGATGCCGTACATGTTCACCAGGCGGGGCGCGGTGTCCGGGTGGCGGGCGTACCAGTCGGCGAGCCTGCCCACGTCCAGTGCCTCGCCGCCGAAGACGACCGTGCGCAGGGCGAGGCGGTCGCCCACGTCGGGGAGTTCGGCGTCGGCGCGGATCAGTGGGTAGAACGCGGACGGCGTCTGGTTGAGGACGGTGACCCGCTCGTCGGCGAGCAGGCGCAGGAAGTCCTCCGGGGAGCGGGCGGTGTCCTCGGGGACGATCACGAGGCGGCCGCCGTGCAGCAGCGGGCCCCACAGCTCCCACACCGAGAAGTCGAAGGCGTAGGAGTGGAAGAGGGTCCACACGTCGTCGGCCCCGAAGCCGAACCAGTGCCGGGTGCGGGTGAAGAGCCGGACCACGTTGGCGTGCGGGACGACGACGCCCTTGGGGCGGCCGGTGGAGCCGGAGGTGTAGATGGCGTAGGCGGGGCTCTCGGGCAGCGCGCGGCCCGCGGGTCCCGCGGCCGGGCGGCGGGCCAGGTCGGCGCGTACCTGCGCGTCGTCGAGCAGCAGGCGGGGTACGTCCGGGCCGGCCGCCGGGGTCTGCCGGGTGGTCACCAGTGTGACCGGCGCGGCATCGGCGAGCAGGTGCCGCACGCGCTCCGCGGGCAGTCGGGGGTCGATGGGCAGGTAGGCGGCGCCGGTCTTGAGGACGGCGAGGACGGCCACGACGAGGTCGGTGGAGCGGGGCAGTGCGAGAGCGACGAACGTCTCGGGCCCGGCGCCGAGTTCGGCGAGGCGGTGGGCGAGACGGCCCGCCCGTGCGTCCAGGCCGGCGTAGTCGAGCCGTTCGTCACCGCAGGTGAGGGCCTCGGCGTCGGGGGTGCGGGCGACCTGGGCGGCGAACAGCGCGTCCAGGGTCTCGGCGGGCCTGCCCTCCTCGGTCCCGTTCCAGTCGGTGAGGAGGCGCCGCCGTTCCTCGGCGGTGGTCCAGGCCAGGCAGCGCACGGGTCGCTCCGGGTCCTCGGCCAGCTCCGTGAGCAGCAGGCAGAGCCGGTCGGCGAGAGAGGTCACGGTCGTGGCGTCGAACAGCCGAGGGTCGTAGGCGAGGTCGAAGCCGAACCGCTCGCCCTGGTAGGCGCGCAGGACCAGCGGGAAGTTGGTGGCGTCCCGGGAGGAGACGTCGGCCAGGCGTATCCCGGTCGTGGCCGAACGCGCCTCGTCGAAGGGGTAGTTCTCGAAGGCCACCATGCTGTCGAAGAGGGGGCTGCCGGCCGGCACCTCGCTCAGCGACGTCAGCTCGGCGAGGGAGACCGCCGCGAACCGCCGTGCCTGCGCCTGCTCTTCCTGGAGGTCCCTGAGCCAGGCGGCGGCGGTGCGGTCGCCGTCGACGTGGACGCGGGTGGGCAGGGTGTTGATGAACATGCCCACCATCGACTCGGCGCCGGGCAGGTCGTCGGGCCGTCCGGAGACGGTGGTCCCGAACAGCACGTCCCGTTCGGCGCTGTAGCGGGACAGGAGCAGCGCCCAGGCGCCCTGCACCACGGTGCCGAGGGTGAGTCCGGCGCTCCGGGCGGTGTGGGCGAGGCGGGCGGAGACCTCGTCGGACAGCGCGGCCGTGTGCACGCCGGCGGACCGGGTCTCGTGGCCGGGGCGCCGGGCGCGGTCGACGGGCAGCGGGGTGGGGGTGGCGAACCCGTCCAGGACGGTCCGCCAATGGGCGTGGGCGGCTTCGGTGTCCCGGTCGGCCAGCCAGCGCACGTAGTCGCCGAACGGCCTGCGGGCGGGCGGCCGGGGCTCGGCGCCGGTGGTGAGCGCCGCGTACTCCTCGGACACGTCGGTGAGCACCTGGGCGAGGCTCCAGCCGTCCAGGATCAGGTGGTGGGAGGTCCACAGGAGGTGCAGCCGGGCGTCGGGGAGCCGGACGAGGGTGAGCCGCATCAGGGGTGCCGTGCCGAGGTCGAGGCCGCGGGCGAGGTCGTCGGCGCGCAGTCGGCCGAGTCGCTCCTCCCGCTGCGCCGCGTCCAGCTCGCGCCAGTCCAACCGGACGACGGGGACCTCGACGCGGCGGTGCACGACCTGGAGCGGCACCGGGACGCCCTCCCACACCACCGAGGTGCGCAGGGCGGGCGTGCGGTCGGTCACCCGCTGCCAGGCCAGGGCGAGGGCGTCCGGGTCGCTGACGCCTTCGAGCAGCAGTGCGGCCTGGTCGACGTACACGTCGTCGGCGCCGCCGACCAGCCGGTGGAAGAGCATGCCTTCCTGGAGCGGGGTGAGCGGCAGCAGGTCCTCGACGTCGCGGCCGTCGCCGGCGAGCCGGTCCACGCCCGCCTGGTCCAGGCGGGCCAGCGGGAAGTCGGAGGGCGTGCGCCCGCCCGCGCCGGGGCGGGCGCAGTGCTCGGCGATGGCGGTGAGCGCCCGTGCCATGCCCGCGGCCAGCTCCCGCACGGTGTCCTCGCGGTGCACCTGGTCGCTGTAGTGCCAGGTGATCTCCAGTTGACCGTCGGTCACCAGGGCGGACACGTCGAGGAGGTGGTCCAGCGGCGCGCCGGGGTCCATGTCCCGGCCGGGTACGTCGGCGGTGGGCGCGAAGTCGCCCCCGGCGGACGCCTCCCACTGCCCGTGGTAGGTGAAGCACACGTCGGGCAGCGGCAACCGGCCGAGCGCGCGGGCCTCGGGCCGGGGCGAGCCGAGGTGGCCGAGCGCCTGGTAGCCGAGGCCGCGGCGGGGCACGGCCCGCAGCTGCTCCTTGACACACTTCAGGGTGGCCGCCCAGTCGTCCGGCCCGGCCGGGGCCAGCGTGACCGGGTACTGGGTGGTGAACCAGCCGACCGTGCGGGACAGGTCGGCGCCCTCGTCCAGTTCCTCCTCCCGGCCGTGGCCCTCCAGGGCGACGGTCACCCGGTCGGCGCCCGTCCAGTCGGCGAGCACCCGGCCGAGCGCGCTCAGCAGCACGTCGTTGACCTGGGTGCGGTACGTGCCCGGCACCCGCCGCAGCAGCGCCTCGGTGGTGTCCCGGTCCACGCGCGTACGGACGGTGCGCACGGACCCGGCGACGGGGGTGCCGGGCAGGTCGACGGGGAGCGGGGTGCGCGGCTGAGCCGCTTCCCGCGTCCAGTGGGGCAGGTCGGCGTCGAGGTCGCCGGCGCGGACCCGTTCGGTCAGGGTCCGCGCCCAGTCGGTGAACGGGGTGTGTTCGGGCGCCGGCCGTGGTTCCTCGCCGGCCGCCGCCTGTCGGTAGGCGTGTTCGAGGTCGGCGAGCAGGACCCGCCAGGAGACGCTGTCGACCGCCAGGTGGTGGGCGGTGAGGAACAGTTGGGGCCGTTCCCCGCCGAGCAGCAGGGCCGCGCGCAGCAGGGCACCGGTCGCCGGGTCCAGGGCCGCGCGGGCCGCTGCCGCGGCCTCGGCGGGTGAGGTGGCGGGGTCGTGGCGGGTGAGCAGTCCGGTCGCCGGGCCGGTGCCGGGGTGCTGCCGCCAGACGCCGTCGGCGTGGGCGAAGCGGGTGCGCAGCGCCGGGTGGCGGGCCACGACGGCGTGCAAGGCCCGGTCCAGGGCCCGCTCGTCGAGGTCGTACGGGAGGTCGAGCAGCATCGACATGGCGAAGTGCCGCAGCGGCCCGTGCGTGGCGAGGAACCACTCCTGTACGGGGGTGAGCGGGGCGGGTCCGTCCTGGTGCGGGCGACGGGGCGCGGGCACGGCGGCGGTGCGGCGGGCCGCGGCGGCGGCCAGGTCGGCGACCGTCTGGTGGCGGAAGACGTCCTGCGAGGCGATGTGCAGGCCCGCGGCGCGGGCACGGGAGACGGCCTGGATGCTCAGGATCGAGTCGCCGCCCAGCTCGAAGAAGTTGTCCGTGACACCGACCCGGGCCGCGCCGAGCACCTCGGCCCAGATGCCGGCCAGGGTCTCCTCGTCGGGGGTGCGCGGGGCGACGAACTCCCGCTCCTCCGCGGTGCTGTCAGGCGTCGGCAGGGCCCGGCGGTCCAGCTTGCCGCTGGTGGTCAGCGGCAGCGCGTCCAGCGAGGTGAAGGAGGACGGCACCAGGGCGTCGGGCAGCACCTCGCGCAGGGCCGTGCGCAGGTCGGCGGGGGCGGGCCGGGGTGCGCCGGGCGCGGGGACGACGTAGGCGGCGAGACGGGTGTGGCCCCGCGGGTCGGGCACGGCGACGACCGCGGCGGCGGCCACGGCGGGCAGCGCGAGCAGGGCGGCCTCGATCTCGCCGGGCTCTATACGGTGGCCGCGCACCTTGACCTGGTCGTCGGCGCGCCCGAGGTAGTCCAGGCGGCCGTCGGCGGTCCAGCGGGCCAGGTCGCCGGTGCGGTACATCCGCTCCCCCGGCCCGCCGAACGGGTCGGGCAGGAAGCGGGCCGCGGTCAGCCCGGGCCGGCCGGCGTAGCCCCGGGCGAGCTGGCCGCCGGCGAGGTACAGCTCGCCACCGACGCCGGGCGGCACCGGGCGGAGCCGGCCGTCCAGGACGTAGGCCCGCACTCCGGGCAGGGGGCGGCCCACCAGCGGGCGGTCGCCGCCGTCGATACGGCAGGACAGCGCGTCGACCGTGCACTCGGTGGGGCCGTAGAAGTTGTGGGCGGCCACGTCGGGGTGGGCGGCCAGCTCGCGCCAGAGCGCGGGGCCGACCGCCTCGCCGCCGAGCATGAGGACCCGGGGGTGGTGCCGGGGGTCGGTGAGCAGTCCGGCGGGCAGCAGCTGCCGCAGGTAGGACGGGGTGACGTCGAGGAAGTCGACGCGGTGTTCGACGACGTACTCCACCAGCGCGGCCGGGTCCATCCGGGTGGTCTCGTCGACCAGGTGCAGTGGGTGGCCGTCGGCCATCAGGAGCACGCCTTCGAGGGAGGTGTCGAAGGAGAAGGACGCGGTGAGCGCGACCCGCAGCGGGCCGCCGCCCGCCTCGGCGACGAAGCCGGCCCGGTGGGCGGCCAGGAGGTGCGCCGCCGCGCGGTGGGTCACGGCGACGCCCTTGGGGCGACCGGTGGAGCCGGAGGTGTAGATGACGTACGCGGTGTTGTCCGCCGTCAGCGGGGCGCGCCGGTCGGCGTCGGTGGGGTCGGTGTCCCGGGTGGTCGCGGGCGTGGCGCGCAGGGCCGGTTCGTCGAGGACCAGGGCCGGGCGGGCGTCGTCCAGGAGGAACCGGACGCGCTCTTCGGGCAGGGCCGGGTCCAGGGGGAGGTAGCCGGCGCCGGACTTCCAGACGGCGAGGATCGCCACGATCATGTCGGCGGTGCGCGGCAGCCGCAGGGCGACCAGCCGTTCGGGGCCGGCGCCGCCGGCGATGAGGTGGTGGGCGAGCCGGTTGGCGCGGGCGTTGAGCGTGGCGTAGTCGAGCCGCTCGCCGCCCGCGACGAGCGCGAGGGCGTCGGGGCCCTGGGCCGCCCGGCGCTCGAACAGCTCGGGGTGGATGGTGTCCGTGACGGGGAGCGGGGCGGGGTTCCAGTCGTGGACGAGGCGCCGGGTCTCCTCCTCGGAGAGCAGGGGCAGACTGCCGAGCGCCCGGTCCGGAGCGGCGCAGGCGCCTTCGAGCAGGCGGATGAGCTGTCCGGCCATCCGCTCGGCCGTGGCCGCGTCGAACAGGTCGGTGCGGTACTCCAGGAGGCCGGTCAGGCCGTCCTCGCCGGGCACGAACTCGATGCTCAGGTCGAAGGTGGCCGCGTGCCGGGGCACGGTCACCGGGGTGGTGGCCAGACCGCGCGGGGCGGTCGCGGCGGGCGGGGCGGGGTGCAGCAGGACCAGCACGTCGAACAGCGGGTTGCGGCCCGCCTCGCGGGGGGCACCCACCGCCTCCACGATCCGCTCGAACGGGGTGTCGCCGTGGGCGAAGGCGTCGCCCACCGTCTCGGCCGCCCGGGCGAGGAGCTCGCGGAAGGACCCGGCCGCGTCCACCGGGGTGCGCAGCACGACGGTGTTCACGAAAAAGCCGACGCTTCGTTCCAGATCGGTGCGGGAGCGGCCGGGCGTGAGGGAACCGACGGTGATGTCGTCCTGCCCGGACCATCGGGCGAGGAGTGCCTGGGCTGCGGCGACCAGGGCGGTGTGCAGGGTGGTGTGCTGCTCTCCGGCGAGGTCGCGCAGGCGTGCGGTCAGGCGGGCCGGGACGGCGAAGGCGCTGACGGCGCCCTCGCCCGCCTCCTCGCCGCGCCGCGGCCGGTCCAGGGGCAGGTCGGGCGCCACCGCACCGGCCAGCCGCTGCTTCCAGTGGGCGAGTTCGCCTTCGAGGCGGGTGCCCGAGAGCCGCTCGCGCTGCCACACCGCGAAGTCCGGGTACTGCGTGGCCACCGGCGGCAGGGCGGGCGCGGCGCCCCGCGCGAGGGCGTCGTAGGCGGTGCACAGCTCGTCCAGGACGATACCCATGGACCAGCCGTCCGTGATGATGTGATGGGCCGTCAGCATCAGGACGTGGGAGGTCGCGGACTCGCGCAGCAGCAGGGCGCGCAGCAGCGGGCCGTGGCGCAGGTCGAAGGGCCGGGAGTACTCCGCCAGGAGGTCCTTGTCCAGGTCACCGGCGTCCCGGACCGGCAAGGGCACCGGCCCCGCCGGGTGGACACGCTGCACGGGGCGGCCGTCGGTCTCCTCGAAGGTGGTGCGCAGCGCCTCGTGCCGGGTCACGACGGCGGTCAGGGCCGCGGCAAGCGCCTGCTGGTCCGGCGCGCCGGTGAGGCGCAGCGCGACCGCGCTGTTGTAGCGGGCGTCGCCGGGCCGCAGCTGGTCCAGGAACCACAGCCGCTGCTGGGCGAAGGACAGTGGCAACGGCTGGTCCCGGTCGGCCCGCGGGATGCCCTGCCGGGCGGCCGAGGCGGAACCGCCGCCGGCCGCGCGGCCGGCGAGCCGCCGCCGCAGCGCCTCCCGCATCTCCTCGGGCAGGGCCTCGGCACGGTCGCGCCGGGAGGGACGGGAGGGACGGGAGGGCCGTGCGGGGGCGGCCGGGTCCGAAGAGGGGTTGCCCGACGAAGGGTTGCCCGGAGCGGGGTTGCCGGAAGAAGAGTTCGCAGGGGTCGAAGACGTCATGGTCGTCGGGTCCTCACCGTTCGTGATCGTGGTCGGGGCCGCCGGACGCGGCGTCTTCGGAGTCGGGGCTGCCGGACGCGGCGTCTTCGTCGTACGCGCTCTGTTCGAGTTCGCTCAGCACCTGGTCCTCCACCAGCTCCGCCAGGGCGGCGACGGTGCGGCAGACCAGGACGTCGCGGGGCGTGAGCGTGACGGCGAAGGCGTCGTTGGCGCGGGAGGCGATGAGCAGGGCACGCAGCGAGTCCCCGCCGAGGGAGAAATAGTCGTCCTCGGCGCCCACGGCCGTCTGGAGGGTCTCCTCCCAGATGGCCGCCACCGCTTCTTCGGTGGGGGTGCGGGGTGCCACGTACTCGGGCCGTGCCCGCTCCTCGGCCGGTGCCGGGGCGGGCAGGGCGGCCCGGTCGGTCTTGCCGTTCTCGGTGAGCGGGAAGCGGTCGAGGACCACGAACGCGGTCGGCACCATGTACTCCGGCAGCGAGCGTGCGGCCAGCTCCCGCAGTTCCGCCGAGCTCGGCGGTTCGGCGTCGGGGGCCGTGAGCAGGTGGGCGACCAGGCGTGGCAGGCCCGGTTCGTCCTCGCGTACGGTCACCACGGCGTCCAGCACGGCCGGGTGAGCGACCAGTGTCGCCTCGACCTCGCCCGCCTCGATGCGGTGGCCGCGCAGTTTGAGCTGGTGGTCCGTGCGGCCCAGGTAGTGCAGTTCGCCGGCGCTGTCGCGGCGCACCAGGTCGCCGGTGCGGTACATGCGGGTGCCGGGCGGCCCGAACGGGTCGGCGGTGAAGCGGGCGGCGGTCAGACCGGGGCGGCCGAGGTAGCCGCGGGCCAGTGCCGGTCCGCTCAGCCACAGTTCGCCGGTGACGCCGGCGGGCACCGGCCGCAGCCGGGCGTCCAGGACGTAGGCGCCGGTGGCGGGCAGGGGGCGGCCGATGGGCGGTGCGCTGCCGTCCGCCGCCAGCGGCGCCGACCAGGTGGCGACGACGGTGGCCTCGGTGGGGCCGTAGGAGTTGACCATGCGGTGGTGCGGCGCCCAGCGGGCGACGAGGTCGGGTCCGCATGCGTCGGCGCCGACGATCAGGGTCGTGAGGTCCGGCAGCGTGCCGGGGGTGTCGGGCGGCAGCGTGGCGAGCGCGGCCGGCGGGAGCAGGGTGTGCGTGATGCGCCCGGCGCGCAGGACGTCGGCGAGTTCGGCGCCGAGCAGCGGTCCCGGCCGGGGCACGACGAGCCCGGCGCCGTGCGGCAGGGACGCGCACAGCTCCAGCACGCAGGCGTCGAAGCTCGGTGTGGCGAAGGCGAGGACCCGGTCCCCCGGGGCGACCTGGTAGTGGGCCGCCTCCGCGGCGCTGAACGCGGCGAGCCCGCGGTGGGTGACGACGACACCCTTGGGCGTGCCGGTGGAGCCGGAGGTGTAGATCACGTACGCCGGGTCGTCCAGGTCGAGCGGGCGGGTCCGGTCGGCGTCGGTGGGCCGGTGTCCGGCCATGCCGTCCGGGGTGGCGGCGAGCAGGTCGGCGACCTCCTGGGCGTCGAGGGTGAGGGTGGGGGCGGCGTCGCGCAGCATCAGCGCGATCCGCTCCTTCGGGTAGGCCGGGTCGACGGGCAGGAACGCGGCGCCCGCCTTCGTCACCGCCAGTTGGGCGAGGACCATGTCCGTCGAGCGGGGCAGCAGCAGTGCGACGAGGTCGCCGGGTCCGGCGCCCCGGGCGATGAGCCGGTGCGCCAGCCGGTTGGCGCGGGCCTCCGCCTCCGCGAAGCTCAGCGGCGCGCCGCCCGTGGCGCCCGGGCCGGAAGCGTCGAGCGTGTCGAGCGCGGTCGCGGTCGGCCATCGGTCGACGGCCGCCTCGACGAGGGCGGGCAGGGTGGCGGCGGGCACGGGGCCGGTCGCGGGCCGGGCCGGGCCGCGCAGCAGCAGTTCGCGCTGTGCGGGCGGCAGGACGTCGATGTCGTCCAGGCGGGCGGTGCCGTCCGAGGCGGCCAGGGCGTCCAGGGCGTGCAGCAGCTGCCCGGCCAGCGACGCGGCGCCGGCCTCCGCGAAGTACCGGGGGTCGTAGCCGAGTTCGACGGTGAGTTGCTCGCCGGGCGAGACGACCACGGTGAGCGGGTAGTTGGTGGCCTCCCGGGCGTCCAGGTCCCGCAGGGCGAGTCCCTGCGCGCCCGCGGTCGCGTCACCGACGGGGTAGTTCTCGAAGACCACCAGGCTGTCGAACAGGGCGGTGGCCGGCGGCAGTTCGCCCAGGGCGTGCAGGGCGGTGAGGGGCAGGTGGTCGTGGCGGCGGTCCTCGGCGCGGGCCTCCTGGAAGGCCCGCAGCCAGGTGCCGCAGCCGGCGTCGCCGTGGACCTCGGTGCGGGCGGGCAGGGTGGTGATGAACAGACCGGTGATGGTGTCGGCGCCGGGCAGGTCGGCGGGCCGTCCGGAGACGGTGGTGCCGAAGCAGACCTCCGCTTCCCCGCTCCAGCGCGCGAGCAGCAGCGCCCAGGCGCCCTGCACCACGGTGTTGAGGGTGAGGCGGTGCCGGCGGGCGAACTCCTGGAGCCGGCTGGTGCGTGCGGTGTCCAGCCGCTGGGACAGCCACGTCCCGGAGCGGGCGGTGGTGTTGGGGGCGGGGCGCCGGTCGTACGGCAGCGGGGTCGGGCCGCTCAGGCCGGCCAGGGCGGCGCGCCAGTGCTCCTGCGCCTGGCGGGTGTCCTGGACGACGAGCCAGCCGGCGTAGTCCGCGAACGGCCTGCGTTCGGGCAGGTGGGGCGGCTCGCCGCGGGTGAGGGCGGCGTGCGCGGCCGTGACGTCGGACAGGACGTGGAAGACGCTCCAGCCGTCCAGCAGGACGTGGTGGAAGGTCCACACGACGCGGACCGCGTCCGGGCCGACCCTGACCAGGGCGAGCCGCAGCAGCGGGGCGCGGTCCAGGGTGAGGCCCCGGGCCCGCTCGTCGGCGAGCAGCCGCTCCAGCTCCGCGTCGTGCCGGTCCTGCGGGAGCGCGCTCCAGTCGTGCTCGGTGATCGGCAGGGTCACGTTCCGGTGGACCACCTGGAGCGGCACGGGTACGCCGCGCAGCGCGACGGAGGTGCGCAGGACGGGGGTGCGGTCGACGACGTGCTGCCAGGCGGCGGCCAGGGTCCGCGGGTCGCGGGCGCCGTCCGCCACGAAGGTGATCTGCTCGACGTACAGGCCGTGTTCCGCCTCGTCCAGGCCGTGCATCACCATGCCGGTCTGGGTGGGGGTGAGCGGGTAGACGTCCGCCACGTCCGTTCCGTCGCCCACCAGCCGGTCGACGCCCGCCTGGTCCAGCGGGGCGAGCGGGAAGTCGGCGGGGGTGCGGCCGCCGGCGCCGGGCGCGGCGCAGTGCCGGACGATCGCGCGCAGCTCGTCGGCCATCTCGCCGGCCAGCCGCTCCACGGTCTCCCGGTCGTGCACCTCGCGGGAGTACGACCAGGTGAACTCCAGCCGCTCCGCGCCGACTTGGCCGAGGACGTCCAGGAGGTGCGGCCGCCGCGCCGAGCGGTCCATGTTGCCGGACAGTGCGCCGTGGGGCTTGTGCAGCAGGCCGCCCGGTGTGCCGGTGCGGTCCTGTCGGCCCAGGTAGTTGAAGCAGACCGGCGGCAGGGCGGGCAGCTCGCGGCCGGCCGTGGGGTGCAGGTGGCGCAGCGCGCCGTAGCCGAGCCCGCCGTGCGGCACGGCCCGTAGGTTCTCCTTGACGGCCTTCAGGACGGTGCCGGTGTCCGCGTCCCGGGGCACGTCCAGGGCAACGGGGTACATGGCCGTGAACCAGCCGACCGTCCGGGCGAGGTCGACGTCCGCGAACAACTCCTCGCGGCCGTGTCCCTCCAGGGTCACCGCCACCCGGTCCTGTCCGCTCCAGCGGGCCAGGACCCGGCCGAGCGCGCACAGCAGGACGTCGTTGACGCGGGTGCGGTACGCGTCCGGCACGTCCTGGAGCAGCCGTCGGGTCTCCTCGGCGTCGAGGCCGACCGTCACGCTCTCCTCGTCGGCGACGGTGTTGGCGCCGCCGGGGCGGTCGGCGGGCAGCGCGGTGGCGGCGTCCAGACCGCGCCAGTGGTCGAGTTCACCGCCGAAACCGCCCGTCTCGGTGTGCTCGGCGAGCCGCCGCGCCCAGGTCCGCAGCGACGTGCTCTTCGGGGCGAGGGCGGGCCGGGCACCGTCCCGCAGCGCCTCGTAGGCGGCTTCCAGGTCCTCCAGGATCAGGCGCCAGGAGACGGCGTCCACGACCAGGTGGTGGGCGGCGAGGAGCAGCACCGGCCGCCCGCCGTCGCCCGGCCGGCACAGCGCGGCCCGCAGCAGCGGTCCGCCGGCCAGGTCGAAGTCGGCGCCCAGGGCATCGGCCACCACTTCGGGGGCCGTCCGGTCGTGCACCTCCAGATGGACGTCACGGTGGTCGCCGGGCGGGGTGCCGTACTGCCGCCGGCTTCCGTCGTCGAGCGGTTCGTAGCGCATCCGCAGTGCGTCGTGGTGTTCCAGTACGGCGGACAGGGCGGCGCGCAGCAGTGCCTCGTCGGGGTCGGTGGCCAGCTCGTAGGAGACGGTCTGGCTGAAGTGGGCGGGCTCGCCCGTGAGGGTGTCCAGGAGCCAGTGCTGTACGGGGGTGAGCGGAACGTCGCCGGTCACCGGCCCCTGTTCGGCGGTGGCTGTGGCGGTGTCGGGCGCCCGCTCGGCCACGGCGGCGAGTTCGGCGAGCGTCTGGTGGGTGAACAGGTGCCGAGGGGTCAGGGCGAGTCCGGCCCGGCGGGCGGCGGAGACGATCTGGATGCCGAGCACCGAGTCGCCGCCGAGCGTGAAGTAGTTGTCGTCCGCGCCGACTTCGGGCACACCGAGCACCTCGCGCCAGACGGCCGCGAGGAGCTGCTCGGCCTCGGTACGCGGTGGCCGGCCTCCCGTGCCGACGGTCGGCGCCCCCCACTCGGGCACGGGCAGCGCCCGGCGGTCCAGCTTGCCGGTGGCACCGAGGGGCAGCCGCTCCAGCGGGACCACGAGGGCGGGCAGCAGGTGGTCGGGAAGACTCCGGGCGAGGAAGGCACGGAGCTCACCGGTGTCGGGCAGAGCGGCGGGGCCGTCCTTCGCGGGACCGCTGGGGGCGGACTGGCTCGCAGGGCCGTCCGCCACGCGCCCGGATATCGGCCGACTCGCCAAGCGGTCCTCCACGGGACCGGACTGGCCCGCCGAGTGCTCCTCCAGGCGCCCGGGTGTCGACTGGCCCACCGGGCCGTCCGCCACACGCCCGGACCTCGGCCCACTCGGCAAGCGATCCTCCACGGGACCGGACTGGCCCGCCGAGTGCTCCTCCAGGCGCCCGGGTGCCGACTGGCCCACCGGGCCGTCGGCCGGGCCGACTCCCCCGTCCCCGGCGGACTGAGGCAGGACCGTCGTGCCGCCGGGCACACCGGCATCCCCGGCCGAGGCAGGCAGCCCTGCCCCATGCGGCACCACGTACCCGATCAGGCGGCGGTGCCCGGCGTGTTCGACGACGCGGGCCGCTGCCGCCGCCACCGCCGGGTGGCGGGCCAGCGCCGCTTCGACCTCGCCGAGTTCGATGCGGAAGCCGCGCACCTTGACCTGGTCGTCGCCGCGCCCGAGATAGACGAGGTCGCCGTCGGCGGTCCAGCGGACCAGGTCACCGGTGCGGTACATGCGGCTGCCCGGCGGGCCGAACGGGTCGGGCAGGAAGCGGGCGGCGGTCAGGCCGGGGCGGCGCAGGTAGCCGCGGGCGACCCCGGTTCCGGCGAGGAACAGCTCGCCGGGCACGCCCACGGGCACCGGCCGCATCCGCTCGTCGAGGACGTGGGCGCGGGCGCCGCCGAGCGGCCTGCCGATCGGCGGGTCGCGGTCGGGGTCGGCGGGGTCGCAGGTGAAGGCGGTGGCGTAGACGGTGGCCTCGGTGGGGCCGTAGATGTTGTGCACCTGGCCGCCGGCCACGGCCTCGCGGACCCGGCCGACGGTCCGGGCGGGCAGCCCCTCCCCCGCGAGGACGACGGTGTCCGCGGTGACGTGGACGGCGTCCTCGGCGAGCAGCCGGTCGAGGGCCGAGGGCACCGCGCTGAGCAGTCCGGCCCGCCAGGGCCCCGGGCGTTCGGCGAGGGCGAGCAGGTCGCGGACGATCTCCACGCAGCCGCCGGACAGGAGCGGCGAGAAGATCTCGAACACCGATACGTCGAAGTTGAGCGAGGTGGACGCCACCACGTGCTCCAGGCCGTGCCCGGCGAACTCCGCCGCCGCCCAGTCGGTCAGGGCGCGCACGGAGGCGTGGCTGACGACCACTCCCTTGGGACGGCCGGTCGAGCCGGAGGTGTGGATGACGTAGGCCGGGTGCGCGGGCAGGAGGGGGGCGTGGCGTTCGGCGTCGCCGACGGGGGTGTCGGGCAGGTCGGTGCCGGGCTCCTCGTCCAGGAGGATCCTGGTGTACGGCCCCTCGGGCAGCCGGCCGGCGGTCTCGGCGGCCGTGATCACGGCGTCCGGCCGTACGTCCTCGAAGAGGAACGCGACGCGCTCGGCGGGGTACTGCGGATCGACCGGCAGATACCCGGCGCCGCTCTTCAGCACCGCGAGGAGCGCCACGATCAGGTCGGCGGTGCGGGGCAGGCAGAGCGCGACGAAGCCCTCGGGTCCGGCACCGGCGGCGATGAGCAGCCGGGCCAGCCGGTTGGAGCGGGCGTCGAGTTCGCGGTAGCCGAGGCAGGTGTCGCCATGACGGACGGCCGGGGCGTCGGGGGTGCGCTCGGCCTGGCGCCGGAACGCCTCGGGCAGGGTGTCGTACGGTGCCTCGGCCACCCGTCCGCCGAACCGGGCCACCAGGTCGCGTGCCTCGGCGGGGTCGAGCAGGGCCAGGTCGCCCAGGCGGCGCTCGGGTGTCTCGGCCATGCCGGTCAGCAGGGCGCGCAGGCTCTCGCCGAGCGCGTGCACCGTGCCGGCGTCGAAGGCGGCCGGGTCGTAGTCCAGGTTCACGGCCAGGCTGTCGCCGGGCGCGACGACCACGCTGAGCGGGTAGTTCGTCGGTTCCAGGTCCCGTTCCTGCTCCATGGCCAGGCCGTGCCGGGCCATGGCGCCTTCGTCGAAGGGGTAGTTCTCGAAGACCACGAGGGAGTCGAACAGGCTGGTGCCGCCGGGTACGTCGCTCCACGACTGCACCTGCGCCAACGGCACGAAGTCGTGGCGCCGGGCCTCCGCCTGGGCGGCCTGCAGTTCGCGCAGCCAGTCGAGCAGCGCGCGCCGCCCGTCGACGCGTGCCCGGACGGGCAGGGTGTTGATGAACAGCCCGACCATCGAGGTGACGCCGGGCATGTCGGCGGGCCGGCCGGAGACGGTGGTGCCGAACACCACGTCCTCGCCGCCGCCGTAGCGGGACAGCAGCAGCGCCCACGCGCCCTGGACGACGGTGTTGAGGGTCAGTCCGGCCTGCTGGGCGGTCTCCCGCAGCCGGGCCGAGACGTCCGCGTCGAGGGCCATCCGCACGGACGCGCAGGAGGAGGCGCGGTGGGCCTCGGCGGGGCGCCGGTCGCGGGGCAGTTCGGTGGGTGCCTGGAAGCCCGCGAGGGTGGTGCGCCAGTAGTGCTCGGCGCGGTCGGTGTCCTGCTCGGCCAGCCAGCGCAGGTAGTCGCCGAAGGGCCGCCGCTCGGGCAGCCGTAGCTGGTGCCCGGCGGTCAGAGAGGCATACCGCTCGCACACCTCTTCGAAGACCTGGGCGGCGCTCCAGCCGTCGAGCAGGACGTGGTGGAAGGTCCACACCAGCCGCACCCGGTCGGCGGTGAGGCGGATCAGGGTCAGCCGCATCAGGGGCGCTACGCCCAGCTCGACGCCGGCCTCCCGGTCCTCGGCGAGCAGGCGGTCCAGCTCGCGTGCGCCGTGCTCGGCGGGCAGGCCGGACCAGTCGTGGTGGGTGACGGGCACGGTGGCCCGGTGCCGGACGACCTGGAGGGGTTCGGCGGTCTCCTGCCAGACCAGGTGGGTGCGCAGCACCGGGTTGGCGTCGGCGGTGTGCTGCCACGCGGTGGCGAGCGCGTGCGGGTCGGTGACGCCGGACAGGACGAACTGCACCTGGTTGACGTACGTGCGGCTGTCGGCGTCGAGCAGGCTGTGGAAGAGCATGCCGGCCTGCATGGGCGTCAGCGGGTAGATGTCGGCGACGTCCCGGCCGTCCCCGGCGATCCGGTCCACGGCGGCCTGGTCGAGCCGGGCCAGCGGGAAGTCGGAGGGGGTGCGGCCGCCCGCGTCCGGCAGGGCGCAGTGCGCGACGATGTCGCCGAGCGCCCGCAGCATCGCGTCGGCCAGCGCGGTAACGGTCTCCTCGTGGTGCCGTCCGGCGCTGTAGTACCAGGTGATCTCCAGCTGGTCGTCCTCGACCCGGGCCACGACATCGATGAGGTGCGGGCGTTCGGTCTCCGGCGCCTCGGCTCCGCCCAGGCCGCCGGGCACCGCCGCGACCAGCGTGCCGGCGTCGGCGGACCAGTCGAAGCGGCCCAGGTAGTTGAAGCTGATGCCGGGTTCGGGCGTCCGGGCGAGCCGCTCCTCGCGGGTGAGGTGGCGCAGCACGCCGTAGCCGAGTCCGCGGTCGGGTACGGCGCGCAGCTGCTCCTTCACCGATTTCAGCGCAGTGCCCCAGGAGCCGGCCGGGACGGACAGGGCGAGGGGGTGGAGCGAGGTGAACCAGCCGACCGTGCGGGACAGGTCGATGTCCTCGAACAGCTGGTCCTCGCGGCCGTGTCCCTCCAGGCCGACGGCGACGGTGTCGCGTCCGGTCCAGTCGCCGAGGACGCGGCCCAGCGCCGTGAGCAGCACGTCGTCGACGCGGGTGCGGTAGACGCCGGGGACGCGGCGCAGGAGGCCGTCGGTGTGCGCGCGGTCGAGGCGGACGGTGACCTCGCGGACGTCGGCCGTGGTGTTGCCGCCGTCGCGGTCCACGGGCAGCGGGTCGGCGCAGGCCCGGGCGGTGCGCTCCCAGTGGCCGAGCCGCGTGGCGAAGCGGTCGTCGGCGCGCAGTCGGGCGGCCCATTCCCGTACGGAGGTGGTGCGGGCGGGCAGCCGTACGGGTTCGCCGGCGGCGGCCTGCCGGTAGGCGGTCTCCAGGTCCTCCAGGAGGATCCGCCAGGAGACGCCGTCGACCACCAGGTGGTGGGCGACGAGCAGCAGCCGGGCGGACCGGGTGCCGTCGGTGAACAGCCGGGCGGTGAACAGCGGGCCGTGGTCCAGGCTCAGTCCGGTGTGCGCCGCCGCGGTGGCGCGTTCCTCGTCCGCCGGGTCGTGGACCTGGAGCAGGTCGGGCACCGGGCCGTCGGCGGCGATGTCCTGCCGCCAGGCGCCCTCGTCGTCGCGGAGGAACCGGGCGCGCAGCGCGTCGTGGTGCGTCCACAGCGCGGTGAGGGCGGTGCGCAGGGCGTCCTGGTCGACGGTGCCGGCCGGCTCGATGACGACGGACTGGTTGAAGAAGGCGGGGTGCGCCGGCCGCGGGTCGAGGAACCAGTGCTGGATCGGCAGGAGGTCCACCGCTCCGGTGACGGGCTCGGTGCCGGCGACGGCGGACGCGGCGCCACCGGTGGCGGCGGCCAGTTCGCCGATGGTGGGGTGGCGGAAGAGGTCGCGGGGGGTGAGCGCGAGTCCCGCGGCGCGGGCCCGGGAGACCACCTGGATGCTGAGGATGGAGTCGCCGCCCAGCATGAAGAAGTTGTCGTCCACGCCGACCCGTGCCACGCCGAGCAGCTCGGCCCAGATCCCGGCGAGGACGCGTTCGGCCTCGGTACGCGGGGCGCGGTGGGCCTGCTCGCTTCCCGCCGCCCAGTCGGGTGCGGGCAGCCGCCGCCGGTCGACCTTGCCGTTGGCCGTCAGGGGCAGCTCGGGCACGGTGACGAACGCGGCGGGCAGCATGTAGTCGGGCAGCCCGGCCGCCAGGTGCGCGCGGAGCGCGGCGGCGGAGGGCGGTTCGGCGGCGGGGGACGGCACGAGGTGGGCGGCGAGGCGCTTGCGTCCGCCGTCCTGGTACAGGGAGACGACGGCCTCGGCGACGGCCGGGTGGGCGGTCAGCCGGGCCTCGATCTCGGCGGGTTCGACGCGGAAGCCGCGGATCTTGATCTGGTCGTCCGCGCGGCCGACGAAGTGCAGTTCGCCGTCGGCGCTCCAGCGCACGATGTCGCCGGTGCGGTACATGCGGGTGCCGGGCGGCCCGTAGGGGTCGGCGAGGTAGCGGGCGGCGGTCGCGCCGGGCCGCCCCGCGTAGCCCCGGGCCAGGCCCGCGCCGGCGATGTACAGCTCGCCGGGGATGCCCGGCGGCTGCGGGTCGAGGGCGCTGTCCAGGACGTAGACGCGGGTGTTGTCGAGCGGGCGTCCGATGGGCAGCACCGCGGGCAGCGCGTCGCCGGCGTGGAAGACGCGGCGGGTGGCGAAGGTGGTGGTCTCGGTGGGGCCGTAGCCGTCGACGACGGTCAGGCCGGGGCAGGCGTCCAGGACCCGGCGCACCACCGCGCCCGGCACGGCCTCGCCGCCCGTCCACACCTCGCGGGCGCCGTGCAGGCAGCCCGGGTCCTCCTGGGCGAGCAGGCGGAACAGGCCGGCGGTCAGCCACAGGCAGCTCACGCGCTGCTCGGTGACGGCGTGGCGGACCTGGGCGGCGTCCAGGTCGGCGGGCGGGGCGAGGACGGCCGTGCCACCGCGCAGCAGCGGCACCCACACCTCGTAGGTGGCGGCGTCGAAGGCGTGCGGCGAGTGGACGAGGACCCGGTCGTGCCCGGCGAAGGCGCGGTCGAGGGCGAGGGCGGCGACGTCCCGCTGGCGTACGGCGACGCCCTTGGGGATGCCGGTGGAGCCCGAGGTGAACATCAGGTACTGGACGTTGTCGGGGTGCACGGCGTGTTCGGGCGCGAGGCCGGTGGGGTCGGCGGGACCGGTGGGTCCAGAGGTGTCGTCGGCTCGCAGGACGGCGTCGTCCGGCAGCACCTCGCGGGCCGTCGCCTCCCAGGCGGCGTCGGTGAGCAGCAGGCCGGCCCCGGCCTCGGCCAGGGTCCGGCGCAGCCGCTCGGCCGGTGCCCGGCCGTCCAGCGGCACGTACACGCCGCCGGTGCGCACGAGTGCCAGCTGGGTGATGATCAGGTCGGCGGATCGGTCCATGAGGACGCCGACCGGGTGTTCCGGGCGTACCCCTGCCGCGGCCAGCCGTGCCGCCGACCGGGCGGCGCGGGCGTCGAGTTCACGGTAGGTGAGGTGCTCGTCCCCGGCTTCCAGGGCGACGGCGTCGGGGGTGCGGCGCACCTGGGCGGCGAAGAGGTCGGCGACGGTGCTGTCGGGCAGGTCGGTGGCGGTGTCGTTCCAGGTGTGCAGGACCTGTTCGCGGCGGTCCGCGCCGAGCAGCGGAAGCCGGGCGGGCGGGAGCGGTGAGCCGGTGGTCATGCCGGTGAGCAGCACGGTGAGGTACTCGGCCATGCGCCCGGCCGTGCCGGCGTCGAACAGCTCGGGGTCGTAGCCGAGGCGCAGGCCCAGCTCCTCGCCCGGGTAAGCGGTCAGGCTGAGCGGGTAGTTGGTGGTCTCGACGCCTTCCAGTCCGCTCAGCCGCAGCCCGTGGGCGGCGGCGAGGTCGTCGTCCACCGGATAGTTCTCGAAGACGACGATGCTGTCGAAGAGACCGACGCGCTCGGGGAGTTCGGTGAACGTCTTCATCCGGGTGAGCGGCAGGTGCTCGAAGCGCCGGTCCTCGCTCTGGTCGTGCTGGAGCGCGCGCAGCCAGTCGAGCAGGGTGCCGTGGCCGGGGACGGTGACGCGGGTGGGCAGGGTGGTGATGAACAGGCCGGTCATGGCCTCGGCGCCGGGCAGTTCGGCCGGCCTGCCGGACACGGTGGTGCCGAACACCACGTCGTCGCGGCCCGCCTGGCGGGCGAGGAGCAGCGCCCAGGCACCCTGTACCACGGTGTTGAGGGTGAGGCCGGAGGTGCGGGCCACCTCTTCCAGCGTCCGGGTGGTGGCGGCGGGCAGTGTGCCGTGGACCGCGTGCGTGGACTCGGCGCGGTGGGCCTCTTGCGGCTCGCGGTCGTAGGGCAGCGGTGTGGCCTCGGTCAGGCCGGACAGGCGGCGCCGCCAGTGCCGTTCGGCCGCTTCCGGGTCGCGCCGCCGCAGCCAGGACACGTACTCCCGGTAGGGCGGGCGATGCGGGAGGGCGGCGGCGGGCCCGGCGTGGTGAGTGAAGACGTCGGAGAGGACCTGGAACATGCTCCAGCCGTCGAGCAGCAGGTGGTGGAAGGACCACACCACGCGCACGGCGGTCTCGGAGACGCGGGCGAGCAGGAGGCGCTGGAGCGGGGCCCGCCCGAGGTCGATGCCGTCGGCGCGGTCCCTGACCAGCAGGTCGTCCAGGCGGGCGCGGTGCTCGTCCGCCGTCAGGTCGCGCCAGTCGACGTGGGTGACGGGCACGGCCGCGTGGCGCTCCACCACCAGCAGCGGTTCGGGGACGTCCTGCCAGAGCACCCGGCCACGCAGCACGTCGGTGCGGTCGGTGACGTGCTGCCAGGCCGCGGCGAGGGCCGCCGGGTCGGGGACGCCGTCCAGTACGAACGTCAGCTGCTGGACGTAGACACCGCGGTCGTCCTGGGACAGGCCGTGGAAGAGCATGCCCGCCTGGGTGGGCGTGAGCGGCAGGACGTCGGCCACGGCGGCCGGGTCCGCGCCGGTGATCCGGTCCACGGCGGCCTGGTCGAGCCGGGCCAGCGGGAAGTCGGACGGGGTGCGGCCCGCGGCGCCCGGCAGGGCGGCGTGCCGGGCCAGGTCGGTGAGCGCGTCACCGAAGCGCCCGGCGAGGTCGGCGACCGCGCTCTCGCGGCCCGGGAGGTCGGCGTAGAACCAGGTGAACTCCAGTGTGTCGCCCACGAGTTGACCGACGACCTCGACGGCGTGCGGGCGCTCGGCCGCCGGGTGGGCGTCCAGTTCCAGCGGGCGTACGGTGCCCCGGTAGAGGCTGTCGGGGTCCTCCGGTGTGTCCATGCGGCCCAGGTAGTTGAAGCTGAGCCACGCGTCGGTGCGCGGCGGCGCCCCGGGGCCGGCCTGCCGGAGCAGTACGTCGTGGCCGAGGCCGTTGCGGGGTACGGCGCGCAGCTGCTCCTTGACCTGTTTGAGCACGGTGTCCCCATCGGCGTCCTCGGGGACGGCGAGTGCGACGGGGTGCCGGGTGGTGAACCAGCCGACCGTGCGGCCGATGTCCAGCTCGTCGAAGAGTTCCTCGCGGCCGTGCCCCTCGACGTCGACCACGACGCGCCCCTGGCCGCTCCAGCCGCACAGGGCCCGGCCGAGCGCGCCCAGCAGGACGTCGTTGGCCCGGGTGCGGTAGGTGTCGGGCAGGGTGCGCAGCAGGGCCGAGGTCGCCTCGGCGTCCAGGCGCACGGTGAGCGACCTCTGTTCGGCGTAGGTGCCGGGGCCGCCCGTGAGTTCGGCGGGCAGGGCGGGCCCGGTGGCGGGGACCGCCTCGGCCCAGTACGCGCGCTCGTCGTCGAAACCGCCGGCCGCGGCGTGGGCGTTCAGTCTGCGGGCCCACTGGCGCAGCGGCGAGGACTTCGTGGGCAGGGCCGCGGCGCCGTCCCGGCCCGCGCGGCGGGCCCGGTAGGCGCGGTCCAGGTCTTCGAGGAGCAGCCGCCAGGAGACTCCGTCGACCACCAGGTGGTGCACGGCGAGGTGCAGGACGCGGGGCGCGCCGGCGCCGGTGTCGTGCAGGACGGCGCGCAGCAGCGGCGGCCGGGCGAGGTCGAACGGGCCGAGGTGCGGGGTGTCCGTCTCCGGACCGGTGTGGCGGGCCAGGAGGAGGCGGGGTGCCCGCTCCTCGATGTGCCAGCCGGCCGGCTCGCCGGGAGTGAAGCGGGAGCGCAGGGCGTCGTGGTGGGCGACCAGGTCGTTCAGGGCGTCCTCCAGCGCCGCCGCGTCCAGGTCGGCGGGCATCCGCAGGGACAGCGCCTGGGAGAAGTGCCCGGCGCGTTCGCCGACGGCCTCGAACAGCCACTGCTGGATGGGGGTCAGGGGGGCCGTGCCGGTGGGCGCCTGCGGTACGGGCGCGGCCTCGCGCGGGCCGGCCGCCGCGTCCGCGCAGTGCGCGAGGGCGGCCACGGTCTGGCGCTGGTAGAGGTCCCGGGAGGTGAGCGGCAGGCCCTCCTGCCGGGCGCGGGCCACCACCTGGATGCTGAGGATGGAGTCGCCGCCGAGTTCGAAGAAGTTGTCGTCGACGCCGACGCGTTCCTCCCGCAGCACCTCCGCCCAGATCCGGGCGAGGGTGTGCTCGGTGGGCGTGCGGGGCGCGACGTGGCGCACCGCGCGCACGGCGGGGCCGGGGTCGGGGAGCCGGCCGCGGTCGAGTTTGCCGTTGGGGTTGAGCGGCAGGGCGTCCAGGACGAGGACGGTCGAGGGGACCATGTAGTCGGGCAGCGTGCGGCCGAGGTCCCGGCGTACCGCCTCGGGTTCGGTGCGCTGTCCGGCGGCCGGTACGACGTATCCGACCAGGCGCCGGTTGCCGTCGGCGTCGGTGGCGGCGACGGTGGCCGCCTCGGCCACGCCGGCGCAGCCGCGCAGCGCTTCCTCCACCTCGCCCAGTTCGATGCGGAAGCCGCGCACCTTGACCTGCTGGTCCGTGCGGCCCAGGTATTCGAGTCCGCCGTCGGGGCGTCGGCGCACCAGGTCGCCGGTGCGGTACATGCGCTCTCCCGGCGCGCCGAACGGGTCGGCGACGAACCGGGCGGCGGTCAGTCCGGGCCGGTTCAGGTAGCCGCGGGCCAGGCCGCCGCCCCCCAGGTACAGCTCGCCGGGGACGCCGATGGGCTGCGGCCGCAGGGCGGTGTCCAGTACGTAGGCGCGGGTCAGCGCCACCGGGTGGCCGATGGGCGGGGCCTGTTCGGGCAGCCGGTCACCGGCGAACCAGGCGGTGGCGTACACGGTGGCCTCGGTGGGGCCGTAGACGTTGGCGATCCGGCAGCCGGGCATGGCGGCCCGCAGGTCCTGCGTGGTCTGCGCGGGCAGCGCCTCGCCGGCGAGGACGACGGTGTCGGCCGTCAGGGGTGCCGTGCCGCCCGCGACGAGCCGGGAGACGACGGACGGCACGCCGCTGAGCAGCGTGGCGCGCCGGGGTCCGGTGCCGTCGGCGAGGGCGGTCAGGTCGGCGACCACCTCGACGGTGCCGCCGGCCGTCAGGGGGCAGATCAGTTCGAACACCGAGACGTCGAAGTTGAGGGAGGTGGAGGCGATCACATGGGCCAGGCCCTCGGGCCCGAACCGCTCCCCCGCCCACGCGGCCAGCGCGGCGGCACCGCGGTGTGCGACCACGACGCCCTTGGGGCGGCCGGTGGACCCCGAGGTGTAGATGACGTACGCGGGATGGTCCGGCAGCAGCGGCCGGAGCCGGTCGGCGTCGGTCAGCGCGGTGTCGGGCGCGTCCGGCGCGGCGCAGTCCTCCAGGAGCAGCGGCACGCACTCCGGGGGCAGCGCGGAGGCGGTCTCGCGGG
This sequence comes from Streptomyces sp. NPDC031466, assembly GCF_055581265.1. Classification (NCBI taxonomy): domain Bacteria; kingdom Bacillati; phylum Actinomycetota; class Actinomycetes; order Kitasatosporales; family Streptomycetaceae; genus Streptomyces; species Streptomyces sp. NPDC031466. Next base: position 577,333 of record NZ_JBVIJT010000001.1, read on the forward strand.
TGGCGAGGACGAGGGCGGGCCGGGCGTCCTCCAGCATGAAGCGGACCCGCTCGGCGGGGTAGGCCGGGTCGACCGGGAGGTAGCCGGCGCCCGAGGCGAGCACCGCCCACAAGACGGGCACGAGGTCGGCGGAGCGCGGCAGGCACAGGGCGACCAGGGTCTCGGACCCCGCGCCACGCGCGACGAGCAGCCGGGCCAGCCGGGACGCGCGCCGGGCGACTTCGGCATAGTCCAGCCGGACCTCGCCGTGGACGACGGCGGTACGGTCCGGGGTCCTCGCCGCTTGGGCGTACAGCAGTGCGGGCAGCGTGCCGCAGCCGTTGTCCCGCACCGCGTGGGCGGGCGGGTTCCAGTCGTCCACCAGCGTACGCAGCTCATCGGCCGCGAGCATGGGCAGTTCGGCCAGCGTGCGGCCCGGGCCCTTTGCCATGCCCTCGAGGAGCCGATGCAGGTGGCTGGTCATCCGGGTCACGGTCGCCGCGTCGAACAGGTCCTTGTTGAACTCCACGGTCAGCACGCAGTCGCCGTCCGCGTCGGCGTCCGGCGTGAACTCCAGGACCAGGTCGAAGCGGGCGGCGGGGCGGGGCAGCGGGTGCTCGGTGACGCGCAGACCGCCGGCGAGCGGCAGCGCGGGAGAGGCGCTCTGCTGCACGACGAGCACCTGCACCAGCGGGGTGCGGCTCGGGTCGCGGCGCGGGGCCAGCTCCTCCACCACCCGGTCGAACGGGGCCCCGTCGTGGGCGAAGGCGTCCAGCACCGTCGTGCGCATCGTCTCCACGAACCGGTCCACGGTGGCTTGCTCGTCCACCTCGCCGCGGAGCACCACGGTGTTGGCGAAGAAGCCCGGCACATCCTCCAGGTCCCGGCGGCCGCGCCCGTTGGTGACGGTGCCGAACGCGATGTCCCGCTGTCCCGAGTAGCGGGAGAACAGCAGCGCGGCGGCGCCCGCGAACAGGGTGAACGCCGTGGTGCCGCGGCCCGCGGCCAGTTGGCGCAGCCGGGACGTCAACTCCGCGGGCAGCACGTGCCGGTGGGTGGCGCCGACGGTGGTGCGCACGGCGGGACGCGGCCGGTCCGTGGGCAGTTCCAGGTGCTGGAGGCCCGCCAGATGCCGCTTCCAGTAGGCCAGGTCGGCGGTGTCCGCGTCACCGGCCCGCTGCCGGCGCTCCCAGAGCGCGAAGTCCGGGTACTGGAGGGCGGGTCGCGTCAGTCCGTCCGGCTCGCCGGTGGCCTCCGCCCGGTAGAGGGCGGCGAGTTCGCGGGTGAGGATGTTGATCGACCAGCCGTCGGTGACGATGTGGTGCTGGGCCAGGAGCAGCAGGTGCTCCTCGGGGGCGAGCCGGACGAGCAGCGCCCGGGTGAGGGGCCCGACCGCCAGGTCGAACGGGCGGCACAGTTCCTCGGTGAGCAGTTCCTCGGCGGCCCCGGCGCGGCGCGCGTCGGGTACGCCCGTGAGATCGGTCGTCCGCAGGGGTACGTCCGGCTCGGGTGCGACACGTTGGACGCCCTGGCCGTCGACCGTGGGGAACGTGGTGCGCAGGGAGTCGTGCCGGGCCGCGAGCCGGAGCAGGGAACGGTGCAGCGCCTCCGGGTCCAGGGGGCCGCGCAGCCGGAGCGAGACACCGGTGTTGTACTCGGTGCCGCCCTCGGTGAGGTCGTCCATGTACCACAGGCGCCGCTGCGCGCTGGACAGCGGCAGTACGCCCTCGCGGGGGGCCGGCGGTATCTGCTCCGGTGGCGCGGCGGCCGAGGGGGCGGCGAGCAGGGGCGCGAGCGCGGTGATCGTCCGCGCGGTGAACACGTCCCGCACGGTCAGCCGGACGCCCAGGTCGTCCCGGACGCGGGCGAGGACACGGGCGGCGAGGATCGACTCACCGCCCAGGTCGAAGAAGTCGTCGGTGACCCCTACTTCGTCGACGCCGAGAACGTCCGCCCAGATCCCGGCCAGGGCCCGCTCCTCGTCCGACCGCGGCGGCACATGCCCGGCCGCCACCGAGCGCTCCGGCGCGGGCAGGGCCCGCCGGTCGATCTTGTGCTGCGGGGTGAGCGGCATCCGGTCGAGCACCACGATGGCGGACGGCACCATGTGCCCGGGCAGCACGGCCCCGAGGGCGGCGCGCAGCGCGGCCGGCTGGGGGGCGGCAGCGGGGAGGGCGCCGGAAACGGCCGGGGTGGCCGAGGTCACGCTGAGGTCCGCGGGGTCGGCGGAGCCGCTGGAGGCGCCGGGGACGCCGGGTGCAGGCTGGTCGGCGGAGCCACTGGAGCCGCCGGGTGAAGGCTGGTCGGCCGCGGTGACGTAGGCGACGAGGCGTCGGTGGCCCGGCACGTCCTCGCGTACCACGACCACGGCCTCGCCGATCGCGCCGCCGCCCGCCCGGCGCAACGCCGCCTCGATCTCGCCCGGTTCGATCCGGAAGCCGCGGATCTTCACCTGCCGGTCCAGGCGGCCCAGGAACTCCAGCTCGCCCTCCGCGGTCCACCGCACCCGGTCACCGGTGCGGTACAGACGCGCTCCCGGCGCGCCGAAGGGATCGGCGACGAACCGCGCCGCCGTCAGCCCGGGGCGGCCCAGATAGCCGCGGGCCACCGCGTCACCGCCGACGAACAACTCGCCGTCGGCGCCGGGCGGTACGGGCCGCATCGCGGGGTCCAGGACGTGCACCCGGGTGTGCGGCAGAGCGCCGCCGATCGTCGGCGTACCGCTGCCCGCGGTGAGCGGCCCGGTCCACGTGGCGACGATGGTGGTCTCGGTCGGACCGTAGGAGTTGATCATCCGGCGGCCGGGTGCCCAGCGATCGACGAGCCCGGCCGGGCAGGCCTCCGCGCCCACGATCAGCGTGCGCAAGTGGCGGGCGGTGCCGCGCGCGGGGTCGGGCAGAGAGGCCAGCGCGGCGGGCGGGATGAGGGCGTGGGTGATGCGGTGCTCGTCCAGGACCGCGGCGAGTTCGTCGCCGAGCCAGGGCCCGTGCGGCGGTACGACCAGCGTGGCACCGGACAGGACGGAGATGAACAGCTCCAGGACGGAGGCGTCGAAGCTGGGCGACGAGAACTGGAGCACTCTGTCGCCGGGGCCCACCGCGTACCGCTCGGCGGCGGCCGCGGTGAAGCCGCCGATGCCGCGGTGCGTCACCGTCACGCCTTTGGGGGTGCCGGTGGAACCGGAGGTGTAGATGACGTAGGCCGCGTGATCGGCGTCCACGCCGGCACCGGCCTCGGCGTCGGCCGAGTGCCCCGCGGCGTCTTCGGCTTCGATCAGTTCGCCCACCCCGCGCGGATCGTCCAGGGTGATCGCGGGCGCGGCGTCGGCGAGCATCAGGGCTCGGCGCTCGGCCGGATAGGCGGGGTCCACGGGCAGGAAGGCGGCGCCCGCCCGAGCGACGGCCAGTTCCGCCGCGATCAGCTCCATGGAGCGTGGCAGGACCAGGGCCACCACCCGGTCAGGGCCCGCTCCCCGGCCCACCAGGTGCGCGGCCAACCGGTCGGTGCGCTCCGCCAGTTCACGGTAGGTCCAGGTCCGCCGCCCGTCGGTGAGGGCCGGCGCGTCCGGGGTCCGGATCACCCAGGCGGTGAACAGCTCGCCGAGCGTCGGATACGCCCGAGCCGCCTCGGTCCCCGGTGCGGCGGTGAGGCCGCCCTGCGGCAGGGAGGACGCCGGTGCGGGCTTGTCGTGCAGGTCCGTCATGGGTGAAGTCCTTCTGGGGAGCAGGGCGATGCGGCGCGGGCCACGTGGACGACCCGGCTCCGCCCGGTGGGCGGAGCACCGGACCGGACGTGACACACCGGGGTGTGTGCGGCGGTGCGACGGAACGGGGTGGGGACCTGGTGCGGGTGCGGTGCGGACGGGTTACGGCGGGGTGGTGCGGCAGCCGACGGGCCTGGGCCGGTGACGGAGCCCTGGCCTGGCCCCGGCGAACGGCTCACCGGTCCTGGTGGGGGCCGAGTCGTCCGGCGACGGCGCCCGAGCGCTCCGGGCCTGTCGGTGCCCCGGCCCGGTGGCCGAACCGCCGAGCTCGGTGAGGCGTGGCCCCGACGGGCGACTCATCGGTCCCAGGGGTGGTGTCCGTGGTCCAGCGACGGCGACCCGCCGATCCGGACCGGCCACGTCGAACCGTTTCCGGAGCCGGTGCCGCGCGGCAGGGCGGTTCCGCGCACCGGCCTCCAAGCGGCGGATGCCGGCCCGCCGACCGGCCCCCGAGGGAACCGGGAGCGGCCTCAGCCGTCGGCGACGCGGCGCGCGGTGCGCCCGGATATCTGTATCCGGTCGATCGTGCCGGTGGCCGGATCCCGGTGGAACCGGCCACCGGGCTCGATGCGGCCGGTGGCCGGATCGCGCAGATCGCAGGACAGGTCGGCGTAGCAGACCAGCGGAAGGCGCAGGTCCCCGTCTATGGACAGGGCCGGCGCACCGTCCGGCCCGGGCGCGACGCGGTAGGTCGTGGCGCCGTTGCGGTAGGTCCCCGCGCAGTCGGGCAGGCCGACGGGAAGGCCCCGGTCCGCGGTGAGCGTCTCGGTGGGCACCCGGATGCCGGTGAGTGCGGCCAGGTCGTCGGCGAGGTCGTGCCAGAGAGCGGTGGCGCCCCCGGCGTTGCCGGTGAAGGCCACGACGACGCCGCTCTCCGGTTCGGCCCGCAGGTGGCAGGACGTGCCCTGGGCGTTGCCGTCGTGGCCGCACCACATGCGGCCGTCCCGCTGGTACAGGGCGAGTCCGGCACTCCAGCCGTCGGCGAGCGTGCCCGGGTCGGCGGCGGTCTCGGCCCGGCGCATCTCCTTGGCGACGGCGGGCGGCAGCAGATCCGAGCGTCCGGTCAGCGCGTTGCCGAACACGGCCAGGTCCAGGGCGCTCGCGAGCAGCGCGCCGGCCGGCGCCTCCAGCGAGGCCAGGTTCTGCCGGGCGGCGACGGCCTGCCCGGTGGCGGTGTTGACGGCGTGTCCCGCGGCGAGCGGGCGCTGGGGCGCGGTGTCGGAGACGAACGCGGGCAGGACACCGAGGGGTTCGAGGAGCAGCGCCCGTACGGCCTCGGGCCACGGCATGCCGGTGACTCTCTCCACCAGCCGTCCGGCGGCGACGTAGCCGGCGTTGGAGTAGGAGAAGTCGGTTCCGGGTGTGAACAGCAGATCGCCGGCGGTGCAGACGGCCGCCAGGTAGCGCGCGGGGGTGGTCGCGGCGGCGGTGTCCGAGTCGGGGCCGGTGGGCAGTCCCCCGGTGTGGCTGAGGAGTTGACGAGTCGTCACCTCGGGTATGCCGGCCAGTTCGGGCAGGTGCTCGGCGGCCGGCTCGTCGAGGTCGAGGTCGCCGTCGTCGGCCAGGAGCATGACGAGCGCGGCGGTGAACGGCTTGGTCAGCGAGCCCAGCGGAACCGCGGTGTCCGCGGTGAAGGGACTGCCGGTGGTGACGTCGGCGGTGCCGGTGTGCACGGCGACGACGTCGCTGCCGGTGTCCAGGACCAGTTGGGCGCCGGGCACCCGGTGGGCGCGGGCCAGGTCATCGAGACGTTCCTGGAGCTCACGGCTCAAGGGGGACGGTGCCCGGAGGGCGACCGGAGCGGTGGGGATGGTGTACGGCATGAGAAGAGGACTCCCGTTGGGTGGGTCTCATGTGCGGGTGTGCCGATCCGGCCCGGGAACGAGCGGTGCGGGCCGGCCGGGGGCGCTGCGTACGCCGGCGACTACGGTCTGTCGACCTCTACGGGCAGATGTCGTACGCCGATGATGACGGCCGGGTTCTGGTAGACGATGTCCTCGTAGGAGGGGATCACCAGTTTGCGGAATCGTTCATGCAACATGTGAAGAGCGATCCGCGCTTCCAGCCGGGCCAGTGGCGCGCCGAAACAGAAGTGGATGCCGTGCCCGAAGGTCAAGTGGGGGTTGGGGCTTCGGGTCGCGTCGAAGACGTCGGGGACACTGAAGCGGGCGGGGTCCCGGTTGGCGACGCCGAGGTGGGCCATCAGCATGGTGTCGGCCGGGATCTCGTGGCCGCCGAGGACCACGGGCCGGGTGACCCTGCGGCCCAGTTCGGGGAAGGGCGGCAGCCAGCGCAGGACCTCCTCGACGGCGGCCGGGACGCGCGTGGGGTCGGCGCGCAGCGCTGCATCCGTGTCGGGGTCGCCGTCGAAGGTGACGATCGCGTTGCCCAGCAGCGCCGTCGTGGTGATGTGCCCGGCCACCAGGAGCAGGGCCACGAAGCCGACCATCTCCTGGTCGCCGAGGCGGACTCCGTCCACCTCGGCGGCTATGAGTCTGCTGGTGAGGTCGTCGCCGGGGTCGGCGCGGCGGGCGCGGATGTGCTCCAGCATGTAGCCGTTCATCTCGCGCACGGTGGGGGCGATGGCCTCCAGCGCCCGCTCCAGGTCGGCCATGTCGGGTGCCTCGCCGAGCTGGTCACCGCCGAACAGGACACTCGCCCACTCCTGGAACAGCCGGTGCTCTTCCGCGGGGATGCCGAGGAGTTCGGCGATCACGATGATCGGCAACGGGTAGGCCAGCGCGTCGACCAGGTCGAACCGGTCCCGGTCGGCCACGGCGTCGAGGAGGCGGGCGCAGACGGCCTCGATGCGGGGTTCGAGTCCTTGGACGACGCGCGGGGTGAACGCCTGGCTCACCAAGGTGCGGAGCTTGCGGTGCTCCGGCGGGTCCATGCCGACGAAGTTGCCCTGGGTGAAGGTCTCGAAGTCGGACTGGGTGGGTGCGAGGGCGGAGAGCTCCGAGGAGTATGTCGCCGGGTCGGCGAGGACGGCGGAGACACTCTCGTGGTCGAGCACCTGCCAGACGCGCTGGGTCTCGTCGTAGCGCACCGGCCCGGTCGCGCGTAAGCCCCGCCAGCGGTCGGGTAACTCCTCCAAGAGGGGTCGCTCGCCGGTCGGTTGCTTGCTGATCACCTTGTCTCCCTTGCTAGCGGCTGGCGCGTGCGGGCACGGTGGAGTCACGCGCACAGGGCTGTGGTGGACCGGGCCGGCCAGGATGGGGCGGCCCCGGGCACGACTGTGTCCATGCCGCCCGGCCCGGGACCTGAATCCGGGCAGAGGACGACACGTGCCCCGCGGGGCTCTCGTACGGCGGGACAGTCGATCGGTGTCAGCCACGACACCGAGGGCGACACCGGGGTGGATTCCCGGACCTCAACACATGCGATACGGGATGTCGTGGCGGCAGCGCCGGTCACGGCCTCGCAGTCGGCCCAGTCGTGCGGCGCGCCAACCCGACATAACCCCATCCCCCTCGGCGATACCTCCCGCGCACCGGATACGCGGGACCCTCCCTGCTCCTGGACGGCCAGTGGACCCCCAGGCCCGGCCGTGCGAAACGGATGTGAGAGTACGCAATCGCAGCGCGTGTCGTGCCACGATTGGCATGATGCGCCCCTCGGAACACCTTCGTTTCGATGGAACTCGGCCACAGTCTTCACGGCGAGTCACCTGCAAGCAACCCCCTGAGGTTGAGCGGAGAGTGCTCTGCCGGTGCTTTTGCGTCACCGCTCAGCCATTTCGGCCGGTCGACCGGACAACAAGGACCGACCGTCGAAAGCCGCATCGCCGCGGGTGCCCCGGCAGCTCAGCGGCAAACCGGACTGTGCGGAGAAGAACGCGGCCAGGGTGCGGACGGGTGCGTCGAACACCGCCGGGCATGACCGGATGGATGCCCTGTCGCACCGTCGGCAAATCGGCCGAGATCCCCCCTGATCTGGGGTGATGATTGAGCCAGCGGACGCATCGGGCTCCGCCGACGGGACGATGACTCAACACGCGGTGGACGTACGCGATCCGCCACCGACACGCCCCACTCGACCCCGCACCACCATCGCCTCGCTCCCTCATTCCGCGGTCGGCCGGACCTCCATCCCCCTCGCACCGCACAGATTCGGCCAATTGGCATGTGTCCGAACAACCTGCCACCGGTGTACCGAACGAACATTTGAGAGTCGCTCACCTTCTTCATATGCGGCTCCCGACGAAGAGGCACCGCTCCCTCCCGTCCCGCCCCGCCTTAAGCCGTCCCTTAAAGGGTGGGCCGCAGGTACCCACTCGGCCAAGGTGGTGAAGCCGTAACCGGCTCGCCCCCACCTGGGGACCCCCATGAGGACTCATCTGGCCGCCGCCCTCGGAGCCGCCGTGCTGACGGCCGGCACCTTGCTGGGCGCGCCCGCGGCCGGCGCGCGGACCGCCGCCTCCTACCCGACCGTCCCCTTTGACCTCACCCTCTGCACCGGCTCGCTCCGCGGCACCCTGACCTGGTACAACCGCTCGGTCGGGGCCGATGGAACACTGCGGGCCGGCGGCTGCGACAGGGTGAGGTTCGACGCGTACGGCGCCGCCGGCGAGGAGCTCGGCACCTCGACCACCGGCGCCAAGTGCAACGGGACGTATCCGTTCAGGACCACCTTGCCTGCGGAGGCGCCCGGCGGGGTCGCGTACGTCAGGATCTGCCTGGAGGACGTGAGCACGGGTTCAAGCGCGTGCGGGCGGTACAACCGGCCCTGACCCTACGGCCGACCGGAGAACACCTGCACCTGCCCCCGCGTGCAGCCGGTCTACGGCGTGCGTCCCATCGCGTGAAGAAGCCGGCTCTGCTCGGAGACGGCCGACGTGGGCGCCTTCGTGGGCGCCCCGTAGTAGCGGCCGCTGTCCGTGATCGGGCTTTCGCTCAGGCCGTGATAGATCCACCGGAAGTTGTCGAGTATCCAGCGCACCGTGCGCGCGTCCAGGCGTTCGTCGAGCCGCACCGCGCGGGCGAGATCCCACGTATGGGTGATCGCGTCCACAACGTACAGGCCAAGCAGCTGTCGGCCGGGAACAGGGCCGAACGGGTAGTCGACGATGCGGTCGAGCGCGCCGACGGCACGGAACGCCGCACGGCACTCGGCGACCGCGTCGCGACAGTCGGCCACCAGGTCCCCCGTGAGCGTCTCCTGGCCCAGGTTCGCCATGAACTCCGCACTGCTGCCGCCCCGCAGGAGCGAGGTGTAGATGCGGCTTCCCTGGATCATGTGATCGACCAGTTGACGTACGTTCCAGTCGGTGCACGGCGTGGCCTTCTCCCAGCCCGTGTCCGGGACCGACCGGAGCCGATCACTGAAGCCTCCTGCCGCGGTGTCGAAGTAGCCGAGCAACGTGTCGTCCGTGTCCTTCATGGTGTCGAGTCTGGCCAAGGGGTGCCGCTGCTCCCGGCGGAAATCGGACCTCCAGACACTCCGTTCGGGTGCCCGGGCGAGCCATTGGGTGGTATCCGGCGGGCGTCGTTCCGCTCCGTCCTCAAGTCTGGGGGCGATGCCTGCGCCGTCCGGCGTGGCCGAGGAGATGGGACGCGATGGCTACAGACCACATCGACACCGGACTGCTGAAAGAACTGACCGAGCAGTCGCAGGACCTGAACAGCGACGCGTTGCGGGTGACGCACGCCTCCCTGTCCGACTTCGAGGAGGCCGCGGAGCCCGCGGACCGGCGCTGGTGGCAGCGTCGCGCCACCGCCCTGGGGGCAGCGGGAGCAGTGACATGGCTGGGGGCCGGCCGCGCGGCGGCCGCTTCCCGTAACGACATCATGGCGCTGCAGACCGCCGCGTCGCTGGAGAACTTGGCGGTGAGCGTCTACGAGACCGCCGCCGGGCTGCCCTTCATCAAGGACGGCAACAAGACGGTGCGGGCGTTCATCAAGAAGACGACCGCGCAGCACACCGCGCACGGCAAGGCGTTCAACGCCGCCGCGCGCAAGGCGGGCGGCAAGGCGCAGAACGGCCCGGACCCCAAGTACGCCGCCATCGTCAAGAAGCGGCTGCCGTCGATCAAGACCTCAGCGGACGTGGTCAAACTGGCCATCACGCTGGAGGACGTGGCCGCGCAGACCTACACCAAGAACATCGGCCAGGTCGAGGACAAGAACCTGCGGCAGCTGTTCGCCTCCGTGGCCCCCGTGGAGGCACAGCACCGGGCGACACTGCTGGCCGTGCAGGCGCTGCTGGCCGGGGACCTGCCCGACCTCATCGCGATCCCCACCGATGTCGCCAAGCTTCCCGCCGCCGCGGGCAAGGTCGGTTTCCCCGACGCCTTCTACCCCACCAAGGACGCCTCGCCGGTCAGTGAAGGGGCAGTGAAATGACCACGAGTAAGCGCGGCTCCTGGGAGCTGCCGATCAGCGAGCGTGAACTGGCCCGTCTCACCAAGGAGATGGACCAGGTCCACCAGGAGACCCTGCCCGTCATGGCCGCGTCCGCCCGCGACCTCACGCAGGAGATCCACGACCTGCGCGCCACGGAACCCGACACCGGCCCGCGGCAGCGCGTGCACGTCGCGCGCCGCCGGTTCCTGATCGGTGCCGGCGCGTCCGCCGCCGCGCTGGCCCTGGCCGCGTGCGGCGGCGACTCCGAGGGAAGCGCGGGCACCCCGTCGAAGTCGCCGTCGGGCAGCGGCGGCACTTATACCGGAGACCTGAAGGTGGTCGCCCTGGCGGCCGCTCTGGAGAACCAGGCCGTCGGCGCCTACCAGGCCGCTCTCAAGGCGGCCAAGGACGGCAAACTGGGCAAGGTGCCCCCGGTGTTCGCGACGTTCGCGCAGACCGCGATGGACCAGCACAAGGATCACGCCGACGCGTGGAACGCGATCCTGGCCTCCGCGGGCAAACCGAAGATCTCCGGGACCCCGCTGTCCGACCATGACGACGTCACCAAGGCGCTCGGCAAGGTCAAGGACGTCCCCGGAGTGGCCAAACTCGCCCTCCAGCTGGAGGACCAGGCCACCCAGACGTACGTGTTCGCGGCGTCCAACGTCAAGAGCAAGGGCGGGATCGAGACGGCCGCGACCATCGCCCCGGTCGAGGCCATGCACTCGGCGATCCTGCACTACGTGCTCGGCCAGTACCCGGTGCCCGACGACTTCATCGGCACCGACAAGGCCGCCAGTCCCAGCCTGCTGACCGTCTGATCCGTCCCCGGGGCCAGGGGCGGTGACGCCCGCGCCTGGCCCCCGGACCGGCACGCCACGAACCCCCCGGAGAAACGATGCCCCTGCGCCCCCGCAGACCGCACACGGCCATCACCGCCGCCGTCGCACTCCTGTGCATGCTGATGACCGTCGCGGGATGTTCGGACGGCAAAGACTCTGATTCCTCCTCGCCGCCCTCCACCTCCGCATCGTCATCCGCGCGCTCCTCCTCGCCGTCGGGCGGCAAGGACGCCAAGATCACGATCAAGGACTTCGCGTTCGAACCCGCCGATTTGACGGTCGCCCCGGGTACGAAGGTCACCGTCGTCAACGAGGACTCGGCCCCCCATACGGTGACGGCCGGCGGTGACAAGCCGTTCGACACCGGCAGCATCGCCGCGGGCAAGCGGGCCACCTTCACCGCGCCGTCCCGGGCAGGGAAGTACGCGTACATCTGCACCATCCACCAGTACATGAAGGGCGCGCTCACGGTCCGCTGACCTCGGATGCCCGCACACCTCCACCGCCCGTACCCAGCTCGGGCCGGGAAGGGAATCGCATGTCCCTCCAACCCCCGCCGTCCACCCGCCCGGAACACCGGCTGCTCCGGGGCGCGGCCCGTATCCTGGCCGCCACCGGGCTCGCGGTGGACGCCTACGTGCACGCGCACCTGGCGGACCGGTACGACGCCGTCGGAGACACCATCAGCCAGGGCACCCTCTTCCGCATCGAAGCCGCTCTGGCAGCCCTCGCCGCCCTGCTCGTCCTGGTGTGGCGCCGCCGACCGGCAGACGCCTTCGCCTGGCTGGTCGCCGCGGGAGGACTGGCCGCCCTGCTCCTCTACCAGTACGTCGACGTGGGGGCCGTCGGACCGCTCCCGAACATGTACGAGCCCGTCTGGTCCGGCGACAAGAAGCTCACCGCGGTCGCCCAAGCCGTCACCCTCGTGTGCACCACTCTGCTCCTCACCCTGTTCCTCGGCGTTCGCCGACGCCGGCGCCGATTCGAGGGAAACCGTCTCGCCCGGCGCTAGAGCACAACGTCGATCCCGGTATCCAGGATCTGGTGCGCCGGCCCGTGGAGGACATGGCCGCGGCGATGGCCGGGCTGCTGGGCGAGTTGACGCACGGCCCCGGCACCGAGCCGCGCGCGCTCGACTTCGAACCGGAGCTGGTCGTGCGCGCATCCGCCTGACGCGGTGTCACGCGGTCAGGCATGGGACTCCCGGTGGGCGCGGATGATCTGCGCGTACCGCAAGCCGCTCGTCTTGAGGGTCCGGGCCTGGGTGGCGTAGTCGACGTGGACGAGGCCGAACCGCTTGTCGTAGCCGTAGGCCCACTCGAAGTTGTCGAGCAGGGACCAGGCGTAGTAACCGGCCAGCGGCACGCCCTTGCGGATCGCTCGGGCGCACGCGCCCACGTGCTCCTCCAGGTAGCGGGCCCGGTCGGGGTCGTGGACGGTGCCGTCGGGCGCGACGGTGTCCGGGAACGCCGAGCCGTTCTCGGTGACGTACAGCTCGCGCACCCCGTAGTCGTCGGTCAGGCGCAGCAGCAGCGCTTCCAGGCCGCCGTCGTCGATCTGCCAGTCCATGCCGGTGCGCGGCACGTCGGGCAGCCGGACCTCGCGGGCGTACGGGACGGGGCCCCCGGGGTCGTCGGTGACGGTCGCCGGGAAGTAGTAGTTGAGGCCGTGCCAGTCGAGCGGGGCGGCGATCGTCTCCAGGTCCCCGGGGCGTTCCGGCAGGGGCACGCCGTACAGCTCGCGCATGTCGGCGGGGAATCCTCGGCCGTGGACGGGGTCGAGCCACCAGCGGTTGGTGTGGCCGTCCATGCGGGTGGCGGCCGCGATGTCCTGCGGGCGGGTGGAGGCGGCCTCGACGGTGGAGTGGTTGGTGACCAGGCCGATCCGCGCGCCGGGGGCCGCCACGCGGACCGCGTGGGTGGCCAGGCCGTGGGCGAGCAGCAGGTGGTACGAGGCGCGCACGGCGGCGGTCAGGTCGCTCAGGCCGGGTGCCATCCGGCCTTCCAGGTGCCCGATCCAGCCGGAGCACAGGGGTTCGTTCAGGGTGGCCCACCGGGTGACGCGGTCGCCGAGCCGGCCGGCCACGACGGAGGCGTAGTCGGCGAGGTGTTCGGCGGTGTCCCGTACGGTCCAGCCGCCGCGGTCCTGGAGGGCCTGGGGCAGGTCCCAGTGGTAGAGGGTGACGTTGGGGGTGATGCCGGCGTCGAGAAGGGCGTCGACGAGGCGGTCGTAGAAGTCGAGTCCGGCCGGGTTGACCGGCCCGTCGCCCGCGGGCATGACGCGGGGCCAGGCGACGGACATGCGGTAGGCGTCGGTGCCGAGCCGCTTCATCAGGGCGATGTCCTCGGGCCAGCGGTGGTAGTGGTCGCAGGCCACGTCGCCGTGGTCGCCGCCGTCGACCTTGCCCGGGGTGTGGGAGAACGTGTCCCAGATCGACGGCGCCCTGCCGTCCTCGGCGACGGCGCCCTCGATCTGGTAGGCGGAGGTGGCCGTGCCCCAGGTGAAGTCGGCGGGGAAGGCGGCGAGGTCAAGCGGTTCGGACACAGAGGGCCTCTCTGAGGGGGGCGACGGTGGTGCCCCGACGGTTACTTGACGGCGCCCGCGGTCAGGCCGGCGACGAGGTAGCGCTGGAGGAGGAGGAAGCCGGCGACGACGGGCAGGCTGACGACGAGTGAGGCGGCCATGACCTGGTTCCAGTACACCTCGTTCTGGGTGGAGTAGCCCTGGAGGCCGACGGCGAGGGTGCGGGTGGTGTCGTTGGTCATGACCGAGGCGAAGAGCACCTCTCCCCAGGCGGTCATGAAGGCGTAGACGGTGACCGCGACGATGCCGGGGATCGCGGCGGGCACGATGATCCGGAACAGTGCGCCGAGCGCCCCGCAGCCGTCCACCTTGGCCGCCTCGTCGAGGTCTTTGGGCACCGAGTCGAAATAGCCGATCAGCATCCAGATGGAGAAGGGCAGCGAGAAGGTGAGGTAGGTGAGGATCAGGCCGCCGCGGGAACCGAACAGGGCGATGCCGGTGGCGTTGCCGATGTTGACGTAGATCAGGAACAGCGGCAGCAGGAACAGGATGCCGGGGAACATCTGGGTCGACAGCACGGTCACCGTGAAGACGCGTTTGCCGCGGAAGGAGTAGCGGCTGACCGCGTAGGCCGCGAACACGGCGACGGTGACGGAGCAGACGGTGGCCGCGCCCGCCACGACCAGCGAGTTCATGAAGTAGTCGGCCAGCGGGACCGTTTCCCAGATGTCGAAGTACGGGCGGACGGTGAGGCCCGAGGGGACCCACGCGAACTTCCCCGAGACGTCCTCCAGCGGCTTCAGCGAACTGGAGACCATCACGTACACCGGCAGCAGCACGAAGCCGGTGAGGAGGGTCAGGAAGATCCTGCGGCTCCACAGGAAGGACGGCGGGGCGGCCATCGGGGAGCGGGGCCGCCGGGTGGTGGGGCTAGGCATCGGTGGCCTTCCTTCCGCGGGAGGTGAACCAGAGGTAGAGGCCCGTCACGAGGAGCAGGAAAAGCAGCAGGAGGACCGACATCGCGGAGCCCGTCCCGAAGTTCCAGGTCTGGAACGAGGATTGATAGATGTGGAGGGAGATCAGGTCGGCGGCCTCGGGCGCCGCCTTGCCGAACAGGACGAAGGGGGTGTTGAAGTCGTTGAACGTCCACAGGAACAGCACCAGGACGAGGACCTGGTTGACCGGGCGCAGCGCCGGCAGGGTGATGCGGCGGATCTGCTGTCGGACGCCCGCGCCGTCGAGTGCGGCGGCCTCGTAGATCTCCCGGGGTATGTTCTGCAGCCCGGCCATGAGGATGAGGAAGGCGAAGGGCCAGCCCTTCCACACCGAGACGACGAGCAGCGCGACGAAGCTGTTGTCGCCGATCAGCCAGAACGGGGCGCTGTCGGTGATCCCGAGCTGGTCGTGCAGTACGTGGTTCACCAGCCCGTTGTCCCGCTGGAACATGAACGCCCAGGTGATGACGGCGGCGTAGACGGGCAGCGCGTACGGCACCAGGAAGACCGTGCGCAGCACGCCCCGGCCGCGGAACGACTCCTGCATGAAGATCGCCGCCGCCACTCCCAGCAGCCAGCACAGGCCGACCGACAGGACGGTGAACAGGCAGGTGGTGAGGAAGGACTTCAGCAGCGCCTCGCCGACGGGGGCGTCGAAGTCGACTGTCAGGGCGTAGTTGTCGAGGCCGGCCCAGGGCGCGGTGCCCCAGTCGCGGAGGTAGAACTGGGTCAGTTCCTTGAAGCTGACGACGATGCCGATCACCATCGGCACGAGGTGGACCAGCAGTTCGAGCAGCAGGGCGGGGAACAGCAGCAGATACGGCAGTGCGATGCCGCGCAGCCGCCCGGGGCGGCGCCCGCGCGGCGCCTTGCCCGGGCCGTTCTTCCCTGCCGTCCGCTCGCCTGTGCTCAGGGCAGCGGTGGTGGTCATGGTGGTGTCCGCGCTCACTTCTTCGGCATCTGCTGCTGGGCCTTTTCGAGCTTCGCCCTGACGGATGCCGTCGTGACCGGGCGGCCTGCGGCGGCGTCGGCGAAGAGTTCCTTGACGGCGGTGCCGACGACGGTCTCGAACTGCGACTCCTCGGGGACCTGCGGCAGCGCGGCGGCGCTGGTGGCGAGGGTCTCGCGGAGCACGGTGAGGGCCGGGTCGTCGAAGGCCGGGTCCTGCTGGGCGGCCTTGACGGGCGGGATGGAGCCGTACGCCTTGTTGAGGGTGATCTGCTCCTCGTCGCTGGTCATGAACTTCACGAACTTCTTGGCGCCGTCGATGTTCTTGGTGTTCTTGAAGACGGCCATGTTGATGCCGGCGACCATCGAGTTGGTGGCCCGGTCCGCGCCGGGCTCGCCGGACCGCACCGGGGCGGGGGCGACGCCCCACTCGTCCTTGTCCATGCCCTGCGCCTTGAAGGTGGCCGACGCGGTCTGCCAGAGCACCATGGCCGTCTTGTCCTTGGCGAAGTCGCTCAGGGACTGGTTCTTCGCGTACTCGGCGTTGCCCGGCGCGATGATCTTCTCCTCGGCCATCAGGTCGACGTACTGCTTGACCGCCGCCACGGCGCCGGCGGAGGTGAAGTCGGCCTTGCCGTCGGGGGTGAAGAAGTCCGCGCCGTGCTGCCTGGCGAGGACGAAGACCTGGTGGATGTTGGAGGAGAGGTTGGAGCCCTCGGCGCCGAGGGCCCACGTGCCGTCCTTGGAGAGCTTCTTCCCGGTCTCGGCCATCTCCTCCCAGGTGGCCGGGGGCTGGCCGATCCCGGCCTCGGCGAACATCTTCTTGTTGTAGTAGAGCGCGTAGGCCATGGAGTACAGGGGCACGGCGGCCGGGTCCTGGCCGTGGGCGCCGGTGGAGTCGAGCGCGGACCGCACGAAGCGGTCCTTGCCGCCGATCGCCTCGAAGTTCTTCGCGTCCCAGGGCAGCAGGGCGCCACTGGACTGGAGCGAGGCGCTCCAGGTGTTGCCGATGTTGAGGACGTCGGGGCCCTGGCCGGAGGTGGTCGCGGTGAGGATGCGGTTGAGGAGGTCGGCCCAGGGCACGACCTCCAGCTTCACCTGGATGCCCGTGCGCTTCTCGAACTTGTCGAGTTCCGGCTGGAGGACCCTCTTGTCGACCTCCAGGTTCGCACCCTGGTTGGAGGCCCAGTAGGTGAGGGTTTTCGGCTTCTCGTTGGAGCCTTCCGTGCCGGCGGACCCCCCGCCGCAGGCCGCCGCGGTGAGGGCGAAGGAGAGGGTGACGGCGCCGACGGCTGCGGCTCTGATTCTGCGCATAACTCCAGAGGCCTTCCGGGAAGTAACGGGGTCGCCCGCGGAGGGGGGCGGGAGCGGCGCCCCGCGTTCCCGAAGCCCCCCACGGCTTAATTTAGGATGTGAGTTAAACCTCAAGCGAAGGTCGCGTCAAGGGCTCCTCCCCATGTAAGTTGCGGTGACGACTTCGGAACGAGGGGGGGCAGGGTGAAGATGCGCAGTGGCCGTACAGTGCGTGACCTGCGGCGGGAGAACCGCACCGCGGTATTGCAGCGGTTGTACTTCGACGGGCCGCTCAGCCGGTTCTCGCTGGGGCCGGTCACCGGGCTGAGTTCGGGTTCGGTGAGCAACGTGGTCTCCGAACTGGTCGCCGAGGGACTGGTGGAGGAGGCCGGCAGCGTCGACTCGGCCGGCGGCCGTCCCCGCACGCTGCTGCGGGTCAGCGCCCGGAGCGGTTGCATGATCGGCGTCGACATCGGCGAGACCCGGGTGCGCATCGAACTCTTCGACCTCGCCCTCACCGAACTGGCCCGGGTCGAGAGGCCGCTGGAGACCGACGGCCCGCGCCGCCTCGACCGCTACGACGTCGACGTCGTCGTGCGTCATCTGCGCGAGGGCATCCCCGAGGTGCTGGACGAGGCCGGCGTCGCGGCGGGGCGGCTGCTCGGCGTCGGGATCGGGGTGCCGGGCATCGTCGCCGGGACTCCGGAGGACGGCGCCGTCGTGCACGGCCAGACGATCGGCTGGGACGCGGTTCCGCTGGAGCGGTTGCTGCGCGAGTCCCGGATCCTGCCCGAGACCGTGCCGTACTACATCGCCAACGGCGCCAGGACCCTGGGCCAGGCGGAGATGTGGTTCGGCGCCGGCCGGGGCGCGCAGAGCGCGGCGGTGGTGCTCTTCGGCTCCGGCGTCGGCGCCTGCGTCGTCGGCGAGGACATGGGGCCCGGTCGGGCCGTGGAATGGGGGCACCTGACGGTGCGGGTACGCGGGCGCCGGTGCCGCTGCGGCGCGCGGGGCTGTCTGGAGGCGTACGCGGGCGCGGAGGCCCTGCTGGAGCGCTGGGCGGAGGCGGGCGGGCAGCCGCCCGCGGGCGCGGACGAGGAGAGCGCGCTCACCGCGATGCTCGCCGCCGCCTACCCGGAGACCGACGAGAAGGGGAACGGCCCGGAACCCGATGCCACGGCCCTGGCCGTCCTGGAGGAGACCGCCGAGTACCTCGGCGCCGGGTTCTCCGACCTCATCAACCTCTTCCAGCCCGAACGCATCCTGGTCGGCGGCTGGGCCGGACTGCAGCTCGGCCGGCGCTTCCTGGACTCGGTGACGGCGTACGCCACCTCGTACGCCCTGACCTACCCCGCCGCCCGCGTCCGCATCGACCTCGGCACGCTGGGACCGGACGCCGTCACCGTGGGGGCCGCGATCCTGCCGCTCGCCGACTTCTTCGAGCGTGGCGGCCGGCCGGAGGCGGCCGAACCGGTGGAACCGGATCCGGCATGGCGGACCGCCCTGCGGGAGCGCTCGGTGCAGTGAGCGGCGCGGGCCGCTCCCGCAGGCGGCCGGCGCGGACGATGTGGTTCCAGCGCGCCCACACGGTCGGCGAGCCGCGGCGCCCGGCCGGTCTGCGGGGCGAGGGTGCTCTGGACACATCTCCTCCTGGCCGGCGGTTCGGTCAGGGGTACGACACGACGGTGGACGGCACGGTCGAGGTGCCGGAGGGCACCGTGGAGTCGCCGGTGTCGTTGATGACGTGGTGGTAGTGGCCCATGCCGCCGAGCGAGACCACGAGGAGGCTGTGGAACTTCACCCCCGGTTTGACGGGCGTCTTGAAGCCGTGGTCCTGGCGGATGTCCGGGTCGACGTTGTAGTTGCAGTAACTGCCCAGACCCCACGCCTCGTGGGTGTCCACCGAGTCGTCGACGCGGTAGGCGGCGTAGCCCTTTGTCGAACCGTTCTGGATGGCGGCCTGGTCGGGCGCGTCGTACGCCTTCTCGTTCTGGTAGAAGATCGTCCGGCCGCGCTCGCCGTACCACTCGACGTCGTACTTGTTGAAGTGCTCGACGAACAGTCCCGTGGCCAGGACGTCGTCGCCGTTGACGCGCACACCGTAGTCGGCCCGGTTGGTTTCCCAGCCGACGCCCTCGCCGTGGTCGGCCCGCCACACCCAGGTGTGGTCGATGATCGTGTCGTCGCTGTTGACGACCACGCTGGTGGTCGCCTTGCCCGCGCCCGCCCCGCCGATGCGGATGTAGACGTCCTGCACGGTGGTGGGGTCGGCCGCGTGGTCGGCGGAGGCGCCCTGGGGGCCGATCTCCAGCAGCGTCGGGGAGTTGACGCGTCCGGCGTCGACGAGCAATCCGGCGAGCTTCACGCCGTCGACATCGGCGACCCTCATGGCGGTCACCCCGTTGTCCGGGATGATCGTGGCGAGGCCGAGCCCCAGCACGATGGTGTCGGGCCGGTTGATGGCGATCGTCTCGTCGACGTGGTAGACGCCCGGGGTGAAGAGCAGGTGCAGTCCCTGGGCAAGGGCGGCGTTGATGGTCGCGGCTGAGGCGCCCGGCTTGACGACGTAGAACTTGCTCAGCGGGATCGATTCGCCCTGCGGGGTGCCGTTCGCCCAGGTGGTGCCGCGGGCGTTGGTGCGCTTGGCGGGGGCGAAGACCTTGTAGTCGGCGCCGTCCAGGTAGAGGAAGGGCTTCTCGCGGGAGACGGGCGTGGTGTCGAGCGTGGTGTAGCGGGGCTCCGGGAAGCTGGTGGCCGGTGCGCCCTCGACGCCGGAGAAGACCTGGTTCCACACGGAGTTGGACCAGCCGCCGATCGAGCTGTCCCGGGTGTACCACTGCTGCTGCGAGTAGTTGCCGACCTGGCCGTCGATCTTGCTGTCGGCGATGTAGCCGCCGCTGGCCCAGCCGTAGCCGGCGGGCGCGAGGTTGAGGCCGCCCTTGACGTGCATCCGGCGGAACGAGGCCGCCTGCGAGACCGCCCACCGGTTGGTGCCGTTGACCGGTTTCACCGCGAGGTTCTCGGCGGCGCGCCAGAAGTTCTGGGTGGCGTTGCCGTTGAACCAGCCCGCGTCGACGGTGACATCACCGTTGATCGTGGTGTCGTCGGGGCGCAGGCCAAGGCCGGCGATCTGGGTGTAGAAGCCGATCTGGGCGTTGAGGTCGCTGTAGGTGCCCGGCTTGAAGAGGAAGGCGTGCCGACCGGAACCGAACTGCGCCGATTCCTGCTCCTTGAAGACCTGGTCCAGCTTGGCCTGGACGCCGGGCGTGGACGGGCTGAAGACGTGCACGTTCGGGCCCAGGTCACCGCCGCCGGGGATGACCGGTCCGGGGTCGTCACCGGTGGTGCCGTACACCTTGAACTCCCAGAGGGAGTAGCCGTATGGGGTGGCGCGGGCGGTGCCGAGCACGCGGACGTAGCGGGCGGTGCCGGAGACGTCCAGAGTCTCGGTGCCGCCGTTGCCGGCGGTGGTGGAGTAGGCCGTCGACCAGTCCGTGCCGTTCTGGGACGTCTCGATCCGGTAGGCCTTGGCGTAGGCGACCTCCCAGCGGAGTTCGACCCGGGTGAGGGAGGCGCGGGCGCCGAGATCGACGCGGATCCACTGCGGATCGGAGGCGGCGCTGGACCAGCGGGTGCCGTTGTCGCCGTCGACCGCGGCAGTCGCCGGAGTGCCGTAGTGCTCCTGGCTGGAGGCGGTGACCGGTTTGCCCTGCGACAGCAGGGTGGGCGCGGCCTGGGCCGACGGGGCGGGGACGAAGGCGAGAAGGGCGGCGGCCAAGGCGGTGACCACCACGCCGACGACGCCGCGGTGGTGACGGCGGTGGCGGCCAGGTCTGCGGGACACCGGCGCCGCCGGGGGTATGCCGACTGCGGACATGCGGGAGCTCCTCGGGATTGACCGAAACGGGAGAGCGCTCTCCGGAACCTTGCCCGTACCGCCAGTGGCGGTCAAGCTTCCTCACACGTCTTTTCTTTCGTCTTTCATTAAGGGGGGAGCATCACTTCGGGTGCCGACAGTGCCTGCCCGCGACCCCTTCAGTTCCCGGTCGACTCGGCCTTGTCCCCCACCCTCTTCATGCCGCCTGCGAGCCGCCTGCGGACCTCGATCAAGGAGGGGCCTCCGCGAAAGCATCACAGGGCGATGACCGGATCGCAGATGGCACATGCCAGGGACGCGTCGTGGTGGAACGGCAGGATGGAATGGCCCTTGAGGTGGTGGGCGAGGTCCCAGGCCGTGTGGAGCAGCCAACCGACGCCGATGACGGCCCAGGAGTCCAGGCCGCGGTAGGCGACATAGGCCATGAGCCCGACGAACGGGAGCTCCCACGGGCCGAATCCGCCCCCGCTCAGATAGGCGGCGCCGGCTCCGCCCACCATGATCGCGTTGAAGTGGCGTCGGATACAGGACGCCGTCGCGACGGCTCGGCTGACGATGCCCACCATGGCCGTCGGCTCTCGCCCCGTCGGCACCGGGCTCGCACACCAACTCCGTCCCCTCGCCGATGACCTGGTCGGACACCACCTCCAGGACTGCGGCCACATCATTCCCCTCGACCGCCCCGACGCGTTGTTCCCGCTCCTTGCCCCCTTCCTCTCCGCCGATCTGCCGATCTGCCGATCTGCCGAAGTGAGCGGAGCGGGACCGAGGGTGCACGGCCGGCGGTACTGCCGGTGGCGTGCCGACGGTATGTCGGTGCTCTGTCGGTGGCCTGTCGATGGCTGACGGGACAGTGGAGCTCGCCGGCGCGACCGGCAGGACCGGCCGGGTGCCCGCGCGCCGGTCCGGGACCAGGAAGGAAACCCCATGACCCCTTACATCACGATCATCGGCGCCGGACTCGGCGGCCTCACACTCGCCCGCGTCCTGCACGTCCACGGAATACCGGCCACCGTCCACGAGGCGGAGCCCTCCGCGGCCGCCCGCTCACAGGGCGGGATGCTCGACATCCACGACTACAACGGGCAACTGGCTCTGGAAGCAGCCAACTTGACGGACGAGTTCCGTGACATCGTCCTGGACGGCCGCCAGGCACTGCGGGCCCTCGCCCCGGACGGGAGCGTCCTGTTCGACAAGGCCGACGACGGCACAGGGGGACGCCCCGAGGTACAACGGGGCGAGTTGCGACAGATCCTGCTCGACTCACTCCCGGCCGGCACCGTCCGGTGGGGGCACAAGGTCAGCGGTGCCCGTACCGTCGGCGACGGCCGTCACGAAGTGACGTTCACCGACGGCAGCAGCGTCGTCACCGGCCTGCTGATCGGCGCGGACGGCGCGTGGTCCCGGGTCCGCCCGCTGCTCTCCACCGCCGCACCCGAGTACACCGGCAAGTCGGTCGTCGAGACCTACCTGTACGACGCCGACACCCGCCACCCGGCCGCCGCGAAAGCGGTCGGAGGCGGGTCGATGATCGTGCACACGCCGGGCCGGGAACTCTTCGCGCACCGGGAGAAGGGCGGCACGCTGCACGCCTACGCGGGGCTGTCCGAACCGCGGGAGTGGTTCGACGCCATCGACTTCGCCGATGCCGCCGCGGCCACAGCGCGGGTCGCGAAGGAGTTCGACGGCTGGGCACCGGAGCTGACCGCGCTGATCACCGAATGCGACACCGCGCCGGTCCTGCGTGCCCTCTACGCCCTGCCGGCCGGGCACCGGTGGGAACGGGTGCCCGGGGTGACCCTGCTCGGCGACGCCGCCCACCTCTCGGCCCCGAACGGCGAGGGCGCCAACCTGGCCATGCTCGACGGCGCCGAACTCGGCAAGGCCCTGGCCGCGCGGCCCGACGACATCGAGGCCGCGCTCACCGCATACGAGGAGGCCCTGTTCCCCCGCAGTGCCGAGGCCGCCGCCTCCGAGGGTGCCGAGGCCCACGGAACCGACCCCGAGAACGACCCGATCCGCGCCCTGCTCACCGCCCTCGCCCAGGAGGAGCAGCCCCACTGACTGATCATCATGAGTCGGAGAAGAAGGCCGCCTGTGGGGCGTACGTCGCGCCGTGGCAGAGCAGGGCCACGGTGACGGCCGTGACGATGGCCCCGAAGGACTGCCGGTCGCGCCAGTGGTCGCGCGGGACGGCGAGTACGGGCGGCTTCTCGACGGCGGCTTGTCCGCTCTCGCGGAGTTCGGCTGCCGCGAGGGCGGCCTTGAACACGGGTGATTCTTCGACGGAGAGCCGGATCCACAGTCCGACGAGCCAGCACGCCGGAGAGCAGGAACGGCACGCGCCAGCCCCATGAGTTGACGCCGCTTCCGGCAGTGTCGCCGTCAGTGTGGCGAGCACGCCCGTGGCCAGCAACTGCCCGGCCGGCGCCCCGGTCTGCGGCCATGAGGCCCAGAAGCCGCGCCGTTCGGCGTCTCCGTGCTCCACCACCAGCAGGACCGCGCCGCCCCACTCGCCGCCCAGCGCGAAGCCCTGGACCAGGCGCAGCACGGTGAGCAGGACGGGGGCGGCCGAGCCGATGGTGGCGTGGGTGGGGAGCAGGCCGATCAGGAAGATCGCGCCGCCCATCATCAGCAGGCTGTGGACGAGAAGTTTCTTGCGTCCCGGCCGATCGCCGTAGTGTCCGAAGACGAGGGCGCCGAGGGGGCGGGCCGCGAAGCCGACCGCGTAGGTCAGAAACGACAGGAGGAGCGGACACTGATCCCGCGCGGACGTCCTCCGCGCGGCCATACCGCCCCGGCCGGCCGGGGCGGGTCAGGTTCGTGGCCGTGTGCTGTGGCAGGCGAAGCTGTGGGCGGAGGCGGGGTCGCCGTGGCCGAGGTATGTCGGCCAGGAGGGGTAGGCGCACAACGGCCGGGTGCGGCCGTTGCCCGCGGGGCCGGCGTCGGTGACGACGGGCCGCTCGGGTGCCTTGTCCTCTTCCGCCCAGCCCTCCAAGGCGCTCAGCGAGTCGTAACTTGCCGCGAAGGCCGCGTCGACGTTGACGTGGTTGGCGCCGGGGATGAGGTAGAGCCGGGCGAAGTCGCGCGTGGCGCGTGGGCCCATGAGTCGCTGGACGCGCCGGAAGTATTCGACGGTGGAGCGGTGGCTGACCAGCTCGTCGGCGGTGCCGTGCAGGATGAGGAGCTTTCCGCCTGCCTTGGAAAAGCGGCGCACGTCGGGGTTGTTGACGTCCTGCAGGGCGGAGAGACGGCTGATGCGCTGCTGCCAGCTGCCGGGGCGGCGGGGGTCCACGGCCAGCGAGTCGTGTGCCGGGTCCCGGGTGACGAAGTACTTCACCCACTGGTCCCAGAACTGGACGCCGTAGCCGCTGTCCTTCGGCATCGGATGGCCGGGGGCGCGAACCCCCATGCCCAGCAGCGGGGTGCTCATGTCGGCGCCGGACAGGAAGGGGAACCCCGGATAGCCGGTTTCGCCGCTGGCCAGGCGGTACTTCCACCGCAGCGGCGAGGAGAGGGCCTGTGCGGCGCGGATCTGCTCGTCCGAGAGGCAGGTGTCCGCACTGTCCTTGCCGTCCGGGCAGCGCAGGGTGCGGGGCCGGAAGCGGCAGCCCGCCTCGTCGGATATGACGCCGTCGCGCAGGCCATCCCCACCGTCGCAGGACCGGATGACTGCGCGGTACAGCAGATCCTGTTCGGCCGGGTCGAGGAAGGCTCCGGGGCGGGAGAGGATGTGGGCTTCGTGGCCGAAGAAGAGGTTGAGGCCGGCGGCGTTCCAGGCGGGGTAGGCGGCGATGACGCCGTCGAAGTCGGCGGGCCAGCGCTGGGCGACGGCGAGCGCTTCGCGTCCGCCGCTGGAGCCGCCGGCGAAGTAGTTGTGGGCGGGGTCGGCGCCCTGGTAGTGCGTGCGGATGATGAAGTGCGCGGCGTCGTGGGTCTTCTTCAGTGCGTCGCCGGCGAAGTTGCGGACGGCTTCGTCGTTGAGGCCGAAAGAGCCGTCGAGGGAACGGGTGGGTTGGAAGTCCGGCGCCGCCTGGTGGCCGGAGTCGCCGGCGTAGGTGGCGTAGCCGCGGCTGAGTGGGCGCGGCTGGCGGGTCGGGCCGAAGGGGACGTTGCCCGTGACATCCGGGATGGTGCCGTCGTAGCCTCCGCCGCCGAACATCATCGTCTTCCGGTTCCACTGCCGAGGCAGGGCGACGCGCAGGGTGATGTCGGGAGCCCGAGGGTCCACGGGGTGGACCACGGCGTCGACACGGCAGTACGTGCCGGTCGCCGAAGTACCGCTGCCGGCCGGCTCGATGGTGTTCGCCGCGCTCACCTCACCGCCCGTGGTGCGCAGCCCGATGTGTGCGGCGGGTATGCGCAGGCCGCGCAAGTCACCGCAGTCGGCCGGTCCCTGGTCGGCGTGTGCCGGGACCTGGAGCGTGCCGCTGAGCAGGGTGCAGGCGAGTCCGGCCGCGGCGAGGGTTCTCTTCATGGCGTCTCCGTTGCGTGTGCCTCGTGTCGGGAGGCGCAAAGGCTACGGAGGGGGTCGCCGGGGACGGTATGGGCCGGACGCACACATCGAACTGCCCGCGGATGTGCTGGGCGCGAGGGTCGTGCTAGGGCTTGCTGACTCTCAGCAGCCGCAGGGCGACCTGGATCTCCAGGAGCCGTTCGGGGTCGCGCCAGGTGGTGCCGAGGAGTCGGCTGATCCGGCTCAGGCGCTGGGTGACGGTGTTCACGTGCAGGTGCAGCAGATGTGCGGTGTTGCGGGCGTGCCGGCCGGTGCGGCAGTACGTGTCGAGGGTGTGGACCAGGTCGGAGTGGTGGGTGCGGTCGTAGGCGAGGACCGGGCCGATGACGGATTCGATGAAGGAGGCGGTGGTCGGCTCGCCGCTGAACAGGGCTCCGACGAAGCCGAGTCCGCGGGCGTCGGCGACCTCGCCGGTCCTGCCCAGGGCGACCAGGGCGCGCAGGCAGTTGTCCGCCTCGCGGAAGGCGGCGGCGATATGGGTGATGTCCGCGGCTCGCGCGGTGCCGGCGGTGACGGGGTGGCGTGAGGTCCGCGCCAGTTCGTCGACGGCGCGGCGCGCCACGGCTTGGGGGTCGTCTCCCGGCAGCAGCAGGACCAGCGTGTTGCGCTGGAAGGTCGCCAGGCCGTGGGAGCGCCGGGCGATGGCCGCGGTGGCGGCGTGCACCCGCTCGCGTGGTTCGTCGTCGACCCGGGCCACCACCACGGTGCGGCAGGTGGCGAGGTCGACGTCGAGCAGGGCGGCCCGGTGCCGCAGGAGGTCGTGGTCCTTGTCGTGCGCGGCCAGCAGGTCGCCCAGCAGTTCGCCGCGTACGCGGGCTTCGGCCTCCGCCATGCGCCTGCGGGTGACGAGTACGAGGGAGGCCACCAGTGCGGCCCTTTCCAGGATGTGCCGGTCGGTGGCGTCGATCTGCGCGGGAGCGCTCAGGACGATCGTGCCGAGGGGCTCGGACTCGGTGATCAGGGGGACGGCGCACCGCGTCGTGCGGACCACGGTGTGGCCGGCCTGCCAGGCGTCCGCGCTGAGCCGGCCGAGTTCGTCGGCCGGGACCGTGTCGTGGCCGCGGGACCGGGCGACGGTGTTGCCCTCCTCGTCGAGGACGACGACCGTGCCGGAGACCGCGGTCGCGGTGGCCTGTACGACTTCGTCGACGCCGTTGCCCTGGATGACCAGGCGGGTGAGGCGTTCATGGACCTCCGCGGTGCGTTCCAGGTCCGCCATGTGGGAGCTGATCGTGTCGTTGGCGACCCGCAGCTCCGCCACCGCCTGTCGGGCGGCGCTCAGCAGGCGACTGTTCTCGATGGCCACCGCGGCGTGCGAGCCGAGCATCATCAGCACGCTGATGTCCCGGCTGCTGAAGTCCTGCCGGCTGCGGTGTGCGGCCAACAGGACTCCGATCACCTCCTGGTTGAGCTTGACCGGCACACCGAGCAGGGACTCGATCCGCTCGGCGGCCACGGTGGTGTCGATCTCGGTGGTGTGGGCGAAGGAGTCATCGCTGAGGTAGGCGGCGACGGCGTAGGGTTCGCCGGTCCGCGCGACGATTCCCCCGACGCCGGTCCCGATGGGCAGCCGCAGTTCGCGCAGCAGTCCGGAGATGTTGCCGGCGGCGGCTTTGATGTAGCTGTCGCCGCGGCCGCGGTCGCTGAGGCTTATGTAGGCGAGATCGCAGTCCAGCAGCCGTCGTGCGCGGTCGGCGATCGCCTGCAGGATGGTGTCCAGGTCCCGCAGGGAGGCCAGGTCGTTCGCCGTGTCGTTGAGCAGCTGGAGCTCTGCCTCGTTGCGGCGGTGGCGCAGCAGCCTTTCCCGCAGGCGCAGCGCGATCGCCCGCTCCTCCTCCAGCGTGTCCAGCCGGCCGGCCGGCTCTCCTGCGGCGCGGGCCAGTACCAGGGCCTCGTCGAAGGCCTCGATGTCGGCGTCATCGGCCAGCAGTTGCAGGAAAGACGGTCCGTACCCGTGTGCCATCGATCCTCCCCGTCGAGCCGTCCTCCCGGCGCCCGGCAAGTATGGCGCCGCCCGCCCGGATACCGCAGTGAACTGAGTGGGTTGCCTTCCGCTCTGCCGTCACCGTCGCCCTCCCCCGGTGTCCTGCCGCTACCGTCGCCTTGCCCGGTCCCCTGCCGTCGGCCCGGGCGTTCACGGTCCGAGGAGGTTGCGGCGGATGCCGTTGTCCAGGCGCTCCGCCACTTCTTCTCCCCGCCCGGCCGGCCAGGCCAGCAGTCCGCGGCCGGAGGTGCGGCCCCGATGTCCGGCGTCGAGGGATTCGTCGAGCGTGGGGAACGTGACCGCCGCGGACAGGTGGGGTGCCAGGCTGCCGAGGATGTCCCTGGTCAGGTCCAGGCCGATGAAGTCCGCGTTCTCCATGGGACCCACGGCGGACCAGCGCAGGCCCAGGCTCGCCCGCATGACCGTGTCGATCGTCCCCGGGTCGCAGACTCCCTGCTCCAACAGATGCAGCGCCTCCCGGACCAGGGCGAACTGGAGGCGGTTGCCGATGAACCCCGGCACGTCCCGGTGCAGGCGCACCGTCGTCTTGCCCATCCCCTCCAGCATGTCGCAGGCTTCCCGCACGAACCGGTGGTCCGTCTCCGCGCCGGGGGCGACCTCGACCAGCGGGACGACGTAGGGCGGATTCCACCAGTGCACCCCCACCAACCGCTGCGGGTACCGCATGCCCTTGGCCACCTGGGTGAGCGAGAGCACCGAGGTGGTGGACCACACCGGCGTCACGGCCGGCACCTTCGCCTCCAGCGCCGCCAGGACCTGATGCTTGACGTCGAGACGCTCGGGGACGGCCTCGATCACCACATCCACGCATGGCACCAGGTCCGCCAGGGTTTTGGCCGCGGTGACGCGTGCCGTCAGCATCCCGACATCACCCGGCGCCGTGCCGCAGCGTCGCAGGGCGCGCACGATGCGCTCGTCGAGCGAGGCCAGGGTCGCGGGGTCCGCGTCGTGCACCACGACACGGTGCGCCGCCTGAGCCAGCGCAACGGCGATCCCGTGCCCCATGAGCCCACCGCCGATGATTCCGAACCGGGTCATTGCCTGTCCTCCGATGGCTGGCCGGGTGTGTGCGGTGACGTGTGCCCTCGCGGCTTCGAGAACCGGAGATGTCCGGCGAGGCACACGGCAGGCGAAGGCTGAAGCCGCGGACCTGGTCCGCGCGGCTCGGTCGATGGCAGCCCCGCCGCATCGCCATGACGGTATGCCGCCCCCGCCAGGCACCACGAGAGGTGCCGTACACACACGTGGAGCACTGGGGGTGTGCACACCGCACACTCGGCGCGCTCACGCGCCCGCGCAGCCCAATTACCCGGCCGACCGCGGCTTTTGGCGGTCTCGCGTGACCCGCTCGTGCGGCCGAGACGTAATGGCTGGAGCGGACACCGATGGGGGCGAAAGAGGTGCGCCGTGACCATCTGACCGCTGGGGCGGGCGGTTCTAGCGTGCTCGGTGTCACACCACCCCACCATCCCTGTCGGCGTCCATCGAGTGCGAGCCGCACCGTCAGCACTCGATGACCACCGCACGACGGGCAAGGAGTCCCCCCATGCTGTTTGCATCCCCGACGCCCCGCTGGACGGCATCGACGCACGCGGACGACCGGCGACCGCTCCGTTCACGGCGGCTGCTCAGCGCCTCCCTCGCGGCCCTGCTGACCACGGGCCTTCTGGGCCTGGCGTCCCAGACCTCCAGTGCGGCCCCTCAGCCGGCGCCCGCCGCCGCCGGACACGACCCCGTGATAATGATCCCGGGCATGACCGGCAGCACGTCCAACATGAACACCATGAAGTCCAACCTGCAGGCCAACGGCTGGCCCGCGGACAGGCTGTTCACCTGGACCGACAGCAGCTCCATGACGCAGGACCTGGCCAAGGCCGCCCAGCAGCTCTCGGCCGAGGTCGACCTGGTCCGCGACCGGACCGGGGCCGACAAGGTCGTCCTCGCCACCTGGTCCGCCTCCACGCTGGCCTCCCGGTACTACATCAAGAACCTCGACGGCGCCGACAAGGTCTCCCAGTACATAGGCTTCGCGGGACCGCAGCACGGCACCACCAACAACGGCTGCCAGTGGTACGTGTCCTGCCAGCAGTTCGCCTCCGCGAACACCCCCTTCCTCAAGGCGTTGAACAGCCCCTCGGAGGTCCCCTTCAACGACAAGATCGACTACCTCACGATCAGGTCGACCGCGGACTACAACGCCGCACCGACCGACACCGCGATGTTGGCCGGCGCGGACGAGAACTACCTCATGAGCGGGCCGACGGCACCCAGCCACTTCATGATCATCTCCAACGCCGCGGCGCTGGCGAAGATGCGTTCCTTCATCACCGCACACGAAGGCGCCTGACCCCCACCAGTGGGGGCGAGAGTGTCCACCGGCCGGGCCGGGCGCCGCGCTTCGCCCCGCCCGGCCCGGCCGGCCCCGCCCCGCCTGTCGCACCGACCCTGGCTTTCGCGCCCTCCCCGGTGGACCCGAGCGGCGAACGTTTCCGCAGCCGGGCCGCGGCGCACCGCACACGAAGGGCCTCTTCACTTCCATGGACAAGACGATGGCTTCGGCCACGCGAGCAGTGGCCGACATCCCTGCCGGAGCGACTCTGGCAGTCGGCGGGTTCGGCCTCAGCGGCGTACCCGACACCCTCATCCGAGCGCTCCACGATCAGGGCGCCGACGACCTCGAAGTCGTCTCCAACAACTGCGGCGTGGACGGACGCGGCCTGGGGATCCTGTTGGGCTCACGCCGCATATCCAGGGTCACCGGCTCCTACGTCGGTGAGAACAAGGAGTTCGCCCGCCAGTACCTGAGCGGGGAACTGGAGGTGGAACTGGTGCCCCAGGGAACCCTGGCCGAGCGGCTGCGGTCCGGCGGCACGGGGATCCCGGCCTTCTACACCCCGGCAGGGGTGGGCACGCAAGTCGCCACCGGCGGGCTGCCCTGGCGTCACGCGCCCGACGGGACGATCGCCCTGGCCTCTCCGCCCAAGGAAACCCGGGACTTCGACGGGCGCACGCACGTTCTGGAGCACGCCATCACCACCGACTACG
This sequence comes from Streptomyces sp. NPDC031466, assembly GCF_055581265.1. NCBI lineage: Bacteria > Bacillati > Actinomycetota > Actinomycetes > Kitasatosporales > Streptomycetaceae > Streptomyces > Streptomyces sp. NPDC031466. Next base: position 607,463 of record NZ_JBVIJT010000001.1, read on the forward strand.
CCCTCGTCCGGGCCCGGCGGGGCGACCACCACGGCAACCTCGTCTTCCACCGGGCCGCCGCCAACTTCAACGCGCTCGCGGCCATGGCCGGCCGGGTCACGATCGCCGAGGTCGAAGAGCTGGTCGAACCCGGCGAACTGGCCGCCGACCACATCCACGTGCCCGGCATCTTCGTCCAACGCGTCGTACAGCTCACCCCCGCTCAGGCGGCCGACAAGTCGATCGAGAAAAGGACGGTGCGTTCCCGATGACCTGGACCCACGAGCAGATGGCGGCCCGCGCCGCCGCCGAACTCACCGACAATTCCTACGTCAATCTCGGCATCGGCCTGCCCACTCTGATCCCCGGCCACCTCCCGCCCGGCGTGCACGTCGTCCTGCACTCCGAGAACGGCATCCTGGGCACCGGCCCCTATCCGCACGAGGACCAGGTCGACCCCGATCTGATCAACGCCGGCAAGGAAACCGTCACCGTTCTTCCCGGGGCCGCCTTCTTCGACTCGGCCCTGTCCTTCGGCATGATCCGCGGCGGCCACATCGACACGGCCGTCCTCGGCGCGATGCAGGTCTCGCACCAGGGCGACCTCGCCAACTGGATGATCCCCGGGAAGATGGTCAAGGGCATGGGCGGCGCGATGGATCTGGTCCACGGCGCCCGCCGCGTCATCGTCCTCATGGACCACACGGCCAAGGACGGCAGCCCGAAAATCCTCGAGGAGTGCGAACTCCCCCTCACCGGCGCGCGGTGCGTGCACCGCGTCATCACCGACCTCGGTGTCCTCGACGTGACGGAGAACGGCCTGGCGCTGGTGGAGACCGCCCCCGGCACCACCATCGAGGACGTCGTCGACAGCACCGCCGCGCCCGTGCTCCTCGACCATCTCTCCGCCGCCTGCTGACGACAAGCGGACATGGGGCTGCACCACGCACCCGGCATCCCGTGGAACGACGGAGCCCGCTCCGGACTCGACCGGTACGCCCCCCTGCTGGCCCCCACCTCGCCTCCCCCTCACACGGCTTCATCGTCGCCGCCGCGGAGGGCAACACGGGCGTCGGCATCTCGACCCCCGCGTTCCACGACATCTACCACCCCTACCTGGACGCCGTACGGGCTTGCCGTGCGGCCGTCCGCGACGAGCTGGAGGGCCATTCCCTCGCCCCGAAAGACTTCGGCTGGTCGGCTTGGGACGGTCGCGAGCGCTGCCCCCAGTGCGGGCAGCGCGGGACGAACACGGCGCCCGAGCAGCGCTGAGCCCGCCCCAGCCGGATCGCCGGGTACGGCAACTCTCCCGAGACGGACGGTTGTCGATGCATCCTGAGAGTGCTGGCGGTTCAGGCGCCTTGGGAATGTTCGTGAGACGCAGGAACGCTCCGATGGTTCGCCTGGAATCTACTGGCTAGGACAGCCCGACTGGGGCGGCCCTCAACGGGTGACCGTTCAGTTCCAAACACCCCGCTTCGTCCCACCATATTCCGCCTCGCGTGGTGAGGTAGGGGTGCAGTTCGCGGACGTCTCCGCCTGCGTGCAGTGCCTGCGCGACTGCGTGGAGAAGACTCGCAAGGTCAGGCCAGGAATCGGTGAAGTCGCCCCCACCGCTGTGGCCTGCCCAGCCGAGACGCCGGGTCCCTGGGCCAGGCCGCAGGTCGATCACCTGCGTCCCGCCATCGGCACTCTCGGCCCAGGGAATCCAGAGCGGGTGCCACCAAGGCTCGTCTTCCCAGGGGTGAGCGGTCAAGCCCTCGTTCTCCGCCGCGACGGTCATGCAGGTCTGCCAATGTTCCACGATGCCGCCCACTGCAAGCGGGGACTGCTCCGGCAGGATGGACGTCCAGGTGCTCGCACCGTTGTGGCATTGCAGAGACTCAGCGAGATCACCGGGCATCTGGGCGCCGAGGATCCGTTCCGCATGTCGGATCTCGTCCGATGTCGCTGGTGGATTGAGGAGCGTGAAATCGGCGGCCACATGCGTCTCCAGCCAGGCGTCGATCAGGCGCCAGGACTCCGACGGGGGCGAGATCTTCCATGCCATGGCGCCATCCTGCCCCACACGTCTGACGATGCCGAGCTGGGTGCAGCTCTCCCCGGGGGACGCCTGCGGTTCAGACCGTGAGGTCGTAGTCGTGCTGGTCAGAGGTGCAATAGAGCCGTTCGTGCTCGCAGGCGAGATGGAGGCGAAGTAGGCGTCAAGGTCACCGTTGTCCTTCACCGCCCGGAGTTCGAGGACGGCCTCGGTGCCGCTCAGCTCCCACCTCGCCCCGGTGATCTCCGGACGGTCGCCGATGAGATGCCTGCATGCGCCCTCGATCGGGCCGGTGGCGATCGGCCAGCCTTCGGCCAACGCGGTGTCATAGCACAGTTGGTCAAGGTGGCCGGCCATGTAGTGGACGCAGGTGTCTGCGGCTTCGCGTTTCGCTCCGCGCGGGCTGGCCCGCTCTGGCTGCGCGGTAATCTCCGCGGCGGCGAGGCTGGCCCGGCCGTGGAGAATCGTGGTCAGGTGCCCGACGACCCAGGCTTCGGCTGCCGGGGTGCCGGGCCGATGGAAGCTGTGCGCGGCAGCCCGGACGTACTCGCTGACGTGCACGATGTCGAGCAGGACCTGCACGGTGATCCCGCGCCGGTCGGCTTCGACGCGGATCAGGCCGAGTGGGTGGCGGGCGCCGTCGACCAGGACGACCCGCCCCTCATGCGCAGTCGTACGTCAGCCCGCCCGCTCATAGGTAAGGACGGTCTTCGGGTGGTTGCCGATCGTGCGTAGGCGCAGCGGGCCGCCCGAGGACTTCACGTCGAAGTCGTACTTGAGCTCCTCCGGCGGGCAGTTGACGGTCCTGGTGCCCTGGTCGAGCTTGAAGTTGCTCAGGGACAGGTCGTGCTGGTCGATGCCGGTGACAGTGGCGCTGCCCTTGCATCGCGGGCCGGTGCGGGACTCGATGACCACGCGTGCGCGTCTGCCCGGCCCGACCTGGTGGAAGGTCAGCTGCTGGCTGCCGTCCGTGGCTCGCCACCGGCCCACGAACCAGGGGTGGATGGGCTTGTACTCCGTGGCCACCTTGGCGAATCCGGAGCCTTTGCGCCAGGTCAGCGTGGTGGTCTGCAGCATGCTGCGATCGACGAAGTCCACTCGGGCGCCACCGTCGCGAATGCGGGCCTTCGGCCAGACGAGGTAGTTTTTGGTCGGGTCGGTGGTCCAGGAGGAGAGGTCCCCGGTGGCAACGGCCGCGATCACCTCTTGCGGTTCTTCGCCGTCCCTGCAATACGCGCCGAAGCCGGCCGCGAGCCACACGGTGTCCCGGTACGCCTTCGCCCTGATGCCGTGGCACGGTTTGGTGCCGGTCTCATAGACCGTCTTCCGGGCGGACCAGGCATCGTCAGAGGCGTGGCGATGCTGTGCCTCCAGGCCGCGGCGAGTGAAGCGCAGGGACACCTGCCGGCCGTCGGACAGTTCGAGGACGGTGTGGTCGTCGTCGTCCTCGACGACCCGTGAATCAGGCTTGTCCTCGGGTTCGCGGTGGGACTTCGTGTGCTTCGCGCTGCTGCCGGACGGTCCCCTGTCCGATTGCTCGGCGCAGCCGCCGACGGGTGCGCCGAGCATCAGCACCGCTACCGCCCACGCCGCTGCGCTCTTCGTTCTCATGCCGTGTCAGCTCCCCTGTACGCCGTGCCGCGCTGCCCGGACCGGTGGGTGGCACGAACTCGGCGATGCTAGTCGGTGGGCGGCCCGCCCCGCTCGGCCCACGGCACGGTGCGGCCCCGGCGGTTCCGTCTCTCGTCGAGGACAGCGGCGACCGCACCCGGGCCCGGCCGCCGCCTCCCGCGCCTCCAACTCCCCGATCAACGCCCCCATCAGCGTCGCCTCCCCCACCCACACGGTAGAGACCCGACCACGTCGCCATCACCCACAACCACGATCTCCCAGCTCAAACCATCAGGGCCGTCCCCGGAAGAGAGCTACACCCTACCGAGCTGACATCCAGGGACGACGGGCTGCGCGCTCCTCGGGCTCGGCGGTAGGGCAGGGCGTGAACCCGAGACGACGAGACCACGCAGGAAGCCACCCGTGATCGCCGACGACAACCCTGCGAACCTGCCATCGGCCGCCGCGCTGGCAATCACCACGGTGCACGCCGACGGGTAGGCCGACACCGTCGCGCGCCTGGCCGGGCTGCTGGACGTTTTTCCTGCCCCAGTCTGAGCGCGTGACCGCAGGCCACCTGCGGCGGCCTGGCCGCGACATATGTTCCCGACCCTCGGCTTCAGTCCTGCAGAGGCCGATCATGCCGAACTGGGCGCCGCCGGTCAGCTGCTGCCGCCACCATCACCCTGTCGAAAATGGGTCTCCGGCATCCGGTTGTCGTGTTTCAACGGTTCCTTCGTCCCCAGGCGGGCCCAGACCAAGAACGTCCCCAGGCCCACGGCCAGCAGACCGACCGGAATCAGTATCGCGAGAGCCCACTCGGGCATGCCGCCTCCCCCCTTGGCGTCACCGGACCCGCCAGAGGCAGGGTAGCCCTACGCCCACCCGGCCGGGGCGGGCGAACTCACCAACCTCACCGACCGGTTCTACCGTTACCGGCGCACCCGGGAACGTCAGCGGGACCGTTCCTTCAGCATTGTCGTGATCGGGGAAGAACAGCGGCGCAGTGAACGACCTCTGCCAGTGGGGTCCATCTCTGGCCGAGCGGCAGCAGTACCCGGTGGCATGGGCTGGACGCGTTCTTGAGGCAGCTTCGCTGAGCCTGGGCAAGACTGTGCCGCCTGCAATGCGGTCCGCGACCGGGACCACTACGCCGCGAAGAACGTGAGAACGGCCGCCGGACTGGCGGTTGCAGCCTGCGGAGCGCAGGTCGGACCAGAACGCGTCCCGGCACAGCGCGACGAAGCAGGAAGTGACGGACTCCCGTCCGTTGCTGTGTCACGTAGCGGCACGGCAACGGACGGGGGAGCAAGGCAACGCGGTGCGGTTACGCGGCGCGGGTGAACTGCCACCAGTTGACATTGAACAAGTAGCCGCTGCCGCCGCTGAACGTCAGGTAGAGGTCATGGGTTCCCGTCACGCCGCTGACTGGGCAGGTCACCGTGGTCCAGGACTGCCAGCCACCGGTGTTCGGCACACCGCACCGGCCCACGATCGACCCGCTCGGACTGTCCAGGCGCACTTCGAGGGTGCCGCCGCTGGTGGCCGAGGCGACGCGTGCGGCGAAGGAGGAGGCGCCCGCCCCGAAAGCCACTCCCTTGACCTTGGTGTAGTCGCCGTTCTCGATCCAGCCGACGTTCATTCCGCCGTCACTGGTCCATTCGGTCTCGATCCCGGAACCCCAGGCGATCGTCTCGGCCTCCTGGCGGACGTACGGATCGAGTGGGCCGGCCTGCGGGGCACCCGTGCTCGTCATGTTGATCGTCGGAATGGTGCCGTCGGCGTTGTAGGAGAACTTCTCCACGGCTACCGAGCGGGTGAAGCCGCCTCCGCCCGGGAGGGCGCCGTTGTGGTAGAAGAAGTACGAACTGCCCTTGAAGTCCACGATGCCCGGGTGGTTGGTGAAGCTGTCGCCCTGGGCGGGCATGACTGTTCCACGGTAGGTCCAGGGTCCGGTCGGGCTGGGTGCCGTGGAGTAGGCGATGAATTCCTGGCAGCACTTGGCCGCGTACACCAGGTAGTACAGACCGTTCCGCTTGTAGGCCCACGGCCCTTCTTCGTACAGCGTGGGACGGTCGGGGTTGTCGGTGCGGGTGCCGAATCCTGAGGTGGTGAGCGGGATCTTGGTGGGGCTGCCCGAGTAGGAGATCATGTCGGCGTTCAGCTTGACGTACCACAGGTTGGGGTTGCCCCAGTAGAGGTAGGCCTGACCGTCGTCGTCGATGAAGACGGTCGGGTCGAACTCGGTGTTCTCCAGCAGCGGGTGGCCGAGGGCGTCCCGGAACGGTCCGGTGGGGCTGTCCGCCACCGCCACGCCGATGGCGAATGCGCCGGTCGCCCGGACCGTCACCGGCACGTACCAGTAGAACTTGCCGCCCCGTTCGACGGCCTGGCCCGCCCACGCGTTGGCGCCCGCCCAGCTGAAGGTGTTCAGACTGAGCGGTGTGCCGTGGTCGGTCCAGTTGACCATGTCGGCGGAGGACCACACCCGCCAGTCCTTCATCACGAAGGAGTTGGTGGAGCCGTCCTCGTCGTGCCCGGTGTAGAGGTAGACCCGTCCGTTGTGCACCAGCGGGGACGGGTCGGCGGTGTAGACGTGCTGCACGATCGGGTTGTCGGCCCTGGCCGCCGTGGGATGCACCGCGGCAGGAAGGACGGCGAACGCCACCATGAGGATCAGCGCCCAGGTTGCCCGGGCGAGTCTCGTACCGGTGGCGGGTGATCTCACTGCGGTCGGGGGAGCCATTGGCCTGTGGACGTCGGTACTGGACATGGTGTGGCCCTTCCTGGTGCTGCGACTCGGGGACTGAGCAGCCGGTCAGATGCGGGGAGAGGGACATTGCCGCGCTCGGGGTGTGGTCAGCGCGAACCGTGCGATGCGGACGGAGCCGCCGAGTGTCTGCGTGGCGTAGTGGGTAAGGGCGAAGCGGCAGCCCATGAAGAACTGCCAGGTGTCGCCCATGGTGAGCGCGGGCCCCAGGCGGGTGAAGTTGGTGCCGTCGGTGCTGTAGGGAAGGTTCCCGGACGGGAGGCGCCGGGGCGGATGTCGGCGGCCGCGCGCAGCCAGATGCGGCCGCCCATGACGCTGGCGCTCGCGACTTCGGTGCCGGTGCCGATGATGTTCCAATTGCTGTCCCTGGTCAGGCCGTTGACCATCGCTACCGGGTTGTGCCGCCGTCTCGTTCGATGCCGATCTACGCGGAGAGGGCGCGCGGCAGGGTGAGTCCGGCCCGGTGGCCCGGTCGCCGTCGCGCATCGTCGCGTAGTCCAGCTGGATGGTCGCGGTGGAGGTGGGTCCCTGAATCCCACACGGTCGTTCCGTCGAAGGTGCCGACGCCGGTCAGTGGGGTGACCTGGCGGGGTGGGGGCGGCAGGACGGGGCTGGGATACGGCGTGTCCCAGGCGCCGCCTACGAGCTGGACGACGGGCCGGCGGCGCCGAGCCTGACAGGAGGAGCACGCCCGCGCGGCACAGGCGTGGGCGTGGGCGTGGGCGTGGGCATTGTGCGGGTGACGTCACACGAAGCTCCAGGAGGCGATCGGGGCTTTCCGCACTCATGCCAGGTGCACCCTTCCAAGTCCGGCATTCGGCGTGTGGGTGGGTGCTGTCATGCCCGGCATGTACACCATGCGAAAGCCGCTTCGCCCGGCTCATGTTCGATACTGCGAACGCGCGTCGAACCTTCGAACGTCATGGATGCTAGGAGTTGAGAGCGGACAGCACAAGATCCCTAGAAGCCGCATCTCGAACGAATGTGATCGCTCAGTTCTTCTGGCAAGGAATGTTTCGCCCGGGGTGAGGGAGGCACGCGTTCCACGAGTCGGTACAGGGCGGTCTGGAACGCGAACAGTGCGGGTTGGGCGTACTGGGTCCGGTGCAGCAGTTCCGCGTCGGCCGAGTGCTCGGGCGCGAACATCACCTCCCGCAGGGGCCGTTCGAGGTGGGGCGCCATGTGCAGGCACACCTCGTCCAGGGCGCGCGCGAATGCGGGATGGGACGGCGTACAGCCGCCGTCCCATCCCGTTGGGCTGGCTGCCCTGGCCGGTGAAGAGCGCGGCGGTCGACAGGCCTTCCATACCGGACCGTACGCCGCCGGTGACCACTCCGGGCGCCGACCGCTCCTGAGCCAGTGCCTCCACGGCGCCCAGCAGTTCCGCCCGGTCGCGTGCGGTGGCGACTGCACGGTGCTCGAACCGGGTGCGGCCCGCGAGGGGGAACCCGGTGTGCAGGGGCGTCAGTTCCGGGCGGGTGGTCAGGTGCGCGGCGAGCCGGCCCGCCTGTTCGCGTAGGGCCGCCGCCGTGCGGCCGGACAGTACGACGGGGACCGCGGCGTCCGTGACCACGATGGCGGTGGAGTCGCGGCCCGCACCGGCCACCGGTCCCTATCCCCCGCCCTGTGCGTCGGGCGCCTCCTCGATGATGGCGTGGGCGTTGGTGCCGCTCACCCCGAACGCCGACACCGCTGCCCGGCGCGGGCGGTCCGCGTGCGGCGGCCAAGGCACCGGCTCCCGCAGCAGCCGCACCTGCCCGGCCGAGCAGTCGACATGCGGTGACGGCTCGGATACGTGGAGAGTGCGCGGCAGTACCCCGTGACGCATGGCCATGATCATCTTGACTACCCCGGCGGCGCCGGCGGCGGCCTGAGCGTGTCCGATGTTCGACTTCAGCGAGCCGAGGTGGAGCGGCCGGCCGGCGGGCCGGTCCCTGCCGTAGGCGGCGATGATCGCCCGCGCCTCGATCGGGTCGCCCAGCGTGGTCCCGGTGCCGTGCGCCTCGACCGCGTCGACGTCGGCCGCCCGCAGTCCCGCGTTGGCCAGTGCGCGGATCAGGCGTTCCTGCGCGGGTCCGCTGGGCGCGGTCAGCCCGTTGCTCCCGCCGTCCTGGTTCACGGCGGTGCCGCGTACCACCGCCAGGCCCGGTGTCCTTGCCGTCGCGCTTCACCGAATCGCTCCAGCACCACCACGGCCGCCCCCTCGGCCCACCCGGTCCCATCCGCGAAGGCCGAGAACGCCTTGCACCGCCCGTCCGGTGCCAGCCCCCGCTTGCGGCGGAACTCCGACAGCATGCCCAGCGTCGACATCACGGTCACACCGCCGGCGAGGTCGCAGTCGCCCGCCCTGAGCGCCTGTCCGGCCAGGTGCAGCGCCACCAGCGACGCGGAGCACTGCGTCTCGACGGTGAGGGCGGGCCCCTCGAAGCCGAAGATGTAGGCGATCCGGCCGGAGACCATGCCCAGCGCGTTGCCGGTGAGCATCTGGCCCTGCGCCATTGGTGGGGCCTCGCGCCAGGCCGGTCCGTAGTCCTGGAGGGAGACTCCGGTGAAGACCCCGGTCCGGCTGCCGCGCAGCGCGTGCGGGTCGATGTCCGCGCGTTCCAGGGACTCCCAGGACGTTTCGAGCATCAGCCGCTGCTGCGGGTCGAGCGCCACAGCCTCCCGGGGGCCGATCCCGAAGAAGTCGGGGTCGAACGGGTCGATACCGCCGAGGAACCCGCCGTGGTGGGTGTAGGTGGTGCCCGGCGACCGGGGGTCCGCGTCGTACAGCGCGTCCAGGTCCCAGCCGCGGCCCTCGGGCAGTCCTGCGATGGCGTCCCTGCCCTCGGCGACCAGCCGCCACAGCTTCTCGCGGGGAATCGGCGCCCCCGGGCATGCGGCACGCGAGACCGATCACCGCGAGCGGCTCCTGGACCGTGGGGGCGGGGTGGCGGCCGCCGCCGGCGACGGGCGGTCGTCGCCCTGTCCGGAGTGTCCGAGGAGTGTGGACCGCAGGTGGCCCGCCAGGCCGTGGGGCGTCGGGGGGGGGGCGAAGAACACGGTGACGGGCAGCCGTACTCCCGTGACCTCGGAAGGGTCGGCGCGCAGCCGCTCCGCCACCTGCCGGTAGACGCCCAGCCGCCGCCAGGGGGACGTCATCTCCACGGACCGGTCGGTGACGCCGGTCACGGCCGACAGCCGCGCCCGCACCAGGTCGAGCAGGGCCAGGTGCCGCTCCGGTTCGGGGAGGCGACTCAGCCTGTCGCTCCACGGGGCCGTGTCGTGTCACATCGAGGGCCCGTGCGCATTCGCCACGCTTCACTTCCCATGTTCCGTCGCCACCATGCCCTTCCCCGCCGTCCGCTCCTGCCGGAGCCCTCGACGCAGACGAGCCCGCCACTGCGGACGGCCGTGTCGGTCTGGTGCAACGGCACAGGTTTCACCGCGTCACGCTGTCGCCGGTACTGGCGTGGCTCGCCATGCGCGGGAGGGAGCGTCGACCGGCGCCGTGCGCCGACCGACCACGGGGTCCGCGTCCTCGATGCCGGTGCCGGTGGCACCGGCGGCGTGGTGACGACATGTCGACAGATCGCCGAGCGGAAGGGTCGGCCACCGCCCTCCGTGCAGCGGCTGGGGAGAGAGGTTGACCTCAGGCGCGATGGCACGTTGACCAGCGCACGCGTACGACGGGACGGTTCGTAGGAGAGGTGCCCTGGGAGTGCCTGCCGGGCTCGTCGCTCACGACCCGCTCAAGACGCAAGGAGAACAGTCGATGTTGAAGAAGACCGCAGGCACCCTGCTGGGAGCCGGCACCCTTGTCATGGCAGGAGCCGGCGGGGCGGTGGCGGACGCCGCCAGTCAGGGTGCGGCCGTGGACTCCCCCGGCCTGCTCTCCGGCCGTACCGGCCAAGCGCCGGTCCACGTGCCCACCAACGTCTGCAACAACACCCTCGATGTGATCGGTGCGCTCAGCCCTACCTTCGGCGACACCTGCGTCAACAAGTAACGCTGCTGCGAGGCCAGTTCGGCGACCTCGGGCCCCCACCCCTGTCCGGGTCAGGGGGTGGGAGCGTGCGGCAGGCCTCCTTGCCCACGGCCATACCTGAAACACATGGGTGGCGCCGGACAAAGTCCGGCGGCGAATCCGTGCATGGCCTGACGCAGGCCCTCACCGAACAACGCGACACATGCCCACAGCCGCAGGACGACTCAGCCGGTGTCGGGCTTACGCGCGCGCAAGATGACGTCGAACTTCCCGGGCCATTTCCGGTCCATCGGCTCGAACCCCGCCTCGGTGTACCACTGCTCGAATTCCTGCGGCGTGTGGGCAGGTCGTGAATCTGCTCCGGCTAACCAGATCTCAAAGACTCGAGAGAATAGCGGGTTCGGGAGTACCGCCTGGCCGTTTCTTGAGCGGAGCGAACACCTCAGGCGCGGTGCGGCGTGCAGACGTCCCGGGGGCGGGACACCGGGTGGGCGTGGCCGATTCACCGCCTTAACGTGCATCGTCGAGAACTCCCTCCCCGTTGACGCGTCCTGCCCGAATGACGAATCCGTTCAGGTCGCCATGCGTCACGAGGCAACACCAAACCCGAGAACCGCACAAGACCATTCGCATCCCACCCCCCTCGCCGGTGGCGTGAATCGATCGCTTCCGCCTCTCACCCCTGCCCTTTTGGCTGAAGGATTCCCCATCCTGACCCCAGCGCGAACGATCAAGGGGCTGAAAGTCGCCCCTCGGATGGAGCGGCAGGTAGCTGGATCATCTTTCTGAAACGGACACCCCTCCGGAGCCACGACGCCCCATTCGTCGATTAGGGTGCCGCGGACCCCCTCCGGAATATGTCTGCGAGAGGCGCACGCGTCGAAGAAGACCAGAAACTATTTGTCCGGCCATGAGGCGTCCGGTATTTTTCGATGCCGTCCGCAGCCACATCCGTGATCCGCATCCGAACCGACCCACGAGGATCCTTGATGTACCTCCGGTTACTCGAAGCACAGTTCGACGATCCCACCTACGACACCTACCTCGAAGCCCAGCAACGCGCTTACTCCGCGCCCGGCTACGAGACGTTGACGAAGTACGGAAGCACGGACGCGCGCACCACTCGCGACCCGTTGAGTTACCTTGCTGTCTTCGACGAGACGGCAGGCGACGAGGGCGAGAGGCCCGTCGGCGGTATACGTATCCACCGGAAGATAACGGGTCAACTACCGTCGGAGATCCATCTCGCGAGCCAGGATCTCAACGACGCCTTGGCGGCCGAAGTCGCCGCCGGCGAGTCGGTGGCAGAGATTTGCGGCATCTGGGTGGACCACGACTGGAGGGGCCGCAACCTCGCGTCCCTGCTGTGCTTCACCTCCGTCGTGGCGGCTCAGCGACTGGGCGCCACCGTGATCTGCGGCAGCGGCCCCACGGAACGCATCAAGGGATACGAACGGTGCGGTCTCCGTTTCCGGCACGACCGCCCCCTGCACGACCGCCCGTTCCCGGGCGTCACGGCGTACTACTCCGTCAACCGGGCAGAGGCCATCCGCCATCGCGAGGAGCGGTTGACCAACGCGGCGGTGCTGCTGGACCGCGCCTTGGACGAAGCCCCCTGCATCCCCACCGACGTGGTCCGCGCCGTCACCGAGACACTCGGCCTCGGGCACACCACCGCCTCGGCATCCATAGGCAACGCACGTTAGGCGATCAATGAACCTGGAAGCCCATCTCGGCACCTTCACCCGGACCGCCGGCGACACCGCTCCATGGCGACCGACGCTGTACGCACCGGTCGAGCCCGAGCAACGCTCCGCCCTGACAGAGCTCCTCGAAAGCGGTGCCGTCAACTCCGTCCACGACACGTGCGCCGACCAGCTGGCGGAGCTCCTCTCCGCCAGGCGCCCCGACTGGCGACCGGACGCCGACGAGTTGGCCTCTGCGATCAGTGACCACCTCGGCGGCAGGCCCTTGGCGGAGTACGGCACATGGGCGTGGTACGCCTGGTCGCGGCAGCTCGTCCACGTCCTGCCGCCGGCCGAGCACCGCGAACTCCGTCAGTCCCGCAACCGGTACAAGATCACCGCGGAGGAGCAGGACCTCCTGTCGCGGAAGACCGTGGCCGTGGTGGGTCTCTCCGTGGGTGCCGCGAGTGCGGTCACCCTCGCCCAGGAAGGGGTGGGCAACCGTTTCCGGCTCGCCGACTTCGACCTCCTCTCCCTCTCCAACCTCAACCGGCTCCGCGCCTCGGTCGCCGATGTAGGGCTGCCCAAAGTCGTCATCGCCGCACGGCAGATGTACGAGATCGACCCCTACCTCGACATCACTGTCTGGCCGGAGGGACTGACCGAGGAGAACACCGACGCCTTCCTCGCGGGCGGTGGCCGCACCGACCTCCTCGTCGAGGAGTGCGACGACATGTACCTCAAGGTCCATGTCCGTGAACGCGCCCGCGCGCTCGGCATCCCCGTCCTGATGGAGACGAACGAGCGCGGCATGCTGGATGTGGAACGGTTCGACCTCGAACCGGAACGCCCCCTGCTGCACGGCCTTCTGCAGGGCGTGGCGGCCGCTGGGGTCAAGAAGATGTCGACCCGCGAAAAGCTCCCGCACCTCCTGCGCATCCTCGGGCAGGACGAGCCCTCCGAACGTCTGGTCTCCTCCCTCGTCGAGACGGGCAAGACCATCTCCTCGTGGCCCCAGCTCGCCTCGGGTGTCAGCCTGGGCGCCGCGCTGGTGACCGACACCGCTCGCCGCCTCCTGCTCGGTCAGTTCACCTCCTCCGGACGGTACTTCGTCGATCCCGGCACGCTGATCCGCGAAGGCGCGGAGACCTCCTTGGCACCGGCGGAGCCGACGCCCGAGCCCACCACGGCGGTGGCCTCCCCTCCCCTCCTCCTGCCGCCGCCCGGCACCGCCGGCGCCACCCTGGACGAAGAAGGCATCCGCCGCCTGGTCGCCCACGGCATCCAGGCGCCGTCCGGCGGCAACAGCCAGCCCTGGCGGTTCGTGGCCCATGACGAGGCGTTGGACTGCCGCGTCGACACCGCGCAGCCGCAAACCATGCTCGACTTCGAAGGCCGCGCCACCCAGTTGGCCATCGGCGCGGCGGTGGAGAACATCCACCTCGCGGCCCAGGCCTCGGGCCGAGCCTGCCAGGTGCGGTACTTCCCCACCCCGGCCGACCCCGGCCTGGTCTGCCGACTCACCTTCTCCCCCGCGGCCGACGTCCCGCGCCCCGCGCTGTTCGACTGGATCGAGCAGCGCACCACCAACCGCGGTCTCGGCCCGGTTCGCCCACTCGCCGAGTCGCACGCCGCAGCGCTGAGGGACTGCGCCGCCGAGAGCGGCGCCCGACTCCACCTCGTCACCGAACGCGACCAGTTGGACGAGATGGGCCAGATCCTGGGGGCGGGCGACCGGCTGCGGATGCTCTCCCCGCAACTGCATCGGGAAATGATGAACGAGTTGCGCTGGGACCCCGAGGAGACGCGGCGCACGCGCGACGGCATCGACGTCGCCACGCTGGGGTTCGACGAGGTCGACCTCGCGGGCGTCCGGCTGGCACGACAGTGGTCCGGGCTCGCTTTCGTTCGCCGGATCGGCGGCGGCAAAGCCTTCGAGGAGAGTGCCGCGAAGGCCCTTGCCGCCTCGTCGGCCGTCGGCTGCCTCACCATCCCGGGCAAGGGCCCTGACGCCTTCGTCGACGGCGGACGCGCCCTGCAACGGCTCTGGCTCACCGCCACCTCCCTCGGCCTGGGATTCCAGCCCCACACCTCCCTGCTCTACCTGTTCCCCCGCGTGGAGGGTGGCGGCGAGACCGGACTCGACAGCGCCGAGACCGACGTTCTGCGCACGCTGCGCGCCAGGTTCGCCGCCGTCATCCCCAGCAAGCCGGACGAGGCCGAACTCATGCTCTTTCGGCTCTCCTACGCGCCGCCGCCCACGGTCCGCTCGCTGCGCCGCCCCGTCGACTCGGTGCTGCGATTCGAAGGACCGCCTCCGCGGAGCGGGGCGTGACGGGCTCCGGCACGGCCTCGGTGCGCGTTCGGTGATCTTCGGGTGACGGCAACCGGCACTGCTGGAAGGGTTACTCCGTCAGGGGCAGGCACTCGTCGAGCAGACCGATGACGTCACTCCAGGCGCGTCGCGCGTGCCGAGGGTGGTGGCCCACTCCGGGGCGCACGCGCTGGTTCACCGGGGGGTGGTGGAAGGCGTGCAGGGCGCCGCCGTAGACCACGAGACGCCAGTCGACGCCCGCGGCCAGTATTTCGGCGGCGAAGGCGTCCCGTTGCGCGGGCGGCATGATCGGGTCTTCCGAGCCGACCCCTGCCCACACAGGACAGCGGATGCGCGCCGCCTCGCCCGGTCGGCCCGTGGTCAAGGCGTTGACTGTGCCGATCGCGCGCAGGTCGACGCCGTCGCGCCCGAGTTCCAGCCCGATGGCGCCCCCTGTGCCATAGCCGATGACGGCGATCCGGTCGGGGTCGGTCCGCGGTTCGGCGCGCAACACGTCGAGCGCCGCGTGACCGATCCTCCGCATCCGGTCGGGGTCCGCGAGCATGGGCATGACTCGGGCCATCATCTCTTCGGGGTCGGTGAACCACCGTCCGCCATGGATGTCGAAGGCGAACGCCACGTATCCCATCTCGGCCAGTGCGTCGGCCCTGCTGCGCTGGAAGTCGTTCAGTCCGGCCCCCTCGGGCCCGAGCAGGACTGCGGGCCGCCGGTCGTCGCCGGCCGGGAGCGCCAGGTGCCCGATCATGGTCAGACCGTCGGCCGGATAGGCGACCGAGCGTGTGGTAACCGTGCTCATGCGACCGCACTGTAGCCATCTGCGGGACAGGACGATCGAACCGACAGGGCCGACCGGACAGCGCTGGTACGTCTCTGACGTGCGCTGATGGCCGGCAGGGCGCCGATCTCGGTTTCGGCACGTCACCAGCATGGAGTACAGGCGCTGTTGACCTCGGCGACGGCCGACGTCCCGACTCGCCGCGCCCTCCCCCGGCCGGCATGGTCCGCACCTCAACACCCGTCTCACCGCGGGAATACGCCGCTCCACAGCCGAGCGCGACTGGCCCACCGGCACCAGGCTTCTCGGTGCGGGTGACGACCTCACGCGCTCGAGGTCAGCAGCCAGGGAAGGTAGTTGTGGGGCTGGAGGTGCGGGATTAGAGTGAGCCGCCGTGCTCGGAGTGATCGGCGGGGGCCGGTAACCCGGGCCTGAGGAAAGGGAATTCCGTCGTGACCAAGACCGAGAAAGCCGCCGCCGAACCCGCGATACCCGGCAGCACCGACCGGCCCGACAGCCCCGACGGGATCGAGGTGCTCGCCTCGCTCAGTCCCGACTTCCAAGCCGACCCCTACACCGCCTTCGCGCGGCTGCGCGAGCGCGGTCCGGTGCACCAGGTGGTGACGCCCGACCGGGGCGTGGTGTGGCTCGTGGTCGGGTACGAGGCCGCGCGCGAGGCCTTCACCGCCCCGCAGCTCAGCCGGGACTGGCACCGCGAGTGGCGGCAGTCCGGCTGGAGCCCGCCGTACGCCCTGAACATGCTCGGCAACTCCAACATGCTGATGAGCGACCCGCCCCACCACACCCGGCTACGGAAGCTGGTGTCGCGGGAGTTCACGGCCCGGCGGGTCGAGGGGATGCGGGGGCGCGTCCAGGAGATCACCGACGAGCTGCTGGACCGCATGGCGGCGGACGGAACGCACCGCGCCGACCTCATCGAGGCGTTCGCCTCCCCGCTCCCCATGATCGTCATCGCCGAACTGCTCGGCGTCCCCGGCCTGGACCGCGCCTCCTTCCACGCCTGGTCCAACGAGACCCTCGCGCCCACCAGCCCTGAGGCCGAGAAGGAGGCGTACGAGCAGATCATGCCGTATCTCACCGGGCTCATCGCCGCCAAGCGCGAGAGCCCCGGGGAGGACCTGCTCAGCGCCCTCGTCCACACGGTCGACGAGGGTGGCGACCAGCTCACCGAGGACGAGCTGGTCTCGTTGGCCTTCCTGCTGCTCGTCGCCGGGCACGAGACGACGGTCAACACGATCGGCAACGCGGTGCGCGCGCTCCTCGCCCACCCCGACCAGATGGCGGCCGTGAAGGCCGATCCGGCGGGGCTGGCGGTGGGGCTGGTGGAGGAGACGCTGCGCTACGACGGGCCGGTGGCGACCACCACGCCGCGCATCGCCCTGGAGGAGACCGAGATCGGCGGCGTACGGGTGCCGCGCGGTGCCATCGTGCTGATCGCCATGGCCGGCGCGGACCATGACCCGGCGCGCTTCCCCGAGCCGGAACGCTTCGACGTACGGCGCACGGAGGCCCGGAACCATCTCTCCTTCGGCCACGGGATCCACTTCTGCCTGGGCGCCCCCCTGGCCCGCCTCGAGGGCGAGGTGGCGCTGCGCACGCTGCTGGAGCGCTGCCCGGACCTGCAGGCGGACGGGGAGCCGGGAGAGTGGCTCCCGGGGCTGCTGATCCGGGGACGGCGGACCCTGCCGGTGCGGTGGTGACACGCCCGCCGCGGGCGGCGTGACGGGCGGGTGAGCAGCGGTCGCGGCGTCCGTTCGCGTAGGTCGGCGGGGCCTGTCAGTGGCGGAGTTCACTGTGGGCCCGCGGCCGGCGGCGAGGGCATCGGCCACAGCGAGCGGGCGGCCCGGCCCGAGGCCCTCTGATCAGCCCTCCAAAAGAACCATGCTCAACGCACGTGGCCCACGGGAGAAGCTCCATGTCTGCTGTTGAAGCCGTTGACCTGAGCAGTCTGAGTGCTACGGCCGGCGGCTCGCAGAGGCTGGCGGGGCACCTCGTCCGGCCGAAAGGCGAAGGGCCCTGGCCGGGTGTGGTCATCGCACACGAGGTACTCGGCGTCGACGACGTCATGCTCCGCCAAGCCGAGCGCCTGGCCGACGCCGGGTACCTCGCACTGCTGCCCGACCTGTTCACCGAGGGCGGCGCACGGCGCTGCCTGATCCCCACGATCCGGGCGGCCATGTCCGGGACCGGGCGTGCGTACCGGGACCTGGAGGCTGCCCGCTCCTATCTGCTGGCCCAGAGTGACTGCACCGGCGCGGTCGGCATCATCGGCTTCTGCATGGGAGGCGCGTTCGCCTTGATGTCGGCCGGACGCGGTGACTACGACGCGGCGTCCGCCAACTATGGACTGCTGCCCAAGGACCTGGATGTCCTCGCCGACGCCTGCCCCGTCGTCGCCAGCTTCGGCGGGAAGGACCGCACCCTGAAGGGGGCGGCGGGCCGGCTGAGCGCGGCCCTCGAACGTCATGGAGTCGTGCATGACGTCAAGGAGTACCCGCAAGCAGGCCACGCCTTTCTGAACGACGCCGAGGCCGGCCCCAGGCCGCTGCGCCCCCTGTTCCGCGTCATGAACATCGGTCCGGAACCGGACGCTGCGGCGGACGCCTGGCAGCGCATCGAGACCTTCTTTGCCACGCATCTCCACGCTCCCCGCACCTGAGTGGCGCGAGTCGTGGGCATTCTTGGCTTCGCGGGCCTGCACCAACCCGCCGACACAACACGTGCGTTGTAGCTGAGGGCACAGGTCAGCGCACCCTCCCCCGCGGCTTCAGCGTCACCGGGGGCAGTTCCGGGGCAGGGAGTGCGGGGCCGTCGTAACCCTGCACCTCGCCGAAGCGGGTGCCCGTCGCCCAGTCCGTCCGCGCCTGTTCGATCTCCTCGTGGGTGCGGCCGACGAAGTTCCACCACATCACTAGTTCCTCCTCGAACGGTTCGCCGCCCAACAGCATCAAGGAGGCGTCCGACTCCGCGCGGAGCGGGAGTTCCGTGCGGCCGCAGCCCAGGTAGAGCATGGAGCCGGGGAGCACCGGGACGCCGTCGACGTGGGCCTCGCCGGACATGGACAGGACGGCGTATTCGAAGTCGGGCTCCAGCGGGAGACGTACGTCCGCGCCGTGCGCCAGGGCGAGGTCCGCGCCGACGATCGGGGTGTACGTCGTGCCGGGCGAGCGGGCCCCGTCCAGGGCTCCGAGGACCAGCGTCGCCGTCAGGCCGGGGGCGGTGGCCCGGGGTAGCTCCGCGTGGTGCTCGAACCGCGGGGCCGTGTGGCGGTCGGTGTCGGGCAGGGCCACCCACAGCTGGGCGCCGTGCAGGAAACGGGCGTGTGGCCTCGGGCTCTCCTCCGAGTGCGAGATGGCCCGGCCCGAGGTCATCAGGCCCAGCTCGCGGGGGCGGATGGTCTGTGTGCTGCCGGTGGAGTCGCGGTGCAGGACCTTGCCGTCGTGCAGCCAGCTGACCGTCTGCAGGCCCATGTGCGGGTGCGGCGGCACCTGCATGCCGGGCTCGTCCGCGATGTCGTCGGGGCCGTAGTGGTCGACGAAGCACCAGGCGCCGATCATGCGGCGCCCGAGATTGGGCAGCAGGCGCCGGACCTCGGTGGACTCGCCGAGCTTGACCTGCCGGGGGCTGAGGAGTTCCCGTACCGGTTCCGCCACGACGAAGCCACGGCCGCCGCACCGGCTCGGGACCGCCTCACGATCAAGATTGCTCATGTCGCACAACCTAGTCCCGGTGACGCCCCAGCGATGGATACCCCCCTCGCCCATGTAGTGGAATATTCAACCACTGTGGGCGGTTGCAGCGTCCGACGAAGAAGGAGGCGGACAGTGGAGATGTCCTACTACGACCACGGGACCGCGGCGGAGCGCTGGGAGCGCGCGCGGCAGTTCTTCGACGCCAAGGAGTACGCCACGGCGGCCCGCATCCTCGCCGCCCTGGCCGACGAGGTGCCCGAGCAGGTCGCCCCGCGTCTGCTGCTCGCCCGCGCCTACTACCACTCGGCCCAGCTGCTGCGCGCCGAGGCGGAGCTGTCGAGGGTCCTCGAACTCGACCCCGTCGAGAGCTACGCCCGGCTCATGCTGGGGCGCACCCTGGAGCGGCAGGGCAGGCCGGCCGACGCGGCACCGCACCTGCGGATGGCCGCGGCGCTGAGCGGTGACTTCCCCCAGGTGTGACGGGTGGGGCAGGTCGGGCGGGAGCGGCGGGGCAGGTGGAGCGGCGGTACAAGCTGAGGGGCGGGGCAGGCGGAGCGGCAGTACAAGCTGGGGGGCGGGGCAGGCGGTACAGGCTGAGGGGCGGGGCGGGCGAAGAGGCGGAGTGGGCAAATAGCCCCCGCTCCCGGAGCGTGCTGCCGCGCCCGCACCGCCCCCTCGCCCTCCCCGGCGTATCGTCGGAAGTGCCGCCGCAGCCGCCGCCACGACAGCCGCGCCCACGACGCCGTGGCCACCCGCCGTGACCCACGGCGACGACCCCGTGAGGACCGCGATGCGAAAGATCGTCTGGACGATGTCGGCCTCCCTGGACGGCTTCATGGAGGGGCCGAACCGCGAGATCGACTGGCACCTGGTGGACGAGGAACTGCACCAGCACTTCAACGACGAGGTCCGCGCGATGGGCGCGTTCCTGGACGGCCGGCGCACCTGGCAGCTGATGGCCGACTACTGGCCGACCGCGGACCGGAACCCGTCGAGCAGCGGCCCCGAGAGGGAGTTCGCCGGGATCTGGCGGGACATGCCGAAGTACGTCTTCTCGCGCACCCTGCGCCAGGCGGACTGGAACACCACCATCCTGCGCGAGGTGGTGCCCGAGGAAATCGGGGCGCTCAAGCGGGAGGCGGGCGGGGACCTGGCCCTCGGCGGCGCCGACCTTGCTGCGTCCTTCCTGCGTCTGGGGCTCGTCGACGAGATCCGCACCTACGTCCACCCGGTCGTGCTCGGGCGCGGCAAGCGCATGTTCCAGGCGCCGGAGGTGACGGCCGACCTCCGGCTCACCGGGACCCGGGCCTTCGGCAACGGCGTCGTACGGCTCTGCCACGAGGTCGCGAACTAATGCGCTTTAGCTCTTCCTCGCCCTGGTGATTCGCCGCAACGCCCGTAAGAATTGCGGCGACTTCGACCTCAGGGGAGAGATGAGTATGAAGAGGCGCAGCGTCCTGCTCTCGGCACTGGCCCTCACCGCCGCATCGGGCGGTACGGCGATGGCGGCGACGACACCTTCCGCGACGGGCAGACGCGTGGTCGTCTATTACCAGACGCAGTACGCGAACGGCACGTACGTGTCGCCGCTCGCGCTCACCGAGAACCACACCGGCGTGACGGATGTCCTGGTCGCGGCGGTGCACCTCAACGACCTCAACGGGCCGTACGTGCCGGTGCATCTGAACGACGATCCGCCGAGCGCGGCGAAATACGACCGGATGTGGCGCGACCTGAAGACCCTGCGCGGCCAGGGTGTGCACGTGCTCGCGATGGTCGGCGGGGCGGCGCCCGGCAGTTTCACCCGGCTCGACAATGAATTCGACACGTATTACCCGCTGTTGCGGGACTTCATACGGCAGTACGAGCTCGACGGCGTCGATCTCGACGTCGAGGAGCGGATGTCGCTGCGCGGGATCGAGCGTGTCATCAGTGCGCTGCGCGCCGACTTCGGCGCGGATTTCCTCATCACGCTCGCCCCCGTGGGCAGTGCGCTCAGCGGCGGCGGAAATCTCTCCGGATTCGACTACGACGCGCTTTACCGCAGCCGGGGCGGCGACATCGCGTGGTTCAACGCCCAGTTCTACAACGGCTGGGGTCGCATGAGTTCCACGGCCGACTACGACCGCGTCATCGCGCGCGGGCTGATCCCGGCCTCCAAGGTGGTCGCGGGCACGCTCACCTCGTCCGCCAACGGCGGCAGCGGCTATGTCGGCATGTCGACACTCAAGTCGACGCTCCGCGCACTCGCCTCCCAGCATCCCGGCTTCGGCGGGGTGGCCGGCTGGGAGTACTTCAACTCACAGCCCGGCGGCACCGCGGCGCCCTGGAAGTGGGCGGCGGAGGTCTCCTCGGCCCTGAAGCGCTGACGCGGGGACGAAGTGACGCGGTGACGCGGTGACGTACCGAGCGGTCGGCTGTCACTGCCACAGGGCCTCGGCGACGGCCACCCCCATGAAGGCCGCGCCGAGGCCCGCCGCCACGCTGCCCAGCGCGTTGGCCAGCGCGTGGCACCGCGCCCCGCTTTCGGCGAGCCGCAGCGTCTCGTAGGAGAACGTCGAGTACGTGGTCAGGGCCCCGCACAGCCCGGTGCCGAGGAACAGCAGCACGCGGGAGGAGGCGGCGCCCGCCGTGACGGCGCCGGTGAGCACGCCGAGCACCAGGCAGCCCACGACGTTGACCAGGAAGGTGCCCCACGGGAAGAGCGTGGCGTGGCGTCTTTGCACGGCGCGGTCAGTCAGATAGCGCAGCGGCGCGCCGATCATCCCGCCGGCGACGACGAGCAGCCAGTTCACCGGTTCTTCCCCCCTCGCCTGGGCCGCAGGTCCTCGCGGGCTGCGGTGGTGGGCCGCCTCGCCACCAGGCGGCGCGTCGTCCACGCCGCGCCCCCCACCGCCGCCAGCGCCGCCAGCAGCGTCAGCGCCATGTAGGCGAGCCCGGTGCGGATGTGGCCGCCGCTGACGAGGCGCTCGATGTCCACCGCGTAGGTCGAGAAGGTGGTGAAGCCGCCGAGCACGCCCGTCCCGAAGAACGGCCGCACCAGGCGGTGCGCCGCCCAGACATCGGTGATCAGCACCATGAAGACGCCGATCACCGCGCAGCCGACGGCGTTCACCACGAGCGTCGGCCAGGGGAAGCCGTCGGCCGCGACCGGCCACAGGAGGGACGCGCCGTAGCGCGCCGAGGCACCGAGGGCGCCGCCCAGGGCCACCGCGGCGAGGATCGGGCCCTGTCCGCGTGCCGGCTCGGCGCGCTGGGCGGCCATGGAGAGGTCGACGTCGGGGTCCACGGGTTCGCCGGCCGCGTCGGGTCGGCTGGCTCTTCCGGGCATGTTCCTCCTACTCGCCGTCGCCCGTCTGCGGGCGCGCTCGTTCGCAAGTAGGGACCGTTGGCGGCGTTCGCCGCGGTTCGGGTACGGCGGGCCCCACCGCCGTGCGGCGCCGGGCAGGCCCGGGAAGATCGCCGCTGGCCTTCAGGCTAACCGCCCGCACGCGCCCCCGCGCCATCGGGCCCCGCCCGGCGCGGGGCGGGCGGTGCCGCCCGGTGAGCGGTTCCCGGGCGGGTGACCAGGGATACGGACAGTTCCTAGGCGAAGTCCCCGCGCCGGTCGCGGGGCGGTGGGAGCGGGCGTGCGGTGGGCGCGGACACCTCGGGCGGCCATGCCGCCGGGTCGAGGAGGCCGAGGACGTAGGCGCGGGCCACCAGGGCCGTGCGGTTCGGGGCCCGCAGCCGCCGGCACAGCCGGGTCAGGTGGTAGTTGACGCCGTCCACGCCGATGCCCACGGCGCGTGCCGCCACCGCCGTCGTGGCGCCGCCCGCGACGAGCCGCAGAATCCGGGCCTCCTGCGCGCTGAGGGCCGGATGGGCCGGCTCCAGGTCCGCGTCGTGGGAGCGCGCCGCGGCGCCGGGCCCGGTGGCCTGCGCGCTTTCCTCGGCCACGCGCAGCGTCACCAGCAGGGGCGGCGTGTCCTCCAAGGGGTCGGTGACCGGCTCGACCGTCAACTGCCCGTGGTGCGACGTCTTTCCCGCCGTCCAACTCACTTCGACCGGATAGCGGGACCGGCGGCCGGAGCGCATGGCCTCGTCGAGCTTGCGGAGCTGTTTCCTGTTGGTGGGCGTGAGCAGGTCCAGCAGCGGCCGACCCGCGACCCGGCCCGGCCGGAGTCCCAGCGCCCCGGCGAAGGCCGGGTTGGCGACCGTGACCACGCCGTCGCCGGTGCTGATGGCGGTCGGCGCGGGCGAACGGTCGAGCAGGCTCAGGAACCTGCCCCGCCAGACGGCGGCGTCCGCCACCCTGGGCCCGCCCACGGCCTCGGCGCCCGGCGGACCGCCGTCGGTGGCTCCCCCACCCTGCGACCGGGACACGCGTCCACCTCCTCGCCCCGCATAACCACGTCACCCCTGTCCGCGCAAGCCGCGAAGGGGAAAAGGCCCCTACAAGATTACGTAGTTCTGGCGGCGGGCCCGCGACCGGGGCGCGCGACGGTGGAGGCGGCGCCCAGCGCATCGGGCGTCCAACTCCCCCGCACCCCTGGGAAGAGGCACTGGCCATGAGCGAATCCCCCACCCCCGACGTCGACGTCACGGCCGACGAGGTCCCGACCGTCGACGTCACGGCAACCGGACTCACCAGCACCCCCGTTCAGCAGGCCGTGGAACTCGCGCGCCGCCACGGTCCGCTCTACGTCCGGCGCTACCACGGGCGTGAGAGCGTCTGGGCCTCCTCCCTGGAGCTGGTCGAGGAGCTCTGCGACGAGACGCGTTTCGCCAAGGGGGTCGGACCGGCCCTGGAGAACGTGCGCGGCATCGCCGGGGACGGCCTGTTCACGGCGTACGACGACGAGCCCAACTGGGCCAAGGCGCACGACATCCTGCTGCCCGCCTTCGCGATGAACTCGATGCGGACCTACCACCCGCACATGCTGCGCGTGGCCCGGCGCCTCATCGCCTCCTGGGACGGCCGCCTCGCACCGGACGGGACCGGGTCCGCGCCGGTCGACGTGTCGCAGGACATGACCAGGATGACGCTGGACACCATCGGCCTGTCCGGGTTCGGCTACGACTTCGAGTCCTTCGCCCGCGCCGATCCGCACCCCTTCGTCGAAGCCCTCGTCCGCGGGCTCGGCCACAGCCAGGCGAAGCTGGCCCGGGTGCCCGGCGGGGAGTACGCGGCGAAGGACGCGGAGTTCGACGCCGACGCGGCCTTCCTGGCGCGGGTCGTCGACGAGGTGATCGGGGCCCGCAAGGCGGCGGGCGACACCGCCACCGACGACCTGCTCGGCCTGATGCTCAACTCCCCCCATCCGGACAGCGGAGAGGTCCTCGACGAGGCCAACATCCGCAACCAGGTCATCACCTTCCTCATCGCCGGACACGAGACGACGTCGGGCACGCTCTCCTTCGCCCTCTACTACCTGCTGAAGAACCCGGCCGTGCTGCACCGCGCCCAGGCCGAGGTGGACGCGCTGTGGGGCGACCTCACCGACCCCGAGCCGACGTACGAGGACGTGGGCAGGCTGCGGTATGTGCGCCAGGTGCTCAACGAAGCGCTGCGGCTGTGGCCGACCGCCCCCGCGTTCCAGCGCCGGGCCCTCGCCGACACGACGCTCGGCGGGCGCCATCCGGTGCGGGCCGGCCAGTTCGTGGTGGTGCTCACCCCGATGCTGCACCGCGACCCGGTGTGGGGCGACAACGTCGAGGAGTTCGACCCGGAGCGCTTCGCCCCCGAGGCCGAGGCGGGCCGCTCCCCGCACGCGTACAAGCCGTTCGGAACCGGTGAACGCGCCTGCATCGGGCGGCAGTTCGCGCTGCACGAGGCCACGATGCTGCTCGGCATGCTGGTGCACCGCTACCGCTTCGTCGACCACGCCCGCTACGACCTGAAGGTGAAGGAGACCCTCACCCTCAAGCCGGACGGCTTCACCATGACCCTGGCCGCGCGCACCCCCGAGGACCGGGAGCGGAGCCGGACCGCGCTGCGCGAGCTGCGCTCCCTCGCCGGATTCGCCGGTTCCGGCACGGGCGAGGCCGACGCGGGTGAGCGGGCGCAGGACGGCAGGGCGACGCGGGCCCGCGCCGGGACCGCTCTGACCGTGCTGCACGGCTCCAATTTCGGGACGTGTCGGGCGTACGCGGAGCAACTCGGGGAGCAGGCCGCCGACCTCGGATTCGACGTGCGTGTCGCGGCCCTGGACGAAGCCACGGGCGCCCTGCCGACCGACACGCCCGTGGTGATCGTCGCCGCCTCCTACAACGGCCGCCCCACGGATGACGCGCGCGCGTTCGTGTCCTGGCTGACGGCGGCCGCGCCCGACGCCACCGGGGTGCGGTACGCGGTCCTCGGTGTCGGTGACCGGAACTGGGCCGCGACCTACCAGCGGGTGCCCACCCTCATCGACGACGCGCTCGCGGCGTCCGGCGCGAGCCGTCTCCTGGAGCGCGCCGAGGCCGACGCCTCCGGGGACCTCGCCGGTTCCGTGCGCCACTTCACGAAGGCGCTGCGGCGCGCGCTGCTGGAGGAGTACGGCGACCCGCTGAGCGTCGGTGCGGCGGCCGCCGCGGCCCCGGCCCACGGCTACGACGTCGTGGAGGTCACCGGTGGGCCGCTGGACGCGCTGGCCGCGCGGCACGGCGCGATGGCGATGACGGTGGTGGAGAGCGCCGACCTCGTCGACACGGCGCATCCGCTCGCCCGCCCGAAGCGGTTCCTGCGGATCGCGCTGCCCGCCGGGGTGACCTACCGCACCGCCGACCACCTGAGCGTCCTGCCGGTCAATGACCCGGAGGTGGTCGAGCGGGCGGCCGCGGTGCTCGGCGTCGACCTGGAGGCGGTCCTGAACATCCGGGCCCACAAGCCCGGGCGGGCCGCCCTCCCGCTGGATCGTCCGGTGTCCGTACGCGAACTCCTCAGCCGTTACGTCGAATTGCGTGACGCTCCGACCGCCGAACAGGTCGCCCTGCTCGCCGAACACGATCCGTGCCCGCCCGAGCGGTCCGCCCTGGAGCAACTGGCGGCCGACCCGGGCGCGTTGGCCGCACACGGGGGCAGCCTGCTCGATCTGGTCGAGGGCCACCCGGCGCTGCGGGGGTTGCTCCCCTGGCCCGTGCTGCTCGACCTGCTGGCGCCGATGCGGACCCGCCACTACTCGATCTCCTCCTCACCTGTCACCTCGCCGGACCACGCCGACCTGATGGTCTCGCTCCTTTCGGCGCCGGACCGCTCCGGGCGCGGGACCTTCCGGGGCACCGGATCCTCGTACCTCCACCGCGTGCGGGCCGGTGACACCCTGTACGCGCGGGTACAGCCCTGCCGCGACGCCTTCCGTGTCACCGCTGACGCGCGGACGCCCGTCGTGCTGGTCGGCGCGGGCACGGGCCTCGCCCCGTTCCGGGGGACGATCGCCGACCGGCTGGAGCTGGCCCGCGCCGGCCGTGAACTCGCCCCGGCACTCTGCTACTTCGGCTGCGACCACCCCGACGTCGACTATCTGCACCGCGCCGAACTGGAGGCGGCGGAACAGGCGGGCGCGGTGTCCATGCGGCCCGCGTACTCCAAGGCCCCCGAGGGCGATGTGCGCTACGTACAGCACCGGATCGCGGCCGAGGCCGAGGAGGTGTGGCGCCTGCTGGAGGCGGGGGCGGTGGTCCATGTGTGCGGCGACGGCTCCCGGATGGCGCCCGGGGTGCGCGAGGCGTTCCAGCGGATGCGGACGAAGTTCGCGGGCGGGGACGCCGCTGCGGCCGAGGCGTGGTGGCGGGACCTGGTCGCCGAGGGGCGCTATGTCGAGGACGTCTACGCGAGCAGCTGACGGCGTGTCCGGGCGGCCGCGAGATACGCGTCCCGCGCGCCACACCGGCCGACACATCACCCCGGGCAGCCCCGCCGTCCCCGAGGCCACCCCGCTGTCCCGGGCAGCCTCGCCGCCCCCGATCCGCCCCGTCCCCCGGACCACCCCCTCGTCCTCGGGCCGCCGCGTCGCCCCACGCGGCGTGCCCGGCGAAGTCGATCGGGCCGGGCTCAGCCGCGGTAGGTCTCCAGGAGCCGCAGCCACACCTCGCTGATCGTCGGGTAGGCCGGGACCGCGTGCCACAGGCGGTCCAGGGGGATCTCGCCGGCCACCGCCATCGTCGCGGAGTGGATGAGTTCGCCCACGCCCGGACCGACGAAGGTGACGCCGAGCAGGATCTCGCGGTCCAGGTCCACGACCATGCGGGCACGGCCCCGGTAGCCGTCCGCGTACAGGCCCGCGCCCGCGACACCCGACATGTCGTAGTCGACGGCGCGGACGCGGTGGCCCGCGGCCTCGGCCTCCGCGAGGGTCAGGCCCGCCGACGCGGCCTCGGGGTCGGTGAAGACGACCTGGGGGACGGCGGCGTGGTCGGCGGTGGCGGAGTGGGCGCCCCAGCGGTCGGTCTCCAGGAGAGGGACCCGTCGGGCGCGGGCGGCGATGGCGGCGCCCGCGACGCGGGCCTGGTACTTGCCCTGGTGGGTGAGGAGCGCGCGGTGGTTCGCGTCGCCGACCGCGTACAGCCAGTCGCTGCCCTCCACGCGCAGGCTCTCGTCCACCGACAGCCATGAGCCGGGCTCCAGGCCCACCGTCTCCAGGCCGATGTCGTCGGTGCGCGGGGCGCGGCCGGTGGCGAAGAGGATCTCGTCGGCCTGCACGGTCGAGCCGTCGTCCAGCGTCGCGGTGACGGTGCCGCCCTGCCGCTCCACGGCGGTCACGGAGACTCCCGAGCGGACCTCGGCGCCCGCCTCGGTCAGGGCTTCCTGGACCAGTTCGCCCGCGAACGGCTCCATGCGGGGCAGCAGGCCCCCGCCCCGCACCAGCACCGTCACCCGGGAACCGAGCGCCTGCCAGGCCGTGGCCATCTCCACGGCGACGACGCCGCCGCCCACCACCAGGAGGCGGCCCGGCACGTGGTCGGCGGCGGTCGCCTCGCGGCTCGTCCACGGCTTGACGTCGGTGAGGCCGGGCAGGTCGGGCAGGGCCGCGCGGGTGCCAGTGCACACGGCGACCGCGTGGCGGGCCTCCAGCGAGGTCCGGGCGCCGTCCGCGCCGGTGACCGTGACCTTGCGGGGGCCCGCGATGCGGCCGTGGCCCCGGTACAGGTCGACGCCGACGCCCTCCAGCCAGCCGACCTGGCCGTCGTCCTTCCAGTGCGAGGTGTACTCGTCGCGGTGGGCGAGGACGGCCGCGGCGTCCAGCGGGCCCTGGACCGACTGGCGCAGCCCGGGGACGCGGCGGGCGTCGGCGCGGGCGATGACGGGGCGCAGCAGGGCCTTGCTGGGCATGCACGCCCAATAGGAGCATTCGCCCCCGACGAGTTCGCTCTCCACGATCGCGGCGCTCAGGCCCGCCGCGCGGGCCCGGTCCGCCACGTTCTCCCCCACGGGACCCGCACCGATGACCACTACGTCGTATGTCTTGGTATCCGTCATGGGGACAGTCTGTCGGGAGGTGTGTGCCGCGGCCACATGGGTAAGCGCGCGGGACACGCCTGTGCGCGTACGGAACAGGTCCGTGCGCGCGGGCGGAATACGTTTCGCACCATCGGCCGTTGTGGACAGCGGCCATGCCCCACACAGGAAGCAGGGACACACCATGAGCAGCGCGACGCTGGAGCTCACCAAGGAGAACTTCGACCGCACGGTCACGGACAACGAGTTCGTTCTGATCGACTTCTGGGCTTCGTGGTGCGGCCCCTGCAAGCAGTTCGCCCCGGTCTACGAGAAGGCCGCCGAGGCCAACCCGGACCTGGTCTTCGCCAAGGTCGACACCGAGGCGCAGCCGGAGCTGGCTGCCGCCTTCGACATCCAGTCCATTCCGACCCTGATGATCGTCCGCGATCAGGTGGCGGTCTTCGCCCAGCCGGGCGCACTGCCCGAGGCGGCGCTGGCCGACGTCATCGGCCAGGCCAGGAAGCTGGACATGGACGAGGTGCGCAGGCAGATCGCCGAGGAGCAGGCCAAGCAGCAGGACCCGCAGGACCAGCAGGACCAGCAGGACCAGCAGGACCAGCAGTAGGAGAGGTGCAGCGGGGCTCCGGTCAGCTGGACTCGCGGTGCACGACGTCCGCGCCGAGGACGTCGTGCACCTCGGGTTCGGCGCCCGGGTCGCGCACCACGCGGTCGACGAGTTCGGCGAGGCCGCGGCCCGAGGGCAGCTCGATGCGGACGGTGCTGAGCCGGGGCCTCAGCAGTCGGCCGAGCACCAGGTCGTCGGAGCCGATGAGGGCCGTCTCGTCGGGGATCGCGATGCCTTCGTCCTGGAGGGCCCGCATCAGCAGCATGGCGTACTCGTCGTTGTAGGTGAACACGCCCTCCAGGTCCAGGGAGCGCCAGCGGGCCGCGAGCCGGGCGGCGGACTCCTCCTCGTGGGCGAGGGGCAGCTCCACGACCGAGGCACCGGTGACGTGCGCGGCGTCGACCGCCGTGCGCAGTCCCTCGACGCGGGGCCGCGAGAAGTTCTCCAGTCCTGGCTCCGCGGGGACGACCACCCCGATCCGGCGCCGGCCGCGGGCCAGCAGGTGCAGGGCGGCGGCCTCTCCCACCCGGCGGCCGTCCATCAGGAGGGCGTGGGCGCCCTCGACGCGGTGCGGCCCGAGCGTGAAGACGGCCCGGGCACCGGAGCGCTTCAGGACCGTCACGCCGCGCGGTCCGAGCGCCGAGGCGTCGGGCGCGAGGACGGCGACGGGGCGCAGCTCGGCCCAGGCGCGCGCGGCGTCCTCGCCGGTCATGCCGAGGCTGCCGTACTGCACGACGGTGTAGTCGAGGCGGCTGAGCGCCCACTGGAGTTCGTTGAAGAACCGGCTGAAGAGCGGGCCCATCGGGATCTCCGAGGTGGGCATGAGGACCATCCGGCTGTGACCGGCGCGCAGACTGCGGGCGGCGGCGTGCGGGACGTAGCCCAGTTCTCTCGCGGCCTGGTGGACGCGGCGTCGGGTGGGCTCGCTGATGCGCACGGAGGCGGTGTTGTTCAGGACGTAGGACACGGTCGCGCGGGAGACGCCCGCGAGGCGGGCGACATCGGTGCTCGTCGGCACGGGGCGCCGCGCGGGCTGCTGGTTCGGTATCTGCGCCATGGCATCGGCATCTTCGCAGACCGGGGTGGGGCCCTCGACGGCGGGCGGCCAGGATCCTTTCGGCGGCGCGGCGTGAACTTCCGTTCCCCTGAACCGTCTTGATCCGTCCGGCTCGTTCCCCGCCGGGCTACTCGCCGGTTAACGTGCGGGCATCCGTCCTCGACCGGAGGTGCCCCGCATGACCGCCGACCGTGCCGAAGGGCTGGCGCGCACCGCTCGCGCGCTGGCCGCCTCAGAGGTCTCCTCGCGTGAGCTGACCGAGCGGACACTGGCCAGGATCGAGGCGGCGCAGCCCGTCCTGAACGCCTTCAAGCGGGTGCGGGCCGAGGCCGCGCTCGCCGAGGCGGACGCCGCCGACCGGGAGTTGGCGGCGGGCGGCCCGTCGGCCGGGCGGCCGCTGCTGGGGGTGCCGCTGGCCGTCAAGGACGACATGGACGTCGCGGGCGAGCCGACCGCGTTCGGCTGCGGGGGCGAGTTCCCGCCGAAGTCCGAGGACTGCGAGGCCGTGCGGCGGCTGCGGGCGTCCGGCGCGGTGATCGTCGGCAAGACCAACACCTGCGAGCTGGGGCAGTGGCCCTTCACGGAGGGGCCGGGGTTCGGGGACACCCGCAATCCCTGGCACACCGGGCACACGCCGGGGGGTTCGTCGGGCGGCTCGGCGGCGGCGGTCGCCGCGGGCCTGGTCCCCGCCGCGCTGGGCTCCGACGGCGCGGGGTCGGTGCGGATACCGGCCGCGTGGACGCAGCTGGTCGGCATCAAGCCGCAGCGCGGGCGGATATCGACGTGGCCGTGGCCCGAGGCGTTCCAGGGGATCACCGTCAACGGCCCGCTCGCCAGGACCGTCGCCGACGCCGCGCTGCTCCTCGACGCGGCGAGCGGCAGCCACGCGGGTGACCTGCACCGGCCGCTGCGGGTGCGTGCCGCCGAGGCCGCGACCCGGGACCCGGGGCGGTTGCGGATCGCCCTGTCGCTGCGCATGCCGTTCACGGCCACGGCCAAGCGGCTGCACCCCGGGGTGCGGCAGCGGGTCGTGGCGCTGGCGGACCGGCTCGCCGCGCTCGGGCACGACGTGGAGGCGGCCGATCCGGACTACGGTCTCATCGGCCTGGCGTTCGTGCCGCGCGCCACGGCGGGCATCGCGGAGTGGGCGGAGCACGTCCCCGACGCCTCGCTCCTCGACCGGCGCACCCGTGAGGCGGCCCGCGTGGGGCGGTTGCTGGGCGGCGCCCCGTTGCGGCTCGCGCGGCGCGCCGAGGCGGCGCTGCACGAGCGGGTGGGTGCGGTCTTCTCCACGTACGACGTGGTGCTCGCGCCGACGACGGCCGCTCCCCCGCCCCGGATCGGCGCGCTGGCCGGCCTGAGCGGCCTGCGCACCGACCGGGCGATGATCGCCGCCTGCCCCTACGCGTGGCCGTGGAACGTGCTCGGCTGGCCCGGCGTCAACGTCCCCGCCGGGCGTCTCGCGGGCGGTCTGCCGGTCGGCGCCCAGCTGCTGGGCCCCGCGGGCAGCGAGCCGCTGCTGATCTCCCTTGCCGCACAGCTGGAGGCGGACCAGCGCTGGTACGAGCAGTGGCCGGCGCCCGTCCCCGGGGCACCGGCGCGGGCGTGAGGAGCGGCGCCGGGCCGGCGCAGCGCGAGGGCGCGGGGCGGCGCGGCGGGGCCTCAAGGGCCGGCCCGGCGGGGTCACAGGACGGCGGCGGGGTCACAGGGTGGCCAGGGTCCGCCACAGCTCCGGGTCCTCGAAGCCCAGCGCCCACAGCACGGTGTGGCGCACGCCGTACCGCCGCAGCACGGGCAGGTGGGCGGCGGTGCCGCGAGCGTCCTGGTACCAGACCGTGCGGCGGGTGCCGCCTTCCGTGTACGTGAAGTGGGGCGTGCCGGAGGCGGGGTCGAGGTGGTAGGGCGCGCCCACCTTGCGGCGCAGCGCCTCCGCCTCCTTGGAGGTGACGTGCCGGGCGCGCCCTCGGCCGGCGACAGCCCAGTCCCAGCCATAGGCGGGCAGTCCCATCTCCAGCTTGTCGACCGGTACGTCGGCGGTGGCGCGCCGCAGGATCTCGTCGTACCACGCGGGCGTCGACAGCGGGCCGGGGGCGCCCTCGGCCCAGTGGAGGTTGTACGCCATGACGCGCAGCCGGTCGGCGGCGGCGCCGAGCCGCTTGTAGTCCCAGACCCGGCCGGTGCCGGCGGTCTTCGGCGAGACGGTGACGACGCACTGCTTGCGCAGGGCGTGCAGCTGCTCGCACAGGTCGGTGACCAGCGTGGCGTACCCGTCGCGGACCTTCTCGTACGCGGCGTCGCCGGTCGGTGCGATGGTCTCGTAGTCGAGGTCGAGGCCGTCGTAGTCACGGCTCTTGACGACGCGCAGCAGGGTCTCGATGTGCGTGGCGCGGCGGCCCGCGTCGGTGACCACGTCGGCCAGCGCGCCGCGCGGCATGCGCTCCATGACGGTCGGCACGACCTTGATGCCCGCGCCGTGCAGTCCGTCGACGACACGCCGGTCCGCCGCGTGGAGGTGCGGGTCGACACGCCCGGCCGCCTTCGTCTCGTACCAGAAGGGGCTGACGGTGTGCAGCTGGTCCGCGTGGCGCAGGGCGGTGGCGTACGCGGCCTCCTGGTCCCAGTACGGGAGCCAGGCGGAGGCCGTGCGGGGCGGCGCGGCCGGGGTGGGCGGCGGCGGGGTGGGGTCGGAGGCCGCGGGGACGGGCGCGAGCACCGCCGCCGCGGCGGCGAGGGCGACGAGGACGGTGGCCCGGCGGGGGTGACGAGGCATCATGGACCGAGCCTGCGGGCCGCGCGGGGCCGGCGCCGCGTGGAGTGGGCCGGACAGGTCTGCGACGGCCCCCGTGTCGTTCGGGAGCGGCCGCGGCCGGCGCTCCTCGGGGCGCGGGTGAACGGCCGGTGAGCCGGGGGTGTCGGCCGGGCGACAGAAATTCCTGGTGCGAGAACGGCTTCAAGGGCACTCTTGTGCGGATGGCTTCAAGGGTCTTGGGTGTGACGAGCACCTGCGACAGGAAAGGATCCTCCTATGCCCGAGGGAGACTGTACGAAGCACCTCCCTCCACCTCGTACCAAGGCACCGGACCCGGTGACCGAGGCGGAGGTGGAGGCACTGGTGCGCGGCATCTGCTTCAAGACGGGGCCGCCCCGCACCACAGGCGTCGAACTGGAATGGCTCGTCCACGAACCCGGACTGGCCCATCTGCCGGTCCCCGCGGCCCGTCTCGAAGCCGCCTATGCCGCCCTGCGGGCGCTGCCCCTGAAGGCGTCGCTCACCGTCGAACCCGGCGGCCAGCTGGAGCTCAGCTCGCTGCCCGCCGCTTCCCTGACGGAGTGCGTGTCGGACATGCGGGCCGATCTCGGTCTCGTCCGTGACACCTTGCGCGACCATCGCCTCACCCTCAGCGGGATCGGCGCCGACCCGTGGCGGCCGCCTTCGCGGTTCCTGCGCGAGCCGCGCTACGACGCGCTGGAGTCCTGCCTCGACCGCGGCGGCCCCGCCGGGCGCCGCATGATGTGCTCGACGGCGTCCGTGCAGATCTGCCTGGACGCGGGGTACGAGGAGCCGGGCCCGCTCGGCTACGCGCGGCGCTGGCGTCTGGCGCATCTCCTCGGTCCGGTCCTGGTGGCCGCGTTCGCCAACTCGCCGCTCCAGGAGGGCCGCCCCACCGGCTGGCGCTCCACCCGGCAGGCCGTGTGGGCGGGCATCGAACCCGGCAGGTCCGGCGCCCCGTCGCTGGAGGGGGAACCGCGGGAGACCTGGACGCGGCACGCCCTCGACGCGCCGGTCATGTGCGTGAAGAGACCGCCGGGCGAGGAGGGGGCGTGGACCGTCCCGGAAGGGTTGACCTTCCGTGACTGGACCCGCTCGGGCCTGCCGCGGCCGCCCACCCGCGACGACCTCGACTACCACCTGACGACGCTGTTCCCGCCGGTCCGCCCGCGCGGCCACCTGGAGCTGCGCATGGTCGACGCCCAGCCGGGCGAGGACGGCTGGATCGTGCCGCTCGCCGTGACGTGCGCGCTGTTCGACGACGCGCAGGCGGCCGAGACCGCCTACCGGGCCGTGAAGCCGCTGGCCGAACGGGACGGCCCGCCCGGCTCCGTCGCCGCCCCGCACAGTCCGCTGTGGCTGGACGCGGCGCGCCACGGCACGGCCGACGCCGAGCTGCGCGAGGCCGCCCTGGTCTGCTTCGCCGCCGCCGTCGACGCGCTGCCCCGGCTGGGCGCCGACGCCTCGGTGCGGGACGCCGTCGCCGCGTACGCCGAGCAGTACGTCGCGCGGGGCCGCTGTCCGGCCGACGACCTGCTGGACGGCCCGGGCGAGGCACTTGGACACGACGACGCCACGGGGAAGGACGCCCGACGATGAACGGCCCCACCACCGATGCGCAGGCCCTGCGCGAGCGCGCGCTCGCCGCGCTCCTCGCCGCCCGGGACCGCACGTCCCTGCTGACCGACTGTGTCGAGGACGCCGAACTGACGGCGCAGCACTCGCCGTTGATGTCGCCCCTGGTCTGGGACCTCGCGCACATCGGCAACCAGGAGGAGCAGTGGCTGCTGCGCGCGGTCGCGGGCCGCGACGCCATGCGGCCGGAGATCGACTCGCTCTACGACGCCTTCGAGCACCCCCGCGCCGAGCGGCCGAGCCTGCCGCTGCTCGCTCCCGCCGAGGCCCGCGGCTACGCGGCCGAGGTCCGGGGGCGGGCCCTCGACGTGCTGGACAGCACGCCGTTCCACGGCAGCGCGCTCACCGACGCGGGCTTCGCGTTCGGCATGATCGCCCAGCACGAGCAGCAGCACGACGAGACCATGCTCATCACCCATCAGCTGCGCTCGGGGCCCACCGCGCTCACCGCGCCCGACCCGGAGCCGGCCCCGCCCTTCACCGGGCCGACCGAAGTCCTGGTCCCCGGGGGCCCGTTCACGATGGGCACCTCCACCGAGCCGTGGGCCCTGGACAACGAACGGCCCGCGCACCGCCGCCTGGTCCCGCCGTTCTTCATCGACACCACGCCGGTGACGAACGCCGCGTACCAGCGTTTCATCGCGGACGGCGGCTACGAGGAGATGCGCTGGTGGTCACCGGCCGGGTGGGCCATGGTCCGGCGAAACGGCCTGCGGGCGCCGCTGTTCTGGCGCCGCGAGGGCGGGCAGTGGCTGCGGCGCCACTTCGGGACCGTGGAGCCGGTGCCCGCCGACGAGCCGGTGCTGCACGTGAGCTGGCACGAGGCCGACGCGTACGCGCGCTGGGCGGGCCGGCGCCTGCCGAGCGAGGAGGAGTGGGAGAAGGCGGCCCGGTACGACCCGGTCACCGACCGCTCCCTGCGCTACCCGTGGGGCGACGAGGACCCCACCCCCGAGCGGGCGAACCTCGGGCAGCGGCACCTGCGGCCCGCCCCGGCGGGCAGCTATCCGGCGGGCGCGTCACCGTTGGGCGTACGGCAGTTGATCGGCGACGTGTGGGAGTGGACGTCCAGCGACTTCCTGCCCTATCCCGGCTTCGCCGCCTTCCCCTACCGGGAGTACTCGGACGTCTTCTTCGGCGGCGACTACAAGGTGCTGCGCGGCGGGGCCTTCTCGGTGGACGCCGTGGCCTGCCGGGGCACGTTCCGCAACTGGGACCACCCGGTGCGGCGGCAGATCTTCGCCGGGTTCCGCACCGCACGGGACGCCGGCCCCTCGGAGGCGTCCGCGCCGGAGGTCTGCTGATGTGCCGTCACATCGCCTATCTGGGACCGCCGGTGCCGCTGGAAAGCCTCCTCGTGACACCCCCGCACGGCCTGTACCGCCAGTCGTGGGCGCCCCGCCGCCAGCGGTACGGCACGGTCAACGCCGACGGCTTCGGGGTGGGCTGGTACGCGGACGGGGACCCCGCGCCCGCGAGATACCGCCGCACGGGGCCGATCTGGGGCGACCAGTCCTTCGCCGACCTCGCCCGGGTCGTCCGCTCGGGGGCGCTGCTCGCCGCGGTGCGCGACGCCACCCTGGCGGGTGCCGACGGGGAGGCGGCGGCCGCGCCCTTCGCCGCCGGGCCCTGGCTGTTCAGCCACAACGGCGCCGTCAAGGGCTGGCCCGGGTCCCTGGCCGCCCTGGCCGAGGGCCTGCCGCCCGCCGAGCTGCTCTCGATGGAGGCACGCTGCGACTCCGCGCTGGTGTGGGCGCTCGCCCTGCACCGGCTGCGGCGCGGCGAGGCGGCGGGACAGGCCCTGGCCGACACCGTCCTGGAGGTCGCCCAGGCCGCCCCGGCCTCCCGCCTGAACCTCCTTCTGACCGACGGCGACACGATCACCGCGACCGCCTGGGGCGACACGCTCTGGTACCGCGCCGAGCCCGGTCGCAGCACCGTGGTCGCCTCCGAGCCCTACGACGACGATCCCCACTGGCGCGAGGTGCCCGACCGCACCCTGCTCGCCGCGAGCCCCACCGACGTACTGCTGACACCGCTCAAGGAGCCACCCGCGTGAGCCCGTTCCTGTTGACCCGCACCCTGCCCGAGGACGCGACCGGCGCCGCCCTGCGCGCCGACGTGCTGCACGGCCTGACCAGTGCCGTGAAGACGCTGCCGCCCAAGTGGTTCTACGACGCGCGCGGCAGCGCCCTCTTCGAGGAGATCACCACCCTGCCGGAGTACTACCCGACGCGCGCCGAGCGGGAGATCCTGCTCTCGCGGGCCGCCGAGATCGCGGACGTCACCGGCGCCCGCACCCTGATCGAGCTGGGCTCGGGCTCGTCGGAGAAGACCCGCCACCTCATCGACGCCCTGACGTCCCTGCACACCTACGTGCCCGTCGACGTCAGCGAGAGCGCGCTGACCGGCGCGGCGAACACCCTGCTCGCGCAGCGGCCCTCGCTCGACGTGCACGCCCTGATCGCCGACTTCACCCGGGGCCTCGCCCTGCCGGGGACGCCCGGGCCGCGCCTGGTGGCCTTCCTCGGCGGCACGCTCGGCAATCTCCTGCCCGCCGAACGCGCCGCGTTCCTGTCCTCGGTGCGCGACCTGCTGGCCCCCGGGGACGCGCTGCTCCTCGGCACCGACCTGGTGAAGGACGAGTCGGTGCTGGTCTCGGCGTACGACGACCGGGCCGGGGTGACGGCCGCGTTCAACAAGAACGTCCTGGCGGTGATCAACCGCGAACTGGACGCCGACTTCGACCCGGCCGCCTTCGACCATGTCGCCGTCTGGAACCGCGAACACGAGTGGATCGAGATGCGGCTGCGCTCCACGGCCGACCAGACGGTGAAGATCTCCGCGCTCGACCTGGCCGTCGACTTCGCCGCCGGTGAGGAGATGCGCACGGAGATCTCCGCGAAGTTCCGACAGGACGGCGTACGCGCCGAACTGGCGGCCTCGGCACTGGATCTGACGCACTGGTGGACGGACGAGCGGGGCCGCTTCGCGCTGTCGCTGAGCACGCCGGTGTGACACCGGCCGCGCGGGGCGGCCCCCCGGTCACAGTCCGCTGATGTTCAGCGCCCTGGTGATCTCACGGGAGGCCGCACGGGCCTCGGTGGCCGGGTCGCCGCCCGTCAGGACCGCCGTCATGTACTCCTTGATGGGGTTGTCGGCCTCGACGGCGGCCCAGCGCGGCGAGTTGGGCGTCGCCCGCCCGTTCGCCGCGCCGGCGGCCATCGCGGCGACGCCCTCCTCGCCGGCGACGGCGGGGGCCAGCTTCGCCTTGTTGGGCACGTAGTTCATGGTCCTGGCCAGGTCGGTCTGCCATTTCTTGCCGGCCAGGGCCTCGATCACCTCGACGGCGCCCTTGTGGTCGTCGCCGCGTTCGGGAACGACGAGGTCGGAGCCGCCGGTGAAGACCGCGCCGGGCCTGCCCGCCTTCTTGCCGGGGATCGGGAAGTAGCCGAGCCTGCCCTTCAGGCGGGGGTTCTTCTCCTCGATGGCCCGGGCCGCGCCGGGCACCGCGATGATCTGGGCGACGCCGCCGCCCGCGAACACCCCGGCCTGCGACGGGTGTTCCTCGTCGGCGTCGCGCGGGCCCCGGCCGAGGGCCTGGAGGCGCTGGTAGAACGCCATGCCGCGCAGCGCGGGGCCCGTATGCAGGCTGCCGCGCCAGTCGCCGGAGGACTCCTTGGTCTCCTTGGCGAGGTCGCCGCCCTCGTCCCAGATGAATCCGGCGAGGGTGTACCAGTCCTGGCCCGCGAGGTAGATGCCCTGGTCGCCTCCGGTGTTGAGCTTCTCCGTGTCCGCGAGCCACTCCTCGCGGGTGCGCGGCGGCCGGGTGATGCCCGCCTTCTCGAAGAGGTCCTTGTCGTAGATGACGACGCGGTTGGCCGCGTACCAGGGAATGCCGTACTGGGCGCCGTCGTAGCGGCCCGGCTCGGCGAGGCCGGGCAGCCAGTCGTCCATGCCGAGGTCGCGCGCGGACTCCAGGGTGAGGTCGTACAGGCCGCCCTCGTCGACGTACTGCGCGACCTGGGTGTTGCCGACCTCGATGACATCGGGCCCCGTGCCGTCCTCCGCCTTCAGCGCCCGTTTGACCTTCGCGCCGATGCCCGTCCACTCCTGGACCCGGACGTCCAGGTCGATGTCGTCGTGCTCCTCCTCGAACTCCTCGGTGAAGCGCTCGACGAACTCCGGGGACGCGCTGCCCCTCATGAGCCAGACGGTGACGGTCCTCGGCTCGTCCTGCCCGGGCAGCAGCCCGCACCCGGCCAGCAGGACGGCACAGGAGAGGGTGAGGGCCAAGGGCATGGCGGGGCGGCGGTGCGGGTTCACGTGGGTCACTTTCTGCCTGCGGACAGGGAGGGGCAGCCCGACGCGGGGGGTGAGCAGATGGCTCGAACGGGTACTGGCTGGATTTTGGTCCGTACCAATGGACCGGTCAAGGGGTGTTTCGTCACGGACGCCGTCTCGCGTGCCGGCATGTGCTGGTGCACGGTGGAGTGGCGTACTTCCAAGACGTCACCCCACGGCCGGGAGGAATTCCCTCATGTCGGACCACACCTACCGCGTCACCGAGATCGTCGGCACCTCCCACGAGGGCGTCGACCAGGCGATCCGCAACGGCATCGCGCGGGCCTCGCAGACGCTGCGCTCGCTGGACTGGTTCGAGGTC
The DNA here is from genome assembly GCF_055581265.1 of Streptomyces sp. NPDC031466. Taxonomy (NCBI): domain Bacteria; kingdom Bacillati; phylum Actinomycetota; class Actinomycetes; order Kitasatosporales; family Streptomycetaceae; genus Streptomyces; species Streptomyces sp. NPDC031466. Next base: position 646,495 of record NZ_JBVIJT010000001.1, read on the forward strand.
ACGCAGGTGCGCGGACACATCGAGGACGGGCAGATCCAGCACTACCAGGTCGGGCTGAAGGTCGGCTTCCGCCTGGAGGACGAGGCGTAGGCGCCGCACCGGGCGCCTGTCCGCCGGAGGGAGCGGTCAGGTGCGGCCCTCGCGTTCCTGGGCGTCCCACAGCTCCCCCGACGGACTCGCCCAGTCGGCCCGTACGACCGTGAAGCCCGCGCGGCGCGCTTCGGCGCAGACCAGTTCGTCGTCGTCCACGAGCACGCGCACCTCCCGCGCGCGGGCCATGGTCCGCAGGATCTCCAGCTTCGTGCGGCGGGCGGGCCGACGGTCGTCATCGCGGCGCATCCAGACGCGGCCGGGCGGCAGGCCCTGGCGGGCCAGCCACTCCTCGGTGTCCGTGCGGCAGCGCTCGGGGCGTCCCGTGAGGTAGACGACCTCGCACTCCCGCGTACTGTCCAGGGCCAGCGCCACGCCCCGTGCCAGCGGCGGATCGTCGGACGCCGCGGCGAAGAACGCGTCCCAGTCGCGGGGCGCGTGCTCCAGGTACCGCTGCCGGTGCGCGGTGTCCGCGAGGGTGCCGTCGAGGTCGAACACGGCCAGAGGTCTGCTGTCGTCGCTCACGGCGCCAGCGTAATCAGCGCCGCCGGGAATCACGGCGGACGTGAGGCGTTGAAGCCTGTGTGAGCTCAGTGATCGCGGCAACCCGGTTCTCCGTCCTCGACCGCTCGCGCACCCGTGAGGGGCACGACGGGTCCGAGGCCCTGCGCGACACCGTGCGCCTGGCCCAGGAGGCCGAGGCGCTCGGCTACCACCGCTTCTGGGTTTCCGAGCACCACGGCGTGCCGGGGGTGGCCGGCTCGGCGCCGACGGTCCTCGCCTCGGCGGTCGCCGCGGCCACCCGCACCATCCGGGTCGGCACGGGCGGCGTGATGCTGCCCAACCACCGGTCGCTGGTGGTGGCCGAGCAGTTCGGGGTGCTGGAGTCGCTGTTCCCCGGCCGGATCGACATGGGCCTCGGCCGTTCCGTCGGGTTCACGGACGGGGTCCGCAAGGCGCTGGGGCACGACAAGCACGACGCGCGGGACTTCGCCGCCCAGCTGACCGAGCTGCTCGCCTGGTTCCGCGGCACCTCCGGCACCGGCGTCCACGCCCGCCCGGCGGAGGGGCTCACGGTCCCGCCGTACGTGCTCGCCGTCGGCGAGGGCGCGACGATCGCGGCCGAAGCGGGGCTTCCGCTGGTCATCGGGGACATCAAGGGGCGCGGGAAGATGCTGCGCGGCATCGAGACGTACCGCGGCGCGTTCCGCCCCTCGCCCTGGCTGGCCGAGCCGTACGTCATGATCGCGGGCACGGTCGCCGTCGCCGGCAGCGAGGAGGAGGCCCGCCGGCTGCTCATCCCGGAGGCCTGGTCGATGGCGTACTCCCGCACGCACGGCACGTTCCCGCCGCTGCCGCCGGCCGAGCGCGTGGAGGCGCTGGCCATGACGGACAAGGAGCGCGGCTTCTACGAGTCGGGGCTGCGCGGCCAGGTGCACGGCACGCCCGAGCAGGTCGCCGACGAGCTGGAGCGGGTCATCAAGGAGAGCGGCGCGCAGGAGGTGCTGGTGACGACCAGTACGTACGACCGCGCCGGGCTCAGCCGGTCCTTGCGGCACCTGGCCGAGGTGGCGGGGCTGACCCCGGCCGCCTGAGGTCCCGCCCGCGCCACCTCATGCCGCGAGGCCGCTCAGGAGTCCGCCCACCCCCGCCTCTCGGCGAACTCCAGCAACCTCGCGCGGACGCGCACGATCTGCTCGCCCGTCAGGTCGGGCGCGGCGGACAGCAGGGCTTCGGTGATCTCGTGGGTGAACTCGGCCCGCGACAGGACGTCGCACACGCCCTCGTCCCCGGCCGCCGGCGTCGCGTGTCCGTCGGCGGCGGGCGCGGTCGGCGCCACGTGGTCCGTGAGGTGTGCCGCGAAGGCCTTGCGGCCGCGGTCGTTGGCGATGATCTGGAACTCGACGCGCGCCCCGGGGACGAGGGCCCCGGGATCGCCCGCGAAGACCGACGTGTGCAAGAAGACGTCCTCGCCCCCGTCGTCCGCCGCGATGAATCCAAAACCGCGTGTCTCGTCGAACTTGAGAATCGTGCCCGTACCCGAAGCCATGTCCCCCACCGCCTGACGCCGCCGCAAGAGCGCACACCCTAACAAGGGCCCTCGGCACCCGGATAGACCTGGTCGGGCTCCGGCGCGTGAGGGGTGCGCGGGTCCTCCGCGCCGCGGGGAGGTAAAATTGTGGGGTTTGTCCCCGAGCCGCGTACGGAGCCCGCCCATGCACAGCCCCCACGACCCGTACGTACGCGTCCGGGGTGCCCGGGAGCACAACCTCCGGGGTGTCGACGTGGACATCCCGCGCGACGTCCTCGCCGTCTTCACCGGCGTCTCGGGGTCCGGCAAGTCCTCGCTCGCCTTCGGGACGATCTACGCCGAGGCCCAGCGGCGCTACTTCGAGTCCGTCGCGCCGTACGCCCGGCGTCTCATCCACCAGGTGGGCGCCCCGAAGGTCGGGGAGATCACGGGGTTGCCGCCCGCGGTCTCGCTCCAGCAGCGCCGGTCGGCGCCGGGCGCGCGCTCCTCCGTCGGCACGGTCACCACCCTGTCCAACTCGCTACGGATGCTCTTCTCCCGTGCGGGCCGCTACCCCGAGGGCGCCGAGCGGCTCGACTCCGACGCCTTCTCGCCGAACACCGCGGCCGGCGCGTGCCCGCAGTGCCATGGCCTCGGCCGGGTGCACCGCACCTCTGAGGAGCTGCTGGTCCCCGATCCCTCGCTGTCCGTCCGCGAGGGGGCGATCGCCGCCTGGCCCGGCGCCTGGCAGGGCAAGAACCTCCGTGACGTCCTGGACGCGCTGGGCTACGACGTGGACCGCCCGTGGCGTGAGCTGGCGGCGGCCGACCGGGAGTGGATCCTGTTCACCGACGAGCAGCCGGTGGTGACCGTGCACCCGGTGCGCGAGGCGGGGCGGATCCAACGCCCGTACCAGGGCACGTACATGAGCGCCCGGCGCTATGTGATGAAGACCTTCTCGGACTCCAAGAGCCGGACGCTGCGCGCCAAGGCGGAACGGTTTCTCACCAGCGCCCCTTGCCCGGTGTGCGCCGGGAACAGGCTGCGCCCCGAGGCGCTTGCCGTGACGTTCGCGGGCCGGACGATCTCCGAGCTGGCCGCGCTGCCCCTGTCGGACCTGGCCGAAGTCCTGGAAAGCGGGGCCGGTTCGTCACGGACGGCGCGCGTGCTCACCGATGATCTGCTGGCCCGTATCGCGACCGTCACCGAACTCGGACTCGGCTATCTCAGCCCGGACCGCGCCACTCCCACCCTGTCGGCGGGCGAGCTCCAGCGTCTGCGGCTCGCGACGCAGCTCCGGTCGGGGCTCTTCGGTGTGGTGTACGTCCTGGACGAACCGTCGGCCGGCCTCCACCCGGCGGACACCGAGGCCCTGTTGACGGTTCTCGACCGTCTCAAGGCCGCCGGGAACACCGTCTTCGTCGTGGAGCACCATCTCGATGTCGTGCGGCACGCGGACTGGCTCGTCGATGTCGGACCGCAGGCGGGCGAGCACGGCGGGCGGGTGCTGCACAGCGGCCCGGTGGCCGAACTGGAGGGCGTCGAGGAGTCCGCGACGGCCCGTTTCCTCTTCGGCCGCGCTCCGGCTCCGGTACGCCAAAGGCGTACGCCCCGGGGCTGGCTGAAGGTCGGCCCGGTCACGCGGCACAACGTACGCGGGGTGACGGCGGAGCTGCCTCTGGGCGCCTTCACCGCCGTCACGGGCGTCTCGGGTTCCGGCAAGACCACACTCGTCGGCGAGATCAGCGAGGAGCTGCCGGGAGTCGGCCGGCTGGTCCGCGTCGACCAGAAGCCGATCGGGCGCACCCCGCGCTCCAACCTCGCCACGTACACCGGTCTCTTCGACGTCGTGCGCAAGATCTTCGCGGGCACGGACGCGGCGCGCGAGCGCGGGTACGGCGTCGGGCGGTTCTCCTTCAACGTGGCGGGCGGCCGGTGCGAGACCTGCCAGGGCGAGGGGTTCGTCAGCGTCGAGCTGCTCTTCCTGCCGAGCACGTACGCGCCCTGCCCGGACTGCGCGGGGGCCCGCTACAACCCCGAGACGCTCGAAGTGACGTACCTGGGCAGGAGCATCGCCCAGGTCCTCGACCTGACGGTCGAGGCGGCCGCGGAGTTCTTCGCGGACACCCCGCCCGTGCTGCGCAGTCTGCGCACGCTCCTGGATGTCGGGCTCGGCTATCTGCGGCTCGGCCAGCCGGCCACGGAGCTGTCGGGCGGCGAGGCCCAACGGATCAAGCTGGCGGGCGAGTTGCAGCGGGTGCGGCGTGGCCACACGCTCTATCTCCTCGACGAACCGACGACCGGCCTGCACCCCGCCGACGTGGAGGTGCTCACGCACCGCCTGCACGAACTGGTCGACGCCGGGAACTCGGTGGTCGTCGTCGAGCACGACATGGCGGTGGTAGCGGGCGCGGACTGGGTGATCGACCTGGGCCCGGACGGCGGCGACAGCGGCGGACGGATCGTCGCCGCGGGCCCGCCCAGGGACGTGGCCCGGGCGGAGGGCAGCCGCACCGCCCCGTACTTGGCCCGGGCACTGGGCCAGGCACCGTAAAGGGACGCGGGCCCCTGCGAAAGTGCTACCGGCTCACCCTCCGGGTGGCTCGCAGCCACTCCTTGTTCATCGCGGAGATGGAGGGCAACGGGATGCCCTTGGGGCAGGCGGAGGCGCACTCGCCGGTCAGCGTGCAGCCGCCGAAACCCTCCTCGTCCATCTGCGCCACCATGTCCAGGACGCGGGTCTCCCGCTCGGGCGCGCCCTGCGGAAGCACGTTCAGATGGTTGACCTTGGCGGAGGTGAACAGCATGGCCGACCCGTTGGGGCAGGCCGCCACGCACGCCCCGCAGCCGATGCACTCGGCGTGCTCGAAGGCGGCGTCGGCGTCCGGCTTGGGCACGGGGGTCGCGTGCGCGTCGGGCGCGGAGCCCGTCGGGGCGCTGATGTAGCCACCGGACTGGATGATCCGGTCGAAGGCCGAGCGGTCCACCACGAGGTCCTTGACGACCGGGAAGGCGGCGGCGCGCCACGGCTCGACGTCGATGGTGTCGCCGTCGGCGAAGGACCGCATGTGGAGCTGGCAGGTCGTGGTCCGCTCGGGGCCGTGCGCGTCGCCGTTGATGACGAGCGAGCAGGCGCCGCAGATGCCCTCGCGGCAGTCGTGGTCGAAGGCGACGGGGTCCTCGCCCTTGACGATCAGCTCTTCGTTGAGCGTGTCGAGCATCTCCAGGAAGGACATGTCCGAGGAGATGCCGTCCACCTCATACGTGGACATCGCGCCGTCGGCGTCGGCGTTCTTCTGGCGCCAGACGCGCAGGGTGAGCTTCATGCGTAGCTCCGCTGGGTGGGGTGGACGTACTCGAAGACGAGGTCTTCCTTGTGCAGGACGGGGGCCTCGCCGGTGGCGGTGAACTCCCAGGCGGCGGCGTAGGAGAACTCCTCGTCGCGGCGGGCGGCCTCGCCGTCGGGGGTCTGGGACTCCTCGCGGAAGTGGCCGCCGCAGGACTCGGCGCGGTGCAGGGCGTCGAGACACATCAGCTCGGCGAGTTCCAGGTAGTCCACGACGCGGTTGGCCTTCTCCAGGGACTGGTTGAACTCGGCTCCGGTGCCGGGGACCTTGACGCGGCGCCAGAACTCCTCGCGGATCCGCGGGATGCGCTCCAATGCCTTGCGCAGGCCGCTCTCGGTGCGGGCCATGCCGCAGAACTCCCACATCACCTCGCCGAGTTCGCGGTGGAAGGAGTCGGGGGTGCGGTCGCCGTCGACGGCGAGGAGCAGGTTCAGGCGGTCCTCGGTGTCGGCCAGCACCTCCTGGACGACGGGGTGTTCGGCGTCGATGTCGCCTTGGTGGGGGTTGCGGGCGAGGTAGTCGTTGATGGTGGAGGGCAGGACGAAGTACCCGTCGGCGAGGCCCTGCATGAGGGCGCTCGCGCCGAGCCGGTTGGCGCCGTGGTCGGAGAAGTTGGCCTCGCCGACGGCGAAGAGCCCGGGGACGGTGGTCTGGAGGTCGTAGTCGACCCACAGTCCGCCCATCGTGTAGTGCACGGCGGGGTAGATCCGCATGGGCACCTCGTACGGGTTCTCGGCGGTGATCCGCTCGTACATGTCGAAGAGGTTGCCGTACTTCTCCTCGACCTTCTGCTTGCCCATCCGCCGGATGGCGTCGGCGAAGTCCAGGTAGACGCCCTGACCGCCGGGGCCCACTCCCCGGCCCTCGTCGCACACGTTCTTCGCGGCGCGCGAGGCGATGTCGCGGGGCACGAGGTTACCGAAGGAGGGGTAGATGCGCTCCAGGTAGTAGTCGCGCTCGTCCTCGGGGATCTCGTTCGGCGGGCGCCGGTCGCCCTTGGCCCGCGGCACCCAGATGCGGCCGTCGTTGCGCAGGGACTCGCTCATCAGCGTCAGCTTGGACTGGTGGTCGCCGGTGCGCGGGATGCAGGTGGGGTGGATCTGGGTGAAGCAGGGGTTGGCGAAGTACGCGCCGCGCCGGTGGGCGCGCCAGACGGCGGTGGCGTTGGAGTTCATGGCGTTGGTCGACAGGTAGAACACGTTGCCGTAGCCGCCGGTGGCCAGCACGACGGCGTCCGCGAAGTAGGTGTCGATCCTGCCGGTGATCAGGTCGCGGGCGACGATGCCGCGGGCCCGCCCGTCGACGACGATCACATCCAGCATCTCGGTGCGCGGATGCATCTCGACGTTGCCGGCGGCGATCTGCCGCGACAGTGCCTGGTAGGCGCCGAGCAGGAGCTGCTGGCCCGTCTGGCCGCGCGCGTAGAAGGTGCGGGACACCTGGACGCCGCCGAAGGAGCGGGTGTCGAGCAGTCCGCCGTACTCGCGGGCGAACGGCACGCCCTGCGCCACGCACTGGTCGATGATCTCGACGGAGATCTGCGCGAGACGGTGCACGTTGGACTCGCGGGCACGGAAGTCGCCGCCCTTGACGGTGTCGTAGAAGAGGCGGTGGACGGAGTCGCCGTCGTTGCGGTAGTTCTTCGCGGCGTTGATGCCGCCCTGCGCGGCGATCGAGTGGGCGCGGCGCGGTGAGTCCTGATAGCAGAACTGCACGACGTGGTAGCCCTGTTCGGCGAGGGTGGCCCCGGCGGAGCCGCCGGCCAGTCCGGTGCCGACGACGATCACGGTGTGCTTGCGGCGGTTGGCGGGGTTGACCAGCTTGGCCTGGAAGCGGCGGGTGTCCCAGCGCTCGGCGATCGGTCCGCTCGGGGCCTTGGTGTCGACGAGCGGTTCACCGGTCGCGTACGCGCGGTACTCACTGAAGTGGTTCATGGGTCAGCTCACCAGTCCGGTCATGACGGCCACGGGTACGGAGACGAAGCCGACGGTCAGCACCAGGGCGAGGCCGCCCGCCAGGGGCTTGAGGACGCGGTCGCGGGTGGCGGTGCCGACGCCGAGGGTCTGCGCGGCGCTCCACAGGCCGTGCCGCACGTGCAGGCCGAGGGCGACGACGGCGACGATGTAGATGACGTTGCCGTACCAGGTCGAGAAGGTGTCGATGACGTTCTGGTACGGGTGCAGGTGCTCGTAGCCACCCGGGTGCACGGTGCCGGTCGTCAGGTCGAGGACGTGCCAGACGATGAAGAGAGCGAGGATGACGCCTCCCCAGCGCATGGTGCGGGTCGCGAAGCTCGCCCGCGCCCGCTTGTGGACGTACGGGGTGGGGCGCGCCCGGATGTCGCGGCGGCTGAGCTGGTAGGCGGACGTGGCGTGTGCGACGACGGCGGCGACGAGGACCACGCGGATCAGCCAGAGCGTCCACTCGCGGTGCATGAACGGCGCGCCGACGGTGCGCAGCCAGTGGGCGTAGTGGTTGATCTCCTCCGGTCCGAAGAAGATCTTGAGGTTGGCCACCATGTGCGCGACCAGGTAGAGCAGCATGATCAGACCGCTGACCGCCATGACGGTCTTCTTGCCGACGGTGGAGTCCCAGAGCGTGCGGGTCATGGACGGCCGTTTGTCCGTCCGCGTTGCCAGAGCCATGCCGGTGACGCTACGGCCGAAGGCCCCGATCGGTCCAAGAGATGGTTCTGCTCATCTCGATAGCCTGTGCCTATGCACAACGTACAGTGCGGGCATGCAATTCCAGCAGCTGCACTACTTCGTCGCGGTCGCCGAGACACGGCACTTCACGCGGGCGGCGGAGAAGGTCCATGTCTCCCAGCCCTCCCTGTCGCAACAGATCCGGGCCCTGGAGAAGGAGCTGGGCGCGGAGCTGTTCAGCCGGGCCCGCGGCAACATCACGCTGACCGACGCGGGCGAGGCGCTGCTGCCCCTGGCCCGCCGCATCCTCGCGGACGCGGACACCGCCCGGATCGAGGTCCAGGAGCTGGCGCGGCTGCGCCGGGGCCGCATCCGGCTCGGCGCGACCCCCAGTGTGTGCACGGGGCTGCTCCCGCAGGTGCTGCGCGCCTTCCACGACCGGCATCCGGGGATCCAGCTCCTCATCGAGGAGAGCGGATCGCACGACCTCGTACGGGCGCTGGCGCGCGGCGCGCTGGACCTGGCGCTGGTGGTGCTTCCGCTGCCCGGCCCGGCGCCCGCGCTGACCACCGTGGAACTGCTGCGCGAGGACCTGGTCGTGGTGTCGTCCCCGCGGGCCCGGGCGCTGGGCGCCACCGTGCGGATCGCGGATCTCGCGGCCGAGCGCCTCGTGATGTTCCGCCACGGCTACGACCTGCGGGAGCTGACCGTCGCCGCCTGTCGCGCCGAGGGGTTCGAGCCCGAGTTCGCCGTGGAGGGCGGTGAGATGGACGCGGTGCTCGGCTTCGTGCGGGCGGGGCTCGGCGTGGCGGTCGTCCCGCGCATGGTGGCCGAACGCTCGGGCTCGGACCTGCGGGTGACCCCGCTGGCCGGCCCGAGCCTGCACCGGACGATCGCCCTCGCGCACCGCAGTGACGTGGCCCCGCCGCGGGCGGCGCGGGAACTCCAACGGATGCTGCTGGCCCGGGACGGGTGAGGTTTTCGGGGACCGCCTCGCCGGGGTACCCCCGGCGGTCAGCTGATCGCGTCCGCAAGCGCCAGGTCATGCAGCTGGTCCGGCGGGCCGGGCCTCGCGTAGTACCAGCCCTGTGCCGTGTCGCAGCCCAGTTCCCGCAACTGGTCCGCCTGCGCGCCCGTCTCGACGCCCTCGACGGTGACCGCGAGGTCCAGGCTGTGGGCGAGCGAGACGATGCCCTCGACGATCTTCAGGTCGACCGGGTCGGCCGGGAAGTGCTGCATGCCCTGGGTGAAGGAGCGGTCGAGCTTGAGGACGCTCACCGGCAGCCGCCGCAGGTTGGCGAGGTTGGAGTAGCCCGTGCCGAAGTCGTCGAGCGCGATGTCCACGCCCATCTCGGCGAGCCTGCGCAGCGGTTTGAGCAGGTCGTCGTCGGCTCCTATCAGCGCGGACTCGGTCACCTCCAGGCAGAGCGAGCCCGGTTCGAGGCCCTCGCGCTCCAGGATGTCGACCGTGTCGGAGACCAGGCCCGGGTGGGTGAGCTGCATGGGCGAGAGGTTGACGTTGACCCTCAGCGGCCCGGCGGCCGCCCCGACCGAGGTGCGCGCCTCCCACAGCCGGGCCTGGCGCATGGACTCCTCGAGGACCCAGCGGCCGAGCGGCACGATCAGGCCGGTGTGCTCGGCGAGCGGGATGAACCGGTCGGGCCCGATGACGCCGTGCTGCGGGTGCAGCCAGCGCACGAGCGCCTCGGCGCCGCGCACACTGCCGTCACCGAGGTGCACCAGCGGCTGGTACTCGATGAAGAACTCGCCGCGCTCCAGAGCCGCGGGCAGCGCCGTGGTCAGGCCGTGCCGGGTGATGGCACGGGCGTCCGCCTCGGGGTCGGCCAGTTCGTAGCGGTTGCCGCCCGCGGACTTGGCGCGGTACATCGTGATGTCGGCACTGCGCAGCACGTCGGCCGCGCCGCGCTCCCCGGCCGGGCCCTCCACGATGCCGATGCTGCCGCGCACGGTCAGCTCGCGGCCCTCGACGCGGATGGGGGCGGCGAGGGCGTTCATGATGCGCCCGGCCAGCTCGTCGACCTCGGTCTCGGTGTCGGGGCCCGTGGTGAGCGCCACGAACTCGTCGCCGCCGAGCCGGGCGACCATCTCGCCGGGCGCGGTGGCGCACGACTGGAGGCGGTCGGCGACCTCCACGAGCAGCCGGTCGCCGGCCGCGTGCCCGAGGCTGTCGTTGACGGTCTTGAAGCCGTCGAGGTCGAGGTAGCAGAGCCCGAAGCGGGCGTTCTCCCCCGCCGCCAGGGCCTTCTCCAGGCGCTCGAAGAACAGCGTGCGGTTGGGCAGACCGGTGAGCGCGTCGTGGGTGGCCTCGTAGCGCAGGCGCAGGTTGAGCAGCCGCCGCTCGGTGGTGTCCTCCATCAGCGCCAGCTGGTACTGCGGCAGTCCGTCCGCGTCGCGCAGCAGCGAGACGGTCAGGTTCGTCCACAGGACGGTGCCGTCGGGGCGGTAGAAGGCCTTCTCCACGCGGTAGTGCTCACGCTCGCCGCGCACCAGTTCCTCGTACAGCTTCCATACGTGGGGCGAGTCGTCGGGGTGGGTCCACTCCGCGGCGTTGCGCCCGCGCAGGTTGCTCTCCAGGCCGCCGAACATGCGGACCAGCGCGTCGTTGACCTCCAGGATCGTGCCGTCGAGGTCCGCGATGCCGATGCCGATGGCCGCGCCGTGGAAGACGGCCCTGAAGCGTGCCTCGCTCGCGTGCAGGGCTTCGGCGACGGCACTGCGGGCGCTGAGCGCGGCGCGGGAGATCGCCTCCTGCTCGGTCAGGGTGCGCTCGCGCAGCGCCTGGGCGAAGCCCGCGGCGACCGCGTGCTGGATCCGCGCGCTGCGGGCCCGCAGCTCCTCCTGAGGGCCTTCGCCGCCGCAGTACAGGACCAGGTAGGCCTCGACGCAGTCGAGGGTGCGGCTGAGCGCCTCGGGGTCGGTGCAGTGGGTGTCGATCAGGGCGGCCCCGACGGCCTTGCCCTGCGCCGCGTCGAAGAACCGCTCCTGGAGCGCGTCCCGCAACCTGCGGGCCAGCGGCACCAGTTGCAGCTCGAACTCGGGGCGGGTCAGCGAGGTGGCCGTCACCGGGAAGATCGCGCGGCTCCAGATGGTGGCGAACCTGCGGAGTCTTCCCTCCGGTCCGTCCGGTTCGGCGCTCAACGCTTTTGTCCCACACCCGCGAACCCCGAGAAGGAGTAGGGGTCCTCCTCCTCGGGTGCCGTGTCGGGCCGCCAGCGCGGCATCGGCACCAGGCCGGGTTCCACCATGTCGTACCCCTCGAAGAACCGCGCGATCTCCTCGCGCGAGCGCATGATCAGTGGATTGCGGATGTCTTTGTATACACCGACCGTCCCGCCCGCCTGCTCGGGGGTTACCGGAATCCCTTCGTACGACGCGTGGGTGAGGACGATCAGGCTGCCGGGCGCGAGGGCGTCCCTCAGCTCGGCGACGGCCGCGCAAGGATCGTACGCGTCCTCGACGAAGTGCAGGACGGCGACGAGCAGCAGGGCCACCGGGCGGTCCAGGTCGAGGAGGGATTCCACCTCCGAACTGCCCAGAATGTCGCGGGGCTTGCGCAGGTCGGCGGTGAGGACCGCGCACCGTTCGTCACCGTCGAGGACGGCCTTGCTGTGGGCGACGGCGACCGGGTCGTGGTCGACGTACACCACACGTGCCTCGTCGCTGGCCTCCTGCGCCACCTCGTGGACGTTGCCGAAGGTGGGGATGCCGGAGCCGATGTCGAGGAACTGGGTGACGCCCCGGTCGACGGCGTAGCGGACCGCTCTGCGCATGAAGGCGCGGTTGGCCTGCATGACCTTCGGCAGGCCCGGCATGAACTCCATGGCCTTGCGGGCGGCCTCCCGGTCGACCTCGAAGTTGTGCGAACCGCCCAGGTAGTAGTCGTAGATACGGGAAACGCTGGGCATCGTGAGATCGATGCCGAGCGGGGCCCAGGCGGGACGCTCCATCAAGACTCCAAGGCATAGGGGCACAGGGGCATAGAGGCATAGGGGGTGGCGCGGGCGATCCGATGTTCGAGGGTGAGGCTACTGATCGTCCGCCAAGGGGGCGAGTCAAAACGGAAATCCGCCGTCCGTTCTCGGTCACCGCCCTCGGCACGTACCCTGTCCCACGCCGAAGACCGGCCCGTCCCTCCTTGTGAGGGGGACGGGCCGGTCGGCCGTGCTCCGTGGGGGGCTACTTGGGCGCGCCCACTGCCTTGCCGTCGGGGCTCGCGGCGTACCAAGTGCCGCCCACGCCCTGGCCGTTGGTGTCGCCCGGCTTCTTGTCGCCCGCGAAGGTGTACAGCGGCCAGCAGCCGATCGTCTGCTGCTTGGCGCCGTCCGGGCGGTCGTAGGTCATATAGCCCTTCTTCTTGATCCCCTCGGTGTCCGCCTTGTCGACGGGGGCGACGGCGGGCCACTTCTCGGCGCAGGCGCCCACGCAGTTGGACTTGATCGGCCAGGCCGAGTCCTTCGTGAAGCGGTAGACCGTCATGCCGTTTTTGTCCACGACGATCTCGCCGAGTTTCGGGTCCTTGCGGGTGGACAGGCCCGCGGGGTCGGCGGGGGACGCCTCCGGCGGTGCGGTCTCGGCGGGAGCTGTCTCGGCGGGGGCGGTTCCGGCCGTCGCGGGCGAGGCCTTCTTGCCGTCGGGGGCCGCCGCGTACCACGTGCCGCCCACGCCCTGGCCCGTGGCGTCGCCGGGCCCGGCGTCCTTCGCGTACCGGTACACCGGCCAGCCGTCGATGGTGAGTTGCTTGGTGCCGTCGGCGGCGGTGACCTCGCCGAGCAGCGACTCGTCGACGCCCGGCGCGGCCTTGGCGCCGCTCGCGGCCACCGCCGGCCAGGTCTTGAGGCAGGCCGCGTCGCAGGTGGACCGGGGTGGCTGGGCGGTGTCCTTGTCGAAGCGGTAGAGCGTGAAGCCCGCGCTGTCGGTGACGACCTTGCCGAGCTTCTTGCTGTCCCACACGGCGAGTTGGCCGGCCGGCTTCGCCTTGGCGGCCGCTCCCTTGTCGGCGGCACCGGAGTCGGCTCCGTAGCCGTCGCCCGCGCCGTAGCCGTCGCCCTTGGCCGGGGCCTCGTTGCCCACGTTCTGGCCGTTCGGCGACTGCTCGCCCTTCTCCTGTCCGCACGCCGTCGTCAAGGCAAGCAGGGCCGCAGCCGTCGCTACGAGCGAGGCGCTCCGCCCGGCCCGCGGGGCTCGCCCACTTGGATGCCGCATCTGTGACTCCCGCTGTCCGCTGGGGTGTTGTGGCGCCTGATTGCGTCACACCTGGCCCTAGGTACGGGCCGGAGTGACCCTCGCGTTCAACGGGTCCGCGCATTTCTTCGCACGGTGCCGACGGTCACGGCAGCCGGGCGGAGGGTGCGGCGCTCGGCCGAGAAGGGGCGCACTGCGTCAATCCCGCGGCAGCGACACATCCCCCCTTCGGGGGAAGTGGGAGCGTTCCGGCGTGCCTACGGCGGCCGGCGCCCATTATCTCGGTCGTGCATGGAACCTCGCCGACCTCATCCCCGCCAGGGCGTATTTCGAAGGTGCCGCCGTCCGCTCGCGGGGCGGGCCCGGCGGCGTCCGGCGCGTGCGAACGCGAGGCGGAGGGCCGCCCCGGAACCGGCGGCATCCGGGTGCTCCCGACGCGACCGAAGACGATTCCCCCGTGCCGTTCGGGCGTACGGGGAAGCCTGCCAAGGGTCGCCGGGCGGGCGGGACGTCCGAAATACGCCCTGGTCACCCGCGTGTGGGCGCTCCTTGTGCTGACGTTGCTGATCGGCGCCTGCGCCGCCGGCGGCACGGCCGTGGCCTCCGACTGCGGGTACGCCTCGATCGACCAGGGCGGCGCCTCCTCGGGCGGCAACATCGCCGTGGCGGGCGACGGCGACTGCTGGGCAGGCCCCACGCACCGGCCGAAGCCCCCGGCCCCGCCACCCGCTCCCCCGCCCCCTCCGCCACCGCCCGCGCACGCGCCCCCGCTCCCGCCGCCCCCACCGAAGGCGCAGGCCGTGAAGCCGCCGCCGGCCGCTCCCGCACCGAAGCCGAGTCCCGCTCCGCCCACGCCCACGCCCACGCCGTCCAGGTCCGCCCCGAAGCCGCCCCCCACACCGGGGGCGCCCGCTCCCGGCAGGACGGTCAAGCCGGCGCCATCCGTGACGTATCCGGTGTATCACCCTCCGCCGCGCAAGCGTCCACCGCGGCGCGGCCCGTCCCTCGTCTCCCTCACCCTGCTCATCACGGCGCCCGCGGTGCTCGCCGTCGCCGCGCTCCGTCCCCGCTGACCGCCGGAGGTCCCCATGTCGGAATGGCTTGTTCTCACCCTCGCGATGGTGGCCGCTTGCGGGGTCGTGCTCATCGTGACGCTCCTGCGCCACCGCAGGACCGGCGCGGACTACGACGCGTCGGAGACCCCGGACGTCATCGAGTACATGACGATGATGATCGGAGTCGTCTACGCCATCGTGCTCGGCCTGGCCATCGCGGGCGTCTGGGAGGCACGCGGCGCGGCCCAGGAACACGTGCGGGTGGAGGCCCAGGCGCTGCACGAGGTCTCGGAGCGGGCGCGGGTCTATCCGCCCGAGATCAGGGACCGGATCCGCGCCGATGTCCACACCTATGTCGGCCATGTCGTCACCACGGAGTGGGACGACATGGCCGACAAGGGGCAACTCACCGACCGCGGCGCCGATCTGCTCGCCCGGATCCGCCATGACGTCACGGACTACGAGCCGAAGTCGGACTTCGAGGCACAGGCCTACCAGCCACTGATCGACGAGGTGGCGGCCGCGGACGACGCGCGCAGCGCCCGCGCGGACAGCGTGGGGGCGACCATGCCCGGCGTGGTCTGGTTCGGCCTGATCATCGGAGGTCTGGTGACCGTCGGCATGATCTTCGCGCTGCAGATCCGCCGCACCCCGCGCGAACTCCTCCTCGCCGGGCTCTTCTCGGCCCTGTTCGCCTTCCTGCTGTTCCTGATCTGGGACTTCGACGCCCCCTACAGCCGTGGCATCGCGGCGACGGCGGAGCCGTTCAGGGCGCTGTTCCCGGGCATCGGCGGCTGAGGCGGCGGGGCGGGACCCGCCCGTTGGCCGTGAAACATGCTGCGCCGCGGCCCGGTCCGGCGCATTCTGGTGCCATGGCCTGGCAGACACCGATCGTCGTCCACCCGCCCGCCGCCGACGGCGGGCGGCGGATCACCGTGCGCGGGCAGGACGTCGGCGTCGCGCACGACGACCGCGACCTGGAGGAGTTCCTGCGCCGGGCGGGGCTGGGCGAGGCGGACATCGCGCTGGACGACCCCTGCCTCGTCGAGTGGCGCGGCGGCCCGCACGCATGGCCACCGCGACAGCCCTGAGACGGGGCCCTCGATCCCCTTGCCCCGCCAGCGGCATCCGCCCGGTGCGCCACGCCGTGCCGTTCCCCTGTCCGGCGTACCGGATTGCCCCGTTCGCACGACACCGCTCGCGACCGCACGGGGGCGTACCTAGCGTTCCGGTCATCGAGGTGCATTCCAGGCGTCGGCGGAAGAGGTCCGCGGCTGCTCCTCGGGGACCCGGAGGATCCACCATGCACGCGATACGCGTGGCTTCGGCCGCTCTGCTCACCGCTACCGTCCTCACCCTCACGATCCCGCCCGCCTCGGCGGCCGTCACGGGCGACGACACGAACAACAACATCACCTCGTTCGGCTTCCGTGTGACCCCCTCCACGGTCGCCGCGGGCGGCCAGGTCACGCTCAGCGTCGACGGCTGCGACGGCGACGCCGAGGTCACCTCCGGCGTCTTCGACGACGCCCACATCCCCAAGGGGCAGACGTCCACCACGGCCCAGGTCTTCTGGGACGCCAAACCCGGGGCGATGTACGAGGTGACGTTCGCCTGCAAGGGCGAGACCGGGAAGGCGGACCTGACCATCGCCACGGGCCGTCCCGACGGCAACGGCCGCCATGACCCGAACCAGGACCACCGGCAGAACCAGGCCCACAAGGGCGTCAAGGCCGGCGTCGGCGGCAGCCTCGGCGGACTCGACCTGCACGAGATCGCCATCGGCAGCGCGCTGATCCTCGGCACCCTCGGCGTCGCCTACCGCAGGACGCGGCGCCGCACCGGCGAGGACGGTGCCTGACCCGCCCCGGCACGACGCCCCGGCACGGCTTCGCCCCCGGGCGTCTCCAGGACCCGGGGGCGAAGCCGTGGCGTCCGTTGCGGGGAAGGGAGCCGGGCGGGGTGGCGCGGAAGGGGGACGCGCCGGAGCGCCCGGCGGCTCGGGCCTGTCTCGCGGGGCGGCTCAGGCCCGGTTCTCGGAGCGGCGGCGCATCCAGAACACCCCGCCGCCGACCACGGCGGCCGCCACCAGGGCGCCGCCGATCGCCATGTCGGTGCTGGTCGCCCCCGCGTGCGAGCTGCCGCCGAAGCCACCGCGCACACCGCCGTGGATGACCGTGAACGCGGCCGGGCGGGTGAGCGTCTTGCCGCCGCAGTGGGCCGTGATGTCGTAGGCCCCCGGGGTGGCGTGCTTGTGGATGACGGCCGTGGCGCTCGACGTGCTGCCGCCGGGGATGGCGTGCAGGTGCGTGTCCGGGAAGGCGTGCGAGGTGATCTTGCCGCCGGCCTGGCAGGACGAGCCGTCGACCGTGACCGTCAGGTGCCCGCCCCGCGGGATCACGCTGGGCATGGCCACGATGTTGGTGGGGTCGGCCCAGGCGGACGCGGCCGGGGCGCCGAGCCCGACGACCGCGCCGGCCGCGGCGGCGACCGCGAGGGCACGAGTGGTACGCATACGAGAAGTACGCATGGAAATCCTCCGCGGAAGGCGCCCCGGGGGTACCGTCCCCGGTCGATCGGCGAGAGCGCCTCCCAGACTGACCCTCAGATGCGGTGCCCCGACCCGCATTTCGGGGATCGGCCGTCCTGGTGAGCCGACACGCCGGGACATGTCCGCGCGAGGGGGCATCGCCGCAGGTCACGGACCGTCAGAAAAATCCTGTGTGGGGCGACTCGGATGGCGCACCCCGGCTCGGGCGCCACCCGTTCGCTCCCGCCCTTTCGCATGCCGCGCGCACCACGCTTAGCGTTCTCGTACGCGCAATGGACGCGGCGCGCCCGCCGCGTTGAGAGGGGATAGAGAATGCCTTCGTCCCATCCGGCCGACGAATTCGAGTTCCATGTTCCCCAGGAGGACGAAAAGCAGCGGAAGCGCGCCCCGTGGGGTGCGATGGCACTCGTTCTGCTGACCGGTCTCGCGCTGATCCGCAACGGTTCGGGGGAATTCGACGTGGGCCCGCCGCAGCCGGCGTCCGCCGCGGCCGCGGACCGTGCGCCGGACGCGGCGGCCGACGCCCCGGCCCCGCTGACGTTCTCCCCCGCCGAGCGCGTGCGCATCAAGGGCATCCAGGTGGACGCGCCGGTCATCGGGGTCGGGCTGGACCCCGAGGGGTGGGTGGACGCGCCGCCGCCCGAGGACCCGAACCTCGCGGGCTGGTTCACGGGCGCCGCCTCACCGGGTGAGCAGGGCACGGCGGTGGTCGTCGGACATGTGGACAACCAGCGGGGCCCGGCCGTCTTCTACGGCCTCGGTTCCCTGAAGAAAGGGCAGCACATCGAGGTCAGGCGCAAGGACAAGAAGACCGCCATCTTCAAGATCTACGGCATCGAGGTGTTCGACAAGAGCGACTTTCCCGGAAAGCGGGTCTACGGAAACAGCGGCACTCCCGAATTGCGCGTCATCACCTGCGGCGGCGGTTTCTCCAAGCAGTCCGGTTACGACTCGAACGTCGTCGTCTTCGCCCGGCTGATCGCCGTGCGCTGACCCGGGGGGCCGGGCGGGCGGCGCGTCACACCATGTGGCGGCCCGGCACCGTGATGCGGTAGCCCGAGTCGAGCAGTTCCGGCAGGTAGGTGCGCAGCGCGATGACGCTGCCCGAGCGGTCTCCGCCCGCGTCGTGCGAGAGCACCACGACGCCGGGCGCCGCGCCCGCGCGGACCCGGCGCACGATGGTTGCCGCGCCCGGCTCGGTCCAGTCGAGGGTGTCCACGGTCCAGGCGAGCGGTTCCATGCCGAGTTCGGCGCCCAGTTGGAAGGCGTTGCGGTTCCACGCCCCGTAGGGGGCCCGGAACCACTCGGGGGGTTCGCCGGTCACGTCCTCGATGACCTCGCAGGTGCGCTCGATCTGCGCGCGCGTCCTTGACCGGCTCAGTTTCGGCAGCAGCGGATGGCTCCAGGTGTGGTTGCCGATCAGGTGTCCGTCGTCGGCCATCTCGCGCAGCAGGTCCGGGTTGGCGGCGGCCATCTCCCCGCACACGAAGAACATGGCGCGCACGTCGTGTGCCCGCAGCGTCCGCAGAATGTGCGGGGTGTAGGTGGGGTCGGGTCCGTCGTCGAAGGTCAGCACCATGGAGCGGTCGTGGTCGGGCATGCGCAGGATCGGCGCCTTGCGGACCCGGGGCAGGGCGCGTGCCGAGCGCGGGGGGCCGTGTCCCGCCATGGGCTGGAGGCGGTACGCGGAGGGCTTCATGGCGCTGCGGGCCGGTGGCCCCGCGGCGGGACCGCCGCTCGGCGCGAGGGGCGCGGGGTCGGCCGTGCGGTCCGCGCCCACGCATCCGGCGGTCGCGGCGAGGCCGAGGGCCGCGGCGGTACGGAGCATGAGCCGACGCCCCGGGGTCAGCTGATCGTCTTTCATGACTAATCCGTCGCACGGTGGGCGGCCCCGGCGGCACACCAACACCGGGGCGGCCGCCGAAAGCACCCGATCAGCCGCCTGCCCGCGGTCGGTCGGCGGGGCTCCGTTAACCTCACGGGGGTGAGCGAAGACCAGGTCCACCAGTTCGAACGCGGCACCGACGGGCCGAAGGTGATCGTCGTCGGGATCGACGGCTCCGATTCGTCGCTGCGGGCCGCCGCCTATGCGGCGGGCCTCGCCCGGCGACAGCGGGCCCTGCTCGCCGTCGTGTACATCCAGCCGGTGCTCGCGGCGGGCGCGGCCCTCGGCGTGCCGGTCGCCGAGACCACGGACGAGATCGCCGAGGGGCTCATCGCGGAGATCCGCGACGCGGCCGAGCGGGTGAAGGACATATTCGACGTCCGTTGGGAGTTCCACACCTTCCGCGGCGACCCGTACAGCGGTCTGGTGACCGCGGCGGACGAGCTGAGGGCCGACGCCGTCGTCGTCGGCGCCTCCGAGCAGGCGGGCCACCGCATCGTCGGCTCGGTCGCCGTGCGGCTGGTGAAGGCGGGCCGCTGGCCGGTGACGGTCGTGCCGTGATCGAGGGCCCCCGCCGAATGAACCCGGCCGCGCGAGGGGTGTGGCGTCTTCCGTAGTGGCGCGGGCTGGGCCATCATGATCCGCCATCAGCCGACTGCCGTCCGCGAAGAGGTGGAGCTCATGGCGGGACTCCGGATGGGGCAGGGCGTCCTGCGCCGCAAGCCCATCGAACACATCGAGGAGACCGAGGCGGGAGCGGGTGGCGGGCTGGCCCGGTCCCTCGGGCTCTGGCAGCTCACCGCGATCGGCGTCGGCGGCATCATCGGCGCCGGCATCTTCACGCTGGCGGGTACCGTCGCCCACGAGAAGGCGGGCCCCGCGGTCCTGATCTCGTTCCTGGTCGCCGGGGTGGCGAGCGCGGCGGCGGCGTTCTCGTACGCCGAGTTCGCGGGCCTCATCCCGAAGGCGGGCTCCGCGTACACGTACGGCTATGTGGTGCTCGGCGAGCTGGCCGGCTGGTTCATCGGCTGGGACCTGCTCCTGGAGTACACGGCCATCGTGGCGGTGGTCGCGATCGGCATCTCCGGCTACTTCAACTTCCTGATCAACGACATGGGCGCCGAGCTGCCGAAGTGGAGGCTGGGCGCGCCCGGTACCGGCGACGGGCACCGGGTCGATCTCTTCGCGGCGCTGTTGTGCCTGCTCATCGCGTATCTGCTCACGCTCGGCATCAAGAACGCGGCGCGCTTCGAGATGGTCGTGGTGGTGCTCAAGGTCCTGGTCGTGCTCGTCGTGATCGGGGTCGGGTTCTTCCACATCGACACGGGCAACTACGAGCCGTTCTTCCCCTTCGGCGTCAGCGGCGCGTTCACGGGTGCGGCGACCGTTTTCTTCGCCGTGTTCGGCTACGACGCCATGTCGACCGCGGCGGAGGAGTCCAAGGACGCCCAGCGTCACATGCCGAAGGCGATCCTGTACTCCCTGGCCGTCTCGATGGTCCTGTACGTCCTGGCGTGCCTGGTCCTCACCGGTATGCAGGGCTACAAGGACATCGACCCGGAGAGCGGCTTCTCCACGGCGTTCAAGTCGGTCGGGCTCGGCTCTCTCGCCGATGTCATCGCCGTCGGCGCCATCATCGGCATCCTCACCGTGATGTTCACCTTCATGCTGGGCGTCACGCGCGTGTGGTTCGCCATGAGCCGCGACGGGCTGCTGCCCAAGTGGTTCGCCAAGACGCACGAGACGCGGCACGTGCCGACCCGCGTGACGTGGATCGTGGGGTTCGCCTCGGCCGCCATCGCCGGGTTCCTGCCGATCGGCGAGGCGGCCGAGCTGACCAACATCGGGATCCTGCTGGCGTTCGTCGTGGTGTGTGTCGCGGTGATCGTGCTGCGCTACAAGCGGCCCGAACTGCCGCGCACGTTCCGCTGTCCCGGGATGCCGGTGGTGCCGGCGATCGGGGTGCTCTTCTCCATCTGGCTGATCACGTTCCTCCAGTGGCAGACCTGGGTGCGGTTCGCCGTCTGGTTCGTCATCGGCCTGGCCGTGTACTTCGGCTACTCCTACCGCAGGTCGGAGCTGGCGAAGGCGGAGCGGGGCGCCCCGTAGCGCCCGCCGCTACTTGCCCATCACCAGGCCGTCCTTGCCGGCGCCCCGGCCGAGGACGACGCGGCGGATCCGGTCGCGGACCTCGCGCACGTCCGCCCCGCGGCGCAGTGCCGCGTTGAGGTCGACCACGCGGCCGGCGTCGGTGTCGAACCACATCGGGAGGAATTCCGCCTTCGCCACCTTCCACCGGCCGCCCGGCGCGGCCGGCGGGGCGAAGGTGAAGCGGCCGACGGAGTTCTGGTTGCCGCGCGGGTCGTGGGCGCCCTCGTGGTTGATCATGCTGCCGGCGATCTGGTCGCCCATGCCGTAGATGATCCAGGTGCCGCCCACCTTCTCGTACGCCTGGGGCACGTGGGCATGGGTGCCGATGATCAGGTCGATGTCCGGCCGCTTCCCGGTGCGCGACGCCGTGAGCCGTTTGCCGAGGCGCAGTTGGCGCCGGTCGGGGGCGGTCTGCCACTCCGTGCCCCAGTGCATGCTGACGACGACCACGTCGGCGCCCGCCTTCCGTGCCGCCCGCGCGTCCTTGACGATCTTCGCGCGGTCGATCAGGTCGACCGACCACGGCTTGCCCTTCGGCAGCGGGTGGCCGTTCGTGCCGTAGGTGTAGGCGAGTTGCGCGATTTTGGCGCCGCCCGCCCGCAGCCACGCCGGTCTCCTGTCCTCCGCGGCGGTGCGGGCCGAGCCCGCGTGCGCGACGCCCGCCTTGTCGAGCGCGTCCAAGGTGCGGCGCACTCCCGCCGCCCCGTCGTCGAGGGTGTGGTTGGAGGCGGTGGAGCACGAGTCGTACCCGGTGGCCTTCAGGGCGCGGGCCACCTGGGGCGGGGACGTGAAGTCGGGGTAGCCGCTGTAGTCGCCCCGGGCCCCGTACACGGTCTCCATGTGGCAGATCGCCACATTCGCCGCGGAAACGATCCGTTTGGCGCCCGCGAACATCGGGACGAAGTCGTAGCCGTCGCCGTCCGCGTCGGCCCGGGCCCGGCGGATGATCGAGGAGTGCGGCAGGACGTCCCCGGAGGCGACGAGCGTGAAAGCCCGGCGCTGGGCCGTGCCGCCGCTCGCCGGGGAGTGGGCCGGGGTCGCGCCGGGGCGGGAGGGTTCCCGATGGGTGGCCCAGTCACCGACCGCGCTGCCCGTG
Organism: Streptomyces sp. NPDC031466; assembly: GCF_055581265.1. Lineage (NCBI taxonomy): Bacteria > Bacillati > Actinomycetota > Actinomycetes > Kitasatosporales > Streptomycetaceae > Streptomyces > Streptomyces sp. NPDC031466. The sequence continues at coordinate 668,528 of NZ_JBVIJT010000001.1, forward strand.
TCCGCCGTGCAGGATGCCGTGCCCGCGAGCAGCAGGGCCGTGGCGGCGGCCGTCGCCGGGTGGCGTCTTCGGATCCGGGGTGGGGACTGCGGGCCTCTTGTGGTCCGTGTGCTGCGTGAGTTCTCTACGCGCCGGCTCATCGATCAGACTCCACGAATCTCGTCCTATCGGTCGATATGACTAGATTCACGGAATCAACGGTGAAGCAAGGATCATTGCCGACCGAATCCCCGAAAGGGAGTCAAATCGCTGAGCCCTGTGACGCGAACAACACACGGCCGCTCACCTGCGTGGAAACCGGGGCCCGGGTCAAGGCTCCGTAAAGCGCCTTGCTCGGCACCCCCCGCGGGTAATCGGCTGTCCTCATCCGTGTTCCGGATCGGGGGCGGAGGCCGGTGACGCGCACGGACCGGAGGAAGGCGGAGCGGGATGCCGTACGAGAGCAGAGGCGGCACGGAGGGGCCCCGGGGCGGCGACCTGAGGGTGCCCATGGCGTGGTTCTACGCCGAGTACATCGCCGACGAGTTGTTGCGCACCGGCGATCTGATGCCGCCCACGTCCTTCGAGTACCGCGCGGGGCGCGACGCGCTCGCCCTGACGATCTTTCTGGCGGACAGCGGGGGCGAACTGTCCGGGATCCGGGTGATCACCCAGCTGGAGACCTGGCTCTCCCTGACCGAGTACGACCAGGCCTGGCTGGAGTGGGTGCGCGGGCGCCTGGAACTGGCCCTGGACGACGCCGCCGCGGCGGGCGGGCCGCACCCCGACGTGGAGCTGGCCGAACTGGCCTGGCGGTGGCTGGAGGAGACCGAGCTGCTCGCGCCGGATCTGGACGCCGTGCCGGGCGGCGGGGCGCTGCCGGGTGAGGAGGACGGGCCCAAGGTGTGGACGCCCGCGTGGCGGCTCGGGCTGCCGCTGGGGCACCTGGCGATCCATCTGTTCTGAGGGCTCCTGTCACCCGCCCCCTCGCTTCGGCAGGCGCGACGGCTCACTTCAGCAGGCGCGACAGTCTCCGATCCGCCAGCGGCTTTCCGCCCGTCTGGCAGGTGGGGCAGTACTGGAGCGAGGAGTCGGCGAAGGACACCTCGCGGATCGTGTCGCCGCACACGGGACAGGGTTCGCCGGTGCGGCCGTGGACGCGCAGGCCGCTCTTCTTCTCCGCCTTCAGACGCCCGGCCGCCACTCCGTGCGAGCGCTCGACCGCCTCGGTCAGCGTGTCCCGCAGCGCCCCGTACAGCCCGTGGATCTCCGCCCCGGTGAGGCTCGACGTCAGCTTGAAGGGCGACATGCGGGCCGCGTGCAGGATCTCGTCGCTGTACGCGTTGCCGACACCGGCGATCAGGCTCTGGTCGCGCAAGGCGCCCTTGATCTGCCTCCGCTCCCCCGCGAGGAGAGCGGCGAACCGCTCCTCGTCGAAGTCCGGGGCGAGCGGATCGGGGCCGAGTCGGGCGATGCCCGGGATCTCCCGCGGCGCCTCGGTGACGTGGACCGCGAGGCGCTTTTGCGTGCCGGCCTCCGTCAGGTCGAAGCCCTCCCCCGTCTCCAGGGCGACGCGCAGCGCGAGCGGGCCCTTGCCGGGGCGCGGGGCGGCGTCGGGAAGCGGGTCCTTCCACTGGAGCCAGCCGGCGCGCGCGAGGTGGGTGACGAGGTGGAGCCCGCCCGCGTCGATGTCCAGGAACTTGCCGTGCCGCGTCACGGCCGTGACGGTGCGGCCCTGGAGGGCGGTGAGCGGGGGATCATAGGTCTTGAGGACGCTCACCGCCACCGGCAGCACGCGTACGATCTCACGGCCGATCAGATGGTCCGTCAGAAAGCCTCTGAGGGCCTCGACTTCGGGCAGTTCCGGCATGGCTCTCCCTCAGACCCGCTCGTTCCTGGCGGGCACGATGAACTCGCACCACACGCATTTGCCGCCACCGCGCGCGTCCACGCCCCATACGTCCGTGAGCCGGTCCACGAGGAGCAGCCCTCGGCCCGAGACCCCCTCCTCCCCCGCCTCGCGGCGGCGCGGCAGGGCGCTGGAGGAGTCCTCCACGTCCACGCGCAGCCGCCGGTCGGCGCCGCTCAGCACGCGCAGGGTCACGATGGCGGCACCGTCGGTGTGCATCAGCGCGTTGGTGATCATCTCGTCGGCGACCAGCTCGATCTCGTCGGCGCGCCCGCCCGCGCCCCAGGCGCGCACCGCGGCCCTGATCATGTGGCGGGCCTCGGCCAGCGCCTCCGGATCGTTCTGCGCCACGTGCTGGCGCAGCCGGCCGGCCGAGCGGGGCGCGTCGATCGCGTGGCGGCGCAGCAGGAGCAGCGCGGCGTCGTCGTCGCCGCCCCGGCCGTCCACGATGCCGCAGAGCCGGTCGGCGAGCTCGGACAGGTCGCGGGGGCCGCCGGCGGCGAGTTCGGCCAGGGCGCGCATGCCGTCGTCGAGGTCGGCGCCGGGTACTTCGACGAGTCCGTCGGTGCACAGCAGCAGGGTCTGGCCGGGTTCGAGTTCGAGGGTGGTGACGGGGTAGTCCAGTCGCCCGAACTCGGCGGAGAGGCCGAGCGGCAGACCGCCGTCGACGGGCACTCTGCGGCAGGAGCCGTCGGTGAGCTGCAGGAGCGGGTCGAGGTGTCCCGCCCGCACGAACTGCACCGAACCGGTCGACAGGTCGGCCTCCGCGTACAGGCAGGTCGCGAAGCGCTCGGTGTCCAGTTCGTGCAGGAAGCTGGAGGCGCGGGCCATGACGGTGGCGGGCATGTGCCCCTCGCTGGCGTAGGCCCGCAGCACGATGCGGAGCTGGCCCATGACGGCGGCGGCGTGCGTGTCGTGACCCTGGACGTCTCCGATGACGGCGCCGACCCGGCCCCCGGGCAGCGGGATCACGTCGTACCAGTCGCCTCCGATGTCCCGTCCGAGCGCCGCCGCGCGGTAGCGGACGGCGATCTCCGCGCCGGGCACACCGGGGATGGAGCGCGGCAGCATGGCCTGCTGGAGGCTCTGGGCGAGGTCCTTCTCCTGTTCGTAGAACATGGCGCGTTGCAGGCTCTGCGCGATACTGCTGCCGAGCGCGACCAGGACGTTGCGCTCCTCCACGGTGAAGCCGCTCTTGTGCTGGTAGAGCAGTCCGAGCGCGCCGATGGGGCGGGCCTGTGCGATCAGCGGCAGATACGCGGCCGCGGTGATGCGGAGTCCGGCGATGTGCGGCCACAGCAGCGGGTAGGACCGCGCGAAGTCCTCGGCGGACTCGATGTAGCGGGGCGCGAGGGTGCGCACGACCTCGCTCATCGGGTACGGCTCGTCGATGCGGGTCACCAGGGTGCCGGGCACGAAGCTGCCCACGGGGCCCTCGGCGACGAGGCGGATCCGGCCGGCCTCGACCAGGCCCATGACGAGGTTGGCGGCGCCGAGGTGCGCGAGGCCGTGGGTGTCCTTGAGGACGTCGATGACGTCCTGCACCGTGCGGGCGTGGGCCAGCGCCGCCGTGGTGCCCTGGACGATGCTGGTCGTGCGGCGCCGCTCGGCCTCCTCGTCGACGCGTTCGCGCACGGCGGGCGGGCTGTCGCCCAGTTCGCGGGTGGCGTCCCTGACGATGCCCACGATCCGGCGGGGGCGGCCGGTGGGGTCGCGCCGGATGCAGCCGTGCGTGTGGGTCCAGCGCAGGGCGCCGCCCCGCAGGCGCACCCGGAAGTACGCGCCGTAGGTCTGGCTGCCGTCCTTCAGGGCGTGCGCGACGATCTGGTCCAGGCGGTGCGCCTCGACCGTCGGGACGCGCGCGGAGAGGGTCTCGGGGCGTCCGTCGTACTCGTCGGGGCGCACGTCGAAGACCTCGTGGGCGGTGGCGTCCATGGACATCTGGCCCGTGTCGAGGTCCCAGTCGAAGCAGCCCATGCGCAGCGCGGCGCCGTACAGCTCCATGAAACAGCCGGCCGGCGCCGCGGTCGGCGGCGCACGGCGGCAGTGCCCCGCCGGGGGATGCGCACCGGTGCCCGCGTCCATGGGGCCACGCTAGGCGGAGCCCCCGGCGCGCGCATGTGGGGGGAAGCGGTGCGCGCCCCGGTGGCCCCGCCCGCCTCCCGGTGGACCTGCTCGCGGGCTTACGCCGACTCGGCGACCTTGCCCTGTACGCGTACCGCCACCTCCGTCCACATGTCCGCGCAGGGGGGCAGCCGCCCGGCGTCACGGGGGTACGGCCGCCCGGCGTCGCGATGGAGAACCGGCTCACCCGCCGTCACAATGGTGACGTGGAGTGGTTCACGGCGGATGTGTACGGACTGAGCCGGTCGATCTTCCAGCGGGGGCTGGCCGTGCTCTACCTCGTGGCGTTCCTGGGAGCCGCCCTGCAGTTCCGGGCGTTGCTCGGGGAGCGCGGGATGCTTCCCGTGCCCCGGTACGTGGCGCGAGTGCCGTTCCGGCGGGCACCGAGCCTGTTCCAGCTCCACTACTCGGACCGGTTCTTCGCGCTCTGCGCGTGGGCGGGCTGCGCGGTCGCGGTGGCGCTGCTCGCGGGCGCCGACAGTCTGCTGCCGCTCTGGGGCGCCATGGCGCTGTGGCTGATCCCCTGGGCCCTCTACCTCTCCCTCGTGAACGTCGGCCAGACCTGGTACGGCTTCGGCTGGGAGTCACTCCTCCTGGAGGTGGGGTTCCTCGCGGTCTTCCTCGGCAACGACCGCGTCGCGCCGCCCGTCCTCGTGCTCTTCCTGCTGCGCTGGGTGCTCTTTCGCGTGGAGTTCGGCGCGGGACTGATCAAGATGCGGGGCGACGCGTGCTGGCGTGAACTCACCTGCCTGTACTTCCACCACGAGACCCAGCCGATGCCGGGCCCGCTGAGTTGGTTCTTCCACCACCTGCCCAAGCCCGTGCACCGGGCGGAGGTCGCGGCCAACCACGTGACCCAACTGGTCGTGCCGTTCCTGCTCTTCACTCCCCCGCCCGTGGCGACCGCCGCCGCCTGCCTGACGATCGTCACCCAGCTGTGGCTCGTCCTGTCGGGCAACTTCTCCTGGCTGAACTGGATCACCATCGTCGTCGCGGTGTCCGCCGTCGACCTCTCCCCCTGGCACACCCCGGCGCGGTACGCCCCGGCGCCGCTCTGGTACGAGGTGGTGGTCACGGCCGTCACCGCGCTGCTCCTGGCCCTCAGTTACCGCCCGGTGCGCAATCTGCTGTCCCGGCGCCAGGTCATGAACCGCTCGTTCGACCCGCTGCATCTCGTCAACGCCTACGGCGCGTTCGGCAGTGTCAGCCGCGTACGCCAGGAGATCGTCGTGGAGGGCACGGCGGATCCGGTGCCGCGCGAGGACTCCACGTGGCTCGCGTACGAGTTCAAGGGGAAGCCGGGGGACGTGCGCCGCTGGCCGCGCCAGTTCGCGCCGTACCACCTGCGGCTGGACTGGATGATGTGGTTCGCCGCGCTCTCCCCCGCCTACGCCCGCTCCTGGTTCGGCCCGCTGGTGGAGCGCCTGCTGGACGGCGACCGCGACACGCTGCGGCTGCTGCGCGCCTCCCCGTTCCCGCCCGAGGCGCCCCCCGCGTACATCCGCGCCCGGCTGTACCGCTACCGGTACACGACCTGGCGCGAGCTCCGCGAGACGGGCGCCTGCTGGGAGCGGACCTATGTCCGCGAGTTCCTGGCGCCGACCCGCCTCGCCGCGTCCGAGCAGAGGCGGTAGACGCGACGCGCCGTTCCGCCGAAGACCTCCTGCCGCTCATCGGCGTCCAGCCAGGACGTCAACAGGCGCGCCGTGTCGAGGACTTCTGCGTACGTGGCGGCGAGTGTGCTCACGGGCCAGTCGGAGCCGAACATCAGCCGCGCGGGGCCGAAGGCGTCCAGGACGGTGTCCGCGTAGGGCCGCAGGTCGTCCACCGTCCAGGTGCGGTGGTCGGCCTCGGTGACCATGCCGGAGAGCTTGCAGACGGTGTTGGGCCGGGCGGCGAGCGCGCGGACCGCCGTGGCCCACGGTTCCAGGGCTCCCGGAGCGGTTCCAGCAGCCGCCCGACCTTCGTGGAGATCACGTACGAGGAGCGGTCCCGGCCGCGCAGCGCCTCGCCCAGTCTGCGCTCGGACAGGCCGAGGCCGTAGTGCGGGGCGGTGTCGAAGTAGCGGACGCCCGCGTCCCAGGCGTGGTCGAGTGCGGCGGCCGCCTGTGCGTCGCTGATCGGTGAGTGGAGGTTGCCGATCCCGGCGGCGCCGAAGGCCAGTTCGGTCACCTCCACGGCGCTGCCTCCCAGGGGGCGCCGCGCCATCCCGCTCATCGGCCCACCGGCCGCGGACGCAGGCCCTGCATGCCGCCGTCGACGGCGAGGGCGGTGCCGGTGGTGGCGCCGGACAGGGGGCTCGCCAGGTAGGCGATGGCGCCCGCGACCTCGGCCGCCGTGACCAGGCGGCCGAGGGGCTGGCGGCCCCGGAGCGCGGCCCGCTCGGCCGCCGGGTCGGCGGCGGCGTCCAGGAGCCGGCCCACCCAAGGCGTGTCGACGGTGCCGGGGTTGACGCAGTTGACGCGCACGCCTTCGCGGACGTGGTCGGCGGCCATCGCGAGGGTCAGGGAGAGCACGGCACCCTTGGACGCCGAGTACAGGGCGCGCCGCGGAAGGCCCGCGGTCGCGGCTATGGAGCAGGTGTTGACGATCGCCGCCCGCGTCGACGTACGCAGGTGGGGCAGGGCGGCGCGGGTGGTGCGGACGATCCCGAGGACGTTGACGTCAAGGACGCGGTGCCACTGGGCGTCGTCGTTGTCCTCGACGGTGCCCTGGGCGCCGATGCCCGCGTTGTTGACGAGGATGTCCAGGCCGCCGAGGTCGGCGGCGGCCGAGGCGACCGCTTCCCGCACCGAGCTGTCGTCGGTGACGTCGGCGGCGTAGGCGCGCAGCGGTGCGTCCACCCCGCTCGGGTCGAGGTCGAGGACGGCGACCTCGGCGCCGCGGGCGGTCAGGAGGTCGGCGGTGGCGCGGCCGATGCCGGACGCGCCCCCGGTGACCAGCGCCTTGAGCCCTTCGAAGTCGGTCATGCGGCTGCTCCCTTGTCCGACGCGAGATGGTCCGGTGGGGGGTCGTCCGGTGGGGGGTCGTCCGGTGCGAGATCGGCGGCCCAGAACGTGCCGCCCGGATAGGTGAACTCGGTGATGGACTCGGCCCGCATCGTCGCCGAGAAGCCCGGCGCCGTGGGGGCCCGGTAGTGGCCCTCGCGCAGCACGACCGGGTCGACGAAGTGTTCGTGGAGGTGGTCGACGTACTCGATGACGCGGTTCTCGGTGGTGCCCGAGAGGGCCACGTAGTCGAACATCGACAGGTGCTGGACCAGTTCGCACAGACCCACGCCGCCCGCGTGCGGGCAGACGGGGACGCCGAACTTGGCGGCCAGGAGGAGGATCGCGAGGTTCTCGTTGACGCCGCCGACGCGGGCCGCGTCGAGCTGGAGGACATCGATGGCCCCCGCCTGGAGGAGCTGCTTGAAGACGATGCGGTTCTGGACGTGCTCGCCGGTGGCGACCTTGACCGGGGTGACGGCCGCACGGATCGCGGCGTGGCCCAGCACGTCGTCCGGACTGGTGGGCTCCTCGACCCAGTAGGGGTCGAACGGGGCGAGGGCGCGGGTCCACTCCACCGCCTCGTCCACGTCCCAGCGCTGGTTGGCGTCGATCGCCATGCGGATGCCGGGGCCGATCGCCTCGCGGGCGGCGCGGCAGCGGCGGATGTCGTCGGCGAGGTCAGCGCCGACCTTCAGTTTGATCTGGGTGAAGCCATCGGCGACGGCCCGGCGGGCGAGCCGGGTGAGCTTCTCGTCGCTGTAGCCGAGCCAGCCGGGCGAGGTGGTGTAACCGGGGAAGCCGTGTGCGCGCAGGGCGGCCTCGCGCGCCCGGGCACCCGCACGGCCCGTCCGCAGCAGGTCCAGGGCCTCCTCGGGGCCGAGGGTGTCGGTGATGTAGCGGAAGTCGACCTGGGAGACGAGCCACTCGGGTGCGGCGTCGGCGAGGAGCTGCCACAGCGGCTTGCGGGCGCGTTTGGCGGCGAGGTCCCAGACGGCGTTGACGACCGCGCCGACCGCCATGTGCATCACGCCCTTCTCGGGGCCGAGCCAGCGCAGTTGGCTGTCACCGATCAGGTCCCGGTGGAGGGCGCCGGGGTCGGCGCAGAGCCGGTCGACGTCGCGGCCGAGGACATGGTGGCGCAGCGATCGGATCGCCGCGACCTGGACGTCGTTGCCGCGGCCGATGGTGAAGGTGAAGCCGTGCCCCGCCAGGCCGTCGCCCGCGTCGGTGCGCAGCACCACATAGGCGGCGGAGTAGTCGGGGTCCGGGTTCATCGCGTCGGACCCGTCCCGTTCCCGTGAGGTCGGGAACCGTACGTCGTGGGTGTCGACCGCGATGACGCGGGCGGGTGTCGGGGACACAGGAGGCCTTTCCGGAAAGGGAGGCGGGAAGCCGTGGACTGCCCTGCCGAAGCTGTCACGCACTGTCCTGCCGACCATCTGACAGCTCCTCGTCGAGCGGATCGCATGGGTTCCAGCACCTGATGACGCGCATATTTATCAGACCACTTGGCGCTCACAACACCCCTCGTCGTCAACTTCCCCCGTTTTCGACGCGGAGTGGTAGGACCACATCGCTGGCTAGACTGCGCCGCAACCGGCCAGTGGAGGAGCGTCACGTGGACCAGCCAGACCAGTCCGCCCCGCAGAAGGGCACCGTGACGCAGCGGGCCATCGAGCAGATCAAGGCGATGATCGGCGAGGGCCGTCTGGAGCCGGGGCAGCGGCTGCCCACGGAGCGGGACCTCTCGGCCCGGCTCGGCATCTCCCGCAGCTCGATGCGGGAGGCGATCCGGGCGCTCACGGTGATGGGCGTCCTGGAGGCCCGGCACGGCTCGGGCATCTACGTCACCCAGCTGGAGGCCGGCGATCTGCTGGAGACCTTCGGCGTGGTCGCCGGCCTGTCGCGGGGACCGCGGCTGGTGGAACTGCTCGAAGTACGGCGCGTCCTGGAGTCGACGGCGACAGCGCTGGCCGCGGCCCGGATCTCGCCCAACCAACTGGCCGACGTGGAGAAACACTTGGCGGCGATGAACGCCACGGACGACCCGGAGGAGATCCTCTCCCACGACCTGGCGTTCCACCGCGCGATCGCCCTCGCGGCCGGCAACGACACCATGGCCGCCATCCTGGAGGGCCTGTCGTCACGGACGTTCCGCGCCCGGGTGTGGCGCGGCTACCAGGAAGAGGGCGCCTTCGAACGCACCCGCCGCGAACACGCCCGCATCCACCGCGCCCTGGTCGCCCGCGACCCGGAGGCGGCACGGGCCGCGGCGGCGGCGCACGTGGGCGAGGTGGAGGAGTGGCTGCGGGCGCAGCCGGCCGGGGAGTGAGGTCCGGCGGGGCGCCGACGGGGGCGGCGGGGCGAGTCAGCGGTACGACGGTCGAGGGCGGCGCCGCCCGCCGGGCCGCCGAGTCGCCGGGCCATCGGGCCACCGGGCCGCCGGGCCGCCGGGCCGCCGGGCGCATCGGGCCGTCGGGGACGGCAGGCCGCGTCGGGCACCGGCGGTGGCACGCCGGTGCCCGGGGGGGTGCCTGCTAGTCGGCATGCCGGTGCCCGTGGGGCGCCTGCTAGCTGGCGTGCCGCGCGAAGCGCAGCGTGACCAGCTCGAAGGGGCGCAGCCGTACCGCCACCGTGTCGCCCGAGAGCGCCGGGGGCGTGGCGTCGGCCAGCGGGCGCTCCAGGAGGTCGGTCACGGTGACGTCCGCCGCCGGGAAGCCCAGGGTCAGCGTGGCCTTCGCACGCCCGCCGTACGCCTCGTGGAAGCGGACGACCACGTCTCCGCTGCCGTCGTCGGCGAGCTTGACCGCCGTGACGACGACCGCGTCGTTGTCCACGCCCACCAGGGGAGCCACCGCACGGCCGCCGGCCAGACGGCGCTCGGGCAGGTTGACGCGGTAGCCCTCGCGCACCGCGTCGCCGATGTCGGCGCCCGGTACCAGAGCGTGCCGGAAGCGGTGCACCCCCTGGTCCGTCTCGGGGTCGGGGAAACGGGGGGCGCGCAGCAGCGAGACGCGTACCGTCGTGGTCGTGCCCGCGTCCTCGGCGCGCACCGCGCGGGTGACGTCGTGGCCGTACGTCGAGTCGTTGACCAGGGCGACGCCCCAGCCCGGCTCCTCGATGTGCACGAAGCGGTGGTTGCACGCCTCGAACTTGGCGGCCTCCCAGCTCGTGTTGGTGTGCGTGGCGCGGTAGTGGTGACCGAACTGGGTCTCCGACGCGTACCGCTCCGCGTGGATGTCCAGCGGGAAGGCGAGCTTGAGGAACTTCTCCGTCTCGTGCCAGTCGACCTCGGTGTCGATGTCCAGGCGCCGCGCACCGGGCGCCAGGGACAGCACCTGCGTCATGCGGGAGTCGCCGAAGGTGCGGACGATCCGGACCGACGCGCCGTCCCCTGCCGCGACCTCATCGGCTCGCGTGAGGTCGGTGACGGTGTTGCGGTAGAACTCGTCGACGTCCCACGCGTCCCACATGTTGGGGAAGTCGGCGTGGAGCTGCGGCAGGTTCAGCGCCTGCCCCGGGGCGACGCTCTCGCGGTCGGCCACCAGGTCGTACGCGGAGACGACCAGGCCCCGGGCGTCGATCTCGACCCGCAGCAGACCGTTGTCCAGGACGAAGCCGCCCTGGGCGCGCGAGGCGATCGCCGCCTCGCCGTCGACCGTCGCGCGGGCGGCGCCGCCCGCGGGCACCCCGGCCCGGCTGTGCGGCGTGGAGTTGAAGACCAGGGCGTCGGTGCCCTCGCCCGCGAGGGCTTGCTGGGCCTTGTCGACGATGCCGTTCAGTTCCCGCGCGAGCGCCGCGTAGGTCGCGCGGGCCTCCCGGTGCACCCAGGCGATGGACGAGCCGGGCAGGATGTCGTGGAACTGGTGGAGCAGCACCGTCTTCCAGATGCGGTCCAACTGCTCGTAGGGGTAGACGAATTCGGCGCACCGGACGGCGGCCGTCGCGGCCCACAGCTCCGCCTCCCGCAGCAGGTGCTCGCTGCGGCGGTTGCCCTGCTTGGTGCCGGCCTGGCTGGTGAGGGTCGCGCGGTGCAGCTCCAGGTACAGCTCGCCGACCCAGACGGGGGCGTTCGGGTACTCGGCCTCGGCCTTCTCGAAGAACCGCGCCGGAGTCTCCCAGCGGACGGTCGCCGAACCCTCCAGGTCGCGCAGGCGGGCGGCCTTGGCGATCATCTCGCGGGTGGTGCCGCCGCCTCCGTCGCCCCAGCCGGTGGGCGCCAGGGAGTGCCGGGCGACGCCCTTGTCCTTGAAGTTCTTCGCCGCGTGGGCGATCTCGCTGCCCTTCATGGAGCAGTTGTAGGTGTCGACGGGCGGGAAGTGCGTGAAGATCCGCGTCCCGTCGATGCCCTCCCAGTTGAAGGTGTGGTGCGGGAAGCGGTTGGTCTGCGACCACGAGATCTTCTGGGTGAGCAGCCACTTGGAGCCGGCCGCCTTGATGATCTGCGGGAGTCCGGCCGCGAAGCCGAAGGTGTCGGGCAGCCACGCCTCGTCGTTCTCGATGCCGAACTCGTCGAGGAAGAACCGCTTGCCGTGCACGAACTGACGGGCCATCGCCTCCGAGCCCGGCATGTTCGTGTCCGACTCGACCCACATGCCGCCTGCCGGCACGAACCGCCCGTCGGCGACGGCCTTCTTGACCTTCGCCCACACCTCGGGCCGGTGTTCCTTGATCCACGCCCACTGCTGGGCCTGGGACATGGCGAAGACGAAGTCCGGCTCGTCGTCGAGGAGCGCCGTCATGTTGGACGTCGTACGCGCGACCTTGCGCACCGTCTCGCGCAGCGGCCACAGCCAGGCGGAGTCGATGTGGGCGTGGCCGACGGCGCTGATGCGGTGCGCGGACGGCTCGGCGGGCGTGGCGAGGACGTCTTCGAGCAGCGCGCGGGCGGCGGCGGCCGTGCCGTTCACGTCCTGGAGGTCGACGGCGTCGAGCGCCCTGCCGACCGCGCGCACGATGTCGTAGCGGCGCCCGGAGTCGGCGGGCAGCTCCTGCATCAGCTCGCCGAGCACCTCCAGGTCGATGACGAGCTGCCACACCGTCTCGTCGAAGACGGCGAGGTCCATGCGCTCCAGCTTGTACTGGGGTTCGCTGCCCGCGGTCTCCTTGTCGCCCAACTGCGTGGGCAGGAAGGGGTGGTAGTCGAGGATGACGGGGTTGGACGCGGCCTCGATGTGCAGCCGCACCTCTTCGCCGCCTTCGGCGGGTGCGGCGATCCGCACCCACTGGTTGCGCGGGTTGAGGCCCTTCACGGGGGTGCCGTCGGGGCGGTAGACGAGGCCCTCGCACTGGAAGCCCGGCATGTTCTCGTCGAAGCCGAGGTCGAGGATCGCCTCGACGGTCCTGCCCGCCCACTCCTTCGGCACCGTCCCGGTCACCCGGAACCAGCTGGTCCCCCAGGGCGCGCCCCACCGCTGCCCGACGGCGGTCGGCGCCGGTTCGGCGGCGAGCCCTTCGGCGACCGGCACGGGCTCGTCCGGCGCGTTCCACACCGCGACGTCCAGCGGTACGGAGGCCGGATACACGGCGGGCCTGATGCGCTCGTCCAGAACGCGCTTGAGGCGGGCTTCGACCAGGGTGCGGTCGTCATGCATGAGGATCTCCCAGGAGGGGGTGAAGTTCTTAGGCCCGTCCGGCGGTTGAGGACGAGCGCCGTCTGCGGAGGTTGTACCGGCCTAACGGACCTCCTCCGGCGTCACGATGTCCGTGATGCCCCGCGCGGCGAGATGCTCCGCGTCGGCGGTCCGGCTCGCGAGAACGGCCGTCGGCCGGACGCCGTCCCGGGTGAGGCGGACGAACGCCTCGAACACCGCCCCGCCGGGCGCACACGCCGACCGCCGCTCCAAGGCGTCGTCCACGACGAGCGCGGTGGTCCGGGCCGCCGGCGCGTACGTACGGCCCCGCCACTCCTTGGCGACGCGCGCGACGGCCGCTCCCGCGGGCTTGACCCGGCCGTCGTTGGTGAGCAGCCCCAGGCTGTACTCCAGCTCCGGGAAATCGGCGAGATCGCGCGAGACGTCGTGGGAGCACCACCACGTCACGCCCCACACGTCCCGGCAGTCGAGCGCGGCCTCGATCGTCTCCTCGGTGAAGGAGGCCGCGTGCTCGGCGGGGATCAGCGGCGCGGGTGCGCCGACCTCCTGGAGCCAGACGGGCCGGTGCGGGTCGAGCGCCCAGGCCTTGGACAGCTCGATCAGGTACGCGGCGTGGGTACGGGTGGCGGTGCCGGTGCGCCCGTGGCGCTGGGCGGTGCCGTTGAAGACCCAGGAGTGCACGGCGGTCATGGCGCCGAGCCGGGCGGCCTGGGCCGGGGTGAAGGGCTGGTCGTCCTGGTACCAGGCGGCGTCGTACTCGGCGTGCAGATGCGGTCTGCCGGGGGCGCCTTCCTCACAGGCGGCGAGCACCGTACCGAGCCAGGTCTCGGCCTGCTCCTGGGTGATGCGGTCGGGGTCGGGATGCGGCCCCGTCGAGAACTGGTTGACCTCGTTGCCGATGGTCATGCCGATGAAGTTCGGCCGGTCGGCGAGCGCGCCGGCGAGCGTGCGGAGGTAGGCGGCCTGCGCGGCCACCACGTCCGGGTCGGTGAAGAGGTTGCGCCGGTGCCAGGTCTGCGTCCAGGCGGGCAGGAAGTCGAAGCTGGACAGGTGGCCCTGGAGGCCGTCGACGTTCACGTCGAGGCCGCGTTCGCCCGCCGCGTCGGCGAGTTGGACCAGTTGCTCGACGGCGCGGGGGCGGATCAGGGCGCGGTTGGGCTGGAAGTACGGCCAGACGGGGAAAATCCGTACGTGGTCGAGGCCGAGCGCGGCGATCGCGTCCAGGTCGGCGCGCACGGCGTCGAGGTCGAAGTCGAGCCAGTGGTGGAACCACCCCTGGGCGGGCGTGTAGTTGGCGCCGAAGCGCGGCGTGCCCGAAGGCGCTGGAGAAGGCAATGCGGATCCTGGTTCTGGAGGAAGAGGCAGGTGGCTCAGCCCTTGACCGCGCCTTCGCCGACGCCGCGGAAGAAGTACCGCTGCAGGCACGCGAAGAGGACGATCAGCGGCAGTACGGCGATGACCGTGCCCGCGGCGACGAGGCGTTCGTCGTTGGCGAAGGTGCCGTGCAGATAGTTCAGGCCGATGGTGAGCGTGAACCGCTCCGGGTCGCTGAGCACGATGAGCGGCCACAGGAAGTCGTCCCAGGCGCCCATGAAGGCGAAGATCGCGACGACGGCCAGCGTGCCCTTGACGGCGGGCAGCGCGATCCGGGTGAAGCGCTGCCAGACGTTCGCGCCGTCCACGAACGCGGCTTCCTCGATCTCGTGGGGCACGTTCAGGAAGGCGTTGCGCATCAGCAGGACGTTGAGCGCCGAGACACAGCCGGGCAGCAGTACGCCGATGAGCGTGTTGTTCAGGCCCAGCTCACGCATCGTCGTGAACTGGGCGATGATGATGCCCTCGACGGGCACCAGCATGGCCAGGATGAAGACGAGGGTGGCCGCCTTGCGGCCGCGGTAGCGCAGGCGTGCCAGGGCGTAGCCGGCCAGGGCGGCGCCGACGCAGTTGGTGACCACGTTGGCGGCGGCCACTTTCAGGGAGTTGAGGGCGTAGTCCCAGACGGGAATGGTGTCGGCGACCCGCTGGTAGTTGTGGAGGGTGGGGTCGGCGGGCAGGAACTTCGGCGGGGAGCTGAAGATGTTCTCGTGCGGCCCCTTCAGGGACGTGGACAGCTGCCACAGGAACGGGCCGATCATCAGCGCCAGGACGGCGAGCAGCAGTGCGTAGCGCAGGACGAGCTCCCAGACGGGCATCCGGCGGCCGTTCTCGTCGGTGATCCGGCGGCGGGGTGCGGTACGCGCCGCGCGCTCCTTCGCCGCCGTCGCGGGAAGCTTCTCGGTGGTGCTCACGCGTCCTCCTTCCGGTCCGCCCGCAGCACGAGCAGCATGAGCACGACGGTGACGGCGAAGACGACCACCGAGATGGCCGAGGCGTAGCCGACCCGTCCGGTCAGGCCGGTGCCCGTGCGCTGCACGAGCATCACCAGCGTGGTGTCCTCGCCCGCGGGGCCGCCGGTGGGCCCCGCCATCAGGTACACCTCGGAGAACACCTTGAAGGCGGCGACCGCGGAGAGCGCGCCGACGAGCACCATGGTGGAGCGCACGGCGGGTACGGTGACGCTGAAGAAGCGGCGTACCGCGCCCGCGCCGTCGACCGCCGCCGCCTCGTGCAGCTCACGCGGTACGTTGGCGAGCGCCGCCAGGTAAATGATCATGTAGTAGCCGAGGCCCTTCCAGACCGTGACGGCCATGGCGCTGAACAGCAGCAGCCACTGGTCGTCGAGGAAGCCGACCTTGCCGACGCCCACCGCCTCCAGGACCGCGTTGACCAGCCCCCGCTCGTCCAGCATCCACACCCAGATCAGGCCGACGACGACGATGGAGGCAACCACCGGGGTGTAGAAGGCGGAGCGGAAGAAGGTGATGCCGGGGATGTGTTTCTGGACGAGCATCGCGAGCAGCAGCGGCAGCAGGACGAGGGCGGGGACGACCATGAGGACGTACAGCGTGCTGTTGCGCAGGCCGATCCAGAACATGTCGTCGTGCAGCAGCTCACGGAAGTTGGCGAGGCCCACGTACCCGCCGGGGATCAACATCCGCTTGTCGGTGAAGGAGTTGTTCAGGGTGCTGACGAACGGATAGAGGCTGAAGACGGCGACGACCGCGAGCCCGGGGGCGGCGAACAGCCATGGGCTGGTGGGGAGTTGGCGCCGTATCCGGGCGGACCGGCGACCGGCGGTTCGCGCGTCGGCCGCCCCTGGGGCGCGGCGGCCCGCGCCCGGGGGCCTGGTGGCTGTAGTGGTCTTCATGGCTGTTGATCCCTGGTCATGGCCCGGCACGGCGCCGACATTCTCTGGTCGTGGCTCGGCACGGCGCCGACGTCCCTTGGTCGTGGCTCGGGCACGCGCCGACGCTCAGCTCTGCTTCAGCAGTCGGTCACAGTTCTTGACAGCGTTGTCAAGAGCTTCCTGGGGGCTTTCCTTGCCCTGGAGGGCCTTGGCGACGGAGTTGCGCAGCTCGACCTTCATCTGCTCGCTGAACAGGACGGGCGTGTAGTTCACCGCGGTCTTGATGGACTTCGCGGCGGCGACGCGGACCCGCGTCTCCTCCTTGCCGTCCTGCTCGGTGAAGTAGGGGTCGTCGAGGGAGCCCTGCGTGCTGGGGAAGATCGCGACCTTCTTGGCGAACTCCATCTGGTGCTCGGCGTCGGTGACGAAGTGCGCGAAGGCGACCGCGGCCGGTGTCTGCTTGGTGCGGGCGTTGACCATGACGCCCATGACGTACATGTTGTCCTTGCCGGTGTTGCTGATCTGCGGGGTGATGCCGATGTTCTTGTAGAGCTGCGGCGCGTCCTTCTTGAACTTCTCCAGGTCCAGGGCGCTGCCGGGGTTCATCGCCACGGCCTCGGTGAGGAACTTCTTGCCGGTGGACTCCGGTGTCGCGGTCAGCGCCTGCCCGTCCAGGGCCTTGGCGTCGTACAACTTCTTGTACTGGGTGAGCAGTTCGACGCCCTTGGCGTCGTTGAACGCGAAGCCGGTGCCTTCCTCGTTCATCAGGGGCACGCCGTAGCGCCCGAAGTCCTCGATGGTGGGGACGTTGGCGAGCGTGGCCACCTTGCCGTCGCTCTTCTTCGCGAGCCGCAGCGCCTGGTCGAAGAGCTGGTCGTACGTCGTCGGAGGCTTGGTCTCGTCCAGGCCCGCGTCCTTGAAGAGGCGCTTGTTGTAGAAGAGCGGCCCGGTGTTGAGGTACCACGGGAAGGCGTACGTGCCCTCCGTGCCCGGTATCTGGTGGCTCTTCCAGGCCCCGGGGAGGTACTCCTTCTCGTACTTGCCCGCGGCCTTGTCGAGGTCGAGCGCGAGGCCGGCCTTGGCGAGCGGCGCGACCAGGTCGGGCGAGACGTTCACGACGTCGGGCAGGGTGCCCGCGGCGGCGTCGGCGCTGATCTTGTCGGCGTAGCCCTCGCCGGGCTGGTCGATCCACTTGACGTCGGTGCCGGGGTACTTGTCCTCGAACTCGGCGACGAGGCCCTCGAAGTAGGGCTTGAAGTTGGCCTTCAGGTTCCAGGTCTGGAAGGTGATGTTGCCTTCGATCTTGCCCGACGCGTCCGTGGAGCCACCGCCGTCGTCGCCGTCGCCACAGGCGCTCAGCGGCAGCAGGACAGCGAGGACGGCGCCCGCGGCGACCGCTCTGCGGGGAATACGGGAGATACGCACGGTGAAACGGCTCCTTTGCTCGGCCCAGCGCGAGACGGCGGTGACTGCGGCCGGCCAGGCCGGACAATCGGCGCCGAGGCAGACCCTGCATCCAACCGTGGCGCGAAGTCAATGGATTCGGGGAGGAGAAATCGAAGATCCGTCGAACTGTGCGGCAACAGACCAGGTCAGGTACGTGTGTTGACGGTCTTGCGGTGAAGGACTAATGCGCTTTAGGGTCTGATCGCTCAAGCGCTTTAGTGCGTGGCCGCTTTCGTACGCGGCGCCAGGAAAGGGGCAAGGAGTGCAAGGCAAGCGGTCACCGGCACGCCGGCCCACCATGAAGGACATCGCGCGCCGCGCCGGGGTCTCCGAGAGCGCCGTCTCCTTCGCGCTCAACGACCGGCCCGGCGTCTCGGACCTCACCCGCGACCGGGTGCGCAGGGTCGCGGAGCAGCTCGGCTGGCGGCCCAGCACGGCGGCGCGCGCCCTGTCCGGCGAGGGGTCGGCGACGGTCGGCCTGGTCGTGGCGCGGCCCGCGGCGACCCTGGGCGTCGACTCCTTCTTCCTCCAGCTGATCTCCGGCGTCCAACAGGTGCTGGCCGAGCGGCACTTGGGGCTGCTCTTCCAGGTGGTGGAGGACGTGGCCGCCGAGTGCGCGGTGTACCGCCGCTGGTGGGCCGAGCACCGGGTGGACGGTGTGCTGGTGGTGGATCCGCGCACGGACGACCCCCGGCCCGCGCTCCTGGACGAACTGGGGCTGCCCGCCGTGGTGACGGGCGGTGTGCCCGACCCCGACGCCTCCCACCAGGGGCTCTCGACCGTGTGGGCGGACGACGCGGGGGCGATGGCATCGGTCGTGGGCCATCTCCACGCGCTCGGCCACCGCCGCATCGTGCACATCGCGGGCCTGGCGGGGCTCGCCCACACCGAGCGCCGCGTCCGCACCCTGCGGGCCGAGGCGGCGAGCCGGGGGCTTTCCGGTGTGCGTTCGGTGCCGACCGACTACTCCGACGCCGAGGGCGCCGCCGTGACCCGGCGCGTGCTGCGGTCCGCCGAGCCGCCGACGGCCCTGGTGTACGACAACGACGTGATGGCCGTGGCCGGGGTCGCCGCCGCGGCCTCCCTGGGTTTCACCGTGCCGACCGACGTGTCGGTGGTGGCCTGGGAGGACTCGGCGCTGTGCCGCATGGTGCATCCGTGGCTCACGGCCCTGTCCCGGGACACCGTGGCGTTCGGCCGTACCGCGGCCCGCGAGCTGCTGGCCCTCCTGGACGACGGGCCGGCGGCGACCGTCCAGGTGCCGCTGCCGCGGCTCATCGAGCGGGAGAGCACGGGGCCGGTACGGGGCGGGTGAACGCGCCCGGGCGCTGTCATCCTGGAGTGCCGCCCGGGCCGGGGCCGGGTCATGCTCCCGGCCGCACCGGGCGCGCGGCACGGCCCACGGGCGAGGAAGGTGGACGAACATGCCTCGCTCCCATCGGCGGAAGGACACGACGCATGGCGGACCACTTCCCCACCGTCGGTGTCGAGGAGGAGTACTTCCTCGTCGACGCCTCGCAGCGCACCGTGGCCGCGGCGGCGCCCCTGGTCCTGGCCCGCGCGAGGCCGGCGCTCGGGGACCTGGTGTCGGGTGAGGCCTCCGCGTACCAGGTGGAGGGCAAGACACCCCCCTGCGGGACCCTGGACGGGCTCCGCGACGAGCTGCGACGGGTGCGCGGTGCCCTGGTCGCCGCGGCGGCGCGGGAGGGCCTGCGTCCCGTCGCCTCGGGCACCCCGCTGCTGGGCATGCGCACGCCGGTACCGCTCAACGGTGACCCGCACTACCTCCCCCAGTTCGAGATGTACCGCTCCCTGTACGACACCTTCGCCTTCTGCGGGCTGCACGTGCACGTCCAGGTCCCCGACCGGGAGCACGCCGTCCTGGTCGGCAATCACCTGCGGCCCTGGCTGCCCGTCCTGGTGGCGCTCTCGGCGAACTCGCCCTTCTGGGAGGAACGGGACAGCGGCTACTGCAGCTGGCGCACGCTCGGCTCCGCGCGCTGGCCCGTGGCCGGTCCCCCGCCGTACTTCTCCTCGGCCGCGCATTACGACGCGCTCGCCGTCACGCTCCAGGAGGCCGGCGCGACCCGTGGGGAACGCTCTCTGTACTGGGACGTGCGGCCGTGCGCGCATCTGCCCACCGTGGAGATCAGGGCGATGGACGTGCCCGCGACCGTCGAGGAGGCGGCGGTTTTCGCGGTGCTGGTGCGGGCGCTGGTCGTCCGGGCCCTGGAGCGGGTGCGGGGCGGCGACCCCGGGCCCGCCATGGAGGAGGCGCTGCTGCGGGCCGCGTACTGGCGCTGTGCCCGCGACGGTCTGAGCGGCCAGGGCCTCGACCCTCGGACCAACCGGCTCGTGCCGGTCGCTCACCAGGTCAGACGGCTTGTGGAGCACGTCAGGCCGGTTCTGGAGGAGCATCACGAACTGCCCCGGGTCCGGGCAGTGCTGCGCCACCTCCTCGCGCACGGCGGTGGCGCCGAACGCCAGCGCGCCGTACACGCCCGCGGGGGCAGCCTGCACGACGTCGTCGACGACCTCGCCGCCCGCACCGCCGCGGGCCGGACGCCGGGCGCCTCGCACCGGCCGAGGCTGCCCGGCACCGAACGGACGGCGGCTAGCTGACGTCCCCCGGCGGGCCGGAGGAAGCGGGCGGGCCGGGCGGCCACGGCAGGTGCGCCAGGATCGGCAGGAGCGCCTCCTCCTCGTGGTCGAGATGGCGGTTCAACTCGTCCGACATGCGGGCCAGTTGGGCGCGGAACAGCTCCGGGTCCGCGCCGCCGACGCGGGCGAGGAGCGCCGCCAGTTCACCCTGGAGACGGGCGATCGCACGGTGTTGTGCCGCCAGCCGGTCGAAGGTCTCGCGCAGCTCGGGGTGGTAACCGGCCATGGTCGGGAAGAGGTGTGCGTCCTCGCCGGTGTGGTGGAACTCCAGCGCGTCGCAGAACGCCAGGCAGTGCTGGCGGATCTGGAGTCCGAGCCCCGGTCGCGGCGGAGCTCCCGGCCCCTGGTGGGCGGCGAGCGCCGCGAAGTGGGCCTCGGTCTCCTCGCGTACGTGGCGCAGCTGACCGCGCAGCCAGAGGTGGACCTGCGTCATCTTCTCCGCGAAGTTCCCGGCCCGGTCGGGGATGCCGGCCGCGTGTGCGGGCCGTTCGAGGACGACGACCGGCGGGATCCGGTCCGTCCGCTGGTGGTCGCCGTATCCGGGCGCGGCGGCGAGCACCCGCTCGAAGAGGCGCTCGCGCCGCTCTCCCTCGGCGGGGACGGCGACCGCCTCGAATTCCTCGGTGCCCAGCTCGACGGTCACCATGGGGTGGGCGAGGATGTCGTGGTACCAGTCGGGGTGGCGCGGACCGCCGAGGTGTGAGGCGACGATCAGCAGGAGGCCGTCGGCGCGGACGTGACCGAGCGGGGTCGTGTGCCGCCTGCCGGACTTCGCGCCGGTGGTGGTGAGCAGGAGGAGGTCGCCGCCCGCGAAGGGGCCGCCGACCTTGCCGCCGCCGGCGCGGAACTCCGCGATGACGGACTGGTCGAAGGGTGTGGGCATGACGGTGTCAGGTCTCCGTACAGGGTGTTCGGTGCCGCGTCGTGCGCGGTGCGGGATGAGGGAACGCCACGCATGCGAGGCGTGGCCGGGGTGCTCGGGGAAGGCGTGACCCGGGCGCGCGAGGGCGCGTCGGTCAGGCGAAGGCCCCGGGGTGTGAACTCACGACGTGTCCATCGGCGTCGTCCTTGAGTGAAGGTGCTCGCCCGATCGCCGGCCTGCCCACTGCTCTTTGGTCGGCGCCACGCGGCACGGGCACCATTACAGTCACCCGCTCCCGCCCGTGTCAATGCGTGATCTTCGCTCCCGCCCGACGACCAGGGGGACTCACCCCCCGTCGGGCCGCTCCGCCTCAAGGGCGGCCAGGCGGGTGGCCGCGGCGTCGGCTTCGGCGGCGCCGATCCGCGTATAGATGGTCACCGCGTGCCGCAGATCGGCGAGGGCGGCCTGTCGTCGTCCGTCGAGTTCCCGGCAGTGGGCCGCTCCTTCGAGTGCGTGCGCCTCGTCCAAGGGGCTGCGCACCAGGCGCGCCAGGCGCAACGCCGCCAGGTGTGCATCCAGGGCGGGGCGCGGCCCCGCGGTCTCGGCGAGAAGGGCTCCCCTGCTGTTCATCACCTCCGCCTCGCCCTGCGGATCTCCCATGTCCTTGAACAGGCCGAGAGACAGGTCCAGCAGGTCGAGGGCTTCGCAGAGGCTTCCCATGCGGTGGCGGGCCACACCGATGCCGTGCAGGGTGTGGGCTTCGCCGGGGCGGGCTCCCAACGCGCGGTACAGGGCGAGGGCCTCGGTCAAGTAGGCGGCCGCTTCCTCGTGGTGCCCTGTCCGCAGCCGGACCCGGCCGAGGCTGCGCAGGGTATTGGCCTGACCGTGCCGGGCGCCGAGGGAGCGGAAGAGCCGCAGCGCCTCGTGCAGCACGGCGGAGGCGGACGCGTACTCCCCTGTCAGCAGCCGCACCTGGCCGAGGTTGCGCAGGGCGTGGGCCTCGCCGATGGGAGCGCTCAACTCCCGGTACAGAGCGAGCGCTTCCTCCAGGAGTCCGGCCGCTGAGGCGTAGTCACCGGTCATTTCCCGTACGCGGCTGAGGGCCCACAGCGTATTGGTCTCGCCCAAACGGGTGCCCAGCGCGCGGAAGACGGCGAGGGCCTCTTCCAGCGACTCGGCGGCGGCTTCGTAGTCTCCGGTGGCTCGTCGCAACCGCCCGAGGTCGTGCAGGGTGTTGGCCTCGCCGTTGCGATCACCCAGTGCCCGGTAGAGGCGCAGCGCTCGTGCCAGGACGGCCGTGGCGGTGGCGTAGTCGCCGGTGAGCTGGCCGACCCAGCCCTGCGTCCGCAGCGTGTTCGCCTCGCCGAGGCGGTTGTTCTGCGTGCGGTACAACCGCAGCGCCTGGTCCAACAGGGGCTGTGCGCCCGCGTAGTCCCCGGTGACCTGTCTGACCCACCCGAGGTCGCGCAGCGTGTTGGCTTCGCCCAGAGGGTCGCGCGCGGTGCGGAAGAGTTCCAACGCCTGTGCCAGCGCGGGTTCCGCGGCCGCGTAGTCGCCGGCCAGTTGCAGGGCGCGCCCGAGGTCGCGCAGGGCGTTCGCCTCGTCATGGGGGTCGTGGTCCCGTGCGGCGGCGGCCGCGGCCCGGTGCAGTTCGACTGCTTGCGGCCAAGGGCCTTCGCGGTGCAGAAAGGCAGCCATGAGATGGGTGAGCGACACGGCGTCCGAGGGCAGCGGACCGGTGAGCCCTTTCTTGACGCAGGCCAGCAGGTTGGGGCGTTCGGTGCGCATCCAGGCCAGGGCCTGTTCCCGGCTTTCGAAGGCCGGCGTCTGCGCGCCCGCGTCGGAAGGGCCGCCGTCGCCGGGATGCGGCGTGGTCGTGAGCTTCTGGTCCGCTCGGTGGGCGGCACGCCGGTAGTGGCCGAAGAGGCGCTCCAGCGCCTGGGCCCGGTCGGCGCGGGGCTCGCCCGCGGCCAGCGTCGCGGCGTACGCGCGCAGGAGGTCATGGGTGCGATAGCGGTACGGCGCGGGGGACTCGACCAGGTGATCGACGTAGAGGGCTTCCATCTGCCGGCGTACGACGGTCAGGGGGCGCTCGCCGAGAGCGGCGGCGGCGTACAGGTCCAGGTCGGGCCCCGGGTGCAGGCCCAGGCGGCGGAACAGGTGCTGTCTCTCGGCGGGCAGCACGAGGTAGGACAGGTCGAAGGCGGCGCGCACCGCGCGGTCCCCCGCCTCCAGTTCCCCCAGCCTGTCCTGGGCGGCCGCGAACTCTTCGAGGAAGGCCGTGAGAGCCCAGGCGGGGTGGTGGGCGAGCCGTGCTCCCAGCAGGGTGATGGCCAGGGGAAGGAACCCGCACAGACGCACCGCCTCCGCGACCCCGCCGGCGTTCGTCGCATCGAGTGCGCGGCGGGCCACCCGGGTGAACAGGGCGGCGGCGGTGTCGGGCGGCAGCGGTTCGACGGAGAGCGGCCTGGCCCCGTCCAGAGCCAGTAACCGACGGCGGCTGGTGACCAGGACGAGACAGCCGTCGGACGCCGGCAGGAGCGGTTCGACCTGCGCGACGCCCACGGCGTTGTCCAGCACGAGCAGGACCCGTTTGCCGGCCAGCCGGTCACGCCACAGGGCGGAGCGCGCCTGGAGGCCGTCGGGGAGGTACTGGGGAGCGACACCGACGCTGTACAGCAGCGTCGCGAGGACGTCGGCCGACTCGGCGGCGGGCTGCCCAGGAGTGTGACCGTACAGGTCGACGAAGAGCCGGCCGTCGGGAAAGCGGTCGGCCAGCAGGTGTGCCGCCCGCGTCACCAGGGCGGTCTTGCCGACCCCCGGCATCCCGTCCACCGTGTGAACGGTCACCACTCTCGCCTCGCCCGTGTCCGCGACCCGCAGCAACGAACGCAGTTCCTGATCCCGGCCGGTGAAGGCCGCGACATCCCGGGGCAGGGTGTGGAGCGCGGTCACCGGTGCGGGAGCGGCATACGTGATGTGGTGCAGGTCCCGTCCCGCCATGTACACACGGGACTGGTCGTGGGCGCTCGCTTCGACGCGGACCCGCCGCTCCTCGCCCTCCTCGGCGGCGGACGCGTTCACGAACCCGTGACGTGCTGATCTCTGCCGGCCATGGCGCCCCTGTCGTCTCCGTGGGCGAGCGTTCCCGCACCGTCCGGGACGTCCCATCATCCCCGGCGGGAAGCGGCGGCAACAAGGGGACGTCCGCGGACGAAGGTGGCGTTCGCATGAATCACCCGGTGGCCGCTGGGTACTGACGGGAGATGGCGGCGGGCAGCGGACGGCCGTGGAGGGGACGGCCGTCCGGGCCGGCCGCCGGCCCCGCAGACAGGACCCGCACGCGCCATCGCCCCTCGCCGTGGGGGCGGGGGGCGCAGGGCGAAGCAGACGGACCGGAGCGGTACCGGTCAGTCGATACCAGGGAGGATGTGGGGCTCGGCGAGGTCGTCCTCGTAGCCCGCGAGGCGAATGGGGGCCGCCTTGGACCACGCCTCCAGGTTGCGGAGCTTGTGGGGTCTCACGGCCCGCTCGCCGCCGCGTTCCGCCGGTCGTTTTTCGTGCTTCGTCAGTTCTGGTGTCACCGCGCACTCCTTTGTGTCGCGTAACGGAAGGACAAGGGCAGTACGGTCGCGGTGGCGCCGATGTGTGGCGGGACCGCAGCCGTGGTCGCCGGCCTGTCCCCGGGGCGGCCGAGGGATGCTTGTGGATCCCTCGTGGCCACCCGTTCGACCCAGGTTAACCAAATGAGCGCGCCTGTGCTCGATGGAAGCTCAAGACCAGGCAAATTCCGGACAGCGGAAGGGGCCCGGACCAGGGGTGTCGCGACCTGCTGTGACGGCTACCACTTGCCGGGCGCGTAGTCCTTGAGAAACACCCCGTACAGGTCCTCGCCGGCCTGGCCGCGCACGATCGGGTCGTAGACCCGGGCCGCGCCGTCGATCAGGTCCAGCGGGGCGTGGAAGCCCTCCTCCGCGAGGCGCATCTTGTCGGGGTGCGGGCGCTCGTCGGTGATCCAGCCGGTGTCGACCGCCGTCATCAGGATGCGGTCCTTCTCGAACATCTCCTGCGCGCTGGTGCGCGTCAGCATGTTCAGGGCTGCCTTGGCCATGTTGGTGTGCGGGTGGCCCGCGCCCTTGTAGCCGCGGCCGAAGACGCCCTCCATGGCGGAGACGTTCACGATGTAGGCGCGGCCCTCGTCGTTCGCCGCGGCGGCCGCCGCCATGGCGGGCCGCAGGTGGCTGATGAGGATGAACGGCGCCGTGGAGTTGCACAGCTGGACTTCGAGCAGTTCGACCGGGCCGACCTCGTCGACGGTCTGGACCCAGCTGTTGGTGTCGTGCAGGTCCGGTACCAGGCCGCCCGCGTCGATCGCCGTACCGGCCGCGATGCGCTCCAGGGACGCCGACCCCGTGACCAGGGCGAGTCCGGTGACGTCGTCGGCGGTCAGCGCGCCACCCCCGACGACCGGCAGCGCGGCCACGGCGCCGGAGCCGAAGGTGCCGATCACCTCGGAGGCCGGCAGCTCACCGGCGGGCAGCGGCGCGGACTCGGCGGCGACCAGCTCGCTGTAGGCCTGCGGGGAACGGCGTACGGTCTGCGCGGCGTTGTTGATCAGTACGTCGAGGGGCCCCTCGGCGGCGACCGACTCGGCGAGCGCGACGACCTGGGCCGGGTCGCGCAGGTCGATGCCGACGATCTTCAGCCGGTGGATCCACTCGTCGCTGTCGGGCATCGCCTTGAAGCGGCGGATCGCGTCGCTCGGGAAGCGGGTGGTGATCGTGGTGTGCGCGCCGTCCCGCAGCAGACGCAGCGCGATGTACATGCCGATCTTGGCGCGGCCGCCGGTGAGCAGGGCGCGCTTGCCGCTCAGGTCGGTGCGGGCGTCGCGGCGCGCGCGGTTCTCGGCGGCGCACGCCTGGCAGAGCTGGTGGTAGAACGCGTCGACCTCGACGTACCGCGTCTTGCAGGTGTAGCAGGAACGCGGGCGCTGGAGTATCCCCGCGATCTCGCCCTGCGCCGAGGAGGAGGGCAGCACGCCGGCCGTCTCGTCGTCGATGCGGTCGGCGGAGCCGGTCGCGGTGGCCTCGGTGACCGCCCGGTCGTGGGCGGTCTTGGCGGCACGGCGCTCCTGGCGGCGGCGCTGCTTGACCGTGCGGTAGATCCCGGCCGTCGCCCGGCGCACCGCGATGGCGTCGGGGTGGTCGACGTCCAGCTTGTCCAGCTCGTCGAGCACGCTCAGGCAGACGGCGAGACGGTCCGGGTCGATGCCGGGACCGTACGCGACGGTCTCCTCCTGGCTTTCGTCTGTCACCGTCATCGCCGTTGCCCTCGTGTCATTCCGTGCCGCGGCGCGCCTGGTCGTCCGCGGAAGCTCCAAAAGCGGAACTTTACGTAGCTCCGGGCCCGGTCACCAAACCCGTGCCGCCACGCATGCCGCACACGGCCACCGGAGGCGCTACCGAGGGTCAGCGGACGCTCACTCGACGCGCTGCCCCTTGCCCAGCGCGATCACCCCGGCCTTCGACACCGTGTACAGCTCCTCGTCGCGTTCCGGGTTGACGCCGATGGTCGCGCCCGGCGGCACGTCGATGTTCTTGTCCAGGACGGCGCCGCGGACCACCGCGCCCCGCCCCACCCGTACGTTGTGGTGCAGCACCGAGCCCTGCACGACCGCCCCTTCCTCGATGGTCACACCGGGCGAGAGCACGGAGCGGGTGACCTGGCCGCGGATGACGCACCCCGGGCTGACGATCGACTCCCCGGCGATGCCGCCCGCGCAGAACCTGGCGGGGGGCAGGCCGCTGGAGTGGGTGTAGATGGGCCAGTTCCGGTTGTCGAGGTTGAAGACGGGCTGGTCGGAGATCAGGTCCATGTGGGCGTCGTAGTACGAGTCCAGGGTGCCGACGTCACGCCAGTAACCGTGGTCGCGCAGGGTCTCGCCGGGGACGTGGTTGGCGTCGAAGTCGTACACCTGGGCGAGGCCGCGTTCGGTGAGCAGGGGCAGGATGGAGCCGCCCATGTCGTGGGCCGACTCCTCGTCCTCGGCGTCCTGCTGGAGCGTGTCGACGAGTGTCTTCGTGGTGAACAGGTAGTTGCCCATGGAGGCGAAGACCTGGTGCGGGGCGTCCGGCAGGCCCGGCGGGTCGGCGGGCTTCTCCAGGAAGCGTTCGACGCGTGTCCCGTCGCGCGCGGGCGTGATGATGCCGAAGGAGGGCGCCTCGGCGCGCGGCACCCTGATGCCGGCGACGGTGACCGCCGCGCCGTTGTCGATGTGCTGCTGGAGCATCTGCCGCGGGTCCATGCGGTAGACGTGGTCGGCGCCGAACACCGCTATGTAGTCGGGCTGTTCGTCGTGGACGAGGTTGAGCGACTGCAGGATCGCGTCCGCGCTGCCCAAGTACCAGCGTGGGCCGAGGCGTTGCTGGGCGGGCACGGGGGTGACGTAGTTGCCGAGCAGGCTCGACATGCGCCACGTCGTCGTCACATGCCGGTCCAGGGAGTGCGACTTGTACTGCGTCAGGACGCAGACGCGCAGGATGTCGGCGTTGACGAGATTGGACAGGACGAAGTCCACGAGGCGGTACGTCCCGCCGAACGTGACCGCCGGTTTGGCCCGGTCGACGGTGAGCGGCATCAGCCGCTTCCCCTCCCCGCCCGCGAGCACGATGCCGAGCACCGAAGGACCACCGCGCATCCCAGTCTCCTACCTGTCGACCTGATGGGTCTCGCCGATGATCCGTCGGCCGTCGGGCCGCCCGCCGGCGCGCAGGACCTCCTCGTACACCTCCACCGTGCGCCGGGCCACGGCGCCCCAGCCGAACTCCCCCTCGGCGCGGCGGCGTCCGGCCGCTCCCATCGCCGCGGCCCGCCCTGGGTCACCGGCCAGTTCGTTCAGCAGCGCCCCGAGATCACGTTCGAAGCCTTCGGGGCACTTCGGCTCGTACGGGACGAGCAGCCCTGTCGCCCCGTCCTGCACGACCTCGGGGATGCCGCCGACCCGGGAGGCGACGACGGCTGTGCCGCACGCCATCGCCTCCAGGTTGACGATGCCCAGCGGTTCGTACACCGAGGGGCAGACGAACACGGCGGCGTGCGTGAGGAGTTGGATCACCTGGGGGCGGGGCAGCATCTCGGGGATCCATCGGACGCCGACGCGGGCACGGCTCAACTCCTCGAAGAGGAGCCGGAATTCGGCGTCCGTCTCGGGGGTGTCGGGCGCTCCGGCACACAGGACGAGCTGGATGCCGTCGTCCAGGGCGCGGGCGGCGCGCAGCAGGTGGGGTACGCCCTTCTGCCGGGTGATGCGCCCGACGAACAGCACATAGGGACGCCCGGGGTCGATGCCGAGCCGCTCCAGGACGTCCGTGCGCGGGTCGGGGCGGTACAGCTCGGTGTCGATGCCGTTGTGCACGACGTGGACCTTCGCCGGGTCGAGTGCGGGGTAGCAGGCGAGAATGTCCTCGCGCATGGCACCGGACACCGCGATCACCGCGTCGGCGGACTCGGCGGCGGTCTGCTCGGCCCAGCGGGAAAGGGCGTATCCGCCGCCCAGTTGCTCGGCCTTCCAGGGGCGCAGGGGCTCCAGGGAGTGGGCGGTCAGCACATGCGGGATGTCGTGCAGGAGCTTGCCGACATGGCCCGCGAGGTTGGCGTACCAGGTGTGGGAGTGGACCAGTTCGCGGCCGTCCAGCGCGGCGGCCATCGCGAGGTCCACGGAGAAGGTGCGCAGCGCCTCGTTGGCGTCGCCGAGGGCGGGCCAGGCCCGGTGCCGCAGCACACCGTCGCCCGCGCCGTCGCCCCAGCAGTGCACGTCGAGGTCGACGAGGGAGCGTAACTCCCTTGCCAGGAACTCGACATGGACGCCCGCGCCGCCGTACACATCGGGCGGGTACTCCCGGGTGAGCAGTCCCACTTTCACGGAGAACCCTCCGTCGTCCGCCTGAGGTCGGCCACGCCCCCTCATGGTCACCCAGACACGGCTCAGGGGGAAGACCGCGTCGGCGGCCGTTCGAAGCAGCAGTCGCCGCACACGCCGCCGCCGGGGCAGCGGTAGTAGAGGCAGCAGCTGCGGCGCCGGAAGGCGGCGGGGTCCAGGGTGCCGGTGGTGCGCAGGTCGGGGTGGTCGAACAGCGCCTCGGCGAGGCCGAGGGCCCGCTTGCCCACGCCCTCGTGCCGCTCCCGCACCGCCCAGCCGCGCAGTTCGCGCGCGGCGCCCGCGAGCGCGGAGCCCGCGTTGCCCCACAGCAGCCCCGCGGAGATCCGGTACCGGGCGCGCAACGCCTCGGCGAGCGGCGCGAGATGGGTGTGCTGCACGACGTCCCGTACGGTCGCGGCGGCCGCGTGCGTGTCCGCGCCGACGGGCAGGGCGCGTACGTCACCGAGCCACAGGTCGTCCGGCGAGGTGCCCTGCGCGTCCCAGTGCAGCCGGGCGGGGTCGAGGTCAGGCACCGCGCCGTACAGCGCCGCGCAGCCGAGCCCGATCGACCAGAGCCGGGCGGCGAGCCCCAGGTGCGCCACGGAGACCGCGACGCGCTCCTCGCGGGCGCCGAGGCGCCGCGCGACCTCGGCGACGCGCAGGGACAGCGGGTCCGGGCCCGTCGGCGGCGCGTACACCTGCGAGAGCGCGACGGCGCCCTCGGGCGCGGGCCCTTGCCGCAGGGCGAAGAAGCCGCCGACGGAGCGGAGTTCTGCCAGGTCGATACGGGTGGTCATGACAGCAGTACAGCAAGTCGCGCGCCGCTCGTGGCCGCCGGGGTGGCCGTCCGCGCCGCCCGGCGCCTCCCCCTCGACCCTGAGACGGCTCCCCGCCCTGGGGAGGACGCGGCCGCGGGCGTACTCCATCGGCAGTAGGACCCAGTGCCTGCTCAGGGACGACGACGCGGGCTGATTCACGCGGCATCGTAGTAACCATGGAAGCCGACCGTTCGCCTCGCCGGGACCACCGGACGCACCGCGCGCCGCGGAGCACCTCATGAGTGCCCTCGCGCTGTCCGTGCTGCTCTCCCTCGTCTCCGCCGTGGCGTACGCCGGCGGGGCGATCCTGCAGGAGCGGGTCGCGGCGACGACCCCGGACCAGCGGTACGCGCCGCTGCGCCGCGGCGCCTGGTGGACCGCGATCGCCCTGAACGGCCTGGGCGCGTTGCTGCACGTCGTGGCGCTCGCCTACGGCCCGCTCAGCCTCGTGCAGCCGCTGGGCGCCCTGACCATCGTCTTCGCGCTGCCCATGGCGGCCGTGTTCGTGCGCCGCCGGGCCGGGGCCACCGCGTGGCGCGGCGCGGTCATGGCGACGGTGGGGCTCGCCGGGCTCCTCTCCCTCACCTCGGCGGCGGACTCGCGGTCACTGGGCGGTGCCGACCGCCTGCTGCTGGCCCTGATCACGGGCGGCGGCGTGCTGGCCCTCGCGGTGGCGGCGCACGCCGCCCACCGCCACCCCGTGGTGCGCAGCGTGCTCCTGGCCTGTGCGGCGGGCGCGGCCTTCGGCATCGCCTCGGTCTTCACCAAGACCGTGGCGGTGGACTGGGGCCAGGACGCAGCGCTCGTCCGGCAGCTGCCGAGTCTCGGCGTGATCGCGGTGCTGGCGGCGGCCGGGGTGCTGCTCTCGCAGGCCTCGTACCGGGGTGCGGGCCTCGCGGCGCCGCTGGCGACGGTGACGGTCGTGAACCCGGTGGTCGCGGCGGCGGTCGGCCTGACCCTCTTCGAGGAGACCTTCCGCTACGGCACCCTGGGCGCCGTCCTGGCACTCGGCTGCGGCATCGTCGCCGGGGGCGGCCTGCTCCTGCTGACCACCGAGCGGATCGCCCGGGAGGCCTCGACCGCCTCCGGGACCGTGCCCGAGGGCGAGACCGTGTCCGAGGGCGCGGGACTGCCTGCGGCGCGGGACGAGTCGGCCGCGCCGCGACCGGTGCCCGGGCCCGTGCAGGCCGGACCGCGCCTCGCGTACGAGGCGCTCCCGGCCGTGCCGTCCCAGCCCGCCCCGTCGTCCCGGGCCGCGCAGGTGGCTCGGGTGGAGCGGACGCGTCGCCGGGCCGCGCACCGGCACCCC
The DNA here is from genome assembly GCF_055581265.1 of Streptomyces sp. NPDC031466. Classification (NCBI taxonomy): domain Bacteria; kingdom Bacillati; phylum Actinomycetota; class Actinomycetes; order Kitasatosporales; family Streptomycetaceae; genus Streptomyces; species Streptomyces sp. NPDC031466. Next base: position 699,364 of record NZ_JBVIJT010000001.1, read on the forward strand.
AGGCACCGCGAACGCATGGTGTCCTGAGGGGCCTGGACCCGGATACGTACGCCCGCGGTCAGCTGCGTACGTCCGTCTCGGGTGCGTACGCCCGCTTCAGATGCGTACGCCGCGGGCCCGCAGGTAGGCCAGCGGGTCGATGTCGGAACCGAAGCCGGGACCCGTCCGCACCTCGAAGTGCAGGTGCGGGCCGGTGCTGTTGCCGGTGGAGCCGGACCGGGCGATGCGCTGCCCCGCGCCGACCTGCTGCCCGGCCCTCACGGAGAGCGCCGACAGATGCCCGTACTGGCTGTACTTCCCGTCGGCGTGCCGGATGACCACCTGGTAGCCGTAGCTGCCGCCCCAGCCCGCCGAGACGACCCGCCCGGCGGCGATCGCCTTCACGGAGGTCCCGGTGGGCACCGGGAAGTCGACGCCGGTGTGGTAGCCCTTCGACCAGGAACCGCCGGCGGCGCGGTACGGCGTGCTGGGCGACGCGGCGACCGGCGCGGAGGCGGCGGACGGCGGGGCGGGCCTGGCCTTCTCGGTGCGGGGCGCGGGGCGGGAGGCCCGCGGCTTCTCCCGCGTCTTCTCGGCGGCCCTCTTCTCGGCGGCCTTCTTCTCCGCCGCTTGCCTCTCGGCGGCCTTCCTGTCGGCGGCCTTCCTGTCGGCGGCCCGCTGCCGGGCCCGGTCGTCGGTGTGCCGCTCGGCCTTGTCCGTCCGCTGGGGCGCGCGAGAACCCTGGACGTGCACGGAGAGCCGCTGTCCCGGCGTGATGAGATCGGGGTCGTCCCCGATGACGCGCCGGTTGGTTTCGTACAGGCGCTGCCAGCCGCCCCGCACCCGGCGTTCGTCGGCGATCCCGGAGAGGGTGTCGCCGCGCACGACGGTGTACATCCGCGCGCTGCCGGCGGTGGACTGCGGGGTCACCTCCGGCTTGACGTCCCTGACGTCGCGCTTGGCCGGTTCGGTCGCCCGCTCGGCCGGTCGCGGCTTGCTCGCGGCGCGGGCCTCGGCGACCTCGGGCGTACCGCCGCCCCTGGTGAGGCCGGCCTTCGCGGAGCACACCGGCCAGGCGCCGGGCCCCTGCGCGTCGAGGACCTTCTCGGCGACGGCGATCTGCTGGCTCTTGGTGGCCCGGTCGGCGCGCGGCGCGTGGACCGTGCCGCCGTACGCCTCCCAGGTGGACTGCTTGAACTGGAGGCCGCCGTAGAAGCCGTTGCCGGTGTTGACGCTCCAGTTGCTGCTGGACTCGCAGGCCGCCACCTTGTCCCAGGTGTCGACGCCGGCGGCGCCGGCCCCGCCCGCGACGGTCAGCGGGAGCGCCATGCCGGCGCCGCCCGCGGTGACCGTGAGGGACGCGCGGTTGATGCGGTTCGGTTGATACCGGCGATGCCGGCCCCGTACGGCCATGGCGAGCCCCCTCGGACACACGTCATCACGGATTGCGCACAGCGGACACACGACAAGCCCGCAAGCTAGCCGGTCGGACCAATCCATGACAAGAGCCGGTCATCGAAAGGGAGTTGCGGGTTCAGGGCCTCAAATGCCCCGCGAGCCACCGGAGTTGGACTTGCTGCTGGTAGGGGCCGCCACCCTCGTGGTCGTTGAAGCCGTAGACCTCCATCGAACGCTCGCTGCCCGCATAGGCGTTGTGGGCGGCGAACACCGTGGAGGGCGGGCAGGTCTGGTCCTCCAGGGCCGTGGAGAACAGGGCGGGCGCCCGGCCCCGCGCGGCGAAGTGCACGCCGTCGAAGTAGGAGAGCGTCCGCAGGACGCGCTCCTCCCCGCCCCGCCGGGCCTTCAGGTACAGGCCGATCTCCCGGTAGGGCATCCGGTCGGTGAGCGTCGTCGCCCGCGGGAAGTCGCACAGGAACGGCACGTCGGAGGCGATGGCGGCCAGGTCGGGCACGAGACCGCCGGCCGCGAGGGCGAGGCCGCCGCCCTGGCTGACGCCGAGAGCGGCGACCCGCGAGGCGTCCACGAGCGGATGGGCGCGCGCCGCCTCGACTGCGCGTACCGCGTCGACGTACAGGCGCCGGTAGTAGTACTCGTGCGGGTCCTCGATGCCGCGCGTCATGTACCCGGGGTGGGCGGGCCCGCTGCCCACCGGGTCCGGCGTGTCGCCCTGCGCCCAGCCTCCGCTGCCCTGGCCCCGGGTGTCCATGACGAAGTGCGCGTAGCCGGCCGCGGCCCACAGCAGGTGCATGTGCGGCAGACCGCGTCCGCCGCCGTATCCGATGTACTCGACGACGGCGGGCAGCGGCTCCTCGGCGCCGGCCGGCAGGACCAGCCAGCCCTTCACGGGGTGCCCGCCGAATCCGGCGTATGTGACGTCGAGGACCCGCACGCCCTTCAACGGCAGCTCCACCGCGTCGAACCGTACGCCGAGATCGTGCTGCCGGGCCTCCAACAGCGTCTTCTCCCAAAAGGCGTCGAAGTCCTCGGGCTCGGGCAACTCCGGTCGGTAACGGCGCAGTTCGTCGAGGGGCAGGTCGAACTGGGGCACGGGCGGCTCCTCCTCAGGACAAGGTGTCGGAGCCTCACGCTATGCCAGTCGTACGGTGTCCGGCAGTGCCATATCCCTGCCGCACGGGGAGGGGCGGGGCCCGGTGGCCCCGCCCCTGGACACGCGGAGGTGTCAGGACAGCGGCCCCGGCTGGGGTTGGGGCTCGGGCACCGGGTCGGGGCCGGGCGGCGTGGGGACCGGCGAGGGCGAGGGCTGCGGGGTGGGCCGCGGCTCGGGGTGCGGGACGGGGTCCGGGTCCGGGAAGGGCCTCTCCGGTTCGGGGAGCGGTCCCGGCGGAACGGGGTCAGGGAACGGATGGGTCATGTGCGATCCTCCAGCCAGTGGTTCGTCGGCTTCTCCCCCGCCTACCCGGGTCCCCCGGCCCCAAGCCTGACATCATTCGGCCCCAGGCGCCCCGGCGACATCGCCCCACGGGCCACGGCGGCGGACGAACGGGTGACTCCACGGCTGCCGCGCCGCACCACCGCCGGGCCCGTCGGGCGTGGAGCAGCCGACGCGTCCTACCGCGTCCGATCAGAGGCTCAACGGGCTGCGTGTCATCCCCGGGTCCCCCGGCACCGCCTCGGCCGGATCGTCGCCGAGGGCCACCATGCGGTTGGCCTCGTCGACGTGCACGACGCGCGGCCGCAGCGCCCGCGCCTCGGCGTCCTCGACCTGGGCGTAGCTGATGATGATCACCTTGTCACCGGGGTGGACGAGGTGCGCGGCCGCGCCGTTGATGCCGATGACACCGCTGCCGCGCTCGCCCTCGATCGTGTAGGTCTCCAACCGGGCGCCATTGGTGACGTCGACGATGTGGACGAGCTCGCCGGGCAGCAGATCGGCGGCATCGAGAAGGTCCGCGTCGATGGTGACCGAACCCACGTAGTGCAGGTCGGCCTGGGTCACTGTGGCGCGATGGATCTTGGACTTGAACATGGTGCGCAGCATCGAGGTACTCCTCGTCATCAGGCTCCCTGCCTACGTTCTTGCAGGTCAAGGGCGGTTTGACCACTTTACAACGTGCCGCGTGCCCCAGTCAGCCCTTTCCGGCTGCGCGAAAACTCACCCGGCTCCGGTGAAGCGCACGACACGGTGCTCCGCCGTGGAACCCACCCGCCCCACCCGTATCAACCCCGGCGTTTCAGCCAGCCCCCGCGCCTGCGTGAGGCCCGCGTAGGCGGTGTTCGCGGGTTCACGGGCCCGGGGTTGCAAGGGCCGAGGGACGTCCGGAATCGAGCGCGTTCGATTCGGTGGGGGCGTCGTTGGTCCGGTCAGCGCCGAGCCGTCCCGGTCGGCACCGTCCTTCAGGAGGGATACGGGTGACTGTGACCGACACGTCGAACGCCAACGCGGAGATGCCACCCCCGCCACCGCCCGCCGTCATCACCTTCGAGGGCAAGGCCGGCCAGAACCCCCTGGCCGAGGCCGGTTTCGGCGCCCTGTGCCGGCGTCTTCCGTCCGTCCTCGGCCACACCGCGCGCATGGCGTGGGCCGTCGACCGGCCGAGCGTCGTACTGCTCCTGGTGTGCCAGGCCCTGACCGGCATCGCGGCCGCCGTCGTCCTCACGTTCACCGCCGGGGCGATGACGCACGTCCTGGGGACCGGCACGGTGTCCGAACGCCTGCACGCCGCCCTGCCCGCCCTGATCGTCGTGGCCGTCGCCTCGGGCGTCGGCCGCACCAGTGGCGCCCTGGCCTCCTACGCCGACGGCCGGATCACTCCCCTGCTGACGACGGAGGCCGACGTCGCCCTCGTCGCGGCCGTGTGCCGGGTGGAGTCCTCCGCGTACGGCGAGGACGGGTTCGCCGACCGGCAGGAGGCCGCCGAGGTCGGCGTCACCCGGACCCGGCTGATGGTGCAGGACGCCCAGCGGTTCATGTCCGCGCTGATCCGCATGGTCGCCGCGGGCGGGGTGATCACGGCGCTGCATCCCCTGATGCTGCCCCTGCTCCTGCTGGCCGTGCTCCCGGCCGGCGCCGGGGCCGTGCTGTCCGCCCGCGTCGACTACGAGACCCACTATCTCAACGTGGGCGACCGCAACGTCCGCTCCATGATGCGCTGGTGGGCCACCTACTCCCGCTTCGGCGACGAGGTCCGCGCGAACGGCATGACCGGCTACCTCCTGTACTGGTACAGCGCCCTGTCCGACCGGATCGACCGCCGCACCCTGACCGCGGCGCCCCGCATGCTGCGCATCGTCCTCGCCACCAGCGCCCTCGGCGGGCTCTTCCTGCTGGCCACCTGGGCCACCCTCGCGTGGCTGGCCGCGACCGGCAAGGTGGCCCTGCCCGTCGCCGCGACGGCCGTCGTCGCCGTCCAGACGACCCTGGCCGCGCTCTCCCAGTTCGTCATCCACGGCGCCGCCATGTTCCACACCTCGCTGTACCTGGCGGACATGCGGTCCTTCCTCGACATGGCGGGCGAGCGCGCCCCCAAGCGCGGGGACGCCACCATCCCCGAGCACGTGGACGAGATCCGGCTCGACGAGGTCGTCTACCGCTACCCCGACAAGGAGGAACCGGCCGTCGCCGGCGTCTCGCTCACCCTGCGCCGCGGCGAGATCCTGGCCGTCGTCGGGGAGAACGGCTCGGGCAAGTCGACGCTGGCCAAACTGATCACCGGCATCCTCCTCGCCGACAAGGGCCGCGTCCTGTGGGACGGCGTCGACCTCGCCGAGGCCTCGCCGGACGCCGTGTGGAAGCGCACCGCGCTCGTCCCGCAGAACTTCGCGTGCTGGCCGCTGCGCGCCCGCGAGAACATCACCCTGGGTCAGCCGAAGACGTACGACGACGGGCCCGTGTGGGAGGTGATCGACGCCGTCGGCATGCGGGAGGCGATCGAGAAGCTGCCCAAGCAGCTCGACACCCTGCTCGCCAAGGAGCTGTGGGGCGGCGCCGAGCTGTCCGGCGGGCAATGGCAGCGCCTCGTGTGCGGCCGGGCGCTGTACCGGCGGACGCCGCTGCTCATCCTGGACGAGCCGACCTCGCAGATGGACGCCCGCGGCGAACACGCCATCTTCCTGGAGATCAAGCGCATCGCCGCCGAACGCATGACGATCGTGGTCACCCACCAACTGGAGAACACCCGCCTCGCCGACCGCATCCTCGTCATGGACCAGGGCCGCGTCATCGAGGACGGCGACTACGAGACCCTGGTCGGCGCCGGAGGCCTGTTCGCCGAACTCGTCGCCCTGGCCAAGGACCGCTGACGTCCCGGCCGGCCGGGCGGCACGTCCTTCCGTTCCCACCGGCCGGTGGTACGGACGTAGGCGTGGATCACGGAGAGCATCGCCAGCACGAGGAGGGGCCCGGCCACCCAGGGGTGCCGGGCCATGTCCGTCGGCAGCCAGCGGTAGGAGACCAGGAGCGCGGCGAAGACCGCCGTGCCGTGGGCGACCAGCCGCAGCCCCGACCGGTCCCAGCCGTGGTCGAACGTGCGCAGCGCCGCCTCGATCGTGAGCGCGAACACCACGCCCGCGATGAGGTCCACTCCGTAGTGGTAGCCGAAGCCCAGCGTCGCGCTGAGCGTGGCGATCAGCCAGAACGTGCCCGCGTGGCGCAGCAGCCTCGGTCCCTTGCGGGAGTGGATGAAGATCGCCGTCGCCCACGCCGTGTGCAGGCTGGGCACGCAGTTGCGGGGAGTGAGCCCGTCGTACGGGACCGGGTGCGGGGAAGTGAACGGCGGCGGCGTGTTCGGCCACAGGTCGGCCACCGCCCACTGCACGCCGCCGGTGCCCGAGGTGCCCGGGCCGTAGGCGAAGATCGGCCCGACCACCGGGAAGATCATGTAGATGGCGGGGCCGACGAGCCCGATGACCAGGAAGGTGCGTACGAGGTGATGCCTCGGGAACCGGCGCTCGACCGCCACATTGCGCAGCTGGTGGAAGGCGACCACGATCGCGGCCACCGCGAGTTGGGCGTAGACCAGGTCGAGGAGGTGAGTGGGGACGGGACCGGAGGCCCTCAGGAGCCGGCCGGCCAGCCAGGAGGGGTTGCCGAGCGCGTGATCGGCGGCGGCCACGTACGGGTCGAGCACCGTCGGGCGGGTCTTCGCCGTGATGAGCAGCCAGGTGTCGCCGGTCTTGCGGCCGGCCACCAGGAGGAGGCCGAGGCCGACGCCCTTCAGCAGCAGGGCGCGTTCGCCTCCGGTGCGGCGGGTGAGGGCGATGACGCCGCAGCCGAGCATCACCCACAGCGCGCCGTTGCCGAAGAACTGGTCCTCGGGTGTCTCGGCGCCGACCGCCCAGCGCACCAGGACGAAGACGACGTCGATGCCGATCGCGGCACCGGCCGCGATGAACCGCTCCCGCCAGGTGAGCACCACCATCATCAGGACCAGGCCGCCGTACAGCGGTCCCGGCTTGGGCGGGAACACCACCTCGCGCACCTGGTTGGTGAGCGGCCCCGGCTCGCCGCCGTAGCGACGCGCGGCGATCTCCAGCGCGACGAGGAACCCGAGGGCCACCGCGCCTGCCGCGGCCCACAGGACCACCCGTGGCTGGCGGCACGCGGCGAGGAGGATTCTGCGGTCTATTCGGGGCAACACGGTACGGCTTCCTGGCGGTGGCGGGGAGGGCGATGAGGGTGCTCATCAGCACCGATCATGCCACCGGCCCGATGCGGCGATTCGGGCGGCTTCGCACCGATCGCGGCGGGGCGGGAATCGGGCGGGACAGCGCCCCGGGCGGGATGCCGTCGCGGGACGCCGTGGAGCCCCCGCTGCCAGGGCATCGGAGGCACCACGAGGGGGCGCGCCGTCAGGCGGCGGTCGCCGCCTCCGTCTCGAAGGCGCGCAGCAGATCCGCGGCGACGCTCACGGCGATGGTCGCCGGCTCCTTGCCGGTGATGTCGGCGATCCCGATCGGGGTCTTGATCCGGTCGATGGTGGCGTCGTCGTGCCCTCCCTCGGTGGCGAGGCGCTTGCGGAACCTCGCCCACTTGGCCGCCGACCCGATCAGCCCGATGGAGCCGAGGTGGTCCGTGCGCAGGGCCGCGTCGCACAGAGCGGCGTCCTCGGCGTGGTCGTGGGTCATGATCAGGACGTGGGTGCCGGGCGGCAGCCGCTCCAGCACCTCCTCGGGCAGCAGCGGCGTGTGGTGCGTGTACACCTGCGCCACCGCGTCCGCCAGGACGTCGAGCCGTTCCTCGGTGAGCATGTCGGAGCGGGAGTCGATCAGGTGCAGGTCGAGGTCCTGGCGCGCGAGGATACGCGCCAGTTCCAGGCCGACGTGCCCGACCCCGAAGATCGCCACGGCCCGTACCACCGGCAGCGGTTCGAGCAGCACCGAGACCGCGCCACCGCAGCACTGCACACCGTGCTGGTTGGTGACCTTGTCGTTCAGCGCGACATCGATCAGCTCCGGCTCCCGCACGGACGCGGCGATCATCTCCCGGGCCCGGTCGATGGCGACGGCCTCGACGTTGCCTCCCCCGATCGAGCCCCAGGTCCGGGTGTGCCCCACGACGAGTTTGGCGCCGGCGTCGCGCGGGGCGTGGCCGCGCACGGTCGCGACGGTCACGAGCACGCCGGACTCGCGGCGTGCCCGCAACCGCGCGACCGCGGCGACCCAGGTCATGTCAGGCACCGCTCAGCGCTTCCGCGTCGGCACGGACATCCGCCACGACCCGGTCGCTCCCGGCCTGTCCGGTGCCGTCCCCCGCCTCGGCGCCGACCTGCTCCTTCGGCCGGGCCCCGCCCTGACGCGCCTCCTGGATCGCCCAGTACACCGCCTCCGGCGTCGCGGGCGAGGCCAGCTCGACGCTGACGCCGCTCGGCCCGAACGCGGCGGCGGCCTGCCGCAGCGCCTCGCGCACCGAGAACGCCAGCATCAGCGGCGGCTCACCGACCGCCTTGGAGCCGTAGACCGCGCCCTCCTCGGTGGCGTTCTCCAGCAGCCGGACGTTGAACTCCTCGGGCATCTCCGAGAAGCTCGGCAGCTTGTACGTGCTGGCCGCCTGGGTCTGGAGCCGGCCGCGGTTCGGGCCGTCGCTGGTGTCCCAACGCAGGTCCTCCAGCGTCAGCCAGCCCGCGCCCTGCACGAACCCGCCCTCGACCTGACCGATGTCGATCAGCGGGGAGAGGCTGTCGCCGACGTCGTGCACGATGTCCACGCGCCGGATGCGGTACGCGCCGGTGAAGCCGTCCACCTCCACCTCGGTCGCGGCGGCGCCGAGGGCGAAGTACTTGAACGGCGAGCCCCGGAACGTCGTGACGTCCCAGTGCAGGCCCTCGGTCCGGTAGAAGCCCGCCGCCGAGAGCTGGACCCGCTGGATGTACGCGGTGCGCACCAGGTCGTCCCAGGCCAGCTCCTTGTCGCTGCCGAGGCTGCGGGCGATGCCCTCGACGATGCGTACGTCCGAGGCGTTCGCGCCGAGCTGGGAGCCGGCGACCTGGAGCAGCCTGTCGCGCAGCTGCTCGCAGGCGTTCTTGATCGCGCCGCCGTTCAGGTCGGCGCCGGAACTGGCCGCGGTGGCCGAGGTGTTGGGCACCTTGTCGGTCCGCGTCGGGGCGAGCCGGACCTTGTGCAGCGGGATGCCCAGCGTGGTCGCGGCGACCTGCATCATCTTGGTGTGCAGGCCCTGGCCCATCTCGGTGCCGCCGTGGTTGATCAGGACCGAGCCGTCCTTGTAGATCAGCACCAGCGCGCCGCCCTGGTTGAAGGCGGTGAGGTTGAAGGAGATGCCGAACTTGATGCCGGTGACGGCGAGCGCCCGCTTGGTGTGCGGGTGCGCGGCGTTGAAGGCGGCGATCTCGCGCTTGCGTGCGGCGACGCCGCCGTCCTCCTGCACCTGCCGCCAGACGGTGGAGATCCGTTCGGCCTGCGTGACCGGCTGGCCGTACGGCGTGGTCTGGCCCTGGCCCGGCCGGTAGAAGTTGCGCTCGCGCAGCTCCATGGGGTCGAGGCCCAGCAGCGGTGCGACGCGGCCGAGGATGTCCTCGATCACCAGCATGCCCTGGGGGCCGCCGAAGCCGCGGAAGGCGGTGTTGGAGACCGTGTTGGTCTTGGCGATGCGGCCGGCGACGCGGGCGTTGGGGATCCAGTACGTGTTGTCGATGTGGCACAGCGCGCGGGCGAGGACCGGCTCGGACAGGTCCAGGCTCCAGCCACCGTCGGCGGTCAGGGTGGCGTCCAGGGCCTGGATGCGGCCCTCGGCGTCGAAGCCGACCTTCCACGTGGAGTGGAAGCCGTGCCGCTTGCCGGACATCGTCAGGTCCTGGGTGCGGTTGAGCCGGAACCGCACCGGGCGGCCGGTCAGCTTGGCGCCGAGCGCGGCGACGGCCGCGAAGCCGTGCGGCTGCATCTCCTTGCCGCCGAAGCCGCCGCCCATCCGCAGGCACTGCACGGTCACCTCGTGCGAGGGCACGCCGAGCACGTGCGAGACGATCTCCTGCGTCTCGGAGGGGTGCTGGGTGCTGCTCTGGATGAACAGCTGCCCGTTCTCGTCGACCTGGGCGAGCGCGGCGTGCGTCTCCAGGTAGAAGTGCTCCTGCCCGGCGAACTGGAACTCGCCGGTGAACACGTGCGCGGACTCGGCGAAGCCCGCGTCGATGTCGCCGCTCTCCATCAGGGGCGTGGCCCCGTGGAAGCTGCCGGCCTCGATGGCCTCCTGGAGCGTGACCAGGGAGGGCAGCTCCTCCAGCTCCACCTCGACGGCCGCCGCGCCGAGCCGGGCCGCCTCCAGGCTCTCGCCGAGCACCCAGGCGACCGCGTGGCCGTGGAACATGACCTCGTCGGGGAAGAGCGGCTCGTCGTGCTTCATGCCGGCGTCGTTGACGCCGGGCACGTCGGCGCCGGTCAGGACGCGGACCACGCCGGGCACGGCCAGCGCGGGCTCGGTGCGCAGCGCGGTGATGCGGCCGCGGGCCTTCATGACCTGCACCGGGTAGGCGTGCAGGACGTCCTTGGTCCGCTGGACCAGGTCGTCGGTGTACAGCGCGGTGCCGGTGACGTGCTGGAAGGCGCTTTCGTGCGGCAGGGAGACGCCGACCAGGGGCTTCTCGGGACGCTCGGACAAATGGCTCATGACTTCGCCGCCTCGGGGGTCTGTGCGTGCAGCTTCAGCAGGCTCTGGCCGAGCATCGCGGAACGGTAGAGGGAGCTGGCCCGGTGGTCGTCCATCGGCGTTCCCTCACCCCGCAGTACGCGCGCGGCGGCCTCGACGGTCGACGGCGACCACGGCTCGCCCTCCAGGGCCGCCTCGGTGGCGAGCGCGCGGATCGGGGTGGCGGCCACGCCGCCCAGGCCGATGCGGGCCTTGCGGACGACGCCGTCCTCGATGTCGAGCGCGAAGGCGACCGCCACGCTGGAGATGTCGTCGAAGCGCCGCTTGGCGATCTTGTGGAAGGCCGTGACGGGTGCCAGCGGCCGGGGGACGCGCACCGCGCGGATCAGCTCGCCGGGGCGGCGCACGCTCTGCCGGTAGCCGGTGAAGTAGTCCGCCAGCGGCACCTCGCGCTCGCCGTCGGCGTCGGTGAGGACCACCGACGCCTCCAGCGCGAGCAGCACCGGCGGGCTGTCGCCGATGGGCGAGCCGGTGCCGAGGTTGCCGCCGAGGGTCGCTCCGTTGCGGATGAGGCGGGAGGCGAACTGCGGGAACAGGTCGGCGAGGAGCGGGACTTCACCGTCCAGACGGCGCTCGATCTCGGTGAGCGTGAGCGCCGCGCCGATCTCGATGGAGTCGGCTTCGACGCGCAGTTCCCGCATCTCGGGCAGCCGGTCGATCGCGATCACGCAATGCGCGCGCCGGGCGCGGATGTTGACCTCGACGCCCCAGTCGGTGGAGCCGGCGACGACGACCGCGTCCGGCCGCTCGCGCAGCAACTCCAGTGTCTCGGCCAGGGTGTCGCGCCGCAGGAACGTGCTGTCGTCGCGGGTGTACTCGGTGGCGACCGGGGCGGGCGGTGCCTGCTCGCGGCGCTGGGCCAGCGGGTCCTCGTCGGTGGGCTCACCGACGGCGAACGCGGCGTCGCGGATGGGGCGGTAGCCGGTGCAGCGGCACAGGTTTCCGCTCAGCGCGTGCAGGTCGAAGCCGTTGGGGCCGTGCTCGGCGTCGACGCCGTCGGGCGCGCCGTCGGCCGGTTCCGGGTGGGCGCAGCGGTCGGGCCGGTAGTACTCGGAGGCCATGCTGCAGATGAATCCCGGTGTGCAGTAGCCGCATTGGGAGCCGCCGCGGACCGCCATCTCCTCCTGCACCGGGTGCAGGGCCGAGAAGGCGCCGGGGGCGCCACCGGTGGCGAGGCCCTCGGCGGTGACGACCTCCTGGCCGTCGAGCGCCGCGGCCGGGATCAGGCAGGCGTTGACCGCCACCCAGTCGGTGGGCTTGTTCACCCCGGGCCGGGCCACGAGGACCGAACAGGCGCCGCACTCGCCCTCGGCGCAGCCCTCCTTGGTGCCGGTGAGGCCGCGCTCGCGCAGGACGTCCAGCGCCGTGGTGTGCGGCGCGGCCGGTGAGATCGGTGCTTCTTTCCCGTTGACCGTGATCCGCGCCTCTACCATGACAGGCCACCCATTCGGTGCGTGATCGGTCGGTTCATGATGTTCGCCAATTTTCAGGCAGCTTTCTGTGTTCAGACGCGCCACGCGAAAGGGGTGGGCGCCGGGCGGCACGCGGGAGCGGCGTGCCGGAAAGGGCGTGACGGGAGGAACCGGGGATGCGCCGCGAAGGGGCTGCATCAGGCCCTGGACTGCATCAGGTGGGACGTGCCGCGGAAGGGCACGTCAGGACGGCGCGTTCAGCAGCCGTGCGCGATCCGACCCGGGACCCAGGCGGTGCACTGGGCGAGGCGACCGAGATCAGAGCTGGTGTACATCCGCCGATCGCCTCCTTCGGGTGTCATGGGTCGACGTTGACCGCAACCTAGTGGCCACGGGCGCGCAGGTCAACGGGTTGACAAATCTCACAGTACTCTCTTCGCGCCCGGAGCGCCCGAGGGGCGGACCCCCTCTGTTGACCCGTGTGGGCAGGTCAGAAGCCTGTGACTCCGCGTACCCGGGCGGCGGTCGCGGTCCGCGCGAGTACGGCGACAGCGCGGGAGCGGGTGCGGTGGCCAGGCGACGACCGCGGTGACCTTCGGCGCGCTCGGGGCCGGCCACGCGTACAGCCGAGGGCGATGAGCCGGGCGGTGACCCGAACGCCTCGCTGCTGTTGGCAGGGGCGCGCCGGTGTGGGTTTGCTGGCCGTCCGGGCGCGTGTGGCGTCGTGACCGGTTTCGCATGACGCCGACGGCGCGGGGAACCCGCGTGCCACAAGCCGCTGCAACTCCAACCCCAGCTACCCCACCAGTTGCCTCGAGGAGAGAGCCATGCGCGCACTGACGTGGCACGGAAGGCGCGACGTACGGGTCGAGACCGTGCCGGACCCCGTGCTGAAGGAACCGACCGACATCATCGTCCGCGTGACGTCGACGGGCATCTGCGGTTCGGATCTGCACCTGTACGAGGTGATGGGTCCCTACCTCGACGCCGGCGACATCCTGGGACACGAGCCCATGGGGATCGTCGAGGAGATCGGCGCCGGCGTGACCGAGGTGGCGGTCGGTGACCGGGTCGTCGTGCCGTTCAACGTCTCGTGCGGCGACTGCTTCATGTGCGACGCCGGACTGCACTCGCAGTGCGAGACGACACAGAACCGCGACCAGGGCACGGGCGCCTCGCTCTTCGGCTACACCAAGCTGTACGGACAGGTGCCCGGCGGGCAGGCGGAGCTGATGCGCGTGCCCTTCGGCAACACCCTCCCCATCAAGGTCCCCAAGGGCCCGCCCGACGACCGGTTCGTCTACCTCTCCGACGTGCTGCCCACCGCGTGGCAGGCCGTGGAGTACGCCGCCATCCCGCCCGGGGGCACCGTGACCGTGCTCGGTCTCGGTCCGATCGGCGCGATGGCCGCCCGGATCGCCCTGCACCGTGGGGCGAGCCTGGTGGTGGGCGTCGATCTGGTCCCCGAACGGCTGAGCCGGGCGTCCCGGGACGGCGTCAAGGCGCTGGACCTGCGCCGTCACGGCAAGGACATCGGCGAGGCGGTGCGCGAGCTGACCAAGGGCCGCGGCACGGACGCCGTCATCGACGCCGTCGGCATGGAGGCCCACGGCGCGCCGCTGGTCAAGGCCGCGCAGTGGGGCGTGGGCATGCTGCCCGACGCGGTCGGCGCCAAGGTGATGGAGAAGGTGGGTGTCGACCGCCTGGGCGCGCTGTACGCGGCGATCGACATCGTCCGCCGTGGCGGCACGATCTCCCTCTCCGGCGTGTACGGCGGGGCGGCCGACCCGCTGCCGCTCCTGACGATGTTCGACAAGCAGCTCCAGCTGCGCATGGGTCAGGCCAACGTGAAGCGCTGGGTCGACGACCTCCTCCCGCTGCTGACCGACGACGATCCGCTCGGCGTCGACGGTTTCGCCACGCACCACGTCTCCCTGGAGGAGGGCCCGAAGGCGTACGAGACCTTCCAGGCGAAGGAAGACAGCATGATCAAGACCCTGCTGCGACCGTGACCGGGCCGAGCGAGGAGTCCGAAGTGCGCCTGTCGTCCGCGCGTCCCCGCCGGGGCGCCGACGACCTCAGCGGGCGGTCGGCCGTCGTGACGGGCGGGTCGCGCGGCCTCGGTCTGCTCATGGCGGACCGGCTGGCCGCCCGGGGCTGCGCCGTCACGCTCGCCGCGCGCGACGGCGGGGAACTGGGCCGGGCCCGCGCCAAGCTGCTGCACCGGCGCCCTGGGGCGCGGGTGCGTACGGCGGTCTGCGACGTGCGCGAGCGGGCCGAGGTACGCGAACTGTTCGCCGATACCGGCAAGGCCTGCGGCGGCGTGGACCTCGTGATCGCGAACGCCGGAATCATTCAGGTCGCCCCGCTGGAGTCGTTGCGGGCCGAGGACTTCGAGGACGCGATGCGCTCGATGTTCCACGGAGCCCTGCACACGTCGCTGGAGGCCCTCCCCCATCTCAGGGACAGCCCGGGCGGCGGGCGCCTCGCGCTGATCTCCTCCGTCGGGGGACTGCTCGGCGTGCCGCACCTGCTGCCCTACGCGTGCGCCAAGTCCGCGGTCGGCACCCTCGCGGAGGGGCTGCGGGCGGAGACGGCGGGGCGCGGGGTGAGCGTGACGGCCGTATACCCCGGTCTGATGCGCACCGGCTCCCACCTGCGCGCCCGGTTCGACGGCGAGCAGCGCGCGGAGTACGGGTGGTTCTCGACGCTGGCGGGCACTCCGCTGGTGTCCATGAACGCGCCCCGTGCCGCCGAGCGGATCGTGCGGGCCACCGTGCGGCGCCGGGCGCGCCTCGTGCTCACCCCGGCGGCGCGCGCCGCCGACCTGGCGCACGGGATCGCCCCGGCGGCGACCACGCGGCTGAGCGGTGTCGCCGCGCGTCTGTTGCCCGCCGCGCCCGCCCACCGCCGCGGGCAGCGCGAGGGCGAGGACATCGACCCGCCCGAAGGACTGGTGTCCCGCGCCGTCCAGCGCCTCGGCAGCGCGCTGAACGAACGTGCCGCCGACGCCTACAACGAACGGGGCGGGGGCACACGCGGGGGGTGAGCCCGGCGTACGGGCACAAGGGGGGCCGGAACCGGGCGATGCGCCCGAAACAAGGTCATCGGTGCGGCGAGCGCCTCCGATTGGCCACGAGAAAGTGAGGTCACCATGCCGGCTGGATCCAGCAACAAGCGTGAACGTCAGTACGAACACATCAAGGAGAGCGCCGAGGAACGCGGCGCGTCCAAGAGCCGGGCCAAGGAGATGGCGGCCCGTACGGTCAACAAGGAGCGGGCCCGCTCCGGTGAGGCCAAGACCGCGAGCAGGACGTCGACGAAGGACCCGAAGTCCGCCTCGCAGCGCGGCGGGGAGCGGTCGCACAGCGGCGCTCAGGGTCCCACCAAGGACCAGCTCTACGAAGAGGCCAAGAAGAAGAACATCGACGGCCGTTCCTCGATGAACAAGCAGGAGCTGAAGAAGGCGCTCGGACGCTGAGAAGCGCGGCGCGGGCGTCGAGCGGGCGCTGAGGGACGGTGGGCCCACAGGATGCTGTGGGCCCACCGCCGCTCGCGGCGCGCCTCGGCGCGCGGGGTCGCCGGCCCTTTCCGGATCGGATGCTTGTGTGGTCATCGCGCGGGCACTCAGCAGTGGCCGCCGTCCAGCGAATGGGAGATTGCCGATGCGTGCCGTGACCGTCCGCCCCTCGACCGCCGATTCCCTCGAGGTGCGCGACATGCCGGACCCGGTGCCCGGCGAGGGCGAGCTGCTGGTGGACGGTCTCGCGGCCGGGGTCTGCGGCACCGACAAGGAGATCGTCGCCGGGGAGTACGGTGCGGCGCCGCCCGGTGAGGACCGGCTGATCCTCGGCCATGAGTCGCTCGGCCGGGTGCGCGAGGCGCCGGCGGGCAGTGGGTTCACGGCCGGTGACCTGGTGGTCGGGGTGGTGCGCCGCCCGGACCCGCAGCCCTGCGGAGCCTGCGCGCGCGGCGAGTTCGACATGTGCCGCAACGGCCGCTACACCGAGCGCGGCATCAAGGAGCGCCACGGCTACGCCAGTCGGTCCTGGACCGTGGAGTGCGACTACGCCGTCAGGCTCGACCCCGGTCTGGAGACGGTCGGAGTGCTGCTGGAGCCGACCACCGTGGTGGCCAAGGCGTGGGAGCAGGTGGAGCGGGTCGGTGGCCGGTCCTGGTTCCAGCCGCGGCGGGCGCTGATCACCGGGGCTGGGCCGGTCGGCCTGCTGGCCGCGCTGCTCGGCGTGCAACGCGGCCTGGACGTGCACGTGCTCGACCAGGTCACCGAGGGGCCGAAGCCGGAGCTGGTCGCCGACCTCGGCGCGACGTACCACAGCGAGGACATCGGGCGGGTGACCGACGCGATCCGTCCCGACGTGGTGATCGAGGCGACCGGCGTGGGTTCGCTGGTCTTCGAGGCGATGGCGGGCACGGCGACGTACGGCGTGGTGTGTCTGACCGGCGTCTCCCCCACGGGGCGGCGGCTTTCGGTGGACGCCGGATCGCTCAACCGCGACCTGGTGCTGGAGAACGACGTGGTCGTGGGCTCGGTCAACGCCAACCTCCGCCACTACCACCAAGGGGCCGAGGCCCTGGCCAAGGCGGACCGCGGCTGGCTGGAACGGATGATCACCCGGCGCGTGCCCCTGGAGCGCGCCGCCGAGGCGTTCACCGCCCAGGACGACGACATCAAGGTCGTCCTCACCCTCGACTGAATGTTCAGCTGAGGACGGCGTGCCCCGCGGCCCCGCTCCCGACCGGCGTGCGGGTGGTGTGGGCGAGACGGGCTGTGCGGGTGGCGACGTCGACCGTGTACGCGTCGACGGTCATCGCCCGCTCGGACACCTTCAGCACCATGAAGCCGTGGTCGGAGAAGTTCTGCCAGGCGGCGGGGTGGGCGAAGTAGGCCTTGCCGTCACCGGCCTTGCCCGCGGCTCCGCACACGATCTGCCGCGTGCCGCCGGTGCGGGCGGTGGGCTCCAGGACCTGCAGCGTGTGGTCGTGCCCGGACAGGATGAGGTCGGCGCGCCCGCACACCACCTCCTCGTACAGCTCCTTGAGGTGGATGCCGCTGGTGTAGTGGCCGATCACGAAGCCGTCGTACGAACCGGCGCTGCCGTGCTTGCCGTTGTTGAGGTACGGGTGGTGGCCGAGGACGATCTTCCAGCGCGCCCGGGACGCCGTGAGCGCGCCGTCCAGCCAGCTGCGCTGGGCCCGCATGTAGGGGCCGTTCCAGTGGTAGTGCGGGTCGAGTTGGGCGACGTAGGAGGAGACGGGGTTGGTGTCGAGGGCGAAGAACTCCACCAGCGGATCGCCCGCGCCCGCCGCGGGCAGCGCCACGTTGTAGTAGCGGCTCGGCATGTACCAGCGGGGCGAGCCCTTGGCGTAGGAGACCTCGCGGTCACCGCGTGCGGGGTCGCCGCCGCTGCCGGGTATCAGGCCCGAGCAGTCGTGGTTGCCGAGGACCATCAGCCACGGCACGTCGAGGCCGGAGTTGGGGTCCTCGAACTTGGTGCGGAACTCCCTGTCGTGGTCGGACTCGGGGCCGTTCTCGTAGATGTTGTCGCCGAGACCGACCGCGAGGCCGACCCCTTCGGCGCGGCAGACCTCACGCGCCGCGGCGGCCACCGCGTGCTGCGCCTCCTCGCCCGTTCCGGCGTCGCCGGTCAGGAGCACCGCGTACTCCCCCGAGCGGCCGGGACCGGTCGGCAGCGGGAACTTCCCGGTGCCCGCCGCGGCGGCGGCGGCCCGCGTCCCACCCGGCAAGGCCGCGAGCGCCGCGGCGCCCGCCACCACCGAGCCGAGCACGGTCCGCCGCCGCAGCGCCCGCATCTCGCGGACCCGCTCCCCCACCGGCCCCTGGGCGAGCGCCGGGTCGGCCCGCAGCCACTGGTCCTCCGTCATGTCCGCGCTCGGCGGTATCAACTCGTCGTCGCACATGGGGGGTTTCTCTCACGGGAGAGCATGGGGGTGGTGGGGAATCGATGAACTCCTGGTGGACGTCCGGACACGAGCGGAGGTCAGAGCGCCGCCTCCACGACGCCCGCCCCCGCCGCCGGCTCGCCGCCCTTGGCGAACTGCGTGCGGTACAGCTCCGCGTAGCGCCCCTCCAGGGCCAGCAGTTCCTCGTGCGTGCCCCGTTCGACGACGCGGCCCGCCTCGACGACGAGGATGAGGTCGGCGGAGCGGACCGTGGACAGACGGTGGGCGATCACCACGGCGGTGCGTCCTTCGAGGGCCTCGGCGAGGGCCTCCTGGACGGCGGCCTCGGAGGTGTTGTCGAGGTGGGCCGTCGCCTCGTCGAGGATGACGACCCGCTGCCGGGCCAGCAGGAGCCGCGCGATGGTCATGCGCTGCCGTTCGCCGCCGGAGAGCCGGTAGCCGCGCTCGCCGACCACGGTGTCGAGCCCGTCCGGCAGGGAGCGCACGAGGTCCTCCAGCCGGGAGCGGCGCAGCACGTCCCACAGCTCGTCCTCGCTCGCCCCGGGCCGGGCGAGCAGCAGGTTGTCGCGCACCGACTCGTGGAAGAGGTGCCCGTCCTGGGTGACCATGCCGAGGGTGGCTTGCAGGGACTCGGCGGTCAGCTCCCGTACGTCGACGCCGCCGATGCGCACGGTTCCCTCGTCCGTGTCGTACAGCCGCGGGAGCAGTTGCGCGATGGTCGACTTGCCCGCGCCGGAGGAGCCGACGAGGGCGACCGTCTGGCCGGGTTCGGCGCGGAACGACACTCCGTGCAGGACCTCGTCGCCGCCGCGGTTGTCGAGCGAGGCGACCTCTTCGAGGGAGGCGAGGGAGACCTTGTCGGCCGCGGGGTAGCCGAAACGGACGTCGTCGAACTCGACGGACACGGGGCCCTCGGGGACCGGCACGGCGTCCTTCTTCTCCGTGATGAGCGGCTTCAGGTCGAGGATCTCGAAGACCCTCTCGAAACTGACGAGGGCGCTCATCACCTCGACGCGGGCGCCGGCCAGCGAGGTCAGCGGCGCGTAGAGCCGGGTGAGCAGCAGCGCGAGCGAGACGACGGCGCCGGCGTCGAGGGAGCCCTCCAGCGTGTAGTACCCGCCGAGGCCGTAGACCAGGGCGAGCGCGAGCGCCGAGACGAGCGTGAGCGCCGTGATGAACGTGGACTGCGCCATCGCGGTGCGTACGCCGATGTCCCGCACCCGGCGGGCCCGCGCGGCGAACTCGGCTGACTCGTCGCCGGGCCTGCCGAAGAGCTTGATCAGGGTGGCGCCGGGCGCCGAGAAGCGCTCGGTCATCCGGGTGCCCATGGCGGCGTTGTGGTGGGCGGCCTCCCGCTGGAGGCCCGCCATCCTGGCTCCCATGCGGCGGGCGGGCACGACGAACACCGGGAGCAGGAGCAGCGCCAGCAGGGTGATCTGCCACGAGAGAGTGAGCATGACGGCGAGCGTCAGCACCAGGGTGACGATGTTGCCGACGACTCCGGAGAGCGTGTTGCTGAAGGCCCGCTGCGCGCCGATGACGTCGTTGTTGAGGCGGCTGACCAGGGCGCCCGTGCGGGTGCGGGTGAAGAAGGCGACGGGCATGCGCTGGACGTGGTCGAAGACGGCGGTCCGCAGGTCCAGGATGAGCCCTTCGCCGAGGTTCGCCGACAGCCAGCGGCTCACCAGCCCGAGGCCCGCCTCCGCGAGCGCGATGGCCGCGATCAGCAGGGCGTACCGCACGACGGTCGAGGAGTCCGAGCCGCGGACGATGGCGTCGACCACCTTCCCCGCGAGGACGGGCGTCGCCACGGCCAGCAGCGCGGTGACGACGCTCAGCAGCACGAACTGCCGGATGCGCCTGCGGTGGGGCCGCGCGAAGGCGCCGATGCGGCGCAGCGTGGCACGGGCGAAGGGTCGGCGGTCCTGCTGCGCGTTCATCACGCTGTGCAGCTGGACCCAGGCGGTGGTTTCCATGCTCATGAAGAGAACGTTAAGACCTCAAGTAAACTTGAGGTCAAGGGTTCGGCCGGATTCACCCGCCCGCCGCACTTTCCCCGGCGCTTCCCCTGCCGCGTCTGTTGACCCGCATGTAACGGGAACGTACTTTTCGCTTCAACTCTTGTGTTCTCCACAGGAGTTATCCCCCTCCTGAGGTGAGAAGGCGAACGCATGCGTGACGTACGAAGGCGTACTCTGCTGTCCGCGATCGGCGGCACGGCGGCCGCGGGAGGCGCGCTGAGTGCCGTCGGGACGGCCGGGGCCGGCACCGCGCAGGCCGCGCCCGGCCGCCGGGGCCCCCACGAGCGGCGGATCCGGGAACTCCTCGGCCGGATGACGGTGGAGGAGAAGTTCGGACAGCTCCAGCAGCTGCCGTGGGCGTGGGACACCGGCCCCGGCGGCGGGGCGACCAAGGACGTGGAGGACGCGGCCCGCGCCGGCCGGCTCGGCTCCGTGCTGAGCATCTTCGGCGCCAGGACCACCAACGCGCTCCAGCGCCTGGCCGTCGAGGAGTCCCGGCTCGGCATTCCGCTCGTGTTCGGGCTCGACGTCATCCACGGCTTCTGGACGACGTTCCCGATCCCGCTGGCGCAGGCCGCGAGCTTCGACCCGGAGGTGGCGCGGACGGACGGCGAGGTGTCGGCCAAGGAGGCCCGTTCGAACGGCGTGCACTGGACGTTCGCACCGATGATGGACGTCACGCGCGAGCCGCGCTGGGGCCGGATCGCCGAGGGCAACGGCGAGGACCCGTACCTGACGGCGGCGTTCGCCGCGGCGAAGGTGCGGGGCTACCAGGGCGAGCCGGATGCGCGGGACAAGGACGGCGGCGACGACCACGGCGGTTCGGCGGCGCCCTACCGCGCGAAGGACCGCATCGCCGCCTGCGCCAAGCACTTCGTCGCGTACGGCGGCGCGGAGGGTGGCCGCGACTACAACACGGTGGACGTCTCCGAGTCCCGGCTGCGCAACCTCTACCTCCCGCCGTTCAAGGCGGCTTCGGACGCCGGGGTGGCCACGGTGATGGCGTCCTTCAACACCGTCAGCGGCGTCCCGGCGCACGGCAACACGCACACCCTGACCGACATCCTGAAGAAGGAGTGGGGCTTCGGCGGTGTCGTCGTCAGCGACTGGACCGGCGTCCAGGAGCTGATCCCGCACGGCTTCGCCGAGGACGGCGCGGCGGCCGCCCGGCTGTCCCTCGGCGCGGGCGTGGACATGGAGATGACCAGCACCCATTTCGTCACGCACGGCAAGAAGCTGCTCCACGAGGGAAAGATCGACGCGAGGCGGCTGGACGACGCGGTCGCCCGTGTCCTGCGCCTCAAGTTCGACCTCGGGCTCTTCGAGCACCCCTACGTCGACGAGAGCGACGCCGTCGACGGGCCGAGCCCGGCCGCCCGGCGGGCCGCGCGCGAGAGTGCCGCCCGTTCGATGGTCCTGCTGAAGAACGACCGCGCGGCGCTCCCCCTGAAGCGGTCCCTCAGGTCCGTCGCGGTCGTCGGCCCGTTCGGAGACTCCGACGACCTGCTCGGCACGTGGTCGCTCCCGGCCGCCGTGCGCAGATATCCGTCGGTGAAGATCCTGGACGCCATCCGGCGGGCCGCGCCGGACGCCGAGGTGACGTACGCCAGGGGCGTGGACCCCGACGGCAAGGAGACCGGTGGCATCCCGAAGGCGGTGGCCGCCGCGAGGGCCGCCGAGGTCACCGTCGTCGTGGTCGGCGAGCCACCCGCGATGAGCGGCGAGGCGGCCGCGCGCAGCGACATCGGGCTGCCCGGCACCCAGGAGAAGCTGGTGGCCGCCGTCGCCGCCACCGGCAAGCCGTTCGTGGTCGTCCTCGTGAACGGCCGCCCGCTGACCATGGGCGACTGGCTCGGCGCCGCGCCCGCCGTCCTGGAGGCGTGGCACCCGGGCCTGGAGGCGGGCAACGCCGTCGCCGACGTCCTGTTCGGCCGGGTCGTGCCCGGCGGGAAGCTGCCGGTGTCGTTCCCGCGTACGGTCGGCCAGCTCCCGGTGCACTACAACCACGAGTCGACGGGCCGCCCCTACGACGCGGACAACAAGTACACGTCGAAGTACCTGGATCTGCCCCCGGGCCCGCAGTTCGCGTTCGGCCACGGGCTGAGCTACACGACGTTCGAGATCGGCGAGCCGCGGCTGAGCCGCGAGCGGATCTCCGCGGCCGCGCTGCGCCGGGGCGACACCCTGGAGGTGGCGGTGGACGTCACGAACACCGGCGACCGCGCGGGCGACGAGGTCGTCCAGCTGTACGTCCACGACATCACGGCGAGCCTCACGCGGCCCGTACGCGAACTGCGCGGTTTCCGCAGGGTGACGCTGGAGCCCGGCAGGTCCAGGACGGTCCGGTTCGAGATCGGCGCCGACGACCTCGGTTTCTGGACGAACGACCCGCGCGGGGAGTTCCTCGTCGAGGAGGGCGCGGTGGACCTCTACGTGGGCAACAGCTCCGAGGCCAAGGCCAAGCGGCGGCTGACGATCACATGAGCGGGCGGCTCCGGTCCCCGGATGCGGCGCCCCGGATCAGCCCCCATCCTGGGAGCAACGGCTCACACCCAGGAGGCCGACCATGTCGGTGATGGACAAGCTCAAGCAGATGCTCAAGGGCCACGAGGACAAGGCGGGCCAGGGCGTCGACAAGGCCGGTGACTTCGTCGACGGCCGGACCCAGAACAAGTACAGCGGGCAGGTCGACACCGCCCAGGACAAGCTCAAGGGACAGCTGGGCGGGGACCGCGGCCAGGAGCCCCCGCCCCAGTAGCGACCATGGGTGGCCGCGCCGGAGCGGCCGGATACGGGTAAGCCCCCAGCGCGACGGGCCAGGGAGAGTGCCCCTGGCCCGTCGCGCCGCGGCGGCGCCGCGCCTTGTCCCGACTCGCGCCGCGCACGTCTCACGGTTGCCGTCCGGCGGTGGCCCCTCCCGGGTCGTCGGCAAGCATGATCGCAGCAGTCGTGCATTTGCCGTCCGGTTCGCGGTGGACCTCGAAGCTCTGGGAGACCGCCATCACGATCTCCAGGCCGTGCTGGCCGACCCGGCCCGGTTCGGCTGCCCTGGCCACCGGCAGGACCGGGGCGCTGTCCCGCACCGATACCTCCACCCGGCCGCCTGTCAACCCGAGGCCGAGCGAGCAGGGCCCGGGGGCGTACTTGAGGGCGTTCGTCAACAGCTCGCTGACCACCAGTTGCACCATGCCCATCGCACGCTCGGACACCGGGACCCCGTGGACCGCCTGCAGGCGTGCCAGGAAGTCGCGGGCCAGCGCACGCGCCTCGGCGATGTCATCGGTCTTGCCCTCGTACGTCTGCGACACCTCGACCAGGCCGCCGCCCAACAGCCGCCCCTCGCTCCGTGCAGCCCCGTCCATGCCGATCCGCCCACTTCCTGAACTCGATTGTCAGGCTTCTACCCCCACGTCCAGCATGTAACAAAAAGATCACCTCGGCGCGCGGTATCTCCCCCTGTGCAATGTGTCTCGGCTGTGATGCCCGGGGCATCGCGGGGAAGGAGGTGCACAACTCAGGGAGGCTGTTGTGCAGCGTGATCGAATGGGACTGGCCGAGGTACTGGCAGCGGCTGAAGAAGCCGCCCCGGTGCGTTCTCTCGATGTCGTGGCGCACAATCTGCGCAGGCGGTTCGGCGCGCGTTACGTCTCCTTCCTGTTCGTCGACGTCGTCGGCCGGCGCCTGCTGCGGGTCAACGAGGGGAAGACGACACGCGAGAAACGCGGCACGGACCAGGTCCCTTTGGACGGCAGCGTCTACGACGAGGTCCTGCGCACCCAGGAGGTGCTGCTGGCACCAGAGGGTGCTCAGGGGCAGCGTGTGCTCGCTCCGGTCACCAATCGCGGCGACGTCATCGGCGTTCTGGAGCTCTACCTCACCCACGTCACGCAGGATGTGCTGGAGCAGGTCGAAGAGGTCGCGCACGCGCTCGCGTACATCATCGTCACCGACCGCCGCTTCACCGACCTCTACCACTGGGGCAACCGCACCGCCACGGTCACCCTGGCCGCGGAGATCCAGCGCCAGCTCCTGCCCTCGGCGCCCTCGTGCGAGGCAGACGAGTTCGCTCTCGCCGGAGCCCTGGTGCCGGCCTCCGACATCGCCGGTGACACCTACGACTACAGCCTCGACGAGGACACCCTGCACCTGTCGATCACCGACGCCATGGGCCATGACGTCGATGCCTCCTTGATGGCCACCCTCGTGGTCAACGCCTCCCGCGGCGCCCGCCGCGCCGGTGCCGACCTCGCCGAACAGGCCCGCCAGACGCATCAGGCCCTCCTCGATCACGGCCATCGGACCTTCGCCACCGGCCTCCTCCTGCGCATCGCCCTGGACGGATCCGGCGCCCAGCTCGTCAACGCGGGACACATGTGGCCCCTACGGCTGCGCGAGGGCGCGGTCGAGGAGATCCAGCCGCACATCAACCTCCCCTTCGGAGTTCCCGGACAGGGCCCCTATCAGGTGCAGGACATCGACCTGCGCCCCGGTGACCGTCTCGTGCTGTACACCGACGGCATGCAGGATCGCGAGGCGGGCGACGTCGACCTGCCCGGCCTCATCTGTGACACCGCGGGCGAGCACCCCCGGGAGGCCGTGCGGGCCATGGTCGCCGCGGTCACCGACGCCTGTGCCGGCGATGTGAAGGACGACGCCACCGTGCTGTGCCTGGACTGGCGCGGCCCCTGCCCGTAAGGCTGCCCCGCGATGACCCGGCGGCCCGCGCGCGGACCCGGAAGGGTGTGATGCCGTGCGCGCGGCGGGGGTCCGGTGCCGGGGCGCTCGGACAAGCCTCAGCCCAGTTCGAGCGAGGTGACCCCGAAGACCCGCTCGTGGGCGAAGTCCCGGACCGGGCCGGTGTACATGCGGGCCGTGTCGAAGCTCGGTTTCATCCCGCGTGCCTCGGCGAGCGCGACGGCCTCCTTGTTGTACTCGGGCACGTCCATGGCCACGGGCGTGCCGTCCGCGTCGGCGGCCAGCGCGTCCAGGACGGCCTCGGCGTCGGCACGGGTGTCGGCGAACAGCGGTCCGACGCGCAGGGCGTCGGGGCCCGGCCGCAGCACGCCGTACCCGGTCAGCCTCCCGTCGACGATCCGGGCGAGGGCGCGGTGGCCGGGAGCGGTGAGCCAGGCCTCCAGGAAGCGCGGCCGGTCGGCCGGCAGGCACGAGCCGTCGTACGCGAGGAGCGCCTTCAGGCCCGCGGCCTCGACGGGACGCACCTGCCGGTCGGCGCTGCCGGGCGCGATCAGCGGGCCGACGTAGCGCAGCGTGCCGTACGCGCGGACGAAGCCCGAGCGGCGGTAGTTGTCCTGCTGGTCGGGCACGCCGTCCAGGCCCACGGTCCGGTCCCCGGCGTGCGCGAGTCCCGCCCGCCAGGTGGCGAGGCCGAAGCCGCGGCCCCGGTGCTCGGGGCGGCAGAGGTAGAAGCCGAGGAAGGCGTAGCCCTGCCCGTAGTTGACCACGGAGACCGCGGAGACGGGCTCGCCGTCCAGGCGGCCCAGGAAGAATCCCTCGGGGTCCTGCGCGAAGAACGGGGCGGCGTCGCCGTGCCCGGGGTTCCAGCCCTCCTCCGCCGCCCATCCGCGCACCACGCGCCAGTCGTCGAGCGTCGCCCGTGAGATCGTGAGCCGCCCGGAGGCCGAGTCCGTCATCGCTGCACCCTTCTCGATCCACCCGGTGTGCCGGGAAGGCGACACACCGGGTGGATCCTGCCCGGGGCCCGCCAAGTTTTACCTTCGCAGTTTGGTCTAGACCTTGACAGGTTCAGACCATTTCGCTTGAGTCACGACACCCCCATGGCGGCACGCCTCCTCCCCCGTGCCGCCCGTTAGGAGATGTCGCATGCTCAAACGCCTCACCAGCCTCGCGGCCGCCCTCGCCGCGACCGGCGCGCTGCTCGTCCTCGGACCCGCCGCCACCACGGCGTCCGCCGCCACGTGCACCTCCCCCTGGAGCTCCTCGACGGTCTACACCGGTGGCAAGTCCGCCTCGTACAACGGGCACAACTGGACCGCCAAGTGGTGGACCCAGAACGAGACCCCCGGGCGCTCCGACGTCTGGGCGGACCAGGGCACCTGCGGTGGCGGCACGGACCCGGGCAACCCCGACCCGTCCGGATTCGTGGTCAGCGAGGCCCAGTTCAACCAGATGTTCCCGAACCGGAACTCCTTCTACACCTACAAGGGCCTGACCGACGCGCTCAAGGCCTATCCGGGCTTCGCCAACACCGGCAGCGACACCGTCCGGCGCCAGG
Organism: Streptomyces sp. NPDC031466; assembly: GCF_055581265.1. NCBI lineage: Bacteria > Bacillati > Actinomycetota > Actinomycetes > Kitasatosporales > Streptomycetaceae > Streptomyces > Streptomyces sp. NPDC031466. The sequence continues at coordinate 725,548 of NZ_JBVIJT010000001.1, forward strand.
AGGCCGCGGCCTTCCTCGCCAACGTCAGCCACGAGACGGGCGGACTGGTCCACGTGGTCGAGCAGAACCAGAGCAACTACCCCCACTACTGCGACAAGACCCAGCCCTACGGCTGCCCCGCGGGACAGGCCGCCTACTACGGCCGCGGCCCGATCCAGCTCAGCTGGAACTTCAACTACAAGGCCGCGGGCGACGCCCTCGGCATCGACCTCCTGAACAACCCCTACCTGGTGGAGCAGAACCCGTCCATCGCCTGGCAGACGGGCCTTTGGTACTGGAACACCCAGAGCGGCCCCGGCACCATGACCCCGCACAACGCCATGGTCAACGGCGCCGGGTTCGGTGAGACCATCCGCGCGATCAACGGCACCCTGGAGTGCAACGGCGCCAACCCCGCCCAGGTGCAGAGCCGCGTCGACCGCTACAAGGCGTTCACGCAGATCCTCGGGACCACCCCGGGCTCGAACCTGAGCTGCTGAGTCCGCGCCACCCGGCGGCCCACCCCACCGGCCGGGCGGGCCCGATCCCAGGTCGGGCCCGCCCGGCGCGTCAGTCCAGGGGCACCAGGCGGAACACCGGATGACGGGCCGCCTCGGCGGCGAACTCCTCGTCCGACGACTCGGCGGTCACCTCGAAGTAGGCCCGGGTGACGGGCACTTCACGCCAGTACTGGCGCAGCACCGGCACGCTCTCCCGCGCGTCCAGCTCGACCACTCCGTGCGTGCGCGACCTGCCGCCCCGGCTGAGCCCGACCTGCCCCGCGGCGCGCGCGTTGCGCACCCATTCGCTCACCCCGTAGGCGGCGACGAGCCAGCGCTCGTCACCGGACGCCATCACGTCGACCGGCGTGGAGTACGAACGTCCGGTCTTCCTGCCGCGCACCGTCAGGTTGTACCGGTAGCCCTTGCCGACGCCGAGCCGGGTCATCGTGTGGAACACGCGGTTGATCACCCGCGTACCGGCGTTCATGCGGTACGTCTTCGCCATTGCTGCCCCTCCTCATGTCAAGAGGTCGGAGCTTACGGCGCCGCCAGCAACTGCCGCGCACCGCACCGCGCTTGCCGTGCCGGTTCGGGCGAGCCGGAGATCGCGGCGGCCGTCATGGCGCCTTCCGCGAGCAGCACCAGCGGGCCGACCGCCCGTTCGGGGCCGCCCGCGCCGGCCACCAGGCCGGCGAGGTAGTCGTGGAAGGCGCGCTTGTGCGCCCGCACGGCGTCGGCGACCGCGGGGTCGACGGCCCCCAGTTCTCCGTAGGCGTTGACGAAGGCGCAGCCCCTGAACTCCGGTTCGGCGAACCACTCGTACAGCCAGTCGTAGACCGCGAGGATCCGCGCCACACCTTCCGGGCGCTCGTCCACATGGGCGGCGAGCCGGGCCCGCCAGCGCCGGTCGCGGCGGTCGAGGCAGGCGCGGACGAGTCGCGACTTCGAGGGGAACACCTGATAGAGCCGCTTGAGGGAGACACCGGAGGCCGCACGCACCTGATCCATGCCGACCGCCTGGATCCCGCGCTCGTAGAACAGCCGCTCCGCCGCGTCGAGGACCCGCGCCTCGGCCTCCGCCTGATCCATCGGACCCCCCTGCGAGAACGTACGTTCTCCGACCTTACTACGCGCTCGCCGACGACCCGCGTCATTGCGCGAGAACGAGCGTTCTCCTAGGGTGGCGGAGCCGACGAGAACGAGCGTTCTCCCCCTCGGCGCCCTCCCGTTCGTCCACCCGTGGAGCAGATGATGACCACATCCGCCCGTCCGCCGCTGCCGCCGTTCACCCGCCGGACGGCCGCCGAGAAGGTCCGCCTCGCCGAGGACGGCTGGAACAGCCGCGACCCCGAGAAGGTGGCCCTCGCCTACACCGAGCACTCGCGCTGGCGCAATCGCGCGGAGTTCGTCACCGGACGCGGGGCCATCGTCGCGTTCCTGTCCCGCAAGTGGGCCCGCGAGCTGGACTACCGGCTCATCAAGGAGCTCTGGGCCCACGACGAGCGCCGTATCGCGGTGCGCTTCGCCTACGAGTGGCACGACGACGCGGGGCAGTGGTACCGCTCCTACGGCAACGAGAACTGGGAGTTCGACGACGACGGCCTGATGCGGGCCCGGCACGCGAGCATCAACGACCTGCCCATCGAGGAGTCGGCCCGCCTGTACCACTGGCCGCTCGGGCGCCGGCCCGACGAGCACCCGGGACTCACCGCACTCGGGTTGTGAGCGGAAGGGTGTTGTGCCCCTGTGTGCGGGGCACCCGACCGGGGACAGCGGCCTGGAGCGGCCAGGCCGAACCGTCCATCGACCGCGAAGGAGGTCCACGTGACCACCGCACGCGACATCATGACTCCGGGCGCCGAATGCGCCGGGGCCGAAAAGACCGTCGCCCAGGCAGCCACGAAGCTCACCGAGCTGGACGTCGGCGCCCTGCCGATCTGCGGCACCGACAACCGCCTCAAGGGCGTCATCACCGACCGGGACATCGTGGTGAAGGTCCTCGGCAAGGGCAAGGACCCGGCGAAGGTCCTCGTGGGCGAGCTGGCCCAGAGCGAGGCCGTGACGATCGGCGCGGACGACAACGTCGACGAGGTCTTCGCGACCATGACCGGCCACAAGGTGCGCCGGCTGCCCGTCGTCGACGGACACTCGTTGGTGGGCATGGTGGCGCTCGCCGACGCGGCCCGCGCCCTGTCCGACCCCAAGGCCGGACAGCTCCTGGAGGCCCTCTCCACCGATTGACGGCCCACCACGGGACGGAGCGCGCCGCCCCCGAATAAGGGACGCCCGGGGCGCGCGCCCCGTCCCTCCGCATGCCCTCGCGCATGCGCCGACCTAGGGTGGAACGGCGGCGGGCCACCGCCCCAGTCCCACCCCGTGATCCCCGCCCCGCCGGGCGCCCCGAGGAGGAACGGCATGCCCATCGCCACGGTCAACCCCGCCACCGGTGAGACGCTCGAGGAGTTCGAGCCGCTGGCGCCCGCGGAGGTCGAGCGCCGACTGACGGCGGCCGCCGCCGCGTACGACCGGTACCGCACCACCACCTTCGCCGAACGCGCCCGCCTCCTCGGCCGCGCCGCCGACCTGCTGGAAGCGGACACCGACAGCGTGGCCCGCACCATGACCACGGAGATGGGCAAGCCCGTCAAGGCGGCCAGGGCCGAGGCGGCGAAGTGCGTCAAGGCCATGCGCTGGTACGCCGAGAACGCCGAGGAACTCCTCGCCGACGAGCACCCGGCGCAGGCCGACGTGACGGACTCCGGCGCGTCGCGTGCCGTCGTCCACTACCGCCCCCTCGGCGTCGTGCTCGCCGTGATGCCGTGGAACTTCCCGCTCTGGCAGGTGGTGCGCTTCGCCGCCCCCGCCCTCATGGCCGGCAACGTCGGCCTGCTCAAGCACGCGTCGAACGTACCGAGGACGGCCCTGTACCTGGCGGACCTCTTCCGCCGGGCCGGATATCCAGAGGGCTGCTTCCAGACGCTCCTCGTCGGTTCGGACGCCATCGAGGGCATCCTGCGCGACGAGCGGGTGGCCGCCGCGACCCTGACCGGCAGCGAGCCCGCGGGCCGCTCGGTGGCGTCCATCGCGGGCGACGAGATCAAGAAGACGGTGCTCGAACTGGGCGGCAGCGACCCGTACGTGGTGCTGCCGAGCGCCGACGTCGAGCGCGCCGCCCGGACGGCGGTGACCGCCCGGGTGCAGAACAACGGCCAGTCGTGCATCGCCGCCAAGCGCTTCATCGTGCACGCCGACGTCTACGACGACTTCCGGGAGATGTTCGTCGCCGGAATGCGGGAGCTGACCGTGGGCGACCCGCTCGCCGAGGAGACCGACGTGGGGCCGCTCGCCAGCGAGCAGGGCCGCGCCGACCTGGAGGAGCTCGTCGACGACGCGCTCGGCCACGGCGCGAGCGCGCTCTGCGGAGGACAGCGCCCCAAGGAGCTGGAGCGGGGCTGGTTCTACTCCCCCACCGTCCTCGCGGACATCACCCCGAAGATGCGGATCCACCGCGAGGAGACGTTCGGCCCGGTGGCCACGCTCTACCGCGTGGCGGACCTGGACGAGGCGGTGGCGCTCGCCAACGACACGCCGTTCGGGCTCAGTTCCAACGTCTGGACCCGCGACGAGGGCGACATCACACGCTGCGTCCGGGATCTCCAGGCCGGCGGTGTCTTCTTCAACGGCATGACCGCGTCCCACCCCGGCCTGCCCTTCGGCGGCGTGAAGCGCTCCGGTTACGGGCGGGAACTGTCGGGCCACGGCATCCGGGAGTTCTGCAACGCCACGACCGTCTGGCACGGGCCGACCGGGTAGGCGGAGTCAGGGCCGGGGTCAGGTGGACAGCAGCGAGTCGTCCGTGACCCTGGCCCCCGGCAGCCGGTGGCTGGCGGCCACGAGCGCCGCGTCGACGTCGCTGGTGCCGGTGGCCACGCACAGGCTGTAGGAGACGTCCTCGAACTCCTGGCGCCCTGCGGCGCCGCCCTGATCGGCGCGCAGCACCGCCAAGGCCTTGTAGCGCTCCACCAGGTCCTTCAGCACGGCGGGGTGGGCCAGCAGCACGAGGATCCTCCTCAGGATTCGGGTCAGACGTGCACTCGGCGCCCGTCTGCCCGGCCTCTGCCGGACGAATCACGGTCAGGCGGAGAATTTCCCGACGAGGCGGATCGTCCCGGATTGTCGTTTCCGCGGTTCGTGGGCACACTCGGTGGCATGGACGCGCCGAACACCAGGCAGGCCGGCGGGGCCGGGGCGTGGCGCGACGAGGGCCGCCGTGAGACGGAGTCCGAGCGCGCCGACCGCCGCTGGACCGAGCTGATCCAAGAGGTGCGGGTCGCCCAGACCGGCGTACAGATCCTGTTCGGCTTCCTCCTCACCGTGGCCTTCACGCCGCGGTACGCGCAGCTGGACCACGTCGAGCACACGATCTACGTGGTGACGGTCGTCCTCGGCTCGACCGCGACCGGCACCCTCATCGCCCCGGTCTCCTTCCACCGCATCGTCTCCGGGCGCCGCATCAAACCGCAGGCGGTGGTGTGGGCCTCGCGCATGACCTTCGTCGGTCTCGTCCTGCTCCTCGGCACGCTGACCTCCGCGCTGCTGCTGGTGCTGCGGGTCGCCACCGACGACACCCTGGTGCCGTGGTTGGTCGGTGTCGTCGTCGGCTGGTACCTGCTGTGCTGGTTCGTGCTGCCCGCCTGGGCCCGGCACCGGCACACGTCGGAGGACTGACCGGCGTACCCGCCGCGAGGAGGCGACGTCACAGATCACGCAGGTGTGGATCACGGCCGCGCGGGCACCCAAGGTGCCTGACAGACGCATGAAGCGATCCGCGCTGTTCGTGACACGTCACTGCCGGTGAGGTCTCCGGTGGTGTCGGGGAGCGAACCGTCGGACTGTGGAAGGAGGAGCGCCCCTCGTGGAGCTCGCTCGGACGGGAGAAGCCGCATGACCACACAGACGCGGATCACGATGCCGCCGCCGGTCCGGCCGGCACGCCTGATCGCCCCGCCCGGGGTGTACGCCCCGCAGTACGACACCGAACTGCTGACGCGCGCCCTGCACCGCGAGGGCATCGGCGAGGGCAGCTCGGTCCTCGACCTGGGGACCGGCACCGGGGCGCTCGCGGTCGCCGCGGCGCGCCGGGGAGCCCGGGTGGCGGCCGTCGACATCTCCTGGCGAGCGGTGCTGACGGCGCGGTTCAACGCGCGCACGGCCGGCCAGAAGGTCACCGTGCGGCACGGCGATCTGACGGCCGCGGCACCGGAGGGCCCCTACGACCTCGTGCTGAGCAATCCGCCCTACGTGCCCTCCCCCTCCCCTTTCCTGCCCCGGCGCGGCGCGGCGCGGGCCTGGGACGGCGGCCCCGCCGGACGGGCGGTCGTGGACCGCGTCTGTGACGCGGCGCCCCGCGCGCTGCGCCCGGGCGGTGTCCTGCTGATGGTGCACTCGGGGCTGTGCGGCGTGGACGCCACGCTCGACCGCCTCGCCGGTCTGGGCCTGGACGCCAAGGTCACCGACCGGGAGTTCATCCCGCTCGGGCCCGTACTGCGCTCGCGCCGGGCGTGGCTGCGCCGACGCAACCTCCTCGGTGACGACGAGAGCCTCGAAGAACTGGTGGTCATCCGTGCCGAACTCCGCTGAACGCCCCCGCCGCGTCACGGTCGACCCGGAGGGGCCGCTCCTGGTGGAGGGCCCGGTCGAGGTCGTCGGCGACGACGGAACCGTCTCCACCTCCGACCGCTTCGCCGTCGCGATCTGCACGTGCCGCCGCAGCCGCAGCTACCCGTGGTGCGACACCAGCCACCGCCGTCGTGTGAAGCCCGACGGCGGACGGGCGGGCGCGGCGCACCCCAAGGAATCGGACCCCACATCATGACGACCGCGGTCGAGTCACGTCTGCACAGCCCTCACCTCCCCGCTGCCCGCGGCGCCCTGTCCGAGGGCGTCGTCGCCGCGCTGTCGCACGAGCGGCCCGTCGCGGACCTCCGCGGGCGGGCGGCCGACGCCGATCCGTACGGCGACGACCTCCAGCTCGCTCTCCACGTCCTGTACGAACTCCACTACCAGGGCTTTCGGGGCGTGGCGGACGAGCGGGAGTGGGACCCGGAGCTGTTGGCCCTGCGGCAGGTGCTGGAGGGGCGCTTCCTCGACGCGCTGCGGGCCGACGTGCCGTCCGGCGTGAGTGCCGAACAGGCGCTGGCCGAGCTGCTCGTGGAGCCCGTCGGGCACGACGAGTCGAGCGTCAGCCACCACCTCCAGCGCGACGGGGAGCTGTGGCAGCTGCGGGAGTACGCGGCGCTGCGCTCGCTCTACCACCTCAAGGAGGCCGACCCGCACGCCTGGGTCATCCCGCGGCTGCACGGCCGGGCCAAGGCGGCGATGGTGGCCATCGAGTACGACGAGTTCGGCGCCGGCCGGGCCGAGGAGATCCACGCCCGCCTCTTCGCCGACCTGATGGCCGACCTGGGGCTGGAGACGGCCTACGGCCACTACACCGACGCGGCGCCCGCCGAGGCCCTCACCGTCGTGAACCTCATGTCCCTGTTCGGTCTGCACCGCGCGCTGCGGGGCGCTCTGGTCGGCCACTTCGCGGCCGTCGAGGTGACGTCGTCGCCCGGTTCGCGGCGGCTGGCAGCGGCCCTGCGCCGGGCCGGGGCGGGGCCCGCCGCCCAGCGGTTCTACGACGAGCACGTGGAGGCGGACGCCGTGCACGAGCAGGTGGTGCGCCGGGACGTCGTCGGCGGACTGCTCGCAGCGGAGCCGGCGCTGGATGCCGATGTGGCCTTCGGTGTGCGGGCCACCGGGTTCGTCGAGGACCGCCTCGGCGCCCGGCTGCTGGCCCGCTGGCGCCAGGGGAGCAGCGCGCTGCTCGCGCCGTTGCCCGACGCGCCGTGAAGCCGTCAGCCCTCGACGCCGGTCGAAGCCAGGAGGTACGCCGCGCAGAGCGTCCGCATCGTCACCCGCCCTTGATCAGACACCGGTACGGCGTCTCGGGGCGGGCGGTGCAGCCCGCCGCCGTCACCTTCCAGCCGCCGGGGAAGGACGACAGGAAGAGGGTGTCCTGGTCGGTCACGACGCGTGCCTGGCGTCCGTAGACGTCCACGGCCCGCACCTCCCCCGCCAGGGGCAGACCGGCCTCGGGCAGGGCCCGTACGCAGGACTTTTCGGTGGACTGCTCCAGTTCGTCGCGGGTCCCGGGGGCGAGCGCCGCGCAGCCCTTCGCGGTGTCCGTCGCGCGCAGACTCGCCTCGAAGCGGGACGCCGCCTCGACGGCGGCGTCCTCCCGTGCGTCGACGCCGCAGCCGGTGAGCGCGCCGAGCAGCGCCGCCGCGAGCAGACCCGAGCTCTTCGCGCGCACCAGTCCTGGTCTCCCTCACGGTCCGCCGGTCGCCTGGGCTGCGGCGCCCGCCGGTGATCCGCGCCGGGGTGGGGGGGGGGGGGGGGGGGGGGGGGGGGGGGGGGGGGGGGGGGGGGGGGGGGGGGGGGGGGGGGGGGGGGGGGGGGGGGGGGGGGGCAGCGTGCGCCACGCTGCCCGCACCCCGGCGCGGTGGGCGCGAGCCGCCCGGCCGACACGCGGAAGTGCGCCCGATCGGTCGAGGGCCGTTCAGCCGTCCGCGGGGGGCCGGCCGTGTTCGGCGCCGGTCAGGCGCAGCTGCACCTGGACCTCCTGGTCACCGGAGACGGTGCCGGTGGTCTGCGCCTCGAAGGCCGAGGCGAGCGCGGCGCGCAGCCGGTCCACCGCGACGGGGCCGCCCTGCAGATCGGCGGTGACGGAGCCGGCGAGCAGGACGCCGTGGACGGAATCGGGGGTGCGGGAGGCGACGAAGGCGCCGGTCCAGACGGCGGGGTCGGGGCGGCGCGTCTGGCCGGGCGCGTCGTCCCCCCGGTCGGAGGGGAAGTGGTCGCGCAGCACCTTGAAGACGGTGTCCGCGTCGGCCGCCGAGCAGTCGCCGAGGACGACCTCCACCAGATCCGGGGAGTCGGGCTGCTGGTCGGTGGGGGCCGGGTTCGATGTGTCGTTCACGCTGACTCTCTCCAGAGGTGTCGCTGGTGCTTGTACGGGTCACGGGTACCCGGTGGTGCCGCGAGTACCCGGCGGGTCACAGATCGCGCAGGGCGGGCAGCAGGTTCTTCCCGGCCCAGTCGATGAAGGTGCGCTGGTGGTCGCCGCCCACCTGGACGAGGGCGATCTCCGTGAAGCCCGCCTCGGCGAAGGGCCGTACGGCCGCCACGAAGTCGTCGACGTCGTCGCCGCAGGGGATCTGCCGGGCGATGTCCTCGGGGGTGACGTGCTGGGTGGCGCCGGCGAATCCGGAGGGCCCGGGCAGCTCGGAGTTGACCGGCCAGCCGCCGACGGACCAGCGGAACTGGTCGTGGGCGCGGGCGATCGCGGCGTCCTTGTCGGTGTCGTGGCAGACGGGCAGCTGACCGACGCGGGGCTTGCCGCTGCCGCCGTGCCGGTCGAAGGAGTCGAGCAGCTCGGCCTTGGGTTCGGTCGCGATGACGAGGTCGGCCAGGCGCCCGGCCAGGGAGCAGGACCGTTCGCCGGAGACGGCGACACCGAGGGGCGGCAGCTCGTCGGGCAGGTCCCACAGGCGGGCGTTCGCCACGTCGAAGTGGGTGCCCTGGTGGTTGACGTTGTCACCGGTGAAGAGCGCGCGGATGATGTCGATCGCTTCTTCGAGCATCTCCAGACGGACCGGCGGGGAGGGCCAGCCGGCGCCGACCACGTGCTCGTTGAGGTTCTCGCCGGAGCCGAGGCCGAGCCGGAAGCGGCCCTCGGAGAGCAGCTGCATGGTCGCGGCCTTCTGCGCGATCACGGCGGGGTGGTAGCGGACCGTCGGGCAGGTCACGTACGTCATGAGCGGGATGCGGGAGGTGGCCTGCGCGGCGGCGCCGAGAACGCTCCAGGCGTACGGCGAGTGCCCCTGTGATGTGAGCCACGGGAAGTAGTGGTCGGAGGTGACGGAGAAGTCGAAGCCGGCTTGCTCCGCCGCGACCAGATCCTCGACCAGGGCGCGCGGTCCGGCCTGCTCGGTCATCATTGTGTAGCCGATTTGCACCATGATGCATCGATTTGCCGAAATGCTTCCACTGAAACCTTCGGCAGCCTTCGCGCCACTGAGGGCGGTGGGCGGCCGACATGCGGGTACGTGGACCATGGCGGCGCCCCGCCGCCCGACGAAGGTCGAAGAAGGTCACGGAGAAAGGCAGCGTCGATTTGCGCACCGTAGGAGTGGAGGAGGAGCTTCTCCTCATCGATCGCGAGAGCGGCGAGCCCAAGGCCCTGTCCTCGGCCGTCCTGGCGCGAGCCGCCAAGGACGCGGCCGAGTCGACGGGCGCCGAGCGGCACGCCGACGACTACCGCGACCCCGAGGAAGAGACGTTCGAGAAGGAGCTGACGGGACAGCAGCTGGAGTTCGCCACGCAGCCGCGGACGGACATGGCCAGCCTCACGGAGGAGGTCGTCCGGTGGCGTACGGCGGCGGCCAAGCACGCGGGTGACGTGGGCGCGGCGGTAGCCGCCCTGGCCACCTCTCCTCTGCCGGTCAGCCCCTCGATCAACGTGGGCAGCCGCTACCAGTGGATGGAGCAGCAGTTCGGGCTCACCACCCAGGAACAGCTCACGTGCGGCTGCCACGTCCACGTCTCGGTCGAGTCGGACGAGGAGGGGGTGGCCGTCATCGACCGGATCCGCCCCTGGCTCCCGGTCCTGGTGGCGCTGAGCTCCAACTCTCCGTACTGGCACGGGAACGACAGTCTGTACAGCAGCTACCGCAACAGGGTGTGGGGGCGCTGGCCGATGGCGGGCCCCACCGAGATCTTCGGTTCCGCCGAGGCGTACGAGGAGCAGGTCCGCGCCATGGTGGACACCGGGGTGCTGCGCGACCGGGGCATGGTCTATTTCGACGCCCGGCTCTCGCACCGCTACCCCACCGTCGAGATCCGGGTCGCGGACGTGTGCCTGGAGTCCTCGACGACGGTCCTGATCGCGGCCCTGTCGCGGGCCCTGGTCGAGACGGCCGCGCGGGACTGGCGCGCGGGGCGGCCCCCGCTGGGGCACGGCGTCAGTCTGCTGCGCCTCGCCACGTGGCGGGCCGCACGGTCCGGCCTGGAGGACGACCTCCTGCACCCGGTGACGATGCGGCCCGCGCCCTGCGGCGAGGTGGTGTCGGCGCTGCTGGACCACGTGCGGGACGCCCTGGAGGAGGCGGGCGACCTGGAGCTGGCCCGCAAGACGGCGAGCGGCTTGCTGGACGCCGGCACCGGCGCCCGCATCCAGCGGGACCTGCTGGAGCGGACGGGCAGCCTGAGCGCCATGGTCGCGGAGTGCGCCCGCCGCACCCAGGCCTGAGCGAGGGCCGCGCCCCCGTAACCGTCGGACGCGTCGCCGCGACGGGGCCTCCCGGTAGGTGGAGGTCGCGACCGGCGGCCGACGGGGGCGAGTGAGCGGCCGTCCCCGGTGGGCTTCAGCCCGCCGGGGACGCGAGGCGGGTGAGCAGGCTCTGGAGGGTGGCCCGGTCCTCGCCGCTCAGCGCGTCCAGCGCCTGATGGGTGGCGTGCATACCGGCTCGGATGTTCTCGACCGCGGCCACCCCTTCCTCGGAGAGCGCGACATTCTTCACACGGCGGTCGGTGGGGCTCGGTTCGCGTCGGACGAGGCCACGACTTTCCAGCCGGTCGACGATCCCCGTCATGTTCGAGGCGTCGCAGCGGAACGAGGCGGCCAGCGCGCGCATGGAGGCGGGGCCGCCACGCCGCAGGACGTTCAGCGCCTTGGCCTGGCTGTAGGTGAGGCCGTGCGCGGCGGCGGCCGCGGTCAGATCCGAGTAGAGACCGGCCATGGACGCCCACAGCGCGTCGAGCAGCAGGGCGTTGGACACCTCGGCCCGCGCGCCCGGGGGCGGCGTCTGGGCGGCGGAGCGACTGGTTCCAGGGGTCTCGGGCATGGGTCAACCCTAACGCGAAACTTGACTACCTCAACTTTCGATGTTTACCTCTACCTCATTGCTTGAAGACATCAACCTTCTAGGTCCTGTACCTTCACAGGCTTCAGGTTCCGCCCTCGGCCAGGCCGGGGCCTCATTCCCCTCGCGTTCGACCTACGGAAGTAACCCGTGACACCCACAGCTCGCGCGGCGCGCACACGCTCCGCCGGAGACACCTCGCTCGTCCTGGTCCTCGGCCTCTCCGCCATGATCGTCTCGATGATGCAGACCCTCGTCGTGCCGATCATGAGCATCATCCAGAGCGACCTCGGCACCTCCACCGCGAACGTCAGCTGGGTCACCACCGCGACCCTGCTGTCCGCCGCGGTGTTCACCCCGCTGCTCGGCCGTTTCGGCGACATGCACGGCAAGAAGCCCACCCTGGTGGGCGTCCTGCTGTTGATGATCGCCGGCTCGGTGCTCGCCGCCACGACCAGTTCCCTGCTGTGGCTCATCGTGGGCCGGGTGCTCCAGGGCGCGGCGACCGCGATCTTCCCGATCGCCCTCTCGGTGCTGCGCGAGGAGATGCCGCCGGCAAAGCTGCACGGCGCGATGGCCATGGTCAGTGGCACGCTCGCGGTCGGCAGCGGCCTCGCCCTCGTGGCGGCCGGCCTGCTCACCCAGGGTTCGGACCCGGACTACCACCGGGTCTTCTGGCTCGCGGCCGCTCTCGCCGTCGTGGCTCTCCTCGGCGTCCTGGTGCGCGTACCCACCTCGCGGTCCACGACGGGCGGCCGGACCGACTGGCTCGGGGCGGCGACCCTGGCGGCGCTGCTCGTCCTGCTCCTGCTGCCGATCTCGCAGGGCCACGAGTGGGGCTGGACCTCGGCCCGCACGCTCGGCCTGTTCGCCGGGGCCCTCGTGATGGCGGCCGTCTGGACGCTGGTGGAGCGCACGGTCCGCGCGCCCATGGTGGACATGCGGATGTTCGCCCACCGGCCGGTCCTGTTCACCAACCTCGCCGGACTGTTCCTCGGCTTCGCGATGTTCTCGCAGTTCATCGGTGTCGCCTACCTGGTGCAGATGCCCGAGGAGCTGACCGGGTACGGCTTCGGGGCCTCGGTCCTGCGCTCCTCCGTGGAGTACCTGCTGCCGACCACGGTGATCTCGCTGCTCGCCTCGCAGTTCGGCGGCATGCTGGTCGGGCGGATCGGTGCCCGGTTCACGCTGGCCTTGGGCGCCCTGTTCGGCGTGGCCGGCTTCACCTGGCTGACCCTCGCGCACGACACGTCCGCGTCGATCATCCTCGCCGGCCTGCTGATCGGTGTGGCGATCAGCTTCGGCTACGCCGCCATGCCCGCCCTCATCGTGGCGAGCGTCCCGCACCACCAGACCGGCATCGCCAACGGCCTCAACTCCATCTCCCGGTCGGTCGGCAGCGCGGTCGCCAGCGCGATCATCACCTCCTTGCTGGCGTCCAAGACGCTCGACAACCTGCCGGCCGGGGCGCCCGCGCTGCCCGCCGAGAGCCAGTTCACGCTGAGCTTCGCCATCGCCGGTGTCGCGTTCGTCCTGATCGTCGTGGTGGCGCTGGTCGGCCTCACCAAGCACAAGCCGCAGGTGCGCAAGCTCGCGCAGGCGGAGACGGCGGAGACGGCGGAGACGGCGGAAGCCACCAAGAAGTCGGAGCCGACGGACACCGTCATCGCCTGACCCGGCCCCAGGGCGTCCTTCGAGCGGTTACGGCGTCACCCGGGTGCCGCCGAAGGACACGACCAGCCGCCCGTCCGACGCGAAGGACCACTTCAGCGCGCCGGAGTAGGCGGAGCACCGGGAGCCGTTGGAGCCGGACCAGAACTGGTTCGTGCCGTCGGCGTCCCCGACCACCTTGTCGTTCGACCCGCTCGCGGCGCGGCACGAGACGTTGTCCCGGAACACCGTCGTGCCGGCGTCGAACGAGAAGTTGCGCTGGGCGTTGTCGACGGCGACATTGCCCGTCATCGCCATCTTGCCGGGGTTGCGGTTGTAGGTGAACCCGTGCTTGCCGTTGGCGTAGGCGATGCTGCGCCGGATGACGTGGTTCACCGCGATGTCCTCGCCGCCGAGCTTGTAGCCGTTGCGGTCGCCGTTGGAGTTCACGGTGCCGTCGGAGAGCGTGCCGTTGCCGTACGCGAGGGAGTCCTCGATGGTCACCGGGCCGATGGGCCCGGTGTCCTTCTTGGTGTAGAGGTCCCAGCCGTCGTCGATGTTGTTGCGGGACACGGCGTAGCGGAAGACGTTGCCCGGGCCGGTGGTGAGCTTCGAGGCGAAGCCGTCGGCGTCCTCGCCGTCGGAGTCGGCGTTGTCGTGGGAGAGCGCGCTGAGGATGAGGTTGTCGGAGGGCCACTGGTCGCGCGGGGTGCCGGAGGCCATCCGGGAGAGCTGGAGCCCCGAGTCGCGGTTGAAGCGGGTCACGGTGCGCTCGATGATGTTGCCGCTGCCGCCGACGAAGATGCCGTTGTCGCCGGCGCGCTCCACGACGAGTCCCTTGACGTGCCAGAACCTGCCGTTGACGGCGAGACCGCGGTTCGCCGGGTCCTCGGCCATGGCCGAGAAGTTCAGGACGGGGGTCTCCCCCGGATACGCGGTCAGCTTCGTGCGGGCGGCCGAGGTGCCGTTGTTGCCCGCGGGGATCGTGACGGTCTTCGCGTAGCGGTAGGTGCCACCGCGCACATAGATCGTCCCGCCGGGAGTGACGCGGGTGATCGCCGCGGCGAGCGTGGTCGGGTTCGCCTGGGTGCCGGCGGCGGCGTCGGTGCCGTTCGGCGCGACGTACAGGGTGTCGGCCGCCAGGGGCGGGGTGGGCGCGGCCTGGGCCGCGGGACCGGGCAGCGCGACGAGCGCGCCGACCAGGAGGGCGGCGGACGCGGCGAGCGGGGTCAGGTGCACCGTGCGAGTCAGCTTCACCGTTTGTCTCCAGACACGTTCGTGTTCGGATACGTGAACGAGCGGCTTGACGACACCGCTGTCAACGCAGGGGAAAGCGCTTGCAGAGGACCTTAGGAATTTGAGGGGAACGCGTCAATAGTCACGTACATGTTTCTGATTCTTATAAATGAACAGCGTTCAAGGGGCGGAACGGTCGGCGGAACGACCCCGTGAAGGTCAACCCCATTGCTTTCCTAGGGCCCCTAGTTTATAACTAGGGGCCCTAGGTACAAGGGAGGCTGTATGGCGCGGGCAGGGCTGACGGCGGAGCGGGTGACGCTCGCGGCTGCCGAGTTGGCGGACGAGGCCGGTTTCGGGCAGGTGAGCATGGTGCGGGTCGCGCGACGGCTCGGCGTGAAGGACGCGAGTCTGTACGCGCACGTCCGCGGTCTGGAGGACCTGCGGGGGCGCATCGCGTTGCTCGCCGCGGACGAGAAGACCCTCCGGATCGCGGAGGCGACCGCCGGACGGGCGGGCAAGGACGCGCTCGTCGCGTTCGCCGACGCCTGGCGCGACTACGCCCACGAGCACCCCGGCCGCTATCTGGCGACGCAGACCTCGATCGCCATCGACCCCGAGCTGGCCGCCCGGGCGCCCGGACCCCGGCGGGCCGTCGAGCTGACGTACAGCATGCTCCGCGGCTACGGCCTCGCCGAACCCGATCTCACCGACGCGGTACGGCTGTTGCGCAGCACGTTCCACGGGTTCGTCGCCCTGGAGGCGGCGGAGGGCTTCGGGCACACGCGGCCGGTGCGGCAGTCCTGGATCCGCGCCCTCGACGCCCTCCACACCCTCCTGGAGCACTGGCCCACGTCCGACGAAGGAGCATCCTCATGAGCGGCCCCACCCACGGCAGGCTGCGCGTAAGCGGCGCGAGTCTGCACTACGAAGTGCGCGGGCGAGGTCCGCTTCTGCTGCTGATCCCGGGGGGAACCGGCGGTGCGGCCGCCTTCGATCCCGTCGCCGACGAGCTGGCAGCCGAGTACACCGTCGCGACCTACGACCCGCGCGGCATGTCCCGCAGTCCGCTGGACGATCGCGATGCCGAGCAGCAGGTCGCCGAGCACGCGGACGACGCCTCGCGCATCCTCGACCTGCTGTCACCCGGCGAACCCGCACGGGTCTTCGGCGCCAGCTCGGGGGCGATCGCCGCGGTGCACCTGCTGACCGCCCGCCCCGAGCGCGTCGAACGCGTCGTGGCCCACGAGCCGCCACTGGTGGAGGTTCTGCCGGACGCGCGCGAGCACCGGGCGCTGCTCGCGCGCGTGCGGGAGACGTTCCGTGCGGAGGGGGTCATGCCGGCGATGTCCGTTTTCGCAGCCGGACTGGCCGGGGGGCGGGGGGAGGTCGCGGGCACGGCAGGCTCCGCCCGGCGGGAGGAGACCGAACTCACCCTCCCGCCCCAGGCGGCGGCCCGGGCCGAGCGGACGATGGCCGACCTGCCGTACTTCGTGAGCCGCATCGTGCCCGCGTTCATGGCCCATGTTCCCGACATGAGCCGCCTTGAGGCGCTGTCCGACCGGCTCGTGCTCGCCGGCGGCGAGGACTCCCGCGGCGAACTCCCCTACCGGACGGCCGCGTTCCTGGCCGAACGTCTCGGCACGGACTTGCTGCACTTCCCCGGCGGACACACCGGCCTGACCACGCACCCGGCAGCCTTCGTCGAGCACATGGCGAAGGCGCTGCGCACCTGACGGTGCATCAGGCCTCGCCGGTGCCGTCGGAGACGCTCACGGTGACCGGGGTGCCCGCCTCGACCGTGCGGCTGACCGTGCACAGCCGGTCGTGCGACGTCTTCACGGCCCGGGGCAGGATGGTGCGGGCGCGCTCCCCCGACGGACCGTCCGGGAACGTGACGTGGAAGGTGACCCCGAGGTCCGACAGCCGGTTGCCGCCCTCGTCCTCGACCTTGGTGCCGGTCACGGCGACGGTGAACGCGGTCGGTTCCTCGTGGCGGCTCGTGGCGACCTCCACGTCGGCCGCGCTGCAACCGCCGATCGCCGCGAGGAACAACTCGACCGGCGTGAAGTCGGCACCCCCGCCGGTGCCGAAGGTCAGCCTGCTCCCCCGGGCGTTGGTCACGGTGAACCGGCCGGGGCCCGCCCGCTCGATGGTGACGGAACGCAGCGCATTGTCAGTCATGCGAGGAGAGTACTGTCCCGCCGTCGCCGTACCAGCGACATCCGCTCGCTCACGGGCTCCCGTCCACCTCGGGGGACGACGGCGGCGGCGCGGGCTCGGACGCGGGCGATTCCTCCTCGCCCGAGGAGGGCGGCTGCGTGGCGGGCGAGGAGGGCGGCGCCGATGAGGAGGGCGGCAGCACCGACGAGGGCGGGCACGAGCTTGCCGGGGGCGCCCCCGGGGACCGCGCGTCGCACGGCGGCGTACTGGCCGTCGAGGTCGACTCGTCGGGGGACGGGGTGTCCGGGTGCCGCGAGGGAGGTCTGGTCACCGGAGGCTTCGTCTTCTTGTCACCGGTGCCCGTGTCGCCCTTGCCCCGGGTGAACCAGTCACCGCCGTCCGGGTCGTACACGACGAACTGGTTCACGACCTGGGTGGCGGGCGCCACGACCACGACGTTCGAGGGCCGGTACCCGGGCCACGCGTCGCCCGTCTGCCGCGGTGTGCTCTTCTGCGCGACGGGCGGCAGCAGCGGGTTGCCGCAGGCGCAGCGCACCCGCGGCACGCCGTGGTCGTCGACCAGTACCGCGGTGCCGGTCTGCAGCACGGCCTGGTAGCCGGTGGCACGGCCGTCGCGGTAGCCGTGGTTGGTCACGCGGGTGTCCAGCCGCAGGTGTACGGGCGTGAGCGAGCGCAGGTAGCGGGGGACGCCGGACGGTTCGATGTCGAGGACGGAGGCGAACGCCTTGTTCTTCGCCGGGTCCTTCTGGAGTGCGCCGACCTGCTTCTCCACGTCGCAGCTGCCGACCTTCCGCGTCCCGCCGTAGAGACCGGGCGCCGCGCCGTCGACGCCGCGCGTCACGTTGGCCGAGGCGGACGAGCTGGGCAGCTCGCTCGGGGAGGGTGGCGTGGAGCCCTCGCGGGCCGTCGACTCGGTGAAGGGGTCGGGCCCCGACTTGCCCGCGGGCTGGAGGAGGACCTCGCCGCCCGACTCCGACGAGCCCTCGGGGCGGGTGAGGACGACGGCCAGGATCACGGCGGCCACCACCGCGGCGGAGATCGCCGCGACGCGGGGCGCCGACTTCCACCACGGGCGACCTCCTCCGCGACCGGCACCGGAGCCGCCCCCGCCCGGGCCGTCGGACCCGCCGCCGCGGCCCCCGCCACCGGCCGGACCGCTCGGCGGGCCGCCGCTCGGCGGGCCCGAGGGCCGCGCGCCACCCGGAGGCGGCGTCGAGCCGGCGGGGCTCGCGCCCGCCCGGGTCTCGCCCGGTCCCGAGGGGCTCGGCTGCGAAGGACCCGAGAGCGGGCCCGAAGGGGGTCCTGTGGGGCGTCCTGACGACGGCGGTTCGACGCTCACGAACACTTCCCTGTGTAGGGGGATCGGCGACGTACCTTTTATTCCGGTACGCGCCTATTGTGTGCCTCGACGTCCGGGGGCCCGCAAGCCGACGCCGGTCGGCCTTCCCGAAAGCCCTCCCGAAAGCCCTGCCGAAGGCCCTCTCGAAAGGCGGACCGGTCCCGCGCTGCTTAGCGTGGCACCGTGAGCGAGCAGACACCGCCGCCGCGGGCCGGGGCGCAACGCGCGGAGCAGAGCCGACGGGCCCCTCATGGCTGGCCCCATGCCCTTGCGGCCGTGCTCGCCTCCTTGGCGGCCATGGCCGTCGTCGCCGGGCTCGGCCTGTGGGCCGCGGGAGCCGCCGACCTGCCCGGCGGGGCGTTCCCGAGTGTCGTGGCGGCCGTCGTCGTCATGGCGGTCGGCGGCTCCGTCGGGCTCTCCGGCGACGCCGGGATGATCGCCGAGACGGACGCGGGGCTCTCCGTGCTCCCGCTCTCCGTCAGCCTCGTCGGCGCCCTGGTGATCGCCGCCGGATTCCTCCGGCCGCTGCGGCACCGGGCCGTCGCCGACGTACGGGAACTCGCCGGCTGGGCCGCCCGGATCGCGGTGCTGTGGGTGCTGCTGCTCACCGGCCTCGGGCTGCTGGCCCGGCACCGCTTCGCGATCGCGCTCGGCGACGGGCCCGCCGCGGAGATCGGCGATCTGCTGGACTCCTCGCCCGAGGTCGGATTCACGACGGACGTGCCGCTGACCCTCGTCTTCGGACTGCTGTGGCTCGCGGGCGTCCTCGTCGTGGCACTGTCCGTCTCGCGCGGGGCCCCGCTCCCCGCCCGCCTGCTGCGCTTCCAGGAATCGGTGCGTCCCGCGGCGTTCGCCATGGTGTTCCTGCTGCTGTCGTACGCCGCCCTGGGGCTCGCCGCCGGCCTCGTCGTGGCGGCGACCCGCGGCCATGCCGCCGAGACGTTCGCGGTGCTGCTGCTCGGGTTGCCCAACCTCGTCTGGCTCGCCTTCACCCTGGGGCTCGGCGCGTCCTGGGAGGGCCGGGTCGACGGTCCGTTCGGACTGCCCATGCCGCGGGTCCTCGACGAGGTGCTGCGCACGCCGGCCGATTCCACGCTCAGCCTGCGGACCCTCGCCGAGTACGACGGGCGGGTGTGGTGGCTGCTGGTCGTCGCGGCGGTCCTGGTGCCGACGGCGGCATTCCTGATGGCGGTCCGCTCCCCGGCACGGATGCGGGCCTGGCAGCACGCCGTGCACATGGCGGTGGCGCTGGCCCTCACCGTGCTCGCCGTCTGTCTCCTGGCGGGCGTGTCGGCCCACTACGGGCTCTCGCTCCTCGACATCGGAGATCTCGGCGGGGGTTTGTCCGGCCTCGTGGAGCTGCGGCCGCACCTCTGGAAGGCGCTGCTCCTGGCCGTTGCCTGGGGTCTGGTCTCGGGGTTCCTCGGCGGGGTGCTGGCGCGGCGGGTCCACCGGAGGGGCGAGGTGCGGGTCGGGGCCTGACCTGGCATGGGCTGTGCGGTCGGCCGTCGGGAGACCGGCCGCTCTATCCGGTCAGCCGCCGGAAGACCGGCTGGGCCCAGCGGGGAGGGTCGGGGGGCGCGCCCGGGTGGGCCGGGACCGGCTCGACGCGGCGGTCCACCCTCGTCGGGGGGTGACCGCCCGTCCTGCTGCCCATGGCCGCGGCCCGCAGCGTGGCGGCGAATTCCAGGCACGACCCGTACCGTTCCTCCGGACTCTTGGCCAGCGCCTTCGCGAGGACCCCGTCGAGGCCGGCGGGAACACCCGGCCGCTTCTCCGTCAGGCGGGGCGGCTGGTCGTACTGATGGGCCCAGAGGAGGGCGATGTCGTCGTCGCGCTGGAACGGCGGCCCGCCCGCCATGGTCTCGTACACGACGCAGGCGAGGCTGTAGACATCGCATCGGCCGTCCACCGGGCGGCCCGATATCTGCTCCGGCGCCACGTAGTCGAGGGTCCCGACGAACTGGCCCACGGTCGTGAATCCCGTCAGCGACAAGGACTTCTTCGTCAGGCCGAAGTCCGTGAGGTAGGCGTGCTCCGGGTGGTCGCTGTCCGTGCCCTTGGCGATGAGAATGTTGCCGGGCTTGACGTCCCGGTGGACCAGGCCGTGGTCGTGCGCCGCGTCGAGCGCGGACGCGATCTGGGTGGCGATGCGCAGCGCGGCCGTGACGGAGAGCGGGCCGCCGTGGTCGAGCAGGTGGCGCAAATCGCTGCCGGGCACGTACCGCATGGCGATGTAGAGCACCCCGTCCGTCTCGCCCGCCTCGAAGACGGGCACGATGTGCGGGTGTTCGATCGCGGCGGCGACGCGTGACTCGTGCGTGAAGCGCCGCCGGAAGGTGTCGTTGCGGGCGAGTTCCGGGGCGAGCAGCTTGAGGGCGACGGTCCGGTCGAGGCGCAGGTCCCTGGCGCGGTAGACCACGGCCATGCCGCCGCGGCCGATCTCACCCTCGACCCGGTAGTCCGCGATCCGCTGCCCGATCAGCTCGGAGGGCCGCCCGGAGTGCGGGCTCGGGCCGCCCTCGCCCGGCGCGGCCGCCATCAGGCGTCACCGGGCCGGAGCGGCTGATCGGGTTCGTCCCCCTCGGGCGGGAGAAACGGGGCGGGGTGCCCGCCGTGCGGGGCGTGCAGTTCCTCGACCACCTGCGTCTCCCCCGGCCCCACCGCCTCGCCCACCACGCGCGTCGGCTCAGGTCCCACCACCCGCGTCGGCTCAGGCCTCACCGCCTCGCCCACCGCCCGCGCCCCACCTGGCCCCACCGCCTCGCCCACCATCTGCGTCTCCCCCGGCGCCACTGCCTCGCCCACCACCCGCGTCGGCTCAGGCCCTGCCCCCTCATTTGCCACCCGCGTCTCCCCCGGCCCCGCCCCGGCGGTCGAACCGTCGGTTCCGTCGGTCGGGTCCTGCGCGGCGGGGACGAGGCGGGTCGGTTCCTCGTCGGGCGGACGGGAAGTGCCGGGGCCGGTGGCGGCTGCCCGTGGGGGGTCAGCGGCCTCGTGGTCATCGCCGCGCCTCCCGGTGGCAGGCCCTTCCGTCGCCGCGTACGTACTGAGCCGCGTTCCGTCGCAGTACACCCACCGCTCGTGGTCGGCGTCGTAGAGCCACACCGATTCGCCCTCCACGACCACGCCCACGCGCAGTCCGTGCGTCCCGCGCCGGAAGGACTCCCCGTCGTCGCCGCCCGCCAGTTCCTCCGCCGCACGCCGGTAGCGGCCGAGGGCGTCCTCGGTCCTGGCCAACAGCGGACGCGGGTCCGCCGTGCGGGTCAGGGGGCCGCTCGCGCCCGGTGGATCGCGCGGCACGGCGAGCAGGAGCCGGCCGTCGACCCACGCCGACCAGCCGTTGGCGCACACGATGCGGCCCCAGTCGCCGAGCCGGTCGACCAGCTGCACGGGCAGCAGCGCGTCGAGGGGGGCCGTCGGACGCTCCACGTCGGGTGCCTCCCAGGCGGGCAGTCCGTCCTGGGGAACCACATGGGTGGGGCGGAAGTCCGCGGGGGTCATCGCCGGCGCTCCTACTTCCGCATCACGGCGGGTTCATGGCGGCGCAGCAGCCTGGCGACCACGTATCCGAAGACGGCCGACAGGACCACCAGCATCCCCATGTCGAGCAGCCAGACACCCGCGGAGTGCCGGAACAGCGGGTCGGTGGTCAGTTCGCCCGGGACGATCCTGCCGAGGCCGATGGTGCCAGCCATGGCCCCCAGCGCCCAGCGCGAGGGCACCAGCCACGCCAGTTGCTCGACGCCGGGCACACCGTTCAGTTTGAGGAGCGCGCCGCAGAAGACCACCTGGACGATGGCGAGGAACACGAGCAGCGGCATCGTCACCTCTTCCTTGCGCACCAGCGCCGATACGAGCAGGCCCAGCATCATGGCGGTGAACGCCAGCAGGGCCACCGCGAGGGCGACTTCCACCAGCGGTGGCAGCAACACCCCTTCGCCGCCGGGCGCGTTGAGATCGACGCCGAGGAGAGCGACGAGGGTCAGCACGACGGCCTGGAGCACCGTGACCGTGCCGAGGACGACGACCTTGGACATCAGGTACGCCGATCTGGAGAGCCCCACCGCCCGTTCCCGCCGGTAGATGACGCGTTCCTTGACCAGTTCGCGCACCGCGTTGGCGGCACCGGTCAGGACTCCGCCGACGCAGAGGATGAGCAGCGCGTTCATCGCCGTCTCCTGCGTGAGCCGGCTTCCGGCCAGCGCGCGGGCCATGGCGCCCATCACGAACGGCAGGGCGATCATGATGGCGAGGAACGTGCGGTCCGCGCCGAGCGCGGCCGCGTACCGCCGCACCAGCGTGCGCAGTTGGGATCCCCAGCTCTGCGGCTTCGGGGGCGGCGCGAAGGAGCCGGGCGTGGCCGGGCCGTCCTGCGGGAGGGGCCTCGGGAACGGCTGCGCGGAGGAGTTGACGATGTAGCGCTGGTGCAGCGGAGAGAGGTGGTAGTCCCGCGCCCAGTTCCGGTCGCGGTCGCCTTCGAAGGCCTCGAACGCCTCCGGCCACTGCGGGAAGCCGAAGAACGGCAGCGCGTCCCGCGGCGGCCCGTAATAGGCGATCTTCCCGCCCGCGGCGAGGACGAGGAGCCGGTCGCACACGTCGAGGCTGAGCACGCTGTGCGTGACGACGATGACCGTGCGGCCGTCGTCGGCGAGGCCGCGCAGCATGTGCATCACCGAGCGGTCCATGCCGGGGTCGAGCCCGGACGTGGGCTCGTCGAGGAAGAGCAGCGAGGGCTTGGTGAGCAGTTCGAGTGCGACGCTCACGCGTTTGCGCTGGCCGCCCGAGAGGCTGTGGATGGGCTGGTCGGCGCGCTGTTCCAGACCGAGTTCGCGGATGACCTCGTCGACTCTGGCCCGGCGTTCCGCCCGCTCGGTGTCCTGGGGGAAGCGGAGTTCGGCGGCGTAGCCGAGGGCGCGGCGCACGGTCAGCTGGGCGTGCAGGATGTCGTCCTGCGGTACGAGGCCGATGCGCTGGCGCAGCTCCGCGTAGTCGCGGTAGAGGTCGCGGCCGTCGTAGAGGACGGTGCCGCCGTCCGCGGGGCGCAGCCCGGTGAGGGCGTTGAGCAGGGTGGACTTCCCCGCGCCGCTGGGTCCGACGACGGCCAGCAGGCACTTCTCGCCGACGGGGAACGAGACCTGGTCGAGGAGTGTCTTGCGGCCCCGGTCGACGGTGACCGTCAGGCCCTGGACGTCGAGAGACACCTCGCCCGTGTCGACGTACTCCTGCAGCTGGTCGCCGACGAGGCAGTACGCGCGGTGGCCGACGCCGACGATGTCCCCCGGCGCGACGGGCGCGCGGTCCACCGGCTGGCCGTTGAGGTAGGTACCGTTGTGGCTGCCGAGGTCGACGATCTCGTACGTACCGTCCGGGAGGACCCTCAGTTCGGCGTGCCGGCGGGAGACGACCAAATCGTCGATGACCACGTCGTTGTCGTCGGCGCGGCCGATGCGGACGGTGCGGGTGGGCAGCGGGCGCACGGTCGTCGGCTGCCGGAAGGTGCCGGTGGCCGAGGGCGTGCTGACGGAGGAGGGGCGTTCGGGAGCGCGGGGTTCGGGCGGAGTGCGGCCGACGACCACCGCGCGCGGGCCGTCGGTGACGCTGCCGAAGCGGATGACGCTGCCCGGCCCGATGTCCCCCTCCTCGACGCGCCGCCCGTCGGCGTACGTTCCGTTGGTGCTGTGCTCGTCCTCGATGGTCCAGTGATCGAGCTCGGCGTGGAGGACGGCGTGATGCCACGAGACGCGGGCGTCGTCGATGACGATGTCGCTCAGCGGGTCGCGCCCCACGTGATAGTCCCGGATCGGACTCATCACCGTGGAGCCGGTGTCGGTCTCCAGCACGAGTTCGGGCGCAGTCGGCGCCACAGGCCGCTTCCCCATGCCAAAATTCTACCCATTCGCCCGTATCTCCGCCTGGGGTCGCCGCCACCGGCCGCCACCGGCCCGGTGAGCACGAGGGCGATCAGCGCCTGGGCGATGAGTTCGGGCAGTGGATCGGGGCTGCCCAGGCATGACGCGAATCCTTGAGGTGGCTGCCGCGCCCGACCTCGACCGCGCGACGCGGCCGCCCTACGACGACGTACTCCCGGAGACCCGATGACCACGGTCCACGCCAATGGGGTCGCCCTCGGCATCGAATCGTTCGGTGACGACGACGCGCCCCTCGTCCTGCTCGCGGGCGGGACGACGATGCTCTCCTGGCCCGACGCGCTGTGCGAGCGCCTCGCCGCCGGCGGCCGCCGCGTGGTGCGCTACGACCTGCGCGACAGCGGGGAGTCGACCACCGCGGACCCGCGGGCGCCCGTCTACACCCTGCGCGACCTCGCCGCCGACGCGGCGGCCCTCGCCGGCGCGCTCGGCGGGCGGCCCGCGCACCTCGCGGGGATCGGCGTCGGGGGGATGGTCGCGCAGGTGGCCGTGCTCGACCAGCCGGCCGCGTTCTCGGCGCTCACGCTGGTCGGCACCCGCGCGGTGGCCCCCGGCCCGCCCGACGCCGACCTCCCCGACCATGACCGGGCGACGATGAGCCGGCTGTTCGCCCGCCCGCAGCCCGACTGGACCGACCGCGAGGAGGTCGCGGAGTTCGCCGCCGCCGGCGCGGAGATCCGGGGCGACGACCCCGCTGCCGCGCGCGAGATCGCCGCGCGCGTCTGGGACCGCACGCCCGGCACCACGCCCCCGGTCCAGACGGCCAACCAGCTGGGCATGGTGTTCTCCCGGCTCGACTGCGCCCCCCCGCTGGCGCGAGCGCCTGCCCGGGATCGACCTCCCCACGCTCGTCGTCCACGGCCGCCGCGACCCGTTCTTCCCCGTCGGCAACGGCGAGGCGATCGCGCGCGAGATCCCCGGGGCACGGCTGCTGGTCCTCGAAGAGGCCGCCACCGCGATCCCCGGGGCGGCGGCCGGTGAGATCGCCGAGGCGATGCTCACTCTCGGACAAGGGTCCCCGGATCAGTAGCCGTAGATCATCTTGTAGGCGACCTCGGGGAGGAACTGTCCGGCCGTGGAGCCGGTTCCGACGCCGCAGTTGCCGTCGGACTCGCCCGGGGCCTTGATCCACAGGAGCATCTCGGCGCCACCGCCCAGTTGGGTGGGGGTGCCGATGCGGCGGCCCGAGGGGTTGCACCACTGGCCGTTGGAGCCGTTGCCGTTGCGGCTGGTGTCCACCACGAACGGCTTGGTGTAGCCGTACCGGGTGCTGAGTTCGCGCTTGACGGCGTTGCCGTACGCGGTGTTCTCGGCCGTGGTCAGGTAGTTGGAGACGTTGAGGGAGAAGCCGTGGGCCTGTCGGAGGCCGGCTTCGTGGAGGCGCCGGGCCATGGTCGACGCGCTCGCCCAGGCCGGGTTGCCCGCGTCGAGGTAGACCCAGGCGTGGGGCGCCCGGCGGCTGAACTCGGCGAGCGCGCCGGTGAGCATGCCCTCGCGTTCGTCGATCTGGGCCTGGGTCATGCAGTCGTAGTCCCCGAGGGAGTCCGGTTCGAGGACGACGACGGCCGGGCGGCTGCCGATGCCGCCCGCGAACTGGGCGATCCAGTCCGCGTAGGCGGACGGCGAGGTGGCTCCGCCCGCGGAGTGCCCGCCGCAGTAGTCGCGGTTGTAGATGTTGTACGCGACGAGAAGGGGCAGCTTGTCCCGGGCGTCCGCGGCGCCCACGTACGCGCCGGCGGCAGTGCCGATGGGGCCGCTCCAGGAGCCGAACCAGCGGGCCATCGGGGTGTTGGCGAGGGACGCGTTGATCGCGGGCGCGCGGCCGTCGTTGGGGTTGGCGGCGACCCACCGCTTCGCGCTGGAGTCGGGGTCCACGTAGAACCCGCTGGTCAGGGTCGTCGGGTCGGCCGCGTGCGCGGCCGGTGCGGCGGTGAGCGCCAGCGGCAGGGAGGAGAGGGCTGCCAGCAGGGCGAGCAGTCTGCGGCGCATGGGAGTACCTCGGTTTTCTGATGGGGTGTCGAGGAGGGGCGGATGGTCGGGGGAGCGCTCCCATGCGTGGGGTCCGATGAGTGGCGCTCCCCCGTTGGGGGTGCCGGACACGGTCCGGCGGTGACGCGTGGAGGTGCGGGAGTTACGGGGTGCGCGCCACCCGGTCGCGGGCCCCGCGGGTGGCGGCGGGGGTGCCGCCCAGCGTCGTCAGCACCGCGTTGTACGCCGGCTTCTTGTTGCCGTTGCGGTCAAACAGCAGCGGGTTCTCCCCACTGCGCCAGGAGTCGCTGTCGCGGATGCCCCAAACCGTGATGCCGGTGCACCGCGCGACGTTCATGCAGGCCCTGACCGTGTTCGCGTACGCGGTCGGTGACGCCTGCGCGATGTCCAGTTCGGTGATCTGGACATCCACGCCGAGGGCGGCGAAGTTCGCCAGCGTCGTCTGGAAACTGGCGGGCGGGCCCCCGGCGCCGAAGTGGGACTGGAGGCCCACGCAGTCGATGGGTACGCCCCGCGCCTTGAAGTCGCGCACCATGCGGTAGACACCCTGGGTCTTGGCGTCGTTCCAGTTCTCGATGTTGTAGTCGTTGTAGCAGAGCTTGGCCGCCGGGTCGGTGGACCGGGCGGTCCGGAACGCCTGCTCGATGAAGCCGCCGCCGAGCACGTCCCGGAAGACCGAGCTGCGGAGCTGGCCACTGGGGCCGTCGGCGAAGGCCTCGTTGACCACGTCCCAGGAGTGGATCCGGCCCTTGTAGCGGTTCATCACGGTGGTGATGTGGTTGTTCATCACGCCGCGCAGGGTGTTCGCGTCCCTGATGGAGCCGACCCAGCCGGGCAGTTGGGAGTGCCAGACGAGCGTGTGGCCGCGCACCCGCTGGCCGTGCGAGCCGGCGCCGTTGACGATCTGGTCGGCAGCACCGAAGTTGAACGACCCGCGGGACGGCTCCGTGGCGTCCCACTTCATCTCGTTCTCCGGCGTGACACTGTTGAACTCACGACCCAGGATGCCGGTGTACGTGCCGTCCCCGAGCCTCCCGGCGGCCACGGCGGCCCCGAAGTAGCGTCCGGACTGGGCGGCTTGAGCGCCGAGGGTGGATGCCTGGGTCGTCGCGTCGGGCACGGCGGCGGCGGTCCCGGTGAGCGCCAGGGCCGCCACGGCAACCAGGGACGACACAGAGGCCCGGCGATGGCCGAACCGCTTCAGTGGATTCATGGTTCTCCTCGTACGGTCGGGTGCGAAGTGGCAGGTGCGGATGGGTACTTCGGTCGGGGACGCGTCGGCCGCGGCCGCTGTGGGAGGCGGCAGGGCACCGGCGGTCAGGCCGGTGGCGACCGCCCAGGCATGCCGACGAGCAGGTTTTGAGGCGTCCATGACATGCGCATCGGTGGGGTTCTCCTTCTACGGACGGCCATGGATGGCCGAGTGGCCCGGAGGTGCCCTGCTCGGTTCGTGTGGTGCGGCTACTGGGTTCGAGATATCGAACGAAGGTCGGCTCATCGAGCATTCTGGATGATAGAGGGCCGCCGAACGCCGTCAATACCTCTCGTAAGAATCGACGCCGACTCCGAAACTTTCGCTGAGCCAGAACCGCTTTCCGCGCAGGGTAGTTGGCCGGAGGTCACGGGTACCGCGCCTGGTCAGGCCACTCCAGGGAGCCGCCACGCGGACCAGGAACGCCCGTCGTTCCGATACTTCCGGATCGGCACACGAAACGTCTCGAGACGTCGCCTTCCGCGCCTCGGGCCGCCGTCTCCCCTTCCAAGACGCCGTCCTTCCGATTACTTGACGCGCGTCTCGCACCACATCCGGCGCTCGTGCCCCACCTCGCGTACCGGCCCGGTCAAGGTGAGCGGCACGGTGTGGTGGACATGGGCACTGGAGGCGGCGAGGTGCAGTTCGAGGGCGCCGGGTTCGACGACGCGCCGGCCGTCGGCGCCGGTGTACGCGGCGAGGTCGGCGGGGAACGTGACGTGGACCTCGGCCGACGCTCCCGCCTCCAGCGGCACCCGGACGTAGCCGACGAGCCGGACCTCGGGGCGGGCGACGGTGCCGACCGGATCATGCAGATAGAGCTGCACGACTTCGGTTCCGGGACGCTCACCGGTGTTGCGGACGGTCAGCCGCAGCACGGTCTCGCCGCCGGTGGCGAACTCCGTGGTGTCGCAGAGCGGTTGGTCCCAGCTGAACGTGGTGTACGACAGGCCGTGCCCGAACGGGTACAGGGGCGTCGGGTCCACGGTGCTGGGGAAGCCATGCCGACCGAGCGGAGGAGCGAGGTACGGCGCCGGCTGCCCCCCCGGATTGCGCGGCACCCCGATGGGCAGGCGCCCGGAGGGGCCGACACGGCCGGAGAGGACGCCCGCGACAGCGCCGCCGCCTTCCTGTCCGGGGAAGAACGCCTGGACCACGGCGGCGGCCCTCTCGGCCCAGCGGCCGAGCGCGTACGGTCTCCCGCCGAGTATCACGATGACGACCGGCGGGCCACAGGCCATCGCCTCGTCCAACAGGTGTCCCTGCTCGTAGGGCAGTTGGAGGTCCTCGGCGTCACAGCCCTCACCCGACGAGCCGCGCCCGAACAGACCCGAGCGGTCCCCGACCACAGCCAGGCAGATGTCGGCCACTGCCGGATCATGGACGAACACGGCGTGCGGGAACTCGACACGCAACGCCTCGGCGAGCGTCGGCACCTCGACGCCCATGGGCAGTTCGGGATGGTGCACGCCCACGTGCCGGGGGAACGTGTAGCAGCCGAGCATGGCGGCCTGCTCGTCGGCGAGCGGTCCGACGACGGCGACGCGCAGCCCGTCTCCCAGCGGCAGCGTCCCGGAGTCGTTGGCGAGCAGGACGACCGACTCCTCCGCCACCTTCCGGGCCACCTCCCGCAGGTGCGGGGGGTTCAGGTCGACGGGCGCCGCGTCCCTGACGGGCTCGGGGTCGGGGTCGAGCAGCCCCAGCTCGCACTTCTGTGTCAGGACGCGCAACGCGGCCCGGTCGAGCAGGTCCTCGGGGGGCGGGTCCGCGGGGTCGAAGCAGCGGGCCGCCGGCAGCTCCACGTCGACGCCGGCGGCGAGGGCGAGCCGTGCGGCGTGGCGCTCCCCGTCGGCGATCCGGTGCGCCTCTTCGAGGAGGGAGACGCCGTAGTAGTCCGAGACCACGGTGCCCGTGAACTGCCATTGCTCGCGCAGAATTTGGGTGAGCAGCTCGGTGTGGGCATGAGCGGGCAGGCCGTCGACGTCGTTGTAGGCGGGCATCACGGAGCGGGCGCCGCCGTCGCGTACCGCCATCTCGAACGGCGGCAGGACCACGTCCGCGAGCTCCCTCGGACCGAGCGAGGCGGGCGCGTGGTTGCGGGCGCCGCGCGAGGCCGCGTATCCGGCGAAGTGCTTGAGCGTGGCGACGATCCCGGCCGACTCCAGGCCCCGCACATACGCGGTGCCGATGGTGCCGACGAGGTGCGGATCCTCACCGATCGCCTCCTCCGTCCGGCCCCAGCGTGGGTCCCGTACGACGTCCAGGACCGGGGCGAGCCCCTGGTGGACGCCGACGGAGCGCATCGACGCGCCGATGCCCCGCGCCATCTCGGTGATCAGCGCGGGGTCGAAGGTGGCGCCCCAGGCCAGCGGGGTGGGGAAGACGGTGGCCCGCCAGGCGGTGAACCCGGTCAGGCACTCCTCGTGGGCGATCGCGGGCAGGGCGAAACGGTTTCCGGCGCGGATAACGCGCTGGAGTTCGGCGAGGCGGGTGACGCCTTCGGCGGGTTCGACGGGCACGGTGCCGAAGGGCCGGGTGAGATGGCCGAGGCCATGCGGCAGCAGGGCGTCGAGAGCGGCGCTGCGGGCCGCATAGGTGTGCTGGCCGGGGGCGACGTCACTGGCCGCGTCGTCGGCGTGCTCGGCGCCGATCCATACGCTGGACAGCTGGGCGGTCTTCTCCTCGGCGGTCATCCGGGCAAGCAGGTCCGCCGCCCGGACGGGTGCGGGCAGAGTGGTGTCCTGCCAGGGCTCGACCATGGGACTCCTCAAGTGCGGTCTCGGACGGAGGCATTGGCGCCTGGGCGCTCAGCCCTTGGTGGCGCCCGTGGTGATGCCCCCGATCAACTGGCGTTCGGCGACGGCGTAGAAAGCGAGGGCGGGCACCATGGCGAGGACGAGATAGGCGAAGACGCGGGCGATGTCGGCGCCGTACTGACCCTGGAACTGTTGGACGCCGATGGGGATCGTCCACCAGGTCTGCTCACTGAACACCAGGAGCGGGAGCAGGAAGTTGTTCCAGCTGCCGACGATGGCGAGGATGGAGACGGTGCCGAGCGCGGGCCGCGCCATGGGCAGCAGGATCCGCCAGAAGAAGCCGAACGCCGAGCAGCCGTCGAGGGTCGCGGCCTCCTCCAGTTCGCCGGGGATCTCCCGGAAGAATCCGCGCAGGATGACGATGGTCATGGGCAGGCCGAACGCGGCCTGCGGCAGGATCACGCCCCAGGGGTTGTCGAGCAGACCGAACGTCCGCAGCAGGACGAACAAGGGCAGGATCGCCACGGCGAACGGGAACATCAGCCCCACGGTGAAGAGAGTGAACAACAACTCCCGCCCGCGGAAGGCGAAACGGGCGAGCGCGAAGGCGGCGAGGGCCGCGGCGCCCACCGTCAGCACGGTCGTGCCGACGGCGATCAGCGTGGAGGCGCCCAGCATGCGCCAGAACGAGCCGGAGGCGAGTATGTCGGTGTAGTTGGACGTCACCCACGGCGAGGGCAGGCCGAACGTGTTTCGGGAGAGCTGGTCGGTGGACTTGAAGCCGGACACGAACGCGTACAGCAGTGGCGTGACCATGACCGCGCCGACCATCCACAGCAGCACGTACAACGGCGCGGAGCGCAGCTTGCGGCGCGCGCCCGCGCTCATCGGGGGGCTCGCATGGTGGTGAGGGCTCCTTGGGTGTCGCGGCGCAGCACGGAGCGCTGGTAGACCAGGGCGAAGGCAAGGCTGATGAGGAACATGGCGATGCTGATCGCGCTGGCGTAGCCGATCTGGTAGCGCTTGAAGCCGAACTGGAACATGGTCACGGCCAGGGTCTCGGAGTGGTGGTCGGGGCCGCCCTGCGTGAGAACCCACACCAGGTCGAAGAGCTGGACGGCGCCGATCACGGACAGGAAGACGCTGATGCGGACGGTCGGTCCGAGCAGCGGCAGGGTGATGTGCCGGAAGCGCTGCCAGGGGCTCGCGCCGTCGATGCGGGCCGCCTCGTGCAGTTCGGCGGGGATCTGCTGGAGTCCGGCCAGGTACAGCATCATGTGGAAGCCGAAGTACTTCCAGGTCATGACGAGGAACAGGGTCGCCAGCACGTGGTCCTGGTCGGCGAACCACAGCCCGCCGAGGCCGTCGAGGCCGACCGGGCCGAGCACCTTGTCGGCGAGCCCGTCGTCCGGCGCGAAGATCATGGAGAAGAGGACGCCGGTGATGACCTCGGACAGGACGTAGGGGGCGAAGAACAGGGTCCGGTACAGGGCCCTGCCACGCAGTTTCTGGTTGAGCAAGACGGCCATGCCGAGGGCGAACGGCAGTTGTACGCACACCGAGAACAGCACGAGCAGCAGGCCGCGCCACAGGTCGCCGAGGAAGACCGGGTCGTGGCTGAGCCGGCGGTAGTTGTCCAGGCCGACGTAGTCCGAAGGGGACCCGAAACCACCCCAGTTGAAGAAGCTGACGTAGAGGGCGTACAGGATCGGGGCGAGCACCAGCGCGCCGAACAGGAGCAGGGCAGGCAGGGTGAAGCAGAAGGCGGCCAGCCAGTCGGCGGCCCGCCGGGCCGGCGGTCGGCGCGCCCTGGTGTCCGGCCACCGTGGTGGGGCGGCGGGCGCGCGGTCCTTCACGGATGTGGAGGTCATGTCGGTCACTGGCTCTTCGCGACCTGGGTGATCGAACGGGACGCCTGCTCGGGCGACTTGGATCCGGCGATCAGGGCGGCCACCGAATCGTTGATCTCCTGGCCGAGGGCGGGCGGGTACGCCTGGTCGAGGTAGAGCTGGAAGCCGGTCGCCTTGTCGACCGTCTCGGAGACGAGCCGGAGGTTGTGGTCGGTCAGGGCGCTCATCGCGTCCTTGACGACGGGCATGATCGAGGCCTTCGTCACGAGGACGCGGTCGGACTCGGCCGTCATGAAGAACTTCAGGAAGTCGACGGCCGCCTTGGGCGCCCCCTTGCGTACCGCGTAGCCCCCTCCCCCGCCGAAGACGTCGGTGCGGGCGCCCTTGCCGCCGGCGACCTCGGGGAACGGGAAGAACCCGAGGTCCTTGCCGATGCCCTTGCCCGCGTCGGCCTGCGCGACGGGCGCCCACTGGCCCATCAGCTCCATCGCCGCCCTGCCGTTGCCCATGGTGGCCGCCTCGCCGTTGGGCGTGGAGTAGGCGGCCCCGAGGTGGCCCTTCTGGAACGGCTGGAGCGCGACGAGTTCCCTGAGGTGCTCACCCGCCTTGACGAAGTCGCCGCCGGTGAAGTCCTCGGCGGCAGCGGCTTTCCGCATGCCGTCGACGCCGGCGATCCGCAGGGACAGGTACGCCCAGTAGTACATGCCGGGCCACTTCTCCTTGCCCGCGAGGGCGATGGGGGTGATACCGGCCTTCTTCAGCTTCTCGACGGCGTCGAGATAGTCGGCCCAGGTGGCGGGTGGCGCCTTGATGCCGGCCCTGGCGAACAGCGCCTTGTTGTACCAGAAGCCCACCGCCCCGATCTCGAAGGGCACGGCGTACGTCTTGCCGCCGATCCGGTACGGCTCCAGCGAAGCCGACAGGAGGGTGTCCGCCCAGGGCCGGATCGAGGGGGTCAGGTCCTCGACGAGGCCCGCGTCGACCTGCTGCTCCAGCACACCACCGCCCCAGGTGTGATAGATGTCCGGCAGTTTTCCGGAACTGGTCAACGCCGTCATCTTCGACTTGTAGGCGTCGTTCTCCATGGTGACGAGCTTGACCCGGATATCGGGATGCTCGGCCTCGAACGCCTTGGCCCGCTCGGGCCAGACGGTCTTCGACGGCTCCGTGGTCTGGATGTTCCACCACTCCACGACGGTGCGGCCCTGGCTGTCCGTGGTCGTGGAGCCACCGTCCGAGCAGGCGCAGAGGCCCGCCGCACCCAGTCCCGCAAGCGACGCGGCCCCCATGAACCGGCGGCGGGAGAGAGCTGGGGACACGGCGCCGGACGCGGACGTGGCGGCTCGGTCGAAGGCTGGCATGGCGCACCTTCCGGAAGAGTTCCGAGAATTATCGAGATGGCCATGGAAGTTACGGGCATACGTCGGGGGCGTCAACGGCCCTGACGAAAACAGCCGTTGACGCCCCCTGGGAGCGGTGGTCCGTTATGTGCTGCGCGGCGGGGCGGTGCTCGCGCGGACCACCAGCTCGGTCGCCAGCTCCACCCGCGGCGACGCCGGTTCGATGCCGCGCGCCAGGTCGAGCAGCATCCGCGCCGCCAACTTGCCCATGTCCGACAGAGGTTGCCGGACCGTCGTGAGGGGTGGCGAGGACCAGCGCACCTCCGGCAGGTCGTCGAAGCCGACGACGCTCATGTCCTGCGGCACCCGAAGGCCGCGGCGGCGCAGCGCCTCGATGGCGCCGAGCGCCATCTGATCGCTCGCGGCGAAGATGGCGGTCGGTGGATCGCCGAGGTCCAACAGCCGCCCCGCGCCGGTGAATCCGGACTCGTGGTAGAAGTCGCCGGGCACCACGAGCCCGTCGTCGACGGCCACCCCGGCCACGTCGAGCGCGGCCCGGTAGCCGTCGAGCCGCGCGCGTGAGCACAGCAGCCGCGGCGGGCCCTGGATGAACCCGACGCGCCGGTGTCCGAGCTGGAGCACATGCTCGGTCGCCGCCATGCCGCCCGCCCAGTTCGTGGCGCCGATGGTCGGGGCCTCGCCGACGGGGGACCCCGCCGGGTCGATCACCACCAACGGCACGCCCAGACGGCGCAGTTCGTCGTGGTGCCCCGGCGCGAGCACCGACGTCACGAGAATCACCCCGTCGGAGGCGCGGGCCCGGAGATTGGTCATCCACTGCCGTGCGGCGCCCGCCCGGTCGTGGATCGCGGAGACGACCGTGCCGACACCCGCCTCGTGCGCGACCTCCTCCACACCCCGGATGATCTCGACGGCCCAGGGGCTGTCCAGGTCGTTGAAGACCAGGTCGAGCAGGGCCGCCCGGGCTCCGGGCGCGGCCGGGCGCCGCCGGTAGCCGTGCCGGTGCAGCAGGTCCTCGATGCGGGCGCGGGTCGCGGACGAGACGTCCGAGCGCCCGTTGACGACGCGCGAGACGGTCGGCACGGACACCCCCGCCTCCCGCGCGATCTCGGCGATCGTCACCTTCGCCGCCCCGTCCGGACTGCGTGTGCCCGCCTTGCGCTGAGCGCCTTCCCCGGCCACCGGCCCCACCTCCGTAGCTGTCCGCCCGGAAACTCCGGGCGCCTTCCGGAAACCGTAAGACATGCCGACGGCCGCGCCCCGCCGGGAGAGTTGTCCGGCGGGGCGCGGTGGAACTGACTGGTACGAGGGGGTTCAGCAGGCGGAGTTGGCCTGCGTGAGCAGGCCCGTCCGCCCCTGTGCTCGGCGCCCCGGCCGCCCGACCCATCGTGGGGCCGCACCGGGGGCCCCGCACAAGGATCGTGTGGGGCCCCCGGCAAGGTGGATCACGGTGTTCCGTTGGCCCCGTTCGCGCAGGGACTGCCGGAGCCGAAGGTCCCACCGAGGCCGCCGGCGCCGCCGTGGAAGAGGTAGCCCCCGGTGGCGTTGCCGCCGGCGCCGCCGATCCCACAGGCACCGTCACTGCTGGCGCCCGACTTGGCGCCGCCGTTACCGCCGTTGCCGCCCTTGCCGCCGAAGTTGTTGACGCCTCCGGAGCTCAGGCCACCGGCACCGCCGATGCCCGCGGCACCGCCCGGGTAGGCGCCGCCGAGGCTGCCGTTGCCGCCGTTGCCGGCCTGACCGCCCTTACCGCCGTTGCCGAAACCGTTGATGCCGCCGGCACCGCCGTTGCCGCCCCCGCCACCGCCGTGGCCGATGCCGCCGTTGCCCGCGTTGCCGCCCAGACCACCGTCCGACCCGCCGACGCCGCCGAGGCCACCGCGGCCACCTACGCCGGCGTTGGCGCCGGAAGCGCCACCGGGGCCACCGAGGCCGCCCGCACCGGTGTGGGTGCCCATGCCGCCGGCTCCGCCCGCACCGCCGGAACCGGTCAGGCCGCCGGTGGCACCGGTGCCGCCGTTGCCGCCCGCGGCGCCGTTGGAACCGGCGTTGCCGCCGACAGCGCCCGCACCGCCGGAACCGCCGCCCAGGCCGGCGCCGCCATTGCCGCCCGCACCGCCGACCCCGTTCAGGACTCCGTTGCCGCCAGGTCCCCCGGCGCCGCCGGCGCAGTCCCCGGTCCCGGTCGCGGGTCCACCCGCTGTTCCGGGATAGCCGTTGGGGTGGACGGTGGTGCCGTTGGCGCCGGCGATGCCGGCGGTGCCCGCGGTGCAGGCGAGAGCGGAAGCACCCGCCGGAGTACCGACGAAGAGCGTCGCGCCGGCGAAGAGCGTCGGCAGGGCGAGGAGGGCTGCGGTCTGTTTCCTGTTCATGAGGGTGTTTCCTCTGGATCGGGTGAAGCGGGGCGCTGCAGCGAACTGATGCGAAATCGCCCAGGAACAGTTGTTCCCTGGAGTTCTCATGCCGCATGCCACTGAGGGAGCTGGACTGGATACCGGCCCACCTCCATAAGACACTCAATTTTCGATATATGCGGTAAACGGGGAGTGTAATATCCATCGATATTCGCCCGAGAGAGCAATCCCCTGTTTTCCGTACACAAACTCATCCGAAATATATTTCTGGCCGGTACTCGCTTATGCGGTGGACCGTGCGCGGCTGGGTCCTTCGCCCTGCTCCCGTTCAGGGGAGCGCGGGCTCCACAGAGGACTGAGCGTGGGGCGCACCTCCGTTGCGCGCTGTGTCTTCGAGAACCCTCAGGAGCGGTTGGAGCTTGGTGTGCCGGGACAAGAGGTGGTCGGAGAGCGGATTGACGATGCCGCGCAAGATCCCGACGGGTTGCCAGCGGCGCGGCACAGTGGTGCGCGTCGCGCGTCGCTCGATCCCGCGAACCGCTCGGTACGCGACTGCCTCCGGGGAGACGGAGGCCGCGAGGGGGCCGGGGAAGGCCACCTCGCGCATCCGGGTCGTGAGTTCGTGTCCGCCGAGCGCCGCTCGGCTCATCGGAGTCCGCACCCACCCCGGACAGAGGACGCCGGCCGTGGCTCCGTGCATGGCCAACTCGACGCGAAGGGCTCGGGCGAACTGCTCGATCGCGGCCTTGGACGCCGCGTAGGGGGCGTTCACGGCGCCGTTGATGTACGCGTATGTGGACGAGGTGATCAAGACGTGGCCGCGGCCGGCGATGATGTGCGGGAGCGCCTCGCGCACTGTGCGCCACACGCCCAGGAGGTTCACCTCGATGATGCGCTCGAACAACTCCGGGTCGATGGTGGCGATGGTGGCGGGCAGTTCCGGGCCGATCGCCGCGTTGGCGAAGACGACGTCGAGCCCGCCGAACCGGTCGACCGTGCAGGCCATCGCGTTCTGCAGGGATACCCGGTCGGTGACGTCCACGGGCAAGGGCAGCACACGTTCCTCGCCCAGCTCGCGGGCTAGATCGGCGAGTGCGGTGGCGTTGCGGCCCGTGAGAACCAGGTTGGCGCCTCGGGCGTGCAGGACCCGCGCGCCGGCCGCACCGATGCCGCCCGCGGCTCCGGTGATGAAGACGGTTTTGTTCAACAGGGAGTACTTGGCCATGGACCGTGTCCTCGTTGTGGGGGGGAGTCACCGGGACCGCCCCCGGGGGGGGCATGGCCCGGCTTGTACGGCTCTCGGGGAGCACTGGAGGGTTGCTGCCGGAATTACTGTCGATAAGGGCGGTGCGGAACAGGAGTCGAAGCGACCGGAGAATCGGTGGGCGGCATGGGGACGGGTGGGCGGCCTGCGGAGATCACGGTGTGCTCGGCGGTGAGTTCTCTGTAGTGGCTGCTGCGGGCGAGGAGGGTCTCATGGCTGCCGGAGACCGCTGACCCGTCCTCTGTGAGCAGGACGATGTGCCGGGCCCTGCGGACGGTGGACATTCGGTGGCTGGCGACGATGACGCAGCGGGTGGCCGCCAACTCGTCGAGGGCTCGAACGACGAGGCGGTCGCTGATGCCATCCAGGTGCGAGCTCGGCTCGTCGAGGAGGACGATGTCACTGTCCGTGAGAAGGCCGCGCGCCAGGGCGAGGCGCTGACGCTGCCCGCCTGACACATCCTGGAGGCGACCCAGAGACGTATCGAGGGCTCGGGGAAGCCGCAGGACTGTCTGCCGCAGCCCCACCTTCTCCAGTTTTTCCAGCAGTTCCTCGTCGCCCGGCGGTTTCTCGAGGCCAAGGCAGAGGTTCTCGCGGACGGTGCCTTCGATAAGGGTCGATTGCTGGTCGACGTAGGTGACGCGCCGCCGCAATTCGCCGAGAGGCCAGTCGCCGACAGACC
Organism: Streptomyces sp. NPDC031466; assembly: GCF_055581265.1. Classification (NCBI taxonomy): domain Bacteria; kingdom Bacillati; phylum Actinomycetota; class Actinomycetes; order Kitasatosporales; family Streptomycetaceae; genus Streptomyces; species Streptomyces sp. NPDC031466. The sequence continues at coordinate 762,844 of NZ_JBVIJT010000001.1, forward strand.
TCCCCAGGATGCGGATCTCCCCGTGGTCGGCCAGTGCGAGACGGTTGATCAAGGTGAGTACGGTGGACTTTCCCACGCCCGAGGAGCCGACAAGAGCGGTGAGGCCGGTCGCCGGGACGTGGAAACTCACATGGTCCAGGACAGCCTTGCCGTGAGGAAGAGCGAAAGTGACACCGCGGAAGGTCACGGCCTGCGCGTCGGGGTCGACGAGGGACTGGGCGCGGGATGCCGTGACGTCCTGTGCCGGCTCCGCGGGGAGGGTCAGGAGGCGCCGGAAGCGGTCGTGTGCGATGCGTCCCATTTGCAGGTGGCCGAGGCCGAGGGCGGCGACGGTCAGGGGCGACGTGAGGTGGAGCAGGAAGAGGAAGAAGCCACTGAAGGTGGCCAGCGACAACTCCCCCTGCGTCATTCGCTGCCCTGCGGCCAGGGCGACGGTCAAGACGGCGACCTGCTGGCTCAGGCTGACGACCGGGCCGATGAGGCACTGCAGGCGGGAGGTGGGCAGACATGCCGAACGGACGGCGTCCGCGGCGTGCCCGAGTCTGCGTTCAGCCTCCCTCTCGTAGCGACAGGCCTTGACGGTCACGAGCGCGGTGAGGTGAGCGGTGAGGCTCTGGGCGAGGTGCCCCAAGGCACGTTGCTGGGCGGCTGCGAGGTGTTTCATCCGGGTTGTCATCAGGGCGATGCAGACACCGGCCAGCCCCAAGGAGCTGACGGCCACCAGGGTGAGGACCGGATCGATGACGATCATGGCGGCGAGCGTGGCTGCCGTGGCGATGAGCGCCACGGGCAGGTGGACGAGTCCGGTTTCGATGAGCAGACGCAGGAGTGCGGCGTCCGAGGTGACCCTGGCGGTGAGGCTGCCAGTGCCCTCCTCGCGTACGGCGCGCACAGGCAGTCGCAGCAGATGACCCACTGCGCGGCGGCGCAGACGCAGCACGGCGCGCTCGCCCACGCCCGCCAGCAGCCACCCGCTCAGGGCCTGCAGTCCGGCTGCCCCCAGGACGGCGACGCTCATGCCCGCGACAGGTCGGGCGACCGCCTGGTGCCGGGTGAGGGCGTGTGTCACCCCCATGGCCAGCCACGGCACCGCGAGACTGGCGGCGACCGAGGCGAGGGACAGGAGTGCGGCCAGGGCGAGCAGCAGTCGGTCACCGCGCAGGAGGTCGTGGCCGATGCGTAGGCCCGGCACCGCGCCGCAGTCCGGGGTCAAGGGCCCGCCCGACGGTCCAGAGCGGACAGACGGCAGGTTCACGTCGCGGCGCCCGGGTCATGGAGGGCCACGGTGCGACCCCCCGGGTGCTGAGCCCTGCGCGGGCGGCGCCAGTGCAAAACGCCACTCATACCGGCTGGGGGACATCGTCGGGTGTGAACCGAACGGCCGTGCCGTACAGGTCGAGCAGCCCTTGGAAGGGCTGGGCGGGCAGACCGGGCTTCCACAGTTCGACGGCCATCTCCCCGTGGTACAGCAGGGGCCAGCGCACGTAGGCGCGCGGGTCGGCCGGATCGTTGACGGCGTGTGAACGGCGAACGGTGTCGCGGGCAATCTCGACAGTCAAGTCGGTACCGCAGCCGAAGCCGTAGGGGAACTGCACGCGGTCCGCCTCGACGGTCTCGATCACCGTGTGGTCGCTGGAGACGACACCGACATGGGCATGGATGCCGGCCCGGATGAGAGGTACCTCGCGTTCTCCGTCGGGGTCCAGCACCCAGGTGCCTGACGGGTCCTTCGTGACGCGGACGGTGGGGCAGGCTTCCATCAGGGCGCAGATCTCCCAGGTCTCCACTGATGGTTGCATCGGCAGCATGCCGCTGGGGGCCAGGACACGCAGACGCCGGCCCTCGGCCAGGCGCGGCTCGACGGCCACGGTCTGCTCTCGTGTCAGGTTGCGCTTGTCGACGTCCCAGGAACCCGAGGCGCTGACCACCAGGCAGTCGAGATCGGGGTCGAAGGCGAACAGCATGCCTTCGCTGAAGCCTCGCATCCCCATGTAGACCTCGTACATGTCGGCCAGTTGGTCGGAGACGAAGTCGGACACCTTCACCGGCGCCGGCAGCAGTCCCAGCTCGCCCATCCGTCGGCCGGCACGCGCCAGTTGCTCAGGTGCGGTGCCGGCCTGCCACGCCTCGGCGGTGATGGCGTCGCGAATGGTGTCGTAGTCCTCGGCGACCTGCCGGGCGCATGCCGCGGTGACCAGCCGATCACGCATGCGGTCGGCGATGTCCGTGACCTCGGTGGGATGGCCGCCCTCCATGTTGCAGAACGTCACCTCCCCCACCTGACCGGCAGCATCCCCGCGGGACACGAACAGGACCTTGGCCGCGCCGAGCCTGCCCATGGCCGTGCGGGCGGTGGCGACCACCTCTGCGTGAGGCAGTGCGCTGAGTCGTTCGGGCACCTCGACCACGGCGACGACATGGCGGGGGTTGCGGCGCAGGCCATGCTGTTGGCGCAGCAGCGCACTCAGCGGCGGAAAGCCCTCGGGGATCCTCTCCCGCAGAGGCTGCGGCCCCTCGGGGATCTGCCCGCACATGAGCATCAGGTCGACATCGCCATGGGAACGGTCCAGGACGGTATGGCCCTGCACCTCGAAGGAGGCGACCAGGCGGTCCAGGAAGGACCGCAGCGCGTGCTGTCCCGCCGGCACCGCGCCGATGACCTGGACGGTGCATGGACGCCACCAGCCGCAAGCGGTGACATCGGTTCGGACGGCGGGTACGGCGACCGGTGAACTGCTCATGGCCTACCTTTCGAAAGTGTTGCGGCTGCCTCATGAAGTGGCCTGCATCGGCCGGGCGCGGCACGCGAAAGCGCGGCGATGACAGGTTCGTTGCCGTGGACGTGCGAGCAGCCGCAAATGGGTACGGGCTCAGGACGTCGGTGACCATACCGGCGGCCCAAAGGGACACCTATCTGCCGTCACCCTTCCGGGATCGACAGGTGACCGGTTGACGCCAGCACGACGTTTCTGCACGTCAGTGGCGTGGGAGAGCCACGAACTTCACGCTCAGGGGTGAAGGGCGGAGCTGCCCCGGGGCCGCCGGACCCGCCAAATTCACCCCCTGTGCGCTCCGGAATTGCTTCTGGCTTTCACCCGCACGCCGCGACGCGTGCAAAACCGTTCGCCGCTCTCCCTATGATCACGGCGTCTTCTGCGGCGAAAGCACCCTTCATGTGCCGGCGCCTGCAGGCATCTTTTGCTGCCCACACCCCCTTCTTTTTCGTGCACCGGGAGAACTCCGTGACCGTGGCCCCCAGAAACCCTGACAGGCCTGCCGTGGCGATCGTGGGCCTCTCGTGCCGGCTACCGGGCGGCATCGACGGACCGCAGGACCTGTGGAATGCCCTGTGGGAGGGTCGTGACCTGGTGGGTGAGGTCCCGCCGGACCGTTTCGATCCCGAGCGGTTCGTCGACACCGAGCGGCGCAGGAGCAACAAGAGCTACACAGCGGCGGGCGGATTCCTCCAGGACGTCACCGGTTTCGACAACGGCTACTTCCAGCGGGTCTCACCGCGCGAGGCGGCACGCATGGATCCGCAGCACCGGCTGCTGCTGGAGATGGCGGTCGAGGCCCTGGACGACGCCGGAATCGACCAGATCACCACCACCGGCTCCGACACGGCGGTGTTCGTCGGCATGTCGAGTCATGACTACGCCGACTTGCAGTCCACCGGCGGTGACGCGCCCAACGCGTACTCGATGGCTGGGCTGGCGGCCACCAACGCCGCCAACCGCATCTCCCACCTGCTCGACTGGCACGGGCCGAGCATGACGGTGGATACCGCCTGCTCCTCGGCCCTGACCGCTCTGCACCAGGCGTGCGAGACGCTGCGCACGGGCCGAGCGCGGATGGCTCTGGCCGGAGGAGTGAGCGTCCTGCTCAGTCCGTTCGGCTTCACCGGCTTCTCGGCCGCCTCCATGCTGTCGCCGACCGGCCGCTGCCGTGTCTTCTCGTCGGAGGCGGACGGTTACGTGCGTGCGGAGGGCGGGGGCGTGGTGGCCCTCAAACTTCTGTCCGACGCGCTTGCCGACGGCGACCGCGTCCATGGAGTGATCCTGGCGAGCGGCGTCAACAGCGACGGCAGCACCACCGGGCTGGCACTTCCCAGCGCCCGGGCGCAGGCAGCATTGCTGGAACGGGTCTACGCCCAGGCCGGCGTGAGCGCCGACGACCTGTCCTATCTGGAGGCCCACGGCACGGGCACACCGGTGGGCGACCCGATCGAGTGCGACGCCATCGGCCGCGCCCTGGGCACCCGCCGCACGATCGGGCCACTGCCGATCGGATCGGTCAAGAGCAACACCGGTCACCTGGAGGCCGCTTCCGGCATGGCCGGACTGATGAAAGCCCTGCTCGTCCTCCGGCACCGCCGCATCCCGCCGACCCTGCACGCGCAGCCGCTCAGCCCGCACATCGACTTCCAGGGCTGGCAGCTCGATCCGTGCACCGAAAACAGGCCCCTTGCCGGGCAGCGACCGGTCGTCGGCGTCAATTCCTTCGGCTTCGGAGGCTCCAACGCCCACGTCGTCCTGGCCACCGCGCCCGTTGTCCCTGTCACCGATCCGAGTGAGCTCCCTGAGGGTGTGCTGCCGGTAGTGGTCTCGGCCCGCACCCCGGAGGCGCTGGAGGCCGCGGCCGTTCGCATGGCCCGGCGGCTGCGGGAGGAGACCCCCGAAGGGTTCTACGACGTGGCGTGGACGGCCGCACGCCGTCGTACCCTGCACCCGCACCGGGCCGTGGTCCTGGCCTCCGCCGCCCGGGGGGCGGCCGAAGCCCTGGAAGCCGTCGGCCAGGGGGCGCTGCCCCTGCCCGCCGCCACCGCCACGGAACAGGCGGTGACGGACGGCCGCGTGGTGTTCGCCTTCGGCGGCAACGGCTCCCAGTGGGCCGGCATGGGGGTGGACCTGCTGCGCGAGGAGCCCGTTTTCAGGGCAGCGCTCGACCGGGTCGATGACGCTCTGCGGCCCCATCTGGGCTGGTCGGTGCGTGAGGAGATGGCCGCGGCCGACCCTGCGCGCATCGAGGCCACCGAGATCGCCCAGCCGCTGCTGTTCGCCTTCCAGATCGCTCTGGTGGAACTGTTCGAGGCCCGCGGCATCCGTCCGGCCGCGGTCCTGGGCCACAGCGTCGGCGAGATCGCCGCAGCCCACATCGCCGGCGCCCTCGACCTGCCTGCCGCCGCCCGGGTGGTCGCCGAACGCAGCCGTGCTCAGGCAGCCACCCGCGGCCGAGGCCGCATGGCCGCGGTCGGCCTGTCGGCGGAGGAGGCGACCAAGGAACTCGCCCCGTATGCCGGCAGTTTGGAGATCGCCGCCGTCAACGGCGACCAGGACGTCACCATCTGCGGTCCCGAAGAAGACCTCCGCGCCTTGGGCGCGGACCTGGAGCTGCGCGCGGTCTTCTTCCGCATGCTGGAGCTGGACCACGCCTTCCACAGCCGAGCCATGGACCCCGTACGGGACGGCCTCCTCACCTGCCTGGAGGGCCTGCGTCCCGACGCCACCGTTCTCCCCTTCGTCTCGACGGTCACCGGCGCCCTCTGCCCGGGCGAGGACCTTGACGCCGGGTACTGGTGGCGCAACGTCCGTGAGCCCGTGCTGTTCGGACCCGCCCTGCACACGCTGCTCGACGCCGGCCACGACATCTTCGTCGACATCGGCCCCCATCCCGTCCTGCGTCCCTACCTGCGCAAGGCGATCAAGGGCCTGGAACGACCGGCACTGGTCACGGCCACCTGTGCTCGGGCCGTGCCGGGGCCTGCCGCCGTCGACACCGCAGCGGCCCACGTACTGGCCGCCGGCGCCCAAGTCCAATGGGAAACCTTCTTCCCTCGGCCCGGACGCACGAGCGACTTGCCGGCCTATCCCTGGCAGCGCGAGCGGCACTGGCACGGCGACCCCCAGTGGTGGCTGCGCGTCTCCGGCGAGACGACCCCCGTTCAACACCCTCTGCTGGGGGCACGCGTCCCCGTGCAGCAGCCCGGCTGGTCCAACCTGGTGGAGCCCACCCGGTTGCCGTGGCTGGCCGACCACCGGGTCGCAGGCTCCGTCGTCATGCCCGCCGCTGCCTACCTGGAGATGGCCCTTGCCGCAGGCGGGCTCGTCCACGACGCCCCCGTCGAGGTCAATCATCTGCTCATCACCCGCGCCCTCGATGTGCCCTGGGACGACGAGGCCGCCGACGTGCGCCTACAGGTCTCCCTCAGCGAAGGCGACCAGGCCCTGACGATTGCCGCGCGTACCGGTGACGACCTGCCCTGGCAGCCGTACGCCCGTGCCCGCGTGCGACGGCTGCTGGCCGCCACGCCGCCCCCCGTCGACCTCGCCGACCTGCGCTCGCGCCTCCACACCACCATGGACGGCGCCGAGCACTACGCCCGTGCCCGGCGCGCCGGCCTCGTGTACGGCCCTGCCTTCCAGGTCCTCACGGAGCTGCGGCTGCACGACGGGGAAGCCCTCGCCTCCTACACCCTGGGCGAACCCGCCGACGGCTACCACGTCCACCCTGCGCTCCTGGACGGCGCACTCCAGGCAGGCGGCTGCCTGACCAGCGTCGACGGCGAGTACCTGCCGTTTCTGCCGGTCGCCGTCGAAGCCTTGCGTCTGTGGCACACCCCGCCGCGGAGCGGCCTGATCCACGTACGCCTGCGAGAGAGCAACCCCCAGGAGACGTGCTGGGACATCACCCTGTCCGACACCGACGGCCACATCTGTCTCCAGCTCACCGGCTGCCGACTGCGCCGCATGGGCAACACCCCCACCGAACCCGTGCAGCACCTCGTCAACGTGCTGCGCGCCGCTCCGGGGACCGCCGACCCGGCACTGCCCGGCCCCCTGCCCTCGCCCACCGTCCTGGCGCAGGCGTGTCTCCCCCACCGCGACCGGCTGGAGAAGACCTGGCGCGAGGAAGGGCACGAAGCCGGGCTGCGGCGGCTACGCGAGTGCTGCGCACGCCTGACCGCCGACGCCTTCGCCCGGCTGCTGCCGGCGGGGCAGAGCGAATTCGACACCGATGATCTGGTGGCAGGCGGCATGCAACCGCGCCACGCCCGCCTGGCCGAGCTACTTGCCCATGCCACCCGCGGTCTGCTGCGCCAGACCCAGCAGGCCGCAGCCGGCCGCCCTGCCCGGTGGCGCCTTCCCGACAACGACGGCCCTTCGGCGAGGGAGTTGTTCCAGGAACTCGTACGCGACTTTCCCCAGCACGCGATCGAGACGTCCCTGTTCGGCCGGTGCTGTCTGCACCTGGCCGATGTCCTGCGCGGCAACCAAGATCCACTGACGCTGCTCTTCGACGAACCCGACCGCCACCTGATCGAGTACTTCTACAGCGACGCCGTCCAACCCCGCTTCCACAATCAGCTGTTGCTGGCCCTGGTACGGGAACAGGTGCGCACCTGGCCCGAGGACCGGCCGCTGCGCGTCCTGGAGGTCGGTGCCGGTACCGGCAGCAGCACAGCCCTGCTCCTGCCCCACCTGCCGCCCGAGCGCACCGCCTACACCTTCACCGACCTGTCCGCCGGCTTCTTCCCACCTGCCAAGGCCCGCTTCGCCGACTTCGACTTCGTCGACTACCGCTGCCTGGACCTGAACCAGGACCCGGCCGAGCAGGGCTTCACCGCGGGCTCCTTCGACGTGGTGATCGCCACCAACGTCCTGCACGCCACCCGAGACCTGCGCGCGACGCTCGCCCGCATCGCCCACCTCCTCGCCGACGGCGGACAACTCCTCGCCCACGAGACCCACGAACCCGGTCTGCTGGCCCCCTGCTTCGGCACCCTTGAGGGATTCTGGGACTTCACCGACGCGCCGTTGCGCGAGGACTCCCCTCTGCTGCCGGGGGAGGCATGGGCACCACTGCTGCGCGAGTGCGGCTTCGACGAGGTCGCCCAACTCGGACATGACCAGGCCCTGGCGGACCTTGAGTACTCGGTGCTCTGCGCCCGCCGCGCGACCCGCACCACCGCCCTCCTCGCCCCCCTCACGCCGCCCGCCGCCCCGGCCGCGCGCTGGCTGCTGGCCGGGGAGAATCCCGACGGCGACCTGCTGCGCGACCTCGTCGACGTGCTCGTCGAGGCGGGCGCCGATGTCCGCGTCGCCGACCTGGACCAGACGCCTCGCCACTGGGCGCAGGACGCGGGGGAGCAACAGCCCCCGCACACGGTCCTGGTCTTCGACGCCCATCCCGGCGACAGCCCCGCCGAAATGTGCGACCAAGCCGTCGCCCGACTCGGTGTGCTGCGGAAGCTCGCCGAAACCGGTTCGCTCCTCCCGACCGGGGCCGCGGCCAACTTGTGGATCGTCACCCGGCCCAGCGGCATCCACCCCTCCCCCGAACGGCCGGGCGCTCCTCAGGACGCGGCGCTGTGGGGCGCCACCCGATCCCTGGCGAACGAGATCCCCCATCTGACCGTCCGCCGCATCTCCCTGGACGCCGGGTCCCGGCCCGCCCACGACGCGCGGCGCCTGGCGGCCGAACTGCTCCAGCCCACCGATGAGGACGAAGTCGTCCTGACCCGCGGCGGCCGCTTCGTCCCGCGTACCGTCCCCCGACCCACCTCCAGCTCCGCACCAGGCGCCCCCGACTCGACGCCCTTCACGCTGCGCCTGCACGACGCCGGCCTGCGCCCCCGGCTCACCTGGACCCCGGACCGGCCGCAGCAGCCCGCCGACGACGAGGTCACCATCGCCGTCGCGGCGGCCGCCCTCAACTACCGCGATGTCATGCTCGCCGTCGGCCTCCTGCCCCCGGGCGCGGAGACACCGCTGCCGGACGGACCGGCCCTGGGCCTGGAATGCGCCGGCACGGTCACCGCGGTCGGCGCCAACGTCACCCACCTGGCAAAGGGCGACCGCGTCTACGCGCTCGCGCCCCGCAGCCTCAGCTCCCACGTGAGTGTCGACGCCCGTCTCGTCGGAACCATCCCCGACGGCATGTCGTTCACCGAAGCCGCGACCCTGCCGGTGGTCTACTTCACCGTCCACCACGCCCTTGAGCGCCTCGCACGTCTCCGGGCGGGCGAGACGGTCCTCGTCCACGGCGCCGCCGGAGGCATCGGCCTCGCCGCCCTCCACCTCGCCCGGGCCCGCGGCGTCCACGTCATCGCCACCGCCGGCACCCCTGCCAAACGCGACCTGCTGCGCATGCTCGGCGTCCGCCATGTCCTGGACTCCCGCACCCTGGACTTCTCCGAGCACGTCCGCGACCTCACCGGTGGGCAGGGCGTCGACGTCGTCCTCAACTCCCTGGCGGGAGAGGCCATCAGCCGCACCCTGGAACTCCTGCGGCCGGGCGGACGCTTCCTGGAACTCGGCAAGCGCGACATCTACACCTCAACCCCCCTGGCACTGCGGCCCTTCGCCAACAACATCGCCTTCTTCGGCGTGGACGCCTACCAGCTCATCTCCGGCCGCCTGCCCCAGGCCGGGGCCTGCTTCGACGAAACGGCCCAGCTCATCGCGGACGGAACCTACCGCCCCTTGCTGCACCTGACCTACCCGGCCACCCGGATCAGCGAGGCACTGCGCGTCCTGCAGCGCTCCCGTCATGTCGGCAAGGTCATCATCACCTTCGAGGAGCCCCCTGCCCTGGAGCGCGTCCACCCGCCCCTGCAGCTCTCCCCGCACGTTACCTACCTGGTCACCGGCGGACTCAGCGGCCTCGGCGCAGCCCTCGCCCACCATCTCGTCGACCACGGCGCACGCCGGCTCGCCCTCCTGGGCCGCCGGGGCCCCGACACCCCCGGCGCCTCCCAGCTGATCCAGACGCTCGCCGAGCGCGGCGCCACCGCCACGGCCCACGGGGCCGACATCACCCGCGAAGAGGACCTGCGCCGGACACTCGCCACCATCGACGCCGACGGCTTCCCCCTGGGCGGGGTGATCCACGCCGCGATGGTCCTGGACGACGCGCCGCTGGCCGAACTCACCGACGAACGTCTGCGCACCGTTTTGGGACCCAAGATGCTCGGCGCGGCCACCCTGGACACGCTCATCCGCAACCGCGACCTCCACCTGTTCGCGACCTGCTCGTCGGTCACCGCCTGGTTCGGCAACTCCTACCAGGCCAACTACACCGCCGCCAACGCCTGCGTCGAAGCACTCACCCGCGCCCGGCGCGCCGCCGGTCTGACCGGTACGACCGTGGCCTGGGGCGCCGTCGGCGACACCGGCTACGCCGCACGCCACGGCATCACCGACATGCTCGCCCGCCTCGGTCTGGACAACCTCTCCCCCGCCGAGGCCTGCACCGCCCTCACCGACGCGGTCGCCCGGGACGTCGACGTCACCGCCGTCGCCAGGATCGACTGGGCCCGGATCCGCAGCATGATGCCGGCCGTGCAGACCCCCCGCCTCGCCGGTCTCATCCCTCTCCACACCCCCCAGGACGACGGACCCGATCAGCTGCGCCACCACCTGGCCACCGCCACCCCCGACGAAGCGCTCACCCTGGCGGCGGACGCCATCACCCAGGTTCTGGCCGAGATCCTGCAGACCGACCCCGCCCGGCTCGACCGCGATCGCCGCCTGGACCAGCTCGGCCTGGACTCGCTGATGGCCGTCGAAGCCGTCGTCGCCGCACGCCGGCGTCTGGGCTGCGAACTGCCGACCCTGGAATTCCTCAACGCCCAAGGCATCACCGACCTCGCCCGCCGCGCCCTGATCCGCCTCGGCCACCAGACCCCGACCGTGCCGGCGCCGGCCACGCCCAGTTCGACCGCACCGGCTCTGACCGTGCCGGGCCCGCACTAGGGGCTCACCCCCCTGCCCCGCCGACCCTTACACCTGCAGTAGAGAGGCAACCGTGATGTGCGAGCCGTCCCTGCACCCCGACCGCTCGCACACCCCGGGCTCCCTCGCCGCGCTCGCCCGATGGGCCGCGCGCCGCAACCGGCTCGTCCTGGTCGTCGCCGCACTCTTCGTCGTGCTCACGGGCCTGCTGTCCGCCGGAGTCTCCGCACACTTGGGCAGCGGCGGCTGGTTTGCCGAGAACACCCCGGCGGCCCAAGTACGCGAGCGGTTGGCGCAGTCACCCCACGGAGGCATGCCGCCCCTTTTGCTCCTGGCCCGCACCACCGGGTCCGTCGACGAGCCGGCCACGCGCACCGCCGGTACCCGTCTCGCGGAGGACCTGCGCCGCGTACCCGGCGTCACCGGCGTCGACTCCTACTGGACCGGTCCCCTTGGTTCGACCGCCCGCGTTTCCACCTCCCCGCCCTCGCCCGATGTACTGCTGCGCGCCGCCGACGGCCGTTCGGCCCTCGTCGCCGTCTGGCTCGATGCCGACGAGCGGGTCCGGCACGACGCCACCGAACACGTCCTGGCCGGCGCCGCCGCGCCGCACGGGCCGTTGGAACTGCGGGCCGCGGGCGAGGCCGCCGTCACCCGCGCGTTCCAGCGACATAGCGAGGAGGATCTGCTGCGCACGGAGCTGCTGGCCATGCCCGTCACCCTCGTGGTGCTCCTCCTGGTGTTCGGCAGCATCCCGGCAGCTGTCCTTCCCCTCGCGGTCGGTGCCGTCGCCATCACCGGCACCACCGCGATCCTGCGTGCCCTCGCCGCCGTCACGCCCGTCTCCACCTTCGCCCTCAGCCTCACCACAGCCGTCGGCCTGGCCCTGGCCGTGGACTACAGCCTCTTCCTCATCGCCCGCTATCGGGAGGAGAGGGCCGACGGCCGCCCGCACCCCGAGGCGGTGGTCCGAGCCGTCGGCGCCGCAGGGCGTACCGTCCTCACTTCCGCAGGCGTCGTGGCCGTCTCGCTGCTGGGCCTCCTCCTCTTGCCGCTCCCGCTGATGCACTCCCTGGCGATGGCCGGCATCAGCGTCGTGCTGCTGGCCGCTGCGGCGTCTGTCCTGATCGTCCCGGCGGCCCTCGCCTGCCTCGGCGAACGTCTGGCCAGTCGTGACCTCCTCGCCCGCCGTCGGCGTGCCGCCCGATCCGCGGCCCGCTGGCACACCCTGGCCATGGCCGTCATGCGCCACCCCTTCGCCGTCCTCGCGCTGACCGGTGCACTGCTTCTCGTGCTCGCGCTGCCGTTCCGTGACGTGACCTTCGACCTGAGCGACGAACGGGCTCTGCCCACCGACTCACCCGTCGTCGCCGCCATGGAGGACCTACGTTCCGGCTTCCCGCAGGTAGGCAGCGAAATCGACGTCGTCCTGCCCAGCCGGCGTCCCGCCGACCCCGATGCCGCACACCGGCTCGACGCCTACGCCCGCCGTCTCTCCGAGCTTCCGGGTGTTCAGGGGCTGCGCACCGCGACCGGCACCTACGTGGACGGCAAGCCCGTCGGTGCCCGGTGCGATCCCACCGCCGCCGATGCGGCCGCGAAGCACCCGTGCGCGGCAGTACGGCGGTTCACCCTGCCGTCCGGCACCTGGCTGGCCATCAGCTCGACACCCCGGCCCTACAGTGCTGCCGCCGCCGACCTCCTGCACGCCATCCGCGCCCAGCCGGCCCCCGCTCCCGTCCTCATCGGCGGAGCCACGGCGGACTTCCTCGACACCCGCGCCGCTGCCCTCCAGCGACTGCCCGCAGCCCTGGTCGTCGTGGTCCTCGCGACCCTGGCCCTGCTGGTCGTCTTCACCCGTAGCCTCTTCCTGCCGCTCAAGGCCTCGCTGATCAACCTGCTCAGTCTCACGGCCACGTTCGGTGCGATGGTCCACATCTTCCAGCAGGGCCACCTGCGTTACCTGGTGGGCGACTTCACCGTCACCGGTACCACCGACCTCATGCTGCCTTTCATCGCGTTCTTTCTCGCTTTCGGCCTGTCCATGGACTACGAGATCCTGCTCCTGGCCCGCATCACCGAGGCGTACGGCCGCACCCGTGACACCGCCCGAGCCACGGCTGAGGGGCTGCAGGCCGCAGCGCCACTGTTCACCGCCTCTGCCGCCGTGGTTCTGGTCGTCCTGCTGGCGCTCGCGGTGACGGACGTCCTCCAGATGAAGATCATCGCTGTCACCGTGGCCCTGTCCGTCCTTCTGGACACGGTGGTGATCCGCCCCTTGATGGTGCCGGCCGTCATGAAGCTGGCGGGGCGCGCCAACTGGTGGCTCCCGGCGCCCTTGCGACGTCGTCTTCGACTGCATCCGCCCGCCGGGCCGTCTCGGCACCGAACCGCCGCCGGCACCGCTCCCAAGCCTGCGGCCGAGACCCCCGTCTCCACATGACCAGGCGCGAACCGTCATCTGCCGCTTGACCGCGCGGGTCCGCTCGGTTCCGGGTACGAGCACTCGGGACTCACCCGGTCCGGACCCGCTCGCGGTCACCCGCCGACACGGCCAAGGGAGCTGGCCCCCCACTGCCCCCAAAACGATCAGGGGCCGTTTCAGATTGCTCTGAAACGGCCCCTGATCTGCGACTCTTTCGAGTCGGGACGACAGGGTTTGAACCTGCGACCCCTTGACCCCCAGGAGTGAGGACCACAGGAACTACCTGCACATATCAGGCAAGACCAGGATGCGGAACGTGCATCTCCGCGCACGCTGTTCAGGTGCGCGAGCACCGTGTGGTCCCCAACTGGTCCCCACGGCAATGACGCAGACCAGAGGGATCAGCCTCTCGTGGAGGATCCCGATCCCCATCCGACATCTCAGGAGATCTCGTCCCGACGGGCCCTCTCGACCTTACGTTTGAGGTTCCTGATGGCCTCGTGCCACCGCCAGGAATCGCTGGTGTACCAGCCCTCTTCGTCGATCGGCTTCCAATCCGCCAGTTCCTCCAGCTGTGAGAGCACCGTGTCAGCATCGTCGTGACTCCTGCCCCGGTCGAGTTGCCCTGTGATGGCGTGGAGTCGGTGGGCGGCACGGTAGAACGAGACCTGGCTGTCGGTCAGCCTGCGTACGGCGTAACCGCCACACTTGCCGCACCAGTCGAAGTCGTCTCTCGCAAGCAGGTCAGTGACGGTCAGAAGATCGTCGTTGGCTGCGACACCGCGTTCCCTGGCGTGACGGCACAGAGGTGAGTGGCCCTTTCCTTCGATCTGCGGATCCGCGTTCGTGGTGTAGATCTGGGCTACAGCCAAAGGCCCCAGAGGAAGACCGCTACCACGGTGCCACCGGTCAGCACCGGGTTGCCTGAAGGGCGCGAGGTCCAGCCGGTCGCTGGCGAGCGTCCCCTCCCACACGGCCAAGGGCAGCATCCGCTCGCTGCCTGCGTCGAGGGTTCGCAGATCGTGCACTCCTCGCGTCAAGGCGAGCAGGCGTAGGTTGCGTGCCCGATCGGCGTCGAAGTAGGTGCGGCGAACGGTCTGACGCGCACCGTCGATGCCTCCGAACTCTTCGCCGAAGTGCAGATCGTGAGCGTCACTGCAACCACCCGTCCACTGGCTCCCGCCCGCCTCGAGCTCGGAGCTGGCGGCCTGAGCCCACGTTCCGATCAGGCTCTCCGGAAGATCGGAGGCACCTGCGACGAGAACTCCGCTCCACCCCTGCCCAAGCCTCCTCTCCACCACGTCAAGAGGCAGGACTTCGACTCCGCCACTCACCGAGACGACAATGTAGAGCTCGTCAGAACTGCGAGTGAAGGTCCGCAGTACGCGGATGTGTTCGGCAGTGACAGGTTGCCGGTCGAAGACCGGGGTGTCGTCGAAGACCCCGGGGCGGATTGAACTCGGCCGATCAGCTGGGGTGCGACTAGGTTCGATCGCATCGGCCTCTTCGCGGGGCGGTTCGCACGCCACGTCACTGGACGGGGCGTGCAGCCTTTCCGCGATGAGGGCAGGAACGTCAAGCGTGAGCGTACGGCGCCCCCAGTCCGCGCCCACGACCCACGTGGCCACGACACCCTGCGTCCACGAATCCAGCCCTTCGAGCAGTCCTCCCCGCACCCCTCGTGCCGTCTCCTCAGTGGCCTCGGGCAGGCGCGCGGTGACACGCTGCGTCGGCTTGCCCTCAGCCGATGCAGCCAGAGCGCGAGCCTGGGCCTCCCAGGAGTCGATCAGACGTGCCGCCCCAGCCAGCGCATCGTCATGACCCTTCCGGTTGCTGCGGATGCCCTGCACAAGGTAGTGAGACATGTACGAGCGAGCTGGAGACCCCACCCAACTACTCTCGGCCGCACCCTGCCACCGACGCCACAGCGCGTTCAGCGCCGTGGAGATCTTGTCGCTGCTGCCCAGTACCGCGAAGGCCGGGTCCTCTCCGGAAAGCCGGGGCCGCTCCATCGCTGCCGCCGCCGCAGCCACGAGCAGTCCCGCCGGCTCGACGAACAGGGCCGCCTGAGAGCGCAAGGTCTCCAGGAACTCCGCCTTCGTCTCCAACGCCCGCTGCGCCCAGTCCTCAAGCCAAGGGAAGGAGGCGAGGATGGACTGAGCCCGGTGCAGGCTCTCCGCCGCCCCGTGCCAGTAGGAGAAGACCAGCCCCTGCAGGCGCTCCGCGTCCTCGCGCACGTCCTCCCCGCCGTCATCCGTCGCCTCCGCATCCGAACGCAGGACTTCAGCGGCAGCTTGTACCTCTTCCTGTGTCCAGCACTCGTCCTCGTCAGGTTCGGTGTAGGACTGCAGCTGATGGAGCAGGCCCACTCCGCCGAGCGCCCGGAGGAACATCCCCAACGCGGTCGTCGGCCGTGCCCACGATCCCCGCTCCGTGCAGCGAGAGCACAGCCGTCCCATCACCTCCGCATCCAAAGCGACCTGTGCGGTCTTCACGTCAGACGTACGAAGCTGCCTGCATGCTCTGGCAACGTGCAGTCTGGCGTTTTTCCCCCGGGCTGAGTACAGCGTGATCCGCGTGCCTTCAAACGGTCCGAGCGGCACATCAGCCCACGAGTATTCCTGCATGACCTCCCCCAATCCTCCGCCTCGCCAGCTTAGAGCCGAGGACTGACACACATCGCCGCATACGCGGGACTCGGCTCTCTCGCCGCCGAGGCCAAAGCTGTTGGCACTCAACTTCTTCTCGCTTACTCCCCAGGCGCCCAAGCGGCACGAAAATGCGTGCACGTGGCACTGGTCCCCAGGTTTGGTCCCCAGCGATGGCACACGCAAGGCCGACCGCGATGCGACCGGCTGTCGGCATTCGCTGGACGGCTGGGTAGGGTCGAGGTACCCGCGCTGGAGAGGCAATTGCATGGCCCACGAGATTGTGATCGCGCAGACGACCAGCGACGACAAGGGCCAGGCGAAGGCGCTGGCCCGGGGAGCGGTCGAGAGCAAACTGGCAGCGGGCGTTCACATCGATGCGCCGATCACCGCCTTCTACTGGTGGAAGGGGGAGGTCGAGACAGCGCAGGAGTGGCGGATCTCGTACATGACTACTACGGACCGTCTCCCGGCACTGGAGGCATGGCTGCACGAAAGGCATCCGTATGACGTCCCCCAGTGGATCACGCTGCCTGTGACCGGAGGGTCGGAGGCGTACCTGTCCTGGGTGGTCGAGGAGACTCATCCGCAGTAGGGCGCTACTACCCGGCGTCTCACCGCCACCGAGCTTGCACGCCGCGATGGCTCACGACGCGAACGCCAGCAAATGGCCGGCGAGGTCGCGGTCCGTGTCGGGGAGACGGGTAGCGATGTTGCCGCAGGGCATCAAGCCGGGCCGTCCGCCGGTGTGGACGCGACGGCAGCTGATAGACGGCATTCGGTGGCGGACCCGTACCGGTGCTCCCTGGCGTGATGTGCCGGAACGCTACGGGCCCTGGGAGCGGGTCTACGACCTGTTCCGGCGCTGGCAGCGCGATGGCACCTGGGCCAGGTTCGTCACTCAGCTCCAAGCTCAGGCGGACGCGAAGGGCCTGATCACCTGGGACGTGAATATCGACTCCACCGTCTGCCGGGCCCACCAGCACGCCGCCGGGGCCTCGAAAAAGGGGATCTGCAAAAGGAACCGCCCGGCGGCATTGCCGTTGAGCCGGCCGACCATGGTCTCGGACGTTCCCGAGGCGGCTGACCACCAAGATCCACCTTGCCGTCGAGCAGGGGCAGAAGCCGCTGAGCGTCGTGATCACAGCCGGCCAGCGGGGTGACTCGCCGCAATTCGAGCCGGTCCTGGAAGCCATCCGGGTACCTCGCCTTGGTCCGGGCAGGCCCCGCAGGCGGCCGGACCGGGTGCGGGCCGACAAAGCGTACGACTCCCGCCGCAACCGGGCCTACCTGCGCAGACGCGGGATCAAGGCGACTATCCCGGTCCCCGCCGACCGCGTCCGCAACCGCCAGAAGCTCGGTGCCCGAGGCGGTCGGCCGCCGAAGTTCGACAAAACCGACTACGTGAGCGGCATGCCGTCGAGTGCGGGATCAACCGCCTCAAGCGCCACCGGGCCGTGGCCACGAGATACGACAAGCTCGCCGTCCGCTACGAGGCGACCGTGTTGGTTGCAGTCCTCAACGAGTGGCTGTGACCAGCACCTTCCCAACAAACCCTAGTCGACCCTGACCACGTACTTGCCCCGCACACCGCCCGCCTCCAGCGCCCGGTGTGCGGCCGCTGTCTCTTTCAGCGGGAAGACCGTGTCCACCGCCGGCCGCAGCCTCCCCTCTGTCACCTGGCGGGCGAGGTCGTCGAAGAGCGCACGTTCGGGGTTGCCGCTGAAGAAGCGCACCCGGCCGCGTCCGTGGACGGCGCTGGCCGCGATATAGCCCAGCGAGGCGGCGGGCCGCGTCAGGTCGAGGGCGATGGTGACCATGCGTCCGCCCGGCTTCAGCATCCGCCGCACGGTACGCAGGTCGCGGCCCGCCGTGTCGAGCACCACGTCGAACAGTCCCAGTTCCGCAGGAGACACGGTCCGGTGGTCGACGGCGTGGTGGGCACCGAGCGTACGGACGAAGTCGAGGTTGGCAGCGCGGGCCAGGGCCGTGACCTCGGCACCGTACGCCTGTCCCAGCTGGACGGCGGCGTTGCCGACGCCGCCCGCCGCGCCCCGTACAAGCAGCCGTTCACCGGGGCGCAGTGCGGCCTTGTCGCGGAGGGCCGTGACGGCAGTGGTGGCCACCGGCAGCGCGGCAGCGGCCACGAGGTCCAGCCCGTCCGGGACCAGGCCGAGCCGCTCGGGCCGTACCGTCACGTACTCGGCAGCGCTACCGAATCCGGAGCCGCGGCCCAGGACGCCCCACACCTGGTCGCCGACCGCTACGCCGGTCGCGCCGGTGCCGAGTGCGGCGATCTCGCCAGTGAAGTCCAGCCCGACGCGCTGCGGGAACTTCCGGCCGGTGACGAGGCGGACCCGACCGGAACGGACCGCCAGTTCGCCGCCGTTCACGCTGAACGCGCGCACGCGCACGAGGACCTCGCCGGGTGCCGGTCCGGGACGTGGCACCCGGCCCACATACAGCACCTCGGGGCCGCCGAAGCGGTCGAACAGTACGGCTTTCATCGTGCGGTCGTTCATCGTTGCGCTCTCACCTTCGCCACCAGTGGCCCTGTGGGGGATCGTGGCGCCGAGCGTAGGCTGGCAAACGGACGAGATCGTCCACTTGACCGGAGGTGAGAGACAGCGGTGGGGGAATCCTCTCGGATCGCGGGGCAGGACGGTCTGCGCGCGGACGCCCGGCGCAACCGGCGGCGCATCCTCTCGGCTGCCCGCCTGGTTTTCGCCGAGCACGGTATCGACGCGCCCATGGCGACCGTGGCCCGACGGGCGGGGGTGGGCGTGGCGACGCTGTACCGGCGTTTCCCGACGCGGGACGCCCTGGTGCGGGCCGCGTTCGCGTACCAGATGGACACCTGCGCTCGGGCGCTCACCGAGGCGCTGGCCGACCCCGATCCGTGGCAGGGCTTCCAGCAACTGGTCGAGACGGTCTGCGAACTGCAACGGGAGGAACGGGGCTTCCCGGCGGCGTTCGTCGCGGCCTACCCGGACAGCACGCGAGAACACACGAGGTTCGGGGAACAGGTCGAGCGGGACTTCATTACCCTGGTCCGCAGGGCGCAGGCGGCGGGCGTGCTGCGGGCCGACTTCCACCCCTCCGACCTTGCCGTGGCCCTGTTGGCCCACTGCGGTCTCGTCACCGCGCTGCCGGGTGACCGTGCGGCGTCCCGGCGTCTGGTGGCGTACTTGCTCCAGTCGTTCCGCGCCGAGGCGGCCCACGGAGCGCTGCCAGCGCCGAGCGCACTGTCGCTGCGCAGTCTTCCGCTCGCAGCCCACGGCTCCCAGGGACAGCGGTCCTCCGGAACCTGATACGAAGCGGCGCCTGCCGCGTGGCCGCCCTTCGGGCGACCGCGCCACTTTCGCAACAGGCCCTAAAGCGTGTTGCAGAAGGTTGCGTCCGGGCAGGTCAGGGCCGCTCTGGGGGCGGTCTGATCACGCTGCGAGGGCGAGGTTGTGCATGTGG